>JBMOOJ010000105.1:0-74394 GCA_049323835.1 Pseudomonadota bacterium | reverse complement strand
CGGAGCCGACGATGGCGACGCTGGTGCTCGTCGGGATGGTCGTCGTGGTTTGCGAGATCAGCTTCTCGTGATTGAGCGGCAGGTAGACGTTGGCGCGCAGATCCCAGTTCGCGGACAGCGCTTCGAAGCCCGCCGACACCTGGTTGAACACGCTGCCGAAGGCCGTTCGCCGGCGGTCATAACCGGCCCACAGTCCGAGATTCCAGTCGCCGATCATCTGCCGGTAGCCCAGCGCGAAGTTGCCTTCATTGACCGCCTGCTCGAACAGCTTGGTGCGCAGATCGAAGAAGAAAAGGCTGGACTGGTTTTGCAGGAGGGGGGCGAAGGCAGCCGCCTCGCCGCGTGAGGATTCGCTTGAATAGTACCCGCCGAATTCAAGCCAGGGAGACCATTTCGGTGCGGAGGTCTTGTCCGCGGCTGCAGCCTGGGCCGGCGCGATCAGAAGAATCGCTGCGACAGCGGCGGCGCGTCCGCTATCCGAAGCAGACAAGCGAACAGCGCGCGCATGCGCGCGCGAAAGCAAATTGAGCACCGGCCTTATCCCCCATTACATCGCGATTGCGATGTCTGTCTTGTCGGCCGGCACCATAGGGGAGCGCATACAGCGCAAGAAATTCTTATTCTGAATACGCACCATCACTGCAAATGATATCGCGGGCAAACATGCCGGCGCGAAAATCGCAGCCTGCTCCGCTCACAAATGCCGCAGGCCTTCATTACGGCTTGCACCGGTGGTTGTTTCGATCTCTAAGTATCATCATCTGGAATACTTCATCTAACGCATCGGTTCGTTGCCGGAATGATTTCGAAGAACATCCGAAACATCGATCTCAACCTGCTTGTTGTTTTCGACGCGGTCTATGCCACCGGCAACATCAGCCATGCGGCGCGTCAGCTGTCGCTGACGCAGCCAGCGGTTTCGAACGCGATTGCGCGGCTGCGCGAGCATTTCAACGATCCGCTGTTCGTGCGTGCGGGGCGCGGGGTGAGGCCCACCATCCGTTCGCAGCAGATGATTGAGTCGATCCGCGACGCTCTCCGTATCATTCGCGCGCAGCTTGATGGTGAGGCGGAGATAGATCTGTCGACTTACAAGCGGCAGTTCCGGATCGTGGTCGCCGATCCGATCGAGCCGCTTCTGATCCCTCCGCTGCTGCGCGCGATCGATGGCACGGCACCGTACATCAGCATCGCGACGCGCCCCGCGTCGCATACGATGGTGATCGATGAACTGATGGCCGGTACGCTCGATCTCGCCTGCTATCCGTTTCTCACCAGCCGGCCGGAGCTTGTCATCGTGCCGCTGATGCCGTGCGAGCACGTCGTCGTTGCGCGCCGCGATCATCCGCGCATCGGCAAGGTGCTGGATCGGGAGACGTTCATGGCGCTCGGGCAGGTCGCGATGATTCCCGAGCTGCGCGGTCATGTGAATATCGATCGCGACATCACCACCCGCGCGGGAGCGCGCCGCATCATCTATCAGGTGAACAAGGTGTGGTCGGTGCCTGCGATCATCGGCAATACCGATCTCGTAACGGTTCTGCCGCGCCGTTTCGCCGAATACGCCGCTCCGCTTTTCGATCTGACGATTCACCCGTCGCCCGTGCCGATCTCCGAGCAGGAGTTTCATATGATGTGGCACGAGAAAAACACGGACGATCCCGGTCATCGCTGGCTGCGCGAGAGCATCCTGCTTGCGGTCGGACAAAAGGTGCCGGATGAGGCCATAAAAAAGCGGCGCGTGAAGCACCCTTCAAGGAACTCGTCATCAAGAAAGACACATCGACATTCGCGTGCCGGCGCTCGCCGGGCGGCTGCAAAATGACGCGCTGTTAGCCTGATGGTTGTGATTTCTTCGCGCATGTCTGATCGCGTGCATGCGCCGCCCGTGACGAAAGTGGTGCAGCCGTGACGAGCGCGCTTCACTAGCGCCTGCGGTGCAGGGCTTTCCGCGACACGAGTGTGACCGGCGAGCCGGATCGAGGTGTATCCTCGTGCCATAACTCGCCGAATGCGAGCAACCGCGATGCCGGTGCGCGATCAATAACTTGTTAAACACAAATTAGGACATCTCCCCGCAAATTTTACCGGCGCTCAAGTGAGCGAGCCGATTCAGATTCCTGGATCACACAGAAAGGCGGTACCCGAAATGCGTCTTGCGGCTGTCACGAAATTGTCCTTGGGCGCAACCGTGGTTCTTTCCCTCCTGACCGGCTTCTTCATCTGGCGAGCACAGGCGAACGTGGATGCCGAGCGTGCAGCGCTCGCGCGAGCGGCCGAATTCAAGCAGCTCGGCCTCGATCTTGCGAAAGCCTCCGACTATCTGACCGACGAGGTGCGTTTCCATACGGTGACCGGCGACAAGAAGCACCTCGACAACTACTGGCGCGAAGTCAAGGAAACCAAGAGCCGCGATCGCGTCGTCACCCGCCTGAAAGAACTCGGTGCGCCGGCCGACGAACTGGCGCTGATCGATCAAGCCAAGAACAGTTCCGATGCCCTGATCAAGCTTGAGGAGCGGGCGATGCAAGCCGTCGCCGACGGCAAGCTCGATCAGGCGCGCGGTTACGTCTACGGCAACGATTATGCCGCCGGGAAGGCCAAGATCACAGACCTGGTCCAGTCCTTTCAGAACAAGATGAACAATCGCGCGACGGCCGAAGTGGTCGCGGCGCGCAACGCCGCCTCCACGATGATGATCCTTGTGAACATCATTCTGGTGCTGACAGTGGCGAGCTTCATCTCCATTCTCTACTTTGTATTCAGCCGCCGCACCGTGCAGCCGATCGTCGAGATGCAGGGCGTGGTCACGCGCCTCGCCAATGCCGATTACAGCACCGACATTCCGCATCGCGAACGTCAGGACGAGATCGGCGACATGGCGCGCGCCGTTCTCGTGTTCAAGGAGAACGGTATCGCCAATCAGCAGATGCAGGCCGAGCGCAACCAGGCGCAGGCGGAGCGCGAACGCCGGCAGCAGGCAGTCGACCAACTGATCCAGGAGTTCGAGAACCTGATCGGCGAGCTGGTCGAATCGTTGTCCTCGTCGTCCACCGAGCTCGAAGCCGCCGCCAACACACTCACGTCAACCGCCGAAAGCACCGGCAGGACGTCGACGGCGGTTGCCGGCGCGTCGCAGGACGTTTCCAACAGCGTGCAATCCACTGCCGCCGCCACGGAAGAGATCACCTCGTCGGTGAACGAGATCAGCCGTCAGGTGCAGGAGGCGAGCCGCGTTGCACGCACCGCGGTAACGCAGGCGCAGAAGACCGACGCCAGCATCAAGGAGCTGTCGCAGGCCGGCGCGCGCATCGGCGATGTGGTCAAGCTGATCACGGCCGTCGCCGAGCAAACTAATCTGCTGGCGCTCAATGCCACGATCGAAGCCGCGCGCGCCGGTGAAGCCGGACGCGGCTTCGCGGTGGTCGCATCGGAGGTCAAGGCGTTGGCGTCGCAGACCGCGAAAGCCACCGACGAGATCAGTGCGCAGATCGCCGGCATGCAGTCGGCAACGCATGATTCGGTGACGACGATTCAGGAGATCAGCGCGACGATCAATCTGATGTCGGAAATTTCGTCGACGATCGCCGCCGCGGTCGAGGAGCAGGGTGCCGCGACACAGGAGATTGCCCGCAACGTTCAGCAGGCAGCGGAGCGTTCCGGCGAGGTCGCCAACAGCATCAGTGACGTCAGCCGCGGCGCCGGTGAGACGGGCGCAGCCTCCGGGCAAGTGCTCTCCGCGGCGCAGATGCTCTCCAGCGACAGCACCCGTCTCAAGATGGAAGTGCAGAAGTTCCTCGCCAGCGTCCGCGCTGCGTAAGGATGGAGCCGGAAGGACCGTCTTTGACGTTTTCAAGACGGTTCTGTCCGGATCATCGGGCGGTCCGGGCGCCGAAATATGCGCGTGCCGCCGATGCGCGCGGGACGACACTGGACACCCGCATCCCGGTCCAATAATCCATGCGTCGTTCAAGGATCGGCGCGGGATCACGAGTTCAAGAGCCATCATCATGAGTATTGCGCACGATATCCGGTTCTGGGACCGGACATCACGAAAGTACGCCGCGAGCGTGATCGCCGATCAGGCCGGCTATCACCGCACGGTGGACCGGACGCGCGCGCTGCTGGGTGCGAACGACCGGGTGCTAGAGTTGGGCTGCGGCACCGGTACGACAGCGCTGCTGCTCGCAGATGGCGTTCGGGAGTATCTCGCGACGGATATATCCGCAGGAATGATCGCTATCGCCAACGAGAAGCGCGCCGCCAGCCCTGTCCCGGGCCTCACCTTCCGCACGGCGACCGTGGAGGCGATTGATCCCGGGTCGGCACAATTCGATGCGATTCTGGGCTTCAACTATCTTCATCTGGTCCGCGATCTGCCCGGCGCGCTGCGCGCCATTCACGGTCTGCTCGCCGCCGGTGGTCTTTTCATCTCCAAGACGCCCTGCGTCGGCGAGATGAATTTTCTGATCCCGCTGGCCCTGCCGGTGATGCGCGCGGTTGGGTTGGCGCCCCATGCCAGCATTTTCCGCAAGGCCGATCTGCATCTGCAGGTGCGCGATGCCGGCTTCGATGTCGTCGCTGTCGAGAGCCACGCAACGAAAGGCAAGGACATCCGGCCCTTCATTGTGGCGCGCAAGACGTGACGATCCCCGGCGCTGTCTGTCTGTAATCGCTTTCTGTGATCTGACTAGACCGTCCCGTCGACCATGACCTCGATCAGCCGGGGTCCGGGTTCCCTAAACGCGGATCGAAGTGCGTCGAGCTGATCGGGCGCGTCGATTCTGATCGCTTCCAGTCCAAGTCCGCGCGCGATCGCCGTGAAGTCCACCGGCGGATCGGCGAAATCCATGCCGACGTAATGATCGTCGCCGTGGAACGCCAGCAGCCGCTGCTTGATAATGCGGTAGCCGCCGTTGTTGACGATGACGACGTTCAGCGGCAGCTTGTGATGGGCCGCAGTCCAGAGCGACTGGATGGAGTACATCGCGCTGCCGTCGCCCGAGTAGCAAACGACCGGCCGGTCCGGATTGGCGAGGCTGATGCCGATCGACGCGGGCACGGCCCAGCCGATGCCGCCGGAGGCGAGCGCGTGATAGCCGTAGCGGTCGCGATGCGCGCGCAACGATGGAACATAGCGCGACGAGGTCAATCCCTCGTCAACGAGGATCGCATTAGACGGCATCGCTTCGATTACCTGAAGCGCGAGCCAGTCGGGATCGATCGGCGAGCTCTTGCTCTTCGAGGATATCTGCTCGACCAGTGCTTTGCGCCGCGCGGTCCAGTTCTTCGGCGCAAGCTTTGCCGTGCTGTCCTGCGCCCGCCGGGCCAGATCAGCGCCTCCTGCGGCCATCAGGGCAGGGGTGAGCACGCGCAAGGTTTCCTTCACGTCGGCCTTGAGCGCGATCTCCACGGAGAAGTTCTTGGCAAGGTCATGATCGACAAGCCCGACTTGCACGATCGGCATGTCGGGCGGCATCGGGGAATTTTCGCTGTAGACGGACATGCGCACGGGGTCCGAGCCCAGAACGATGAGCAGATCGTGCGCTGCAATGATGTCGGAGACCTGCTTCTGAACGCGCGTCAGCGCGCCCATGAAGTTCGGATGCTCGGAGAGAAAATGCGCGCCATAGGCGATCGTCTGCTGGTAGACCGGACACCCCAGCGCGGTTGCGAATGCTGCGGCCTCTTCGAGTGCGTTGCTCTTCACGATCTCGTCGCCGACGATGATGAGAGGGCGTTCGGCGGACAGGATGCGTTTCACGAGCGCTTGCAGCGCCTCCACTGAGGGCGTCACGCGCGTATCGACCCGCGTCGATCTGCCGAGATCGATTCCGGCTTCGGCATTGAGGATGTCGCCGGGGAGCGAGATGAACACCGGCCCCGTCGGCGGCGTCGTTGCGATTTTTGCGGCGCGGCGCACGATGCGCGGCAGATCCTCGAGGCGTGTCACCTCCACCGCCCATTTCACCAGCGGTTCGGCCATGCGCACGAGCTGATCGTACAGCAGCGGCTCCATCAGGCCGTGCCCTTGCTCCTGCTGCCCGGCTGTGAGGATCATCGGTGTTCCGGTGAACTTCGCATTGTAGAGCGAGCCCATCGCGTTCCCGAGGCCGGGTGCGACGTGCACGTTGCAGGCGACGAGCCGGCCGGATGCCCGGCTGAATCCATCGGCGATCGCGACGACCAGACTTTCCTGCATGGCCATCACGTAGGTGAGATCGGGATGATCCTTCAGCGCATGCATGATGGGAAGTTCGGTCGTTCCCGGGTTGCCGAACAGGTGCGTGATGCCCTCATCCTTGAGCAGGGCAAGAAACGCTGATCGGCCGGCGATGCGATTCATAAGGTCACTCCGTTAGGGCGCCGGACTCGTCGAGGCGGCACCGGACAATGACGGGTATGCCAGTCAGGATTTGAAATGCGGATGCCATGCGCGCATGGCGCGTTGCGGGTTTCGCGATGCTGCTTGCTTGTTCGTTCTGAGGGTGAGCGCGATCGAAGCGTTCGGTGACGTTGGCATGGCCGGTTTGCCAGCGTCAATTCAATGGTTCTGCAAGTGTGCAGCGCCGCGACCGCATGCATTGCGGTGCAGCAGTGCGCCAATGAATCGGCTGCTGGCGTTTCCTCGCATTTCCGGAGATACTTCCGCATCGGTTCTTCCCGTATGTCCGCGAATGCATTCGTCCGGGATTTGCTGCGTCCGGGATCACCGATCCTCAACAACATCGAAGAACAATGAATTCTTCAATCAATATTGCGGTTCTTCCTGGTGACGGGATCGGTATCGAGGTCATGGAGCCGTGCCTCGAAATCTTGAAGGCTGTCGCGAGCAAGCTAGGCACAATTTCGCTGCAACTCGATACGCATCAGGCCGGCGCGCTTCATTACCGCGATCACGGCGTCGCATTGCCTGCCTCCGCATTGGCCGCGGCGCGAAAGGCCGATGCAATTCTGCTTGGTGCGATGGGCTGGCCGGAGATCCGATATCCGGACGGCACCGAGATCGCGCCGCAGATCGACCTGCGGATGGAGTTCGGTCTTTACGCAGGCGTGCGTCCGGTGCGGACGCTGCCGAATGTCCCCGGTGTGCTGGCCGATCCACGCGCGCGCAATCTCGATTTCGTCATCATTCGCGAGTCGACCGAGGGCCTGTTCGCTTCGCGCAAGTTCAAGCAGGTCAGCACGGATGACGAAGCGCGCGATACGCTCGTCATCACACGGAGAGTGTCAGAGAAACTGTTCGACTTCGCGTTCGGCCTTGCGCGGCAACGGAAGACGACGACCGGCCGGGGAACGGTGACCTGCGTCGACAAGGCCAACGTGTTTTCGAGCTTTGCATTCTTCCGCAAGATCTTCGACGAGCGCGCGGCTCTTAATCCTGATATCAAGGCGGATCACGCTTACGTCGATGCGACGTCGCTATTCATGGTGCGGCGTCCGTGGGAGCTTGACGTGCTCGTCACCGAGAACATGTTCGGCGATATTCTCTCCGATCTCGGCGCCGGGCTGCTCGGTGGGCTGGGCTTCGCGCCGTCAGCCGACATCGGCGATCATCATGCGGTTTTCCAGCCGTGTCATGGCACGGCGCCGGATATCGCAGGGCAGGGTCGCGCCAATCCGGTCGCGATGATCCTTTCTGCTGCGATGATGCTGGAATGGCTCGGTGACAAACACGATCGCAGCGATCTCGGGCTCGCCGGACGTCTCGTCCGGTCTGCGGTCGACGACGCATTTCAGAAAGGACTGAGACCGTTGGAAATCGGAGGCCCGGACGGAACACGCGCAACCGCGAAGGCCGTGCTCGAAGCACTTGCCCATGCCCACGATCCCGTCACGGCTTGAGTCTGGATCCAATGAATACTGATTGTGTTTTAGTTCAAGGACATAATGGATACGTTTGATTATGTGATCGTCGGCGCCGGCTCCGCCGGTTGCGTGCTTGCAAACCGTTTGAGCGACGACGCCGGAACCAGCGTGTGCGTGCTCGAAGCAGGGCCGCGCGACTGGCATCCCTATATCCATTTGCCTGCGGGCTTCATCAAGACATTCTACAACACCAGCATCAACTGGGGTTACAGCCAGGAGCCGGGGCCCTGGACCGGCGGCCGGCAGATTTACGCGCCGCGCGGCAAGACGCTGGGCGGATCGAGTTCGATCAACGGCCATATCTACAACCGCGGTCAGCATCAGGATTTCGACACCTGGGCCCAACTCGGCAATCGCGGCTGGGGCTATGCGGACGTGTTGCCCTACTTCAAACGTCTCGAACGGCGCATCGGTGATGGCGACGCGACTTATCGCGGCCGTGACGGCGGTTTGACTGTCACCGATCTGGACTGGAGCGATCCGCTTTGCGATGCGTTCATTGCAGGCGCAGTCAGTCTCGGTATTCCGCGCAATCCGGATTACAACGGCAGCACGCAGGAAGGCGTCGCCTACGCGCAACGAACCATCCACAACGGGCGGCGTGTGAGTTCGGCGACTGCGTTTCTGCGGCCCGCGATGAAGCGGGGCAATGTCCACGTGCGCACGCACGCGCATGCGACGCAGGTCGTTTTCGCCGGCAAACGCGCGATCGGCGTTCGCTATGCCAAAGGCGGGAGGGGCGGCGCGTCCGTCGAGGTTCGCGCCCGCAAGGAGGTCATCCTCTCCGGCGGAGCCTACAACTCGCCGCAGCTGTTGCAGCTATCGGGCGTCGGGTCGCCGGAGCTATTGCAATCGCTCGGCATCGAGGTGCGGCACGCGCTTAGCGGAGTCGGCGAGGGATTGCAGGATCACTATGCGCCGCGCTCGGTTGCCCGCGTCAAGAATATCAAGACGGTCAACGAGCGCGCGCGTGGATTCAATCTGGCGATCGAGGCCATGAAGTGGGCGGCGATGCGCCGCGGGATTCTGTCCCTCTCGCCGACAATGGTCTATTGCTTTTGGCACTCGGGCGAGACGACGGAGAGTTCGGATTTGCAGCTGACGTTTACACCCGCGAGTTACAAGGAAGGTGTGCAGGGGCAACTGGAAGACGAGCCAGGTATGACAGTTGCCGCCTGGCAGCAGCGGCCTGAAAGCCGCGGCTACGTGCGATGCCGCTCGGCCGATCCGTTCGAGGCGCCGATCATTCAGACCAACTATCTGGTCGAGGAGATCGATCGGCGCGTCGTCGTCGCCGGCATGCGGCTGGCGCGGCGCCTTCTCGCATCCGCTCCACTCGCACCCTACTACGAGCGCGAGGACTTTCCCGGACCAGACGTGCAGACCGACGACGAGTTTCTCGCGGCGGCGACGCAGCGGGGAACGACGACGTTCCATCCCGGATGCACGTGCCGCATGGGGTCCGCCGATAGCAAGTGGGCCGTCGTCGACGATCAGCTGCGCGTGCACGGACTTCAGAACCTGCGGGTGATCGATGCGTCGATCATGCCGCGCATGATCTCGGCCAATCTCAACGCATCGACGATGATGATTGCGGACAAAGCGTCTGATCTGATCCGGGGACGCAGCCCGCCGGACGCGGACATATCCGTCAGCCGTATTCACGCATGACTCAGACGAAGCGGACGCCCATCAGCGAGCCCTTGCGCCAGCGGACCTCGCAGGTCCGTCCCGTCCGCGAACTGACCGAGAAGGTGAGGGTGAATCGTCCGCCAAGCCGCTCGGCGTTCGGGACCGACAGTTTCGCGCCGCTCGGCGACATGTCGAGCACCGCGCATTCGACGACGCCGAACGAACCCGGAAAAGCGATCCACGCCTTCGCGTTCTGCTTGCGCCGGGGTTCTCGCGTCTTTCTGCCGTGACCGAACATGGCTCGTACTCTTCGGGGATGACGTTGGCCAGATAACGCTAGATTCGCGACGCCGTTTCAATCCATTAAAATTACATCTATCGGGTCAGCCGCTGTATACCAGTCAGCGTTCCGCAGCCGCGACTTTGATCTTGAGAGATTTGCGCGCGGCAATAGCCTTTGCCTTGACGGCAGGGCGTGATTTTCCCTTCGCGAACTGAACCCGTTTTCCCTTCTTGCGCAGGGCTGCGAGCGCGCGGCGCTCCGCTTCGATCCTTGCCTTGCGGGCTTCCTCGGCCGCAGCTTCCGCCTTGCGTACGATCTCGCTCGCGTTGGATGACAGCGCGACTTTGATCGCGATCGGCTTGCTTTGGGTCGAGAGTCCGCCTTCGCCCTCGCAGGGGGCGGCGCGCGGCAGCTTGTGTTCGAGGCCAAGCTCCTTTGCATCGCGCGTCCACGTCTCGGCATCGTGCCCGGTCACGGCGCGAACGTAGTTCTGCGTCTCGGTCGGGAGAGTTTTCTTGCGCGCCAGCCACTCCTGCACGCGGCCGCCGCCGGCGTTGTATGCCGCCGCAGCGAGACCGAGGTTGCCGAACTGATCGCGCAGCTTGCGCAGGAAACGGGCGGATGCAGGAAGCGCCTGCAGCGGATCGAACGGGTCGGCAAGGCCGAATTCGGCGGCGGTCGCCGGCATGAACTGCGCGACACCCTGAGCGCCCGCGTGACTGACGGCGCGTTGACGGAAACGGCTTTCGGTCCAGATCAGCCGCGCGAAGAATCCGACCGGCAACCCGTTTGCGTCCGCTGCTTCGGAAAGCGCGCGGCATACCACATCGATCGCGACATCGGCGGGCGGCTCGACGAGCGCCGCTGGCGGTGATGACGGGTCGGGGCGCGCGGCGAAGTCAAGAACGTGCAGCGGCATATGCGGTAACGCGGCTGCTTGATCGCCGAGCATTTTCACCATGGCATTGATCGCGCCGGCAACGTGCCGTTCGGATTCGGATGGCTCGATGAAAACGGGGCCAAGCAGGATGGCCCCGATCAATGGAATAATAGCTGATTGCACGGTGCCTCATCTCTTCGGACGAGCGCCGCCTTACCTTCAGACCAAGGGCGTCAGTTGGGGGTAGATATGGCAATGATGTGAGAAAGCGTGGCGAAAATACCTTCGCGGAACAAGGCGCGCGGTCAAATACGCGATTATTGGATCAATTGCTGAAAATGCCGCCGAAGAACGAGTTCGCGAACTCGGGATTGCGTTGCGGCTTCTGACTCGCGACCACCACCGGCTTTCGCTTCGGCTTCGGTTTGGCGACGGGCTTGTTCGATTGAGGCGCGATCTGAGCCATCTCGGCACGTGCATCTGAAACGGTGTCCGGCGATTCGGCGACCGCAACAGGCGCCGGGATCGCATTGGATGCGAGCTGGCGTTCATAAGCGAGCCGTTCTGCCGTCGGTGGCAACGTGGCGATGTCCGGCATCACAACCGCTTCGGCTGTTTCACGGCCCTGCCGGGCCGATTCTTTCCGCGCCTCGGCGGCGCGCCATGCTTCAAGCGAAGCCATACCCCGCTGGGCCATTCCCTGCTGCGCCATGCCTTGCTGAGCGCGCGGCGCGGCCGAGCCATTCATCGCGTCGAGCGCCCAAAAGCAACCAAGCAACAGGCCGCCGACAACAACAAAGTAACGCAACAGTGGCATGGCCTGTCTCTGATCCTGACGCGATAGTTACGGTGGAATGGAAATTCGGTTTCTTTGTCGCGCCCGAATGTCGGAAGGTTCAATGCATGCAAGAAAGCCCGGGCATGCAAGAAAGCAGGCCGGAAACGAGTTCCGGCCTGCGTAAGCGATGGTTTAGTTCAAACTGTTGAACCAGGCATCGACATCCTTGCGAACCTGGTCCTTGGCATAGCCGTAGCGCTGCTGGATGCGCCCCTCGAGTTGATCACGGCGGCCGGCGATCGCCGTAATATCGTCATCGGTCAGCTTGCCCCACTGTTCCTTGGCCTTGCCCTTGAATTCTTTCCAGTTCCCTTCGATCCGGTTCCAGTCCATGACGTCACATCCTCCATGATTTCCATGAGCTTTCAACGCGGAGCGAGGCGCGGCGTTCCGCGCATCAGCGATGCGCAGGTGGATTGCCTGTGCCGGAACGATGACAATGAACTTTTGTTAATGCCTCGTTCGATCGAAAGTCGAAGGAGGTTTCCGATGCGAGATGATCTCAACGAAACCAATCGCGTCATGCCCGGCGAAGTGCGTGAAACAGGAATGGGATTGGGTGTGATTGGTGCACTGGTCGCTGTTGCCGCAATTGTCGCACTAATGGTGGCCTTCAGCAGCACGACCAACACCATATCAACGCCGACGGCGAGCAATCCCGAGCCGTCGACGGTTGGTTCCACAGCGGGTCAGTCAAGGCCGGTTCAGAAGCAGGCGGAACCCGCACCCGCAACCCCGAGCGCGCCGTCGCCGACCCGATAATGTGAAGGCCGCAGACGTCACGAAAGGGACTGGAGCAATCTCCAGCCCCTTTCGTCTGTCCTGATCTCTCTGTTCAATCTAGATTCGCGGGCAAGCCGAGGTATCGTGTTCCGAAGCCGGTATGCCCGCAGCGCGCGCTTGCTGGATCAGGGCGCAGCCCCCTGCCTTGTCGCTGAACTGCGGATGGGCCGACAGCTTGAGGCCGATCAGCGCAGACATCGCACCTGGCTCACCCACCTCAACGGCTTCCGCGAGAGATGCCAGCAAACCTTTAGGATAACCGATGCTAACTGGATTGTCCGCCAGAATGCTGGCCAGCAGCAACCGTAGATCGTAATCCCATTGCGCGCCCTGCGCGATGAGGCGCGCAGCTTCGTCGACGTTCTGCGGCACCAGCTTGCCTTCGAGATAAAGTTTACCGAGCTCTGCTTTCACGAGACCGACGTCGTGCGCCTTGCCTTGCAGCAGCGACACGGCGCGTTTTGGGTCTGCCGGTCCGCCTTCGCCCTTGATCAGCATGTCTGCGAGCGGGCCAACCGCATGTCCCGGATAGGAGCGAAGCGCATCTTCCAGCAGCGCTCGTGCGCGCTCGGGTTGTTCGGCGCGGATCGCCAGGGCGAGTTCGGCCTTGGCGTCGCCGCGCGGGAGTGCGGAGAGAATGGTCATTCCGCGAGCACGGTCGCTTGCATTCGCGGATTTCACCAGCACGCGGCCGAGCATGACCTGGGCATCCTGCGCGGACCAGTCCTTGGGCGGATGACTCGCGATGCGTTGCGCCCACAGGATCGCTTCGGAAATGTCGCGCTTCACCATGTCGCCGCGTTCGAGCGACACCGCAAGCGTGAGGATCGCGCGCGGACTCCCGAGTCCGGCCGCCTCGCGCAAGGCTTGCTCCGCCTCCGCGCGCCTTACGAGTTGCTTTTCGATCGGACGGTCGCGTTCCCACGAACGATAGAGCTGATGGATTTCCAGCCACGCTTCCATATCGTTCTCGGCGGCTGCGGCGCGGAACTGCGGCAGGGCTTCGTCACGTTTGCCGGTTGCCATCAGCACGCGCCCGTAAGCGCGCTTCATCCGCGCGCTGGAATCAGTCGTAACGGCATGGCGGCAGGCGTCGCGCCATGCATTCACGTGCGCCCGCCTGATGCTCTCGTCGAAGATCTGGATGCTCGGCGGATCGGCATCCCATTCAAGGCACGTACGATCGGGAACGCGGGCTGCGTCTGACCGATGATCCGCGATCTGCGCGCCGTTGCCGCCAAAGAGCACGACCATCGTTGCCGTCATTGCCGCAATAGCCGCGAGCAGGGCGGCCCAACGCGCCCGCGGCGATTGCGGAAGGCGCGTGCTGGCAGCGGCCGGCGTGGATTTCGGCTGATCGGGCGGCATGTCGATGACCTGAATTATCGCTGCCGGATGGGTCGCAGCACCCCGTCCGAAGGTTCATGCGCATCGGCGCGCAGCCGGAATCCGAAACTTAAGTCGGTCTCGCCATCCGTTTGTGCGAAGTCCGTTTGCGTGAAGTCTTGTTGCGTGAAGTCTTGCGGCCTGCCTTCTTTCTCTTGCTTTTCTTGGGCGCCTTCTCGCCGGCGCGCCGCGACTCCGAGAGCGCGATAGCAATAGCCTGCTTGCGGCTTCTCACTTTCCTGCTGCGACCGCTTTTCAGCGTGCCCTTCTTGCGCTTCTTCATCACCCGTTCGACGTTCTTTGCGACACTTTTCCCGTATCGGCGTGCCATGCTGTCCTCCTCATGCCGGCTCCGGTCTTGCCGGCGGCAGGCCAAGCATTGTGGCCGCCGTGGTAGTCGCTGTGCCGGGCGCGCTGCTCGCGTGTGCGCCAGCACGGATCAATAGGCCGGTAAGGCGACGCCGTAGTAGTCGCTGAGAATGCGTCTGCGATCGCGATTCTCCCAATCCCACTCGTCCGCGTTGTCATAACGCGGCGCGCCCTGGATCGTCTTGACTGGCACCAGCGTCTGATAACCACCGAGCTCGGTATTGTATTTCAGCGTCGGCCACGGCAGCGGATACTTGTCGTCGCCAATGCCGAGGAAGCCGCCGAAGCTCAGCACGGCGTAGGCGACCTTGCCGCTGATCTTCTCGATCATGACGCGGTCAATCGTGCCGATCCGTTCGCCGTCGGCCGAGTAGACCGCGGTGCCCTCGACCTTGTCGCTGCCGATCAGGCCTGCGGTTTCGCGGCTGCGGACGTCCGCCTGCATTTCAAGGGTCATGATTGCTCTCCCTGCGATGAAGCGCCCGCGGGAGCGTGGCTGAGGGGCCATGCTCCCGGGCTTCACAAGCCGGAACGGCGAAGACACACATTTCCCTTCGCCACTGAGTCCATCGGCTTGCACGAACCAACGCCGCAGCCTGGACTTGGTTCGCCCCGATTGCCGGGCGGAACAATTGCTGCGTTCATCGGTTCCCGTCTCATCACGGGAGAGAGACACATGGCCAACATGACAATGCGCTGCCTTGCCCTAGCCTCGATTATCGCAATTTGTGCTGCGTCGCCCCTGTCCGCTCAGATGGGGACATCGACGGGCGAGGCCAGGAAGACGGATGCCAACTGCAACGCGCCATCGACGGTGGGCAACGCGCAGCAGCCAACGACATCGATGTCGATCGACAAGAGCGCGATTCTGCCTTCGGCCGGCGGTCACGCGAACTCCGCCGCGCCGACGGTTCAGAGTGACGGCAAGAGCATGCAGGCCCGCGGGGATTGTCCACCGGATACCACGAGTCCGACACCATCAGGCAAATAGACAGCGGCGGCCGAAACGGTCTCGCCGGCTTTGGTCCGGAGCGCTCTCTATTGCGTGAATAGCGGCTCGCGTAACACCGGGCCGGTATTTGCGTATTGTCCTATGTTGAGGATGGCTTTCGAAACAGGCAACAGATGCTAGGATCGAGCGCCCGGAAGCAAAGGACATCATGCGGATCGGCGTTCGTCTCGCTGTTTCAGGTCTGGTGCTGCTGTCGATCATCGTCAGCGCGCTTGGCGTGCATATTCTCTGGTGGCGCACTGCGGAGGCAACCAGCCAGACGCTTGCCAAGACGATCAACGAGCAAATCGTTTCTGCCGTCGGCAAGGAATTGTTTGCGATCACCATCGAAGCGAAGTCCGCATTCATCGCCGCACGCGCGCTGTTCATGCGGCATGTGCTCGAGGCGGACGATCCAAACAAGCGGGAGTTCGTGCTGCTGGCGCAGTTGCAGGCGCAGCCAAGTCTGTCATGGGTGACTTTCGGAAGACCTGATGGCGAGTTTACTGCGGCGCGCAAGCTCGGCGATCGCGCCGCCGAACTCATCCAGATTCCGGCGGGGCCGGGCACTGTCGAGCAGAAGATCGAGTACTACGAAATCAACCGGGGCGACTTCGAGTTCGAGAGTCGCCGGACGGAACCCACCTCCTTCAAGGTCACGGAACAGGACTGGTTCAAGGATAGTATAGAGTCGCAGGGTTCGCAGTGGTTCAGCATCTCGAACCTGCCGGTCGGGCAGCGGCTCGCGGTGACGCTGGCCGGACCAATCGATGTCGACGGAAAGCGCCAGGGCGTCGTCGGTATTGTCGTCGAACTGACGCGGGTGTCACGCGCGCTTTCCGATCTCACGGTCGGCAAGTCCGGTGCCGTCTTCATCCTTGACCGTAACGGCGGCATCATCGCTGCACCCGATCCGGACGCCGATGAGGCTACGCCGGTGAAGACCAACCAACCTTTGCTTCCAGTCGCGGTCGGCGCACTCAAGCAGTCGGCCGGCGTCTACGTTCCGGAAAAGGCGGAAGCCTTTCGCACCCGGTTCGAGAAGGACGACGAAGCTTACGAGGTCAATCTGACGCCGCTGGCATTTCCAGGATGGTCGCTGGTGACGGTGATCCCGGAGGCCGAATTTCTCGGACCGGTGTCGGCGACGATCCGGCAGCTTCTGATCGTCGTCGCATTCCTGATCGTTGGCGCGGGCCTCCTGTCGGTATGGCTGGCGCGACGTCTGATCGCGGCGCCGCTGATCAAGGTGGTGAACGAGATCAAGCATGTGGAGCGCTTCGAACTGGATCAGGTGCAACGCCACGCCTCGCGGCTCGACGAGATTCATAATCTTTCGGGGGCGATCGCCGATATGGCGACCGGCTTGTCCGCGTTCCGCAAATACATCCCGGCCGACCTAGTCCGCCGCCTCCTGAGCGAGGGGACGGAGGCCAAGCTCGGCGGCACGGTGCGGCCGATGACGATCCTGTTCGCCGACGTCGCCGGTTTCACCGGCCTGTCCGAACGGCTTGGCGATCGCATCATCCCGCTGCTGTCGCGTTATTTCGGCGCTGTCTCGGCCGAGGTTCAGGCGCACGGCGGCACCATCGACAAGTTTATCGGCGATGCCGTGATGGCTTTCTGGGGCGCGCCGGCAGCCAATCCCGACCACGCGCTGGCCTGTTGCCGTGCGGCGCTGGCGATCCAGCGCGCCATTCGTGCGAGCGATATTCGTGATGACGCCGGCGAACCGCTGCGCGTGCGCATCGGGATCAACTCCGGTGATATTCTGGTCGGCAACATCGGCTCGGAAGTGCGGCTCAATTACACCGTGATCGGTGATGCGGTGAACGTCGCGAGCCGGCTTGAAGGCGCGAACAAGCAATACGGCACGCAGATCATGATCGGCGAGGAAACGCGGAGACTGGCCGGCACCCGCATCTATGTTCGTGAACTGGACCGGCTTGCCGTTTACGGCCGCTCTGCGGGCGCGACCGTTTATGAACTTCTCGGGATAACCGGCGAAGCGGATGATCCCGCGAGCTGGGTCGGCCGTTACGAAGCAGGTCTTGCGGCGTACCGGCTGCGCGATTTCTCGGCAGCGATCTCGCGTTTCGAAGAAGCGAACGCGCTGCGGGCGGGTGGCGATCCGCCGTCGCGGATCATGATCGCTCGTGTGCAGCAAGCGATCGCCGCCCCGCCAGATGCGGATTGGGACGCGACCACGGTGGCCGAAACCAAGTGAATCCGGTTGATTTAGGCCACTTCTGCTGACGTTCCTGGCCGCGTCCTGCTTCCGCGCTGCGCTGGCGACGGCTCATTTTTTCCCGCTTGCGCTTTTTCCCGATGATTGTATCGCGGGCCCGGTCATGCAATAAATGGTTGCAGGATGTGGTGAATTCCATTCTTTATGTTTGGGGAACATGAGAATGCGAGGTGGTGAGTTTCAGTCGTTTGAGACCGCTATTTCGTTTATCGAGCGGTTCAAGCAGTCGGAGTCGATTCCGGCTCTGACGCGCAATATTCTGGAAGCCGCGTCCACCTTCGGCTATCGGAATTTCTCCATCATCGCCGGCCCGCAACTCGCCCGGCCTGAGTTCGAACAGCGCATCATGTTGATGCACTGGCCGGACGATTGGCTGCGGCAGTACGTGCATGAGAACTTCCAGGACCACGACCCGGTGGTGCACTACGCGCGCAACCAGGCGCACTCCTTCTACTGGACTCAGGCGCCCTACGAAGCCGACCGGCCCAAGGGATCGCGCGTGATGGATACGGCTGCGCATGACTACAACATGGCGCAGGGACTTTGCATTCCGATCTATGGAATGCACGGGTATGAGGGCTCCGTGAATTTCGGCGGTCCCGATATCGACAGCAGCACCTCGGCGCGCGCGGTGATGGAACTGATGGCGATGTATGCCGTGAATTCGCTGGCGCGGTTGCGTTCCGCGGTTGCCGATTCCGCGGTCCTGTCGACGCGCGAGAAGGAAGTGCTGACGTGGGCCGCCGTCGGCAAGACGGCATGGGATACCGGCTGTATCCTTCAGATATCGACCGACACGGTCAACAAGCATATCGCATCCGCCATGCGAAAGCTCGACTCCTTCAGCAAGACGCAAGCCGTTGCGGAGTCGCTGCGCCGCGGGGAGATCCGGATCTAGTGTGGCGGTTTAGAAGTCCGCATCATCGTTGTGGCACCTTCGTCATGCGGACTTCTGAATCAAAGCCACACCAGTTCAATAAGTTGCTAGTGTCCTGATTCCGCAGTTCGCAAACGAGGTCGCAGCAATGAACGCGAACTTCGGAATCAGGACACTAGCCGTCCGGTCGCGCAATCCGGTCCGGCCGCAGCTCGCGCAAATTGTCGAGCAAGAAAACTTTCTATAAAACCTATCTCAGGCAGTTAATCTCTGGATGATGCCCGCTATGAGTGCGTTGATCGCACCTGAGTCGTCCACCGTCAATTCCGAGTCATACGCATAGACCCTTCAGAACGGAGCGTGAGGCTCTTCCTGTTTAACCTGCAGGAGGACGTCATGATCCGCATCATCGATCAGGCCAGTCGCCTTCGCTACCGGGAAACTCTCGATAAGTTCTTTCGCTTTCGTCACGATATTTTTGTCAAGGAATGCGGCTGGACGGATTTCGATCTGGACGGCGAACATGAGCAAGACCGCTACGACGACGAACACGCTGTCTACGGCGTCGCGCTGACGGGCGACGACAGGATCGCCGGCTGCATGCGCTTCTACCCATCGACCCAGCCACACATGCTGAGCGACACGTTCGCGTATCTCGTCGAGGGCCCGGTACCAGAGCAAGACGATATCGTCGAGCTGTCGCGACTCGCCGTCGCGCGCGAGAAACGGGATGGTTACACCTACTGTGAACTGTTCGCAGGCTTGCAGGAGTACTGTCTCGAGGAAGGTTACTCCGGCGTGACCGCCGTGATTCGCGCCTATCGTCTGCCGGTGGTGCAGGGCGCGGGTCTTACGGTTCATCCGCTCGGCCTGCCGCGCGATGTCAACGGCGAGAAACTCGTGGCGGTTATGTACGAGGTGAACGAGGCGACGCTGCATCGGCTTCGCGCGGCGGGTCGGCTCACAGGCCCGGTACTGGAACGTTCGATGCCAGTCGAGCGCACCGTCAGGCGCATCGCATAACGCAGGTTCCCCGCGCGGCATCGCGGTTGCCGCGCGGGTGCACAATGGCCAACTCTGGCCATCGCCGCTGAAGGTCGGGGCGGGCATCCTTGCGCGTCAGCGCGAGCGATCCCCGCCCTGCCGGTCACGGCCGGTGCTCGTGCATACGTGCCTCTCACCGGAGGATCAAACGCCGGAGGATCAAACATGGCAAAGCTGATCAAGGACTCGTTCAAGGCATGGATCGACAACATGCCGGGCAGCCCCCGCAAGCTGATCGTGGTTGGCAAGCTGGAGACGCCGACGGCCGGATGGACGGCGAAACTGAAGTATCGCGTTCCGCAGGGCATCAACCCCAAAATTCTGTTGCTCGATGCCGTGGCTGCCGCGCCATCAGGCCCCGCAGCCGAGGTAATTTCCCAGATCGATGTCCGGTACGAGGAATCGCCACCTCAGCAGGATTACACCGACGTCACGGTGTTCAGCGGCGACGAAAGCCTCACCGTTAAGGTCGGGACCACGCATTAGATCGTTTCAGCTTCACGCGGAATCAAATGCGTTGCACTTGACCTCCCCCTTTCAGGGGGAGGGGGAGCAGGCATCCGCTTCCATCACACCTTGAAACGCTCTGGCATTGCTTGATCTAACCGCGGCGCTACGCCGTCGGCGTCTGTGGATGTCTCAGACCTTCACGGGAACGCGCACCCGTCCGGCATCTCCGAACACCCGCAGATAACGGGCGATCTCGGCCGGATCGCCTGTCGCCTTTTCCGGATTGTCCGACAGCTTGACCGCAGGACGGCCGTTGACTTCCGTGACCTTGCACACGAGCGAGATCGGATCGAGGTCGGTGCTGCCGTCCGGTGCGCAGCCGATGAAGTCGTTGGTGAGGTTGGTGCCCCAGCCGAAGCTCGTGCGGACCCGTCCGGCAAAATGGCGATAGGTCGCCTCGATGCCTTCGATGTCCATGCCGTCGGAGAAGATCAGGAGCTTCTCGCGCGGATCGCGGCCGTGCTGCTTCCACCAGCGGATGATTTCCTCGCCGCCCTCGATCGGCGGCGCGCTGTCCGGACGGAAGCCGGTCCAGTCGGCGACCCATTCCGGCGCGTCGCGCAGGAACGAGGTGGTGCCGAACGCATCGGGCAGGGCGATCAGCAGGTTGCCGTCATAGGTCCGCCGCCATTCGTCGAGCACGCGATAGGGTGCCTCGTGCAGCTCCTTGTCGGTCCTGGCCAGCGCCGCCATCACCATCGGCAGTTCGTGCGCGTTGGTGCCGATCGCTTCGAGGTCGTTGTCCATGGCGAGCAGCACGTTGGAGGTGCCGGTTAGCGCCGAGCCGAGACCTTCCTTCAGCGCCTCGACGCACCAGCGTTGCCACAGGAAGCCGTGCCGCCGTCTCGTGCCGAAATCCGAGACGCGCAACGTCTGCAACTGCTTCAGCCGCTCGACCTTGCTCCAGAGCTTTGCCTTGGCGCGGGCATAAATCACGTCGAGCACAAAGCGGCCCTTGCCCTTCATGGCCTGACGTGAACGCAATTCGTTGACGATGGCGAGTGCCGGGATTTCCCACATGGTCGTGTGGGTCCATGGGCCATCAAAGTGCAATTCGTACTGGCCCTCGACCTTGCGCAGGTCATACTCCGGCAGGCGGAAGTCGGCGAGCCAGGCGATGAAGCCCGGTGAGAACATCTGCGTCTTGCCGTAGAAGGTGTTACCCGCGAGCCAGATCAGTTCCTTCTTCGTAAAGCGGATGGTGCGGGCATGGTCGAGCTGCGCGCGCAGCTCGCCCTCGTCGATCACCTCGGCGAGGCGGACGTGCCAGCTGCGATTGATCAGGGAGAACGTGACATTCACGTCCGGGTGCAGTTCCCGGATCATCTGCAGCATCAGCAGCTTGTAGAAGTCGGTATCGAGCAGGCTGCGGATGATGGGGTCGAGCCGCCAGCCGTGATTGTAGGTACGTGACGCAATATCGGTGACTGTCATCACCCAACCCCAACCGAGCGATCCAAGGACAAGGCGGCCGGCGGCACCGCCAACGGATCATTCTCGCTCAAACTGAACGCAGATGCCGGAGCCGCAGGAGCGGCGCCGGCATATTACACGCTCATTGGGGTTCGATTCCAGCGTCCTTGACCAGCCGCTGCCACAGCACGAGCTGATCCTTGACGAATTTTTCGAGCTCTTCCGGCGTACCGGAGAAGGCATCCATGCCGCGGGTCGCGAGCTCGGCCTTCACCTCAGGCCTGGCGATGACCTTCTGGATTTCGGCGTTCAGCTTGACGACGATCTCCTTCGGCGTATTCGCCGGGCCGAAATAGCCCTGCCAGGAGGTGATGTCGAAGTTCGGCACCCCGGCTTCCTCCATCGACGGCAAGTCCGGCACCAGCGCCGACCGGCCTTTGGTGGTCACCGCCAGCGCGCGCAGGTCGTTGCTCTTGACGTGCGGCAGGCCCGTCAGCACATCGATGAACATCATGGTGATGCGGCCGCCGAGCACGTCGCTGAGTGCCGGCGGCGAGCTCTTGTACGGCACATGCAGGATGTCGATGCCCGCCTGCTTCGCGAAGGTGGCGCCCGATACGCTCGATGACGACGAGCCGCTGGCATAGGTGAGCTTGCCCGGATTGGCCTTGGCGTAGGCGACAAGCTCCTTCACCGTCTTCGCTGGCACTTGCGGGTTGATGATCAGCATGAACGGCAGGTCGCCGGTGCGCGCGATCGGTGTGAAATCCTTGACCGGATCGTAGGTCAGGGTCTTCAGCAAATAGGGATTGGCGGAGTGCGTGGTGTTGGTGGTGACGAACAGCGTATAGCCGTCCGGCTGCGCGCGGGCGACGTAGGTCGCGGCGATCATGCCGTTGGCGCCGGGCTTGTTGTCGACGATGAACTGCTGGCCAAGGGCATCCGCCAGATGTTTCGAGATGATTCGCGTCGTGGTGTCGGTGCCGCTGCCGGCGGCGAACGGAAGCACCAGCGTAATCGGCCGATTCGGCCAGTTCGAAGCCTGATTCGAGGCTTGGGCAATCGCGCCGCTGCTTGAAAAGACACTGGCGGCGAGCGCCGCCAGAACCGCGGTCGCGAAACGTCGTTTCATCATCTGTTTCCTCCCTGGCCGCATGAAGGATCGGCGGCTCTTGGATGCAGCCTTGGCGAAAATTCGCGAAATATCAATTGGCTTTCCGGCGCTGCGGCGGCTTGTCGAAGCCGTGTCGATCAGGCGCAGACCGGCGGCTTGCGGTCCTTCCACGGCCGCTCTTTCTCCAGTTGGGCCGCCAGTCGGAACAGCGTCGCTTCGTCGCCGAAGCGCGCGGTGAACATCATGCCGAGCGGCAACCCGGATTTGCTCCAGGCGAGGGGAACGGACATCGACGGTTGCCCGGACATGTTGGCCATGTTGGTGCCCGGGATGTAGCGGCGAAGCAGCGGACCGATCGGACCGAGCTCATCCGCCATGGTGTTGATCTCGCCGATCCTGAGCGGCTGCATGCAGAGTGTGGGCGACAGGAAGATGTCATAGGTTTCCATGAATTCGGCGGCCGCGCGCGCGATCTGGAAGGCATGGAGCTGCGCCTCGACATAATCGGTGCCGGTCTGCCGGTTGCCGATCGATGCGTTGGCAAGGGTCAGGCGCTCGAAATCCCGATCGGTGATGCTGCGCCTGATGGTCCGTTCGGTCAGCCGGACCACAAGCGCCGTGTTGGCTGCGACGATGGCGCCGATGGTTTGCGCGGGATCCTGCGGCAGCACCGGTGCCGCTTCCTCAACATGATGGCCGAGCTTGCCGAGCATCGTGGCCACGTCGCGCACGGCAGCAGTGATTTCCGGATCGATGGCATCGCCGAAGGTGGAGCGGTCGGTGAAGGCGATGCGCAGCTTGCCGGGATCGCGGCCGACTTCGTCGAGATACGGCCGTTCCGGCGGTGGCGCCTGATACGGGCTCGACGTTTCGGGGCCGTGGATGGCGTCGAGCATCGCCGCGCTGTCGCGCACGCTGATGCTCACCACATGGCCGGCCGCGAACCCGCCCCAGCCCTCGCCGCGATCGGGGCCGAGCGGCGTCCGCGCGCGCGTCGGCTTTAGACCGAACACGCCGCAGGCGGACGCGGGAATGCGGATCGAACCCCCGCCGTCGGTCGCGTGCGCCACGGGAAGGATACGCGCAGCGACGGCTGCACCGGCGCCGCCCGACGAGCCGCCGGAGGAGTGATCGAGATTCCAGGGATTGCGTGTCGGGCCGAACAAGCGCGTTTCGGTCGTCGGCATCAGGCCGAACTCGGGCGTGGCGCTCTTGCCGAACACGGTGACGCCGGCGGCGATAAAGCGCTTGCTGATCGTGTTGCTCGACGGCGCGACGAAATTCCTGAACAGCGATGCGCCGGAGGTCGTGACGGTGCCGGCGATGGTGTTCAGATCTTTCATCAGGAACGGGACGCCGGTGAACGGTCCTTCCGGCAGACCGTTCGCAATCTGCTGCCGGGCATAGTCGTAGTGCCTGACGACAACGGCGTTGATTTTCGGATCGACGGCTTCGGTGCGCGCGATCGCCTCATCGAGCAACTCGGTTGCACTGACTTCGCCCTTTTTCACCAGTGTCGCAAGGCCGAGGCCGTCGTAGTTTCCGTAGTCCTTCATTTGCATTTCTCTCCCGGCAGATGGCGCAAAGCTGACCATCCGCGATGAGAAACGTCAACGCTGGGATCTGCATGCGGCGCGCGTGCTTTGCGTGAGAGGTGCGCTATCCGGCTGGTTGCTTCGCAGTGTCGATCCGGGCGATCTTGCCGGCAACCGCGCGCACCTTGCCCGGCGCCGCCATGTAGATCGACAGCGCCGACAGCAGGCTTGCGGCGACGCCGATCCAGAACGCCGCCGTGTAGTTGCCAAGCCTGTCAAAAAGCTCGCCCGTCAGCCATGGCCCCGCTGCGCCACCTGCCAGCGCCGCCAGCATGATCGTGCCGAAGATGCTGCCGTAATGCTTGCCCTGGAAGATTTCGAGTACCACTGCGCCCATCACCGACGTCAGCCCGTACCCGAGGAAGCCCTGGGTGAACACCATCACATAGAGCAGCAGCGGCGAAGGCTGAAACTGCAGCGCGATGAGCGCGAGGTAGCAGATCGCGAAGCCGATACTGCTGATCGCCCAGATCGCCTCGCGCCCAAGACGGTCGGACAGATGACCGAGCAGAATCTGTCCGGGAATGCCAACAAGGCTGACAAGGCCGAGCGCCCAGGCTGCGAACGTCGCGTCGAAGCCGATCTCGCGCAGATACTTCGTCTGATGAATCTGCACCGCGTACCAGACGTACAAGCCGCAGAAGTAGCCGAGACAGATCCACCAGAACCGCGCCGTCCGCAATGCCCGTGCGAGCGTCCAATCGGTCGCGGCCCATACCGGATCGACCACGTTCGATGGCTGCGCCGCTGCTGACGCCGTAACCTTCTCGCCGTCCGGCAACAACCCGATGTCCTCCGGACGCTTGCGCAGCAGCAAATTGATCGGCACCAGCACGACGAGAACGATCACTCCCAGCGTCCAGCTCGCGTTGCGCCAGCCGGCCTGTTCGATCAGCGTCTGCATCCAGGGCAACAGCGTGATCGAGCCGATGCCGACGCCCGCGAATGCAATGCCGACAGCGAGGCCGCGCTTGCGTGCGAACCAGTTCGGCAGAAACAGCGATTGGCCGGAGTAGCCGAGACAGATGCTGCCGATGCCGACCAGCACGCCGATAGTGAGGTAGAGATGCCAGGGCTGCGTCGTCAGCGGGGCGAGCAGAAGACCGGCGCCCATCAGCACCGTGCCAAGCTCCATCACCGTGCGCGGCCCGGTCTTGTCCATCAGCCGGCCGATCATCGGCCCCATCACGGCCGAGACGACAAAGCCGAACGAAAACGCGCCGGCGGTCAGCCCGCGCGGCCAGCCGAACTCGTCGACGATCGGTACGAACAATAGCGAGAAGGACGTGCGGGCATTCACGCCGATGCCCATGGTAACGAATGTGACGGCGACGATGACCCAGCCGTAAAAGAAAGGAAGTCGCATGCCGGCTCCGGCTTCTTGTTGGTGCGTCCTTTGAGAGGACAGCACGATTGGAGACGCCATCAATGACAGCGCCCGGCAACAATGCCGGGCGCTCAGAGCTAATTCAATGATGATTCAGGTAATGGACGCCGCTATTTCAGCGCACCGGTTACTTCAGCACGCCGAGCGTGCGCGGCAGCCAGAGCGTCAGCTCCGGAATCAGCGTGATCGCCACCAGCGACAGCAGCAGCGGAATCAGCCACGGCACGATCGCCATAGTGGTTTGCTCGATCGACAGTTTGGCGATCCGCGACAGCACGAACAGCACCATCCCGAGCGGCGGATGCAGCAGGCCGATCATCAGGTTCAGCGTCATCATGACGCCGAAGTGCACCGGGTCGATGCCCACCTTCAGAATGATCGGCATCAGGATCGGCACCAGGATGCTGATCGATGCGATCGGTTCGAGGAAGCAGCCGACGACCAGGAGCAGAATATTCGTCAGCAGCAGGATGACGTACTTGTTGGTCGTCAGATGCAGAAGCGCCTCGGCGGCCTTCTCGGTGAGTTGCGTGGTGGTCAGCACCCAGCCGAACAGCGAGGCTGCGGCAACGATCAGCAGCACGCCCGCCGTGGTTTCGACGGTGTCCATCGTCACCTTGTAGAACTGCTTCAGGCTCATCGAACGGTAGAGGACGGTGCCGAGAATGATCGCCCACGTGCAGGCAGCGATCGCTGCCTCCGTCGGGGTGAACCAGCCGAAGGTCATGCCGCCGATGATGAGCGCAGGTGTGAAAAGCGCTGGCAGTGCTGCGACAAACGTGCGGCCAAGGACGGACCAACTGAAGCGCTGATCGGAGCCCATGTTGTATTTGCGTGCGCAGTACCAGGCATACAACATCATGAACGCCGTCATCACGATGCCTGGAATGAAGCCGCCGAGGAAGAGCGCACCGATCGAGACGTTGCCCATCATGCCGTAGATCACGAAGGGCAATGACGGCGGAATGATCGGCCCGAGCGTGGCCGACGCGGCGGTGACGCCGACCGCAAATTCGGTTGTGTAGCCGTGATCCTTCATGGCCTTGATTTCGATGGTGCCGAGACCGGCGGCATCGGCAATGGCCGTGCCGGACATGCCGGCGAAAATCACCGAGCCGAAGATGTTCACGTGCGCGAGGCCGCCGCGCATCCATCCGCAGGTCGCAACCGCGAAATCGTAGATGCGATTCGTGATGCCGGCCGAGTTCATCAGGTTACCGGCGAGAATGAAGAAGGGCACAGCGAGCAGCGGAAAGCTGTCGAGGCCGCCGGCCATGCGGTGCAGGATCACGAAGTCCGGAATCCCCGCGATGAAGTGGGTGTAGACCAGCGACGAGGCTGCTAACGCGATGAAAACGGGCACACCGGCGAGCAGAACGAGCAGAAACAGGAAAACCACGATTGCCATGCGACCGTCCGCTCAATCTGCCTTGATCTGTTCGGCCAGTTCATGCGGCCTGCGCCAGCCTTGACGGTAGTTCTGCCAAACCACCCAGACCTGCCGTCCGAACATCAGGAAACAGCCAAAGCCGACACCGGCGTAGACCACGCTCATCGGCACATCGAACACGGTCATGCGCTGATAGTGCATTCGCTCGGTGATGGTGACGGAGAAGTAGGCGAGCAGCCCGAGAAAGCCGAGCGTTATGAAGTCGACGGCCGCCAGCAGGGCCGCACGCGCCGGGCCGGGCTCCATCAGGTTCGAAACCAGCTCGACCGCGATCTGTCCTTTCTTGCGGGTGACGACGGCGCCGCCGATGAAGGCCAGGCACATCAACCCATAACGCGCGATCTCCTCGGTCCACGCCAGGCTGTCATTGAGGATATAGCGAGTGAAGAACTGCAGGAAGACGACGAAGGCCAGCACCCAGAACAGTACGAAAGCGATCCAGTCCTCGGGATGATGCTCGATGACGACGTCCTCGTCCTGAACGACGATCAGACGCTCGGGATGATCGGGGGGAGCTTTTTGGGGCGCACCGGTCAAGCGAAACTCCGCGCGGCGTCGGGAAAAGGGCGCATCGGCTGCGTCTCAGGCAGCCGATGCGATCCTGATGGGACTTACTTCAGGGCCTGGAGTGCGTCGTACTCCGCCTTCGTCCATCCGGCGCCGGCGCTGGCGTCATTATGCAGCTTCATTGCAGCCTCGCGGAAGGCAGCGCGATCGACCTGCATGACGGTCTTGCCGAGCTTGCGCAACTCATCAGCCGTCTTCTGCTCGGAAGCGCGGATCTGGTCGGACGACTTGGCCGCGGCCTGGGTCAGGACTTCTTCGAACACCTTCTTGTCGGCATCGGAGAGCTTCGTCCAGACGTGGTTGCCGACGATGCTCAGCAGCGACTCGGCGATATGTCCGGTCAGCATGATGTGGCTCTGCACCTCATAGAATTTCTTGGCCATGATCGTCGGCAGCGGATTTTCCTGCCCGTCGACCGTGCCCTGCTGAAGTGCGAGGTAGACTTCCGCAAAAGCGATCGGCGTCGCATTGGCGCCGACCGATTTCGCCATCATGAGATAGAGCGGCGCGGGTGGCACGCGGAGCTTCATGCCCTTCATGTCGTCCGGCTTTTTGATCTCCTTGTTGGCGGTAACCATGCGTTCGCCGTAGTAGGTCAGCGCGACGATCTTGTGCCGGGTCTTGTCCTCGTAGCCCTTGGCGATATCGCGGAACAGCTTGCTGTCGCGATAGGCCTTCCAGTGATCGAAATCGCGCATCATGAAGGGCGCGCCGGAAATCGCCAGCGACTTGTGGATCGAGCCGGCGAACGACGTGCCGGTATAGATGATGTCGACGGTGCCGAGGCCGAGACCTTCGTTGATCTGGTTCTCGTTGCCGAGCTGCGAGGCCGGGAATACGCCGATCTCATAGCGGCCGCCCGTGCGCTTCTTGATCTCTTCCGCCGCCCACAACGCCTCGGTGTGATACGGCTCGGCGACCTCGTAAACGTGCGCCCACTTCAATTTGGTCTGGGCCGAAGCCGGGGCGGCGAAGGCGGCGAGTGCCGCAAATGTTGCAATCGCCAGCGGCAGCCGGCGCATCCGATACGACATGGCATCCTCCCGTTGTCATCGTTGACGAGCCGCGTTGACGGCTTCTTGCGAGCAAGCTTCGAAACGTCTTGCCCCCGCGTGGTTGCGGTGTTAGCAAAATTTGTACGATGACCGGACAACGAGCGTCAAGGCTGCCGCGCAAGACAAAAGACGCACCCGCTGCGCCGCGCGGTCTGCTGCGTCCGCTCAATCCGGCGCGGCGGCGCACCGAGGAGGTGGTCGAGCGGATCGCCGACCAGATCGGTTCCGGGAAACTCGTTGCCGGAACGAAGCTGCCGACCGAGCAGGAAATGATGATCGCCATGGGCGTCAGCCGCACGGTGGTGCGCGAGGCGATCTCGGCGCTGCGTGCGCGCGGTCTCGTGGTGACGCGGCAGGGCGCCGGCGCTTTCGTCAGTTCCGACCCCGCGCAGCAGCCATATGCGATCAATCCGGACGGGCTGGGATCGCTTTCGGGCGTGATCGAGCTTCTGGAACTGCGCACGGCGGTCGAGATGGAGAGCGCGGCCATCGCCAGCGAGCGCGCGACCGCGGCGGAACTGAAGGCGATTCGCCAGGCAGCGGCTACTTTCAGCAAGGCCGCGCGGCGCGATGATCGCGCGGTGCAGGAGGATTTCGACTTTCACCGCGCCATCGCGCTGGCGACGCACAACCGGCGGTTCACCGGCTTTCTCGAGTATCTCGGCGGGCTGATCATCCCGCGGCAGAGCATCCGGCTGGACGACGATCGCTCCTATCTCCAGAAGGTCGCGAGCGAGCACGACATGATTCTCGCCGCCATCGAGCTGCGGGCGCCGGACAAGGCACGCGCCGCCATGCGCCAGCATCTTGTCAATGGACGTGAGCGCTATCGCAGGCTTGCCGCGCCGATCCCCGCAAACGGCAAGCCGGTGCGTTCCTGACGATGCGGCGCGTACTTCTTACTGGCGCGAGCGGCGGCATCGGCACGCGGCTGCGCAAGTTGCTGAAGCCGCTCTATCCGGACCTGATCCTGAGCGATATCCGCCCCCCGGCCGATCTCGCCGCTGACGAAACCTTCATTCAGGCCGATCTTGCCGATCTTGCGGCCGTGCAGGCGCTGATGGATGGCATCGAGGGCATCGTCCATCTCGGCGGCTATTCGGTCGAAGGTCCATGGGATGTCATTCTCAACGCGAATATCATCGGCTGCTACAATGTGTTCGAGGCGGCGCGGCTCGCGCGCGTCCGGCGCATCGTATTCGCGTCGTCCAATCACGCAGTCGGCTTCTATCCGCGCACGCAGACGATCGGTGCCGATGAACACGTGTTGCCCGATACGCGCTATGGCGTCAGCAAAGCCTTTGGCGAAGCGCTGGCGGCGCTCTATGCCTACAAGCATGGCCTCGGTGCGCTATGTATTCGTATCGGCAATGTCGACGACCAGCCGGTGGATCAGCGGCGGCTGGCGATCTGGCTGAAGCCGGAGGATCTCGTGTCGCTGATCCGGATCGGACTGGAGCAGCCGGGCCTCGTCTACGAAATCGTCTACGGCATGTCGGA
Source organism: Pseudomonadota bacterium (assembly GCA_049323835.1). Classification (GTDB taxonomy): domain Bacteria; phylum Pseudomonadota; class Alphaproteobacteria; order Rhizobiales; family Xanthobacteraceae; genus SG-bin9. The sequence continues at coordinate 44,603 of JBMOOJ010000105.1, read as the reverse complement.
CAACGCGCGCGCATGGTGGGATAACACGCGGGCGCGCGAGCTCGGCTATGCGCCGATCGGCCGCGCCGAGGACCATGTGGACGCCGCGATGGCGGCCCAGCGCCAGATCGCGCCGGACCCTGTCGCCGATGCGTTTCAGGGCGGCGCGTTCTGCTCCGACGAATTCACGTTCGATCTGGCGAAGATCAAGCCGTAAGCGCTACGCCGCTTCCATCTTGAAGGTCATGCCGGCGTTCGCGGTAAGGCGTGCGATCAGCTTCTCGCCCATCGCGGCGCCAGGCGTCCAGATGCCGCCTGGCACGTCGCGGGCTTCGCGTACGAGACAGATCGCGCTCTCGGCAATCATCTTCGAGGTCGAGCCGTAGCCCGGGTCCTTGTCGCCGCCGACCGCCGCGCGCAATTGCTTGCCATCCGGCGCGGTTGCAACGAACAGGAGATCGTAGAATCCTGTTTCGCGCTCTTCCTTGGAGGGGCCTTCGCCCGGCTTCTTGCCGCCCATCGCCGCGTCGGGGCCGGCCATCGCCTTGGCGATGGCGGTGGCGGTGGCTTCGCCCTTCTCGCCGGGGCCGGCCAGCATCATCTCGTCGTAGATAAAGTCTTTGCCGTAGGCATGGCCGAGCAGGGCATTGCTGCGGTGGACGTTGCGGGTGTTGATTGCCGCCATCACGAACGGCGCGCTCCACATCTGCAAGTCCTCATCGAATTGCGGCTTGTTGCCGGACGGCTGCTTCGGCCCGTCGAAGCCCGGCGTCAGCGAGAATGGATTCTTCAAGAGCGCGACGACGCCCGGATCACTCGCGGCGGCCATCAGCGTCGCCTTCAGGCTCGCCGCGGTGCCGCCGGAGAAGGTGCCGCGCATCTTGCGCACACGCCCCTTCACGCGCGATGCCGCCGCGCCCCATGTCTTCTTTGCGTTCTGCTGAAGGAAGTAGACGCCGAGTTCGAATGGAATGGAATCGAAACCGCACGAGAATACGATGCGTGCGCCACTCTTCTTCGCGGTCGCCTCGTGCGCGTCGATCATCTTGCGCATCCAGGCGGGTTCGCCGCAGAGGTCGAGATAATCGGTGCCGGTCGCGGCGCAGGCGGCGACCAGCTCGTTGCCGTAAAGCTGGTAGGGGCCGACGGTGGTCAACACCGCCTGTGTACGCTTGACGAGATCGGCGAGCGAGGCCGCATCGCCGGCGTCGGCGGCGATCAGCGGCGTCTCCTTCGGCGCGCCGATCTCGTCACGCACCTGCGCCAGCTTGTCGAGGCTGCGGCCCGCCATCGCCCACCTGATGTCCTTGCCGACGCCGTAGCGCTGGGCGAGATACTCGGCGACGAGGCGGCCGGTGAAGCCGCTGGCGCCATACACGATCACGTCGAATTCGGCTGATGGCTTCATGCTGACTATCCTCCCTGCGCTGGCCGCATTGTGATGGGCCTGGTTCCCTCCCGTATGCCAAAAGCCGCGGGCTTGGTATAGCGTTCTCAACCGAATTCGGATGTCCAGCGAGCGTTTGCGTTGATGCTGAAGGTGTCGCGGCTGAGCAAGAGTTACAGCCTCCCGCAGGGGACGCTGGCGGTCTTGCGTGAGGTGGATTTGCAGGTTGCCGCCGGTGAGGCCGTGGCGCTGACCGGCGAATCCGGCTCCGGCAAGAGTACGCTGTTGCATCTGATTGCAGGTCTTGATGAGTCGGACAGCGGTGAGATCGTCATCGATGGCAAGAGCATGTCGGGCGAAAGCGAAAGGGTTCGCGCGCTGCTGCGGCGGGACCGGCTCGGCCTTGTCTTCCAGCAGTTCAATCTCATTCCGAGCCTGAAGGTCGGCGATAATCTCGCGTTTCAGGCGCGCATCGCCGATCGCTTCGATGCCGCATGGCATCACGAATTGGCGCAACGGCTCGGCCTTGCCGATCTGCTCGACCGGTATCCGGAGCAATTGTCCGGCGGGCAGCAGCAGCGTGTGGCCATCGGCCGGGCGCTGGCGATCAAACCGTCGCTCGTTCTGGCAGATGAGCCGACCGGCAATCTCGACGAGGCGACTGCGGATGAAGTGCTGCGCCTCGCGCGTGAACTCGTCGCGCGCAGCGGCTGTGCGCTCTTGATGGTGACGCACAGCACGCGCCTTGCCGCTCTGCTGGACCGGCAGGTGCATCTCAGCGCGGGACGGCTCGCATGAACCGCAGTGTCTGGATTCTCAGGGTGTTGCTGAGCCACTGGTCGCGGCACCGCATGCAGCTTGCGACCCTGCTGATCGGGCTGATGTCGGCGACAGCGTTGTGGACCGGCGTGCAGGCGATCAACCAGCAGGCGCGCACGAGCTACGATCGTGCGGCGGCGGCGTTCGGTGGCGCCAACACGCCGATGCTGGTGCCGAACGACGATGCGACGGTGCCGCAAGCGCTGTTCGGCACGCTGCGCCGCGCCGGATGGCCGGTGTCGCCGGTCGTGGAAGGACGTATCCGCATTGCTGATCGCAGCATCCGGCTGCTTGGCATCGAGCCAATCAGTCTGCCGCGTGGCGCCGGACCCGCACCAGGTCTGACCGACGTCACGTTGCAGGATTTTCTCTCGCCTGCCGGACAGGTGCTGGCCGCGCCGCAAACCGCGGCGGAATTTGGCTGGCGCGACGGGGCGAGGCTGACGACGGATTCCGGTCAGGCATTGCCGCCGCTACGTCTGGTGAATGACTTTCCGCCGGAACTGCTGGTCGCCGATATCGGCTGGGCGCAGCGCATTCTGCGTCAGCCGGATCGCATTTCGCGATTCCTGATCGGACCGGAGTCGGGCTCGCGCTTGCCGTTGTCGCAGATTGCGGGGACGCAACTGCGCGAGGTCGAAGCCGGCAGCGACAGCGATCTGCAGCGCCTCACCGCAAGCTTCCATCTCAATCTCACCGCGTTCGGGCTGCTCTCGTTCCTGGTCGGTCTCTTCATCGTGCATTCGGCAATCGGGCTCGCCTTCGAACAGCGCTTGCCGATGTTGCGCACCTTGCGCGCGTGCGGAGTTCCGGCGCGCGGCTTGATCGCCGTGCTGCTCGCCGAGCTGGTCATGCTGGCGCTGATTGCGGGCGTGGCGGGCCTCGTCTGCGGATATCTGATCGCCGCCGCGTTGCTGCCGGATGTCGCGGCGAGCTTGCGCGGACTCTACGGCGCGGCGGTGCCGGGACAGCTGGTGATCCAGCCGCAATGGTGGGCCGCGGGATTGCTCATGTGCGTCGCCGGTTCGCTGGTCGCGGCAGCGGGCGCGCTGGTGCGCGTGCTGCGTTTGCCCTTGTTGGCGTCGGCGCAGCCCCATGCCTGGCAGAGCGCGCAACGCCGCTGGCTGACGGGCCAGGCATTGCTCGCAGCCACCGCGCTGCTCGCGGCGTTCGCGGCGTTCTGGTTCGGCGTCAGTCTGATCGCGGCATTCGCTGTCCTTGCCGGTGCACTGCTCGGCGCAGCGCTGGCGCTGCCGGTGCTGCTCAATCTCTTGCTGCATGCGGGCGAAGCACTGTCGCGCGGCGCGGTTACGCGCTGGGCGTGGGCGGACAGCCGCCAGCAGCTCTCCGGCCTGTCGCTCGCGTTGATGGCCTTGCTGCTGGCGCTCGCGGTGAACGTCGGCGTCGGCACCATGGTCGGCAGCTTCAACAAGACGTTCCTGCGCTGGCTCGACGGGCGGCTCGCCGCCGACATCTACGTCACGGCGCCGAATCCGGAAAAGGCGGCTGCGGTCGAGGCGTGGCTGCGGCAGCGGCGCGATATCGACGCGGTGTTGCCTGCGGCACGCGCGGATATCAGGATCGGCGGCGAGCCGGTCGAACTGTTCGGATTGACGGATCACGCGACCTATCGCGATCTGTGGCCGCTGCTCGAAACGCGGCCCAACCCATGGGATGGCGTGCGCGACGGCCGCGCCGCCTTCGTCAGCGAGCAGTTGGGCCGCCGGCTCGATCTCAAGCTCGGCGATACGCTGCGTCTGCCGACGCCAGCCGGAGATTGGACTGTCACGATCGATGCGTTCTATGCGGATTACGGCAATCCGCGCGGCCAGATCACGGTCAACACCGACCAGCTGCTGCGCTGCTTTCCGGAGGCGGGCCGCACGCGGTTCGCCGTGCGAGCCGCATCATCGGCGATTCCTGGCATCATTCAGGGGCTGCAAGCCACCTTCGCGCTGCCGCCGCGCGATCTCGCCGATCAGGCGACGGTGAAGGCCGAGTCGCGGCGCATCTTCAACCGCACCTTTGCGGTGACGTCGGTGCTCAATGCCTTCACGCTCGGCGTCGCCGGCGTGGCGCTGCTGACGAGTCTTCTCACGCTGAGCCAGTCGCGCTTGCCGCAGCTTGCACCGCTCTGGGCGCTCGGGCTGACCCGCCGCCGTCTCGCAACGCTCGAACTGCTGAAGACGATGCTGCTGGCGCTGCTGACCGCGCTGCTGGCGCTGCCGCTCGGCATCGGCGTCGCATGGTGTCTGGTCGAGGTGGTGAACGTGAAGGCGTTCGGCTGGCGGCTGCCGCTCGATGTTTTTCCCGGCCAGCTTGCACAGCTCTTGCTGGTCGCAATTGCGGCAGCTTTCGCTGCGACCTTGTTGCCGATGTTCAAACTCGCGCGCATGCGCCCCGTGACGCTGCTGAAGATCTTTGCCGATGAACGCTAGAGCCTGCTTCGTAGCCGTTGTTGCCGCGCTGGCGCTGATCGCCGGGACGCTCTCCGTGCGCGGGCAGGGCTTCTCGGGACTTGGCGCCGATCCCGGCGGCTTTGCGCCGGTGGTGCGCGGCAAGGCGCTGACGTTTCCCGCCGATCACGGCGCGCATCCGGACCATCGCATCGAATGGTGGTACCTCACTGCCAACCTCAAGGGGGCCGATGGCGCGAGCTATGGCGTGCAGTGGACGTTGTTCCGTCAGGCAGTCACGCCGGGTGCATCGGGCGAGGGCTGGTCGACGCAACAGCTCTGGATGGGGCACGCGGCGGTCACCAGCGCGAACACGCATCGCTTTGCCGAGAAGTTCGCGCGCGGCGGTGTCGGGCAGGCCGGCGTTGAAGCCGAGCCGTTCAATGCTTTCATCGATGACTGGCAGATGAAAGCTGTGGCGCCGGGATCGGCCGCGCTCGCGCCGCTCGGCCTCACGGCGTCGGGGAAAGATTTTTCATATCGCCTGCGGCTCGACACCGCGCGGCCGCTGGTCCTGCAAGGCGAGGGCGGTTACAGCGTGAAATCCGAGCGCGGGCAGGCGTCGTATTATTACAGCCAGCCGTATCTCGCCGTTTCAGGCGTCATCGTCATCGATGGCAAAAGCATCGATGTCACCGGCCAGGGCTGGATCGACCGCGAGTGGAGCAGCCAGCCGCTGGCGTCAGACCAGACAGGCTGGGACTGGTTCTCGCTGCATCTCGATACGAACGAGAAGCTGATGCTGTTCCGCCTGCGGCATTCCGACGGACGGCATTTCTATGCCGGAAACTGGATCGGAACCGACGGAAGGTCAGAACCGATCCCGGCCGCAGAGATCACCATGACGCCGCTTGCGACGACCCAGGTCGCGGGAAAGTCCATGCCGACCGCCTGGCGGATCGGCATTCCCTCGCGTGGTGTCAGCTTTGAAAGCGCCCCGCTCAATCCGCAAAGCTGGATGGGCACCCGTTTCCAGTACTGGGAAGGGCCGGTCACCGTGCGCGGCTCCCATGGCGGCATCGGTTATCTGGAAATGACCGGCTACTGAACGGTCTCCCGGGGCATGATCGAGTTTACCCACGCGATCCGATTTGAGGGTATAAGGGTCTCCGTTCGATCATGTCTTGCGCGTGCCATGCCGCTTTTTTTAACTCGCTTGTTTTGGTCTAGCGCTGAAGGTGCTGCGCCCCGTTTCATATGGCAGATCACCGCAGCGTCGGCCGTGCTCCTGCTCTCGTCCGGAATGGCGCATGCACAGGTCAGCCTGCCGTCAGCCGCTGCCATCGGAATTCCGACGTTCGTCGTCGGCGTCATCTGCTTTCTAGTCGGATTCGGCATTGCTACCATCTCCATGCGGCGCAAGGTGCGTCCGCTTGCCGCCGACGCGACGCGCGAGGCAAGCCTGCGGCTGCTCGCCGAACAGCGGCAACTGGAGGCGCAGGAAGACTACAAGAAGCTGTTCGAAGGTTCGGTCGACGGCATCTACGTGACGACGCCCGGCGGCGAAATTCTCAACGCCAACCCGGCGCTCGCGCGCATGATGGGTTACGACAGCGCGGAGCAGCTGATCGAGGGCGTCAAGGACGTCGCCCATACGATCTATGTCGATCCGGCGGCGCGCGCGGAATACGAGTTGCGGATGCAGCGCGACGGTTTCGTGCGCGAGTACGAGTATCAGGTGCGCCAGCGCAACGGGAACATTCTGTGGCTGTCGGACAGCGCCGGCGTGGTGCGCGACGATGCCAGCATTCCCATCCGCTATGAGGGCGTGGTGCGCGACATCACGCATCAGAAGGAGGTCGATGCGGCGCTTGAGGAAAGCCGCCGCCGGCTTCAGCAGGTTATCGACACGGTGCCTGCGGTGATCAACGTCAAGGATGCGAACCTCCGCTACATCCTGATGAACCGGTATATGGCCGGAATCTTCGGCATCGAGCCGCATGAGGCGATCGGCAAGACTACGGCGGAGCTGATGTCGCGCTACGGCGCACGCAAGACCGACTCGCACGATCATCGCGTGCTGACGACACGCAGCGAAACCGGCTTCTACGAGGAAGACTATATCGACGTTCGCGGCACCACCCGCTCGTGGATGGTCAACAAGCTGCCATCGCTCAAGCCGGACGGGTCCGTGGACTCGATCTTTACCGTGGCGCTCGATATTTCCGACCGCAAGCGGATCGAGCAGGAGATGCGCGATGCGCGCGACGCCTCCGAGGAGGCGCTGCGCAACCTGCGCGAAACGCAAAATTCGCTGATCGAGGCGGAGAAGCTCGCGGCGCTCGGCCGCCTCGTCGCCGGCGTGGCGCACGAGGTCAACAATCCGGTCGGCATCAGCCTGACCGTCGCCTCGTCGCTGGAGCGGCGCAGCCGGCTGTTCACGGACGAAATCGCGCGCGGCGAACTGCGACGCTCGAGTCTCAACGATTTCGTCAAGGCATGTTCGGAAGCTGCCGATCAGCTTGTTACCAATCTCAATCGGGCGGCGGAACTGATCCAGTCGTTCAAGCAGGTCGCGGCCGACCGCCATCAGTCCGATCGCCGCTCGTTCGATCTGCGCGATCTCACCGAGCAACTGATCATGAGCTTGCGCCCCGGCATCGGCAAGAACAGCATCAAGGTGCAGATGGAGTGCGAGCCGGGTCTGTCGATGACGAGCTATCCGGGCTCCTACGGACAGGTGCTGACCAACCTGTTCGTCAACGCCATCACGCACGCATTTCCCGATCGCAGTTCCGGCGAGATCGACATCAAGGTGAGGCGCGTCGGCGAGGCGCAGGTCGAGCTGCTGTTCTCGGACAATGGCTGCGGCATGACGCCGGAAGTGCGCCGTCAGGCGTTCGATCCCTTCTTCACCACCCGCCGCGATCAGGGCGGCACCGGCCTCGGCCTGCACATCGTCTACAACCTCGTCACCAACCGTCTTGGCGGGCGCATCACCATGCGCTCGGAAACTGGCAAGGGAACCCATGTCCAGATCGTGCTGCCGCGCGTCGCGCCGCTGGAGCAGGCGGCCGAATAGTTGCGTTGCGGCGGCTGGTCTGCTGAGCTAGGCCGGACTTCAGAACAAACTCCAAGCCCCTCATAAACAAAGCACAGAACACGGAGAGAAACATCATGCGCGTCTTGCAGCCTGCCGAATGGTCGCGGCCTCGCGGATTTTCCCACGGCGTCGAATTCGACGCGCCGGGGCGATGGATTGTGCTGGCAGGCCAGACCGGAAACGTGAACGGCGAGTATGTATCCGGCATGGCGCAGCAGGTGCGTGTTGCGCTCGAGAGCAACGTCCGGCTTTTGAAGGAAGCGGGTGCGGGCCCCGAGCACATCGTCCGCCTCGTCTGGTACATCACCGACCGCGCCGCTTACGAAGCGGCGGGTGCCGAGATCGGTGCCGCATGGAAGGATACGCTCAGCCGGAATTTCCCGCCGTCGACGCTGCTCTACATCTCCGGTCTCGTCGATACGCGCGCCCTGGTGGAAATCGAGGTGACGGCATTCGTGCCGAAAGGTTGATGCGGGTGTCCGAGGAACGGATCGGCGATATTCGGGCGAACACCAGTCACCAATGAGCATCACCTCTGTTCCGATGATTGACGCGGCGACGGTCACGCGGCTGCTCGATTATCCGAGCCTTGTCGAGGCGTTGCGCCGGGCATTCCTCGATCCGCCGATCGTGCCGCAGCGGCACAATATCGCCTTCCCGCAGACGCCGACATCGCATGCCGGTTCGTTGCTCGTGATGCCAGCGGTGCAGCCCGGCCGCCTCATCGCGGTGAAACTCGTTACCATTCACCCAGGCCATGCCGGCCGCGAGGGTGGCGCGCTGCGCTCGACCTATCTCGCGCTCGATGCGGCGAGCGGCGACGTGCGCGGCATGATCGATGGCCATGCGCTGACGGTGCGGCGGACGGCGGCGACCTCGGTGCTGGCGGCGATGCAATTGGCGCGGCCGAATCCGGACGTGCTGCTGATGGCGGGGAGCGGCGAGATCGCCCATGCGCTGGTGGATGCGTATGCCGAACTGATCAAGCCGAAGCTGATCCGGATCTGGAGCCGCCGTGCCGGGCAGGCGCGCCGTTTTGTCGGCGAACTCGGTGCGCGTGGAGTTGGTGCCGAGCCGGTTTCCGATCTGGAGAAAGCCGTGCCGGAGGCGGATATCATTTCCACAGCGACGCTGTCGCAAGCGCCGCTCTTCGCGGGCAATAGCGTGCGTCCTGGAACGCATATCGATCTGGTCGGCGCTTTCCGGCCCGAAATGCGCGAAAGCGACGACGATCTGATCGCGCGCGCCCGTGTGGTGGTCGATGTCGAGACGACCCTGACAGAAGCCGGTGACATCGTTTCTCCGCTGACGGCCGGCCGCATTGATGCATCAGACATCACCACGTTGCGTGCCGTTCTGGCTGGCGGCAAATCCGGCCGGTCGTCGCCACATGAAATCACGGTATTCAAGTCTGCCGGGCATGCGCTTGAGGACCTGGCTGCGGCTGAGCTCGTTTTTGCACGCGCAACCGATTCATGGTGAAACGCGAATCCTGTTGCGTTGCCGCATGTCAGTGCGTTGATCTGTCGCTGGCCCGTTCCGCAGTTATTGTTAGTCTGCGGTCCGGGAGCGGTTGAGGGTTGAACGGTGAGACTACTGGTTGCCGTGATGGCAATGTTCGGTGTGCTGGTGCTGGCGCCTGTGGCAGCCGAAGCGAAAGAGTATCGCTGGTGCGCCTTCACAAAGAAGGGCACACGCATCTGCGCTTACGACAAGTTCTCGAAGTGCATGAACGCGCCGGGCCGGGCCACGTGTTCGCGCAATCCGCGCTACAGCAATGCCCGCTGATCGATCCGGATAGAAAGCTTACGCCGCGAGATCGTAGGCGCTCTGAATCTCGGTAACGATATCGGTCGTCTCGAAGATCGCGTGCGCGGGAACCTTCTCCAGGCTGACCGTCCAGTTGGTTCCGCGGGCGTTGCGCGGCATGCCGAGCACTTCGAGGCGGACGTCGCGGCACAACGGATGATTCCAGAGCACGGTGAGGAGCCGCATCTCGATTTCGTCGCGGGTGGCGAGGGTGCGTTGGCTGTGCATCTCGAACGGCATGCCGTGTCCTCTCGATGAGTGGTGGCGTACCGTTACTGTCGGGCGATTATGGTTAGCGAAGTGTTAACGGAGCGGCTTCCGGCGGCCTGCGGACGTCCGGCGGTAACGAATTGGCAAGCAATTATGGTTACCAATTCGTGAACTAACACGAGGATCGCCGCCGTGACCGAGCCCACACCGCTGAATTCCGAGCCGTCATCCGATCAGCCGCGCGCCGGCTCCGGGACGAATGTCACGCTCTGGTCGCCGGCCGATGAGAAGGCGTTCGCAGGCGAAACCATCGCGGGCAACTCCATCAAGGCAAGCAGCGGCTTCAAGCGCGGTCGCATGAAGATCGCAGCGATCGCGCTGATCGCCGGCGGCGTCGGTGCGATCGGCGGAGCAATCGCAAACGAAGGCGTGCGGGCATGGTTCTCGCCCGGCACCGACGCAATCGCATCGACTGCATCGTTCTCGCAGGACGTGCAGCAGCTGAAGGATGAGCTGGCGCTGGTGAAAACCGATCTGGCGGCGCTCAAGGTAAACGCCGAGCAGATCGCCAAGGCGAGCACCTCGCAAGTCGGCAAGATCGGCGACCGTCTCGATCGCATCGAAAAGGCGCAGGCCGAGCCGAACGCCAAGATCGCGAAGCTAAGCGAAGCGCTGGATAAGCTGCGCACGCAGCCCGCGCCGGAAACGACAGCGTCCATTCCCGAGCCGAAGCCGGAGCCGAAGAAGCCGCCGGTCCTCCAGAACTGGACCTTGCGCGATGTCCAGAGCGGTATCGCGCTGGTGCAGGGCGCGCAGGGGCTGTTCGACGTTGAGCCGGGTGATCCGCTGCCGGGCCTGATCCGCGTGGAAGCCATCCGTCGTGAAAGCGGCCGCTGGGTAGTGGTCACCAACAAGGGCTGGATCGTCGCCCGCTAGCCTTGCGGGTAAGCGGCCTTGCCGGGCCGATCATGATGGAATTGCGACCCGGCCGAGGCTGCCCGGAACTTCTTCGCCGAAATGTTTATGCGCCGCCATCTCGACAATAGGGAGATGACGCGGCACGCTTGATCCATGCGCGCGCGCGACGATGCAGGGCTGAAAAGCATTGGGCTGCTGCTGCTGGCACTGTCGCTGGCCGGCCTCCTGATCGTGGCCGTGCCGGCGATGTATGCGGGCGAACCTGTGCCCGTGAGTGCATGGCTGACGGTTGCCGGGCCGCTGCTCGCCGTGCTCCTCGCCCTTGTCGGAGCTTACATCGGCTGGCGCAGCTGGCTGGATCAGCGCGAGGGTGATCGCCGTCGCGTGGAACAGAAGCAGGACGACACGTTTGCAACCGTCCGGAACGAGATCGGCAAGTTCCTCGACGCGATCGAGTCGATCTGGTGGGGCATCGACCGCACGCTGGAATCGACCGACAACACGTCACTGAGCCACGCCAGGCGCGGCTTCACGGCAGACAGTTTCCAGACGTTGCCGGATATCGAGAGAATCGCCGAACTGCGACTGAACGCAGCAGGGCTCGATCCGCTGCGGCAGATGCGGGTGCTGTCGGTATTGGCGATGCTGGAACAGGTGTACTACCTGCGCCGGCGGCTGCACGGGCGGCCGCCGCTCGGCGTCACACCTGAGCAGTGGCAACTGCAGATGTTCGAGCTTTGCCGGATTCACTTCACCTATCTTGCCGATTACGTCCGTGCGCTCGATCCGCAATTCGCTGCGCGCTTTGCCGACCGGGTGCAGCCATGTGCAAAGACGCCCGATCAGCTTGCCGGAGCACGGACAAGCTGGGTGCTGGATGAGGGGCAAATCTCCCGGTCAAAATCTCCGTCGTAAGGGCCGGCTACCGTTCCGGCAGGATGCGAGCTGCATCGGCCAGATGGGCGGGCAAGAGCGCTGCGTCGCCCGCCAGCGCCTCGCTCAGGTCGTCGAGCAGCTTCTCGATCACGAAGAACGTCAGCACGCGCTCCGCCGCCTCGGCATCTGCGGGCCACAGGTTGTCCGCTGTCATGGCGTCGCGATAGGAAACCGTGAACGTTGCCGCCGAGCGCTCGCGCCAGGTGTCGAGCGCCGCCGCAAGCTTCCCGCCTTCGTCCGGAGCGATCTTCTCGGCTCGGGCAAGCGCTGCGATCGCCGCAGCATCGATCGAGCGGATCACCGTTGCGACGTCGCGCGCGGCGGGGAGCTTTCGCCGCCGTGCCTCCAGCGGCAACCGCAGGTCGCCGCCGAAACTCGTGATCGCAATGTCGTCCTTGACGATCAGCATGCGGCCGAGCTGGAGCGTGCCGTGATGGCGAATCCGCTGCATCAGCGTCAGCGATGGGCGGACGTTGGCAAGCCAGCCGTCGACGCTCGCAAGCCGCCCGGCAATGATGCCGATCAATCTCTGCTCGTTCGGATTCGTGCTCTCGTAACGCCGCAGCTGCTCATGCACGGTTCGTGCCCGCGCTGAGAGGCTGTCGATCCAGTCTTGCGCCTCCGCCTCGCTCGCCGCTTCCGGCCGGAAGGCGGCGATATCGTCCCGGCTTGTGAGTGCCACATGGAGGTCGGCGACGCGGCGGCCGGCCTGCGACAGCAGATGATGATAGCTCGCCTGCCAGTCGGCTTTCTCGGTGGGAGCGTCGCCAACAAAGCGCTGCTGTTCGACCAGCCGGTCGAGGAAGCCGGCCGTCACGTTCCAGAGGTCGCCCTGGTTACCGACGAAGCCGTGCACCGAAGCGATGGCGCTGCGGCGGTCGCCCTCCACCAGTTCGACGCTGCCGAGCAGCCGCGGCGCGTGGGCAAAGCCGACGACATCAGTGAGGAAGTGGCCGATCTCGATGTCGGGATGTGGGCCGGCCTCGATCTGCCGGTAGAATTTCACGACATAGTTCTCGCCGATGAACGCCGCCGTATCGGTGCTGTCGCTCTCGATACTGCGGATGTTTTCGATCGGCCTGATCTCTTCGTTGAGGAAGGCGTCGGCCGGCCGGAATTCGAGCTGCTGTTCGCGCTCTTCGATGATCGCGGAGGAGCGGATGTTACCGATCAGCATGGTCAGGAATGCCTGATCGCCGGCGACATCGAACAGCGTGCCCTGACGGGAGCCTTGGCGCACGGTCGCCAGCGCCGCCGGATTGCGGCGTTCCTCGTCGAACTGTTCCCATTTGATGCGGATCGGCAAGGCATGCCGTGTGGTCTTGCTGCCGCGCGTCGCCATGAACATGACGATCCACGGCCGCCAGTCACCCTCGTTGCAGAACGGAACCGCGGACGTGACCTTGGCCGAGATCATCGGCGCGTTGCGCTCGTGAAACCAGCGGCTGCGGGCGAGGTAGGGCGGCAGCACATCGCGCTCGAACACGTTGCGGGTGCGTTCGAGCGAGACCCAGGTCGCGCCAAGCGGCACCACCAGCGTTTCCAACTCCGGCACGATATCGGTGGTGACGTGCGGCGAGAGTTCTTTCTCGGTCAGCTTGAACCAGTAGAAGCCGTAGGGCGCCAGCGTGATCATGTAGGGGCGGTCGCCGATCGCGGGGAAGCCGGTCTGCCCCAGCATTTCCACCGGCACGCGGTCTTTCCACGGCGACAGGTCCAGTTCGGTCGCTTGCGCCGAGCGCGAGAGATTGGCGACGCAAAGGATCGCATCGCCGCGATATTCGCGGACATAGGCGAGCACGCAGCGATTCTCAGGGCGGATGAACCTGATCGAGCCGCGCCCGAAGGCGAGTGTCGACTTGCGGACGGCAATCAGCCGCTTGGTCCAGTTGAGCAGCGACGACAACGAGCGGGATTGCGCCTCGACGTTGACCGACTCGTAGCCATAGACCGGGTCCATGATGGTTGGTGCGAACAGGCGCGCTGGATCTGCACGCGAGAAGCCGCCGTTGCGGTCCGGTGACCATTGCATCGGCGTCCGCACGCCGTTGCGGTCGCCGAGGTAGATGTTATCGCCCATGCCGATCTCGTCGCCGTAATAGATGATCGGCGTACCGGGGAACGACAGCAGCAGCGAGTTCATCAGTTCGATCTTGCGCCGGTCGTTGTCCATCAGCGGCGCGAGGCGGCGGCGAATGCCGCCGTTGATGCGCGCCCGCGGGTCCGCTGCATAGGTCGACCACAGGTAGTCGCGCTCGATGTCGCTGACCATTTCCAGCGTCAGCTCGTCGTGGTTGCGCAGGAACATCGCCCACTGGCAGTTCTCCGGAATGTCCGGCGTCTGCCGCAGGATGTCGGTGATGGGGAAGCGGTCTTCCTGCGCGATCGCCATGTAGATGCGCGGCATCAGCGGGAAATGAAACGCCATGTGGCACTCATCGCCCTTGCCGAAATAGTGCTGCACGTCTTCCGGCCACTGGTTGGCTTCGGCGAGGAAGATCTTGTCGCGGCCATAGGCATCGAGCTCACGGCGCAGCAGGCGGATCACCTCGTGTGTACCGGGCAGATTCTCGTTCGACGAGCCCTCTTCCTCGCAGAGATAGGGGATCGCATCGAGGCGGAAGCCGTCGACGCCGGCGTCGACCCAGCGCTTCATCACCTGGACGACGGAGCGCACCACGCGCGGATTGGCGAAATTCAGGTCGGGCTGGTGCGAGAAGAAGCGATGCCAGTAATAGGCGTGCGCTTCCGGGTCCCAGGTCCAGTTCGATTTTTCGGTGTCGGAGAAGATGATGCGCGTGTTCGCGTATTTCTGGTCGGTGTCGCTCCAGACATACCAGTCGCGCGCGCTGCTGCCGGCGGGGCTGCGCCGCGCGCGTTTGAACCACGCATGCTGGTCCGAGGTGTGATTGATCACGAGTTCGGTGATCACGCGCATGCCGCGCCGCTTGGCCTCGCCGATGAAGCGTTTGAAATCCTTCATCGTGCCGAGGTCGGGACTGATGGAACCGTAGTCGGCGATATCGTACCCGTCGTCGCGGCCGGGCGAGGGATAGAACGGCATCAGCCACAGCGCCGTGACGCCGAGCTCTTGCAGGTATCCGAGTTTTTCGGTCAGCCCGGTGAAGTCGCCGATGCCGTCGTTGTTGCTGTCGGCGAATGTCTTGACGTGCAGCTGGTAGATAATGGCGTCCTTGTACCAGAGGTCGTCATTGGTGACGCCACTTTCCATCTCGATGGACGACAACAGGTTCATGTCAGCCTTTCGAATCGGCTTTAAATCCGGCGCGTGAAGTGTCTCCGGAAATCGGGTGGAAATTGCGGAGACGCGGGACTTGCTTTGATTGTTCGGTTTTGGGTTGCTTCGGCTTGGTTCGTGATGCGGACATCCGGCACCGCTCCCGTTCCTGCCAGAAACGGGATGATCCGGGTGATACTAAAGCCGCAGCGCGGCAAAGGTTCCCGATGGGCCGCCTTGCCTGCCACAATCGGGATAACTTCTTCACCTTCTTGACGTTTCGGTTGTGACCCCTTGATATGCACGCCCGCCTGCACAAGACCCCGGAGAGGGTTCGATGCCGATCTGCACTTGCGTTCCAGTGACCCCCACCGCAACCGTTCATCCGGCACAGCAGGTGTCCCGAAGGGCGTGCCGATAATGGACGCGCGGCCTGTGAAGCCGCCGGCCGATGAATCGTCGATCCGATATTCCGGCTGGCGTGCTGTCGTCGTCTGCTTTCTGCTCGCGACATTCGCCTGGGGTTTTGCCTTCTACGGGCAGGCCGTCTACGTGGCGGAGTTCCAGCGGTTGTATGGCTGGCCGGCCTCGCTGGTCGCGACCGCGACCTCGGCGTTTTATCTCGGCGGCGCGCTGCTCGTCGTGTTCGTCAGCGACGCCATTCGCGCAATTGGCCTGCGGGCGTTCCTGCTCTGCGGCGTCGGATTCATGGCGGCTGCGACGCTGGCGATCGGCTGGGTGTCGTCACCGTTTCAACTCTACGCGGCATACGCGCTGCTGTCGTTCGGCTGGGCCGGGATGAGCATCGGCGCCATCACCAATACGCTTGGCATGTACTTCTCGGCCCGCCGCGGCCTCGCGATCAGCCTCGCGCTGAACGGCGCGAGCATCGGCGGCGTCATCGGCGTGCCGTTGATGGTGCTCGCCGTGCAGAACTACGGATTCTCAACCACCATGCATTCCGGCACGGTGTTGCTACTGGTGGTGATGGTGCCGGCGATCCTGTTCGGCATCAGCCCGCCGTCTGCGCACTTGCAAGCAAGCGCTGCGGCGTCTGGTCAACCGCAGCAGTCGAGCACGGCGGTTCGTGCGGCGGCCTTCCGCAGCTTGCCGTTCTGGACCATTTCCGTGCCGTTCGCGCTGGTGCTGTTCTCGCAGGTCAGCTTCATCGTGCATCAGATTTCATACATGGACCCGCTGATCGGCCGCGAACGCGCGGCGCTCGCGGTGGGCCTGATGACACTGGCAGCGGTGCTCGGCCGTGTCGGCCTCGGCTTTTTCATCGACCGCATCGACCAGAGAAAAGCATCGTCCGCGCTCTTTCTCAGCCAGGGGCTGGCGCTGATCGTCATGATCAACCTCCCGACTGATGCCACATTGATCGCCGGCAGCTTCGTGTTCGGGCTCACCGTCGGCAACGCGATCACGCTACCGGCGCTGATCATCCAGCGCGAGTTCGATCCGCGCTCGTTCGGCATCCTGGTCAGCCTCGTCACCGCGATCAATCAGGTGACGTATTCCTTCGGGCCGGGTGTGATCGGCCTGTTGCGCGACTGGACCGGCAGCTACGGCCCGGCATTTTATCTGAATGTCGTGCTGGAGTTCGCGGCCGCGGCCATCGTGCTGATCCGGGGTCGCGCGCTGGAGCCGATCAGGCCGTGAGCGGCGGCTCGCGCAACAGGTTGTCGATGTCGAGCCGGCGCGTGAACATGTGGATGCCGCCCTCGGCGTTCTGCGGCCATTCCTCGCGCGGCTTGTCCCAATAAAGCTCGACGCCGTTCTCGTCCGGATCGCGCAGGTAGAGCGCCTCGCTGACGCCGTGATCGCTGGCGCCGTCGAGCGGAATGCCGGCCGCCATCACCCGGCGGAGCGCGTCCGCCAGCGCCAGCCGTGTCGGATAGAGGATCGCGGTGTGAAACAGCCCCGTGGTGCCGGGCGCGGGCGGCGAGCCGCCTTTGCTTTCCCACGTGTTCAGTCCGATGTGGTGGTGATAATCACCGGCGGCGATGAACGCGACCTCGTCGCCGCGGCGGATGACAATCTTGAAGCCGAGCACGCCGTGATAGAAGCCGAGCGCGCGGTCGATGTTCGAGACCTTCAGGTGCACATGGCCGATCCGCGCACCGGCGCTGATCGGCGGATTTGTCGGAATGCTGTCGCTCATGGAGGCTCACATGTCTGGAGAGACCTGAGCGAATTTAGGCGTCATGCCCGCGCTTGTCGCGGGCATCCACGTCCTTTTGTGCTGCCAAGACGTGGATGGCCGGGATGAGCCCGGCCATGACAGAAAGGCGTATTACGGTAACAAGTCCGAGACTTCGCCGTCCGGAAGGCCGAATTCATAGGTATTCAGCGTCATCGATACCAGTGTGTAGTAACCGCAGAGGCCGATGACCTCGACGATGCCGCGCTCGCCGATCAGCTTCAGCGCTTCGTCATAGAGCGGCTGCGATACGCACTTCGCGTCGTGCAGCGAGCGGGCGACCTCGTAGATCACCTTCAGCTTCGGATTGTTGAAACTGGGCACCCGCCGTGCATTGATGTCATCGATGATCTTCGGATCGAGGCCGCCGGCCAGCGCCATCTTCTTGTGCGCATACCACTCGAACTTCGCGCTCCAGTGCCGCGCGGTGACGAGGATCGCGAGTTCGGACTCCGCGACCGACATCGATGTATCGTAACGCAGGAACGCACCGAGCCGCGTCGCGTGCTTCGCCATTTCCGGGCTCGCAAGCCAGGCGAACATCGGCTCCGGCGGACGGCCGCGCTTCGATGCGATCGACTCGTCGTAGACCAGCTTCTGATCTGCGGTCATTTCGCCAGGCGAAAGAAACTTGATGCGCACGTCTCACTCCCTTGAATTCGTTTGTTTTGTCTCCCTCATCGATGCACGGGATCGCGGGCGATGACAAGAACGCAGGTACACTAGTGGTCTACTTCCAACATTCGCCTCCCGTCTTGGCAAGTTTTGAGCGAATGTTGGAAGTGAAAGACCACTAGCAACTTCAAGCTGCTAGTGGAGTTTTGGATTTGACATTCGCAATCTGGCCCGCGGCTAAGCGCGTAGCGAATGTCAAATCCACTCCACTAGCCGTGCACAGCTACATGTTGAATTTCGCAAGGCGCTGGCTAAGGTCGCCTCCAAGCAAGAGCGACCGCGCGCGCATTTTCACTCTGCGGAATGATGCGGCGGCGGATCGAAACGAGTGAATTCGGGGAAGCCCAGATGGCTGCAAATCTTGAGACATTCCGGAAAGAAACGCGCGCATGGCTGGAGGCGAATTGTCCTCCGGAGATGCGCAAGCCGATGCGAACCGAGGACGATACCTTCTGGGGCGGCCGCAACGCGACGTTTTCGTCGGATGCGCAGAAGGTCTGGTTCGAGCGCATGCGCGACAAGGGCTGGACCGTGCCGCACTGGCCGAAGGAATACGGCGGCGGCGGCCTCGACGGCGAGGAGGCGAAGATCGTTCGTGCCGAAATGGCGGCAATCGGCGCGCGTGCGCCGCTCGTCAGCTTCGGCATTTCCATGCTTGGGCCGGCGCTCTTGAAGTATGGCACCGACGCGCAGAAGAAGGAGCATCTGCCGAAGATCGCCGCGGGCCTGATCCGCTGGTGCCAGGGCTACTCCGAACCGAACGCCGGCTCCGATCTCGCCTCGTTGCAGACGCGCGCGGACAGCGACGGCGATCATTTCGTCATCAACGGCCAGAAGATCTGGACGTCGTATGCCAACTACGCCGACTGGATCTTCTGTCTCGTCCGCACCGACTTCCAGGCGAAGAAGCACGACGGCATTTCGTTCGTGCTGTTCGACATGGCCTCGAAGGGCGTGTCGACCAAGCCGATCCTCCTGATCTCCGGCAAGTCGCCGTTCTGCGAAACCTTCTTCGACAACGTGCGTGTGCCGAAGGCGAACCTCGTCGGCACGCTCAATCGCGGCTGGGATGTGGCGAAGTATCTGCTCCAGCACGAGCGGGCGATGATCTCATCCATCGGCGAGCGCAGTGGCGCGCGTCCGCTCGGGCAGGTCGCGGCGAATGCGATCGGCAGCGACGAAAGCGGCCGTCTCGATGACGCCGTGCTGCGCGGCCAGATCGCCGCGTTCGAGGTCGATGAAGCGGCGCTCGCCGCCGCGGCCGAGCGCGCGGTCGATCTCGCGAAAGCAGGACAGGCGCATCCAGCGTTCTCGTCGGCGATGAAGTATTACGGCACGGAGCTCAACAAGCGGCGGCACGAGCTGATCATGGCCGCCGGCGGCATCGATTTTCTCGAATGGGAGAGCCCGCGCACGCAGGAGGGCCAGCCGGCGCGGTCATGGTTGCGCACCAAGGCGAACTCGATCGAGGGCGGCACCAGCGAGGTGATGCTCGGCATCGTCGCCAAACGCATCCTCGATCTGCCAGGGGCGTGAATCCATCGTCGTCATGCCCGCGCTTGCCGCGGGCATCCACGTCTTCAGAAAATCAGCAGAGACGTGGATGGCCGGGACAAGCCCGGCCATGACAAGCAAGGAAACAACCGATCAATTCTAGCGTCCGGAATCACACCATGGCCCTCGTCCTGACTGAAGAACAATCGATGCTGCGCGATTCGGCGCGCGGCCTGATCGGCGAGAAGGCGCCGGTCGCGCATCTGCGCAAGCTCCGCGACAGCAAAGATGCAATCGGCTTCTCGCGCGATCTCTGGAAAACGTTCGCCGAGATGGGCTTCAGCGGTCTGCTGGTTCCGGAAGAGCACGGCGGTAGCAATCTCGGCTTCGTCGAAGCCGGCGTCGTGATGGAAGAGATTGGCCGCACACTGATGCCGTCGCCGTTCTTCTCGACCGGCGTGCTCGGCGCGTCGGCGCTGAATCGCGGCGGATCGGATGCGCAGAAGAAGGAATATCTGCCGAAGATCGCGGCGGGTTCGCTGATCACGGCTTTCGCGCTCGAAGAGGGCGCCAAGCATCGCCCGCTCAAGACCAAGCTCAAGGCCGAGCGTTCCGGCAATGGCTTCCGTCTCAACGGCGCCAAGGCGCTGGTGGTCGACGGGCATGTCGCCGACATGCTGATCGTCGTCGCGCGCACGGGCGGCTCGCCGGGCGAGGCGAAGGGGCTGACGCTGTTCCTGGTCGATCCGAAGGCCAAGGGCGTCGCGATCGAACGCACGATTATGGTCGATTCCCACAATGCGGCACGCATCGAATTCGGCAACGTCGATGTCACCGCCGACAGCGTGCTCGGCGAAGTGGATCAGGGTGGCGCGCTGCTTGAGAGCCTTCTCAATGTCGGTCGCGGCGCGGTTGCCGCTGAGATGCTCGGCATCAGCGACGAAGCGTTCGGCCGCACCGTCACGTATCTGAAGGAGCGCAAGCAGTTCGGCAAGCTGATCGGTGAGTTCCAGGCGCTGCAGCACCGTGCCGCGCATCTCTACACCGATATCGAAATCACCCGCGCCGCGGTGCTGAAAGCGCTGCAAGCGCTTGACGCGGACCTCGACAAGGCGGGCGCCGCCGTTGCGGTTGCCAAGGCGCGCGCCGGAACGACGACGACGCTTGCCGTGCAGGAAGGCGTGCAGATGCATGGCGGCGTCGGTATGACCGACGAGTTCGACATCGGCCTGTTCATGAAGCGCGCGCGGGTCTGTCAGGAACTGTTCGGCGATAGCAATTTCCACGCGGATGCGCTGGCGCGGCTGAAGCAGTATTGACGGCCGCGGAATGATATCAACTTCGTCATCACCGGGCTTGACCCGGTGATCCATCTTCAAAAAGTCTATCGAAACAAGATGGATTGCCGGGTCATAGGCGAGCGAAGCGACGCCGTTCTTCGTCATAGGCGAGCGAAGCGACGCCGTTCTTCGAACGGCTATGCCCGGCAATGACGAGAAGGGTCGTTGCGCGCGTCCGGGATAATTCCTTACCTGATCGGCGGAGCGTACTGGATGCCGCCGGCGCTCCAGAGCTGGTTGAGGCCGCGCGGAATGCCGAGCTTCGACTTCGCGCCGATGTTGCGCTCGTACACTTCGCTGTAGTTGCCGACATGGCGGATGATGCGCGCCGCCCAATCCTTCGGCAGGTCGAGCACTTCGCCATAGGCGCCTTCGGTGCCGACAAGCCGCATCACATCCGGCTTCTTCGATTTCAGCGCCTCGTCGATGTTGTCTGACGAAATGCCGAGCTCCTCGGCGTTCAGCATCGCATAGAGCGTCCACTTGACGATCATCATCCAGTCGTCGTCGCGCTGGCGAACGACCGGCGCAAGCGGCTCCTTGGAGATGACATCGGGCAGAATCGTGCTGTCGCCGGGCTTCGTCAGGCGCAGGCGCAGCGCATAGAGCTGCGACACGTCGGCGGTGAGCGTATCGCACTCGCCGCTGTCATAGGCCTTCAGAACATCGTCGAGTTTGCCAAACTTCTTTTCCTCATACTTCATGTTGTTGGTCTTGAAATGATCAACGAGGTTAAGTGCCGTCGTGGTGTCGCCCTGTACGCACACCTTGGCGCCGTCGAGCTCGAGTGCGGTTTCGCTTTTGCGCGAATTGCGCACCATGAAGCCCTGGCCGTCATAGTAGTACACGGCAGGGAAGTAGAGATCGTAGGAGGTTTCGCGCGACATGCTCCATGTTGTGTTGCGCGACAGGATGTCGATCTTGCGGCTCTGCAGTTCCTTGAAACGCTCGCTGGCGTCGAGCGGCACGAACTTCACCTTCTTCGGGTCGTTGAAGATGGCGGCTGCGACTGCGCGGCAGAAATCGACATCGAAGCCGGTCCAGTTGCCCTTGTCGTCGGGAATCGAGAAGCCGGGCAGGCCGGCATTGACGCCGCACAGCACCTCGCCACGGCGGATCGTGCGCTTCAGGGTCTTCGTGTCGTAGCGTTCATAGGTGATGGCAGCCGCAGCGATCGCCGCCGCAAAGCCCAGACCGATCAGCAGGCCGCCTCGAAATGTGCGCAGCATTCTTGTTCTCTTTCACCAAGGAATGACGGAAAAGTCGCGGAAAAGAAAAGCCGGGATCACAATCCCGGCTTCTGGCGGACGACCACTTTCGTGCCGACGGGGACGCGCTCATAGAGATCGGCGACGTCGGCGTTGACGAGGCGGAAGCAGCCGGACGATACGGCGGTGCCGATCGTGTCGGGCCGGTTGGTGCCATGAATGCGGTAGACGGTGGCGCCAAGATACAGCGCGCGGGCGCCGAGCGGGTTGCCCGGGCCGCCGGCCATGAAGCGCGGCAGATAGGGCTGGCGCTGGATCATTTCCGGCGGCGGCGTCCAGTCCGGCCATTCGGCCTTCTTGCTGATGTTGAGCAAGCCCTGCCACTGGAAACCTTCGCGGCCGACACCGATGCCGTAGCGCAACGCGCGGCCGTTGCCCTGCACGAGATAGAGATAGCGCTCGGAGGTCGAGACGATGATCGTCCCCGGCGGCTCGGTGGTGCGGTAAAGCACCATCGTCCGCTTGAATTGCGGATCGAGCTCGTAGGTGTCGTCCGCGATGAGTCCGGGCTGATCGCCCACGTCAGGCTGCTGCGCGAAGCCTTGCGATGCTGCGAGTGTCAGACCGGCTGCGATCGCGAGCCGGCCAAACCACGCTGTGGTCCGATTCTTTGTCATTGCGATTCCCTTGGCGATTCCCTGCCGCAGTTGCTGACGCCATAAAAACGCACTCGTGTCGCGCTGGCAAGCGCTGCGAGGTGTGGCAGCGCTGCAACGCATTGATGAATCGTTCGAATTTTCAGGATCGGTCTGGATTGGCGCGTACTCTGATCGCAAAACCGGTCCCACTTTTGCGGAGCACGCGCTAATGCGGTGCGATCCAGAGCCGCAGCACATACGACAGTGCCGTGACGGCCCCGAGGCCCGCGAGCCAGAGTCCCGCGAACCAGAGCAGGCGCTTGCCGAGCGGCGGTGTCGGGATGTCCTGCGGCGTCATTTGCGCCAATCCTCAATGATATCCGGAGTCGGCACTGACCTTGCCGCGGAATACCCAGTACGACCAGGCGGTGTAGATGAGAATGATCGGTACCAGGATGGCGATGCCGAAGATCATGAACACGAGGCTGTCGTGTGGCGACGCGGCGTCCCAGATGGTGACGCTGCGCGGCACGACATAGGGCCAGATGCTGATGCCGAGCCCGCCGAAAGAGGTTGCGAACAGCACCAGCGTCAGCGGGAAGGGGGTGTAATCCTGCCGCTTTGCGAGCGCGCGCAGGATCAGCAGCGTTACGGCCGCAACGGCGATCGGCACCGGCGCGGTGAGAATGATGTTCGGCCAGGTGAACCAGCGCCGCGCATACTCGGCATCGAGGAACGGCGTGGCGAGACTGACGGCGGCAATGGCGCCGAGCGTTGCCACGAACAGCGGCCGGGTGAGATGATATGCGCGCTCACGCAAGTCGCCTTCCGTCTTCATGATCAGCCAGGTCGCGCCGAGCAGCATGTAGCCCGCGACGACCGAGAGGCCGGTCAGGATGCTGAACGGCGTCAGCCAGTCCCACCAGCCGCCACCGTAAGAACGTCCGGTCACGGTGACGCCTTGCAGGATCGCACCGAGCGCGATGCCCTGCGAGATCGCGGCGAGGAACGAACCTGCGGCGAACGACAGGTCCCACTTGTTGCGCTCCTTGGTCGTGCGCCAGCGGAACTCGAACGCAACGCCGCGGAAGACCAGACCGATCAGCATCGCGATGATCGGCGTGTAGATCGCCGGCATCAGGATCGCATAGGCGAGCGGGAACGCGGCGTAGAGTCCGCCGCCGCCGAGCACGAGCCAGGTCTCGTTGCCGTCCCACACCGGCGCGACCGAGTTCATGATGACGTCGCGGTCTTCCTTCTTCTTGAAGAAGGGAAACAGCATGCCGATGCCGAGATCGAAGCCGTCCATCACGATGTACATGAACACTGCGAAGGCGATGATGAAGGCGAACACGGTGGCGATATCGATGCTCATCGCGGTCATCCTTTCGCCGGTTTGGTGCCGACCGTTGCGGCAGCGGGCGTGATGCCGGCGGCGCGGGTCGGGGCGTCATGGCGCGGGCCTTCCTCGTCGTGATGCGGCGGCTCGGCCATCAGCCGCAGGATGTAAACCACGCCGGCACCGAAGACGATGAAGTAGACGATGATGAAGGCGATGAGTGACGAGCCGACGGCCGGTGCGGCCAGCGGCGAGGCTGAATCGGCCGTTCGCATCAGGCCATAGACGGTCCACGGCTGGCGCCCGCTTTCGGTGGTGATCCAGCCTGCGAGCACCGCGATGAACCCCGACGGCCCCATCAGCACGGCGAGCCGATGCAGCAGCGGCGAATCATAGAGCTTGCCGCGGGCGCGCAACCACAGGCTCAGAAGGCCGATGCCGAGCATGGCGAAGCCGACCGCGACCATGATGCGGAACGACCAGAACACGATGGCGACCGGCGGCCAGTCCTGACGCGGCACCGTATCGAGGCCCTTGAGCGGCGCATCGAGCGAATGCTTGAGGATCAGCGACGACGCTTTCGGAATCTCGATCGCATACTTGACCTCGGCATCCTTCATGCTCGGAAAGCCGAACAGGATCAGCGGCGCGCCGTTCGGATGGCTCTTGAAGTGGCCCTCCATCGCCATCACCTTCGCCGGCTGGTGCTCCAGCGTGTTGAGGCCGTGCTGGTCGCCGGCGAAAATCTGGATCGGCGCGACGAGCGCGGCCATCCACATCGCCATCGAGAACATCACGCGCGGCCCGTCGCGCGTATGGTCGCGCAAGAGATGCCAGGCGCCGACTGCGCCGACGACGAATGCGGTGGTGAGATACGCCGCCAGCACCATGTGCACCAGGCGGTAGGGAAACGACGGATTGAAGATCAGTTTCCACCAGTCCGCCGCGACGAACTGTCCGGCGGCATTCATGGTGTGGCCGGCCGGCGTCTGCATCCAGGAATTGGCGGAGAGAATCCAGAACGCCGAGATCAGCGTGCCGATCGCGACCATCAGCGTCGCGACGAAGTGCAGCTTGGGACCGACGCGCTTCAGGCCGAACAGCATGACGCCGAGGAAGCCCGCCTCGAGGAAGAACGCGGTCAGCACCTCGTAGGCCATCAGGGGGCCGAGCACCGGACCTGTCTTGTCGGCGAACACCGCCCAGTTGGTGCCGAACTGGTACGACATGACGATGCCGGAGACGACGCCCATGCCGAAGGCGACGGCGAAGATCTTCAGCCAGTAGTTGAAGAGGTTGATGTAGACCTCGCGGCCGGTCCACAGCCACAGCGCTTCAAGGACCGCAAGGTAGCTGGCAAGGCCGATGGAGAAAGCCGGAAACACGATGTGAAACGACATCGTGAAGGCGAACTGGATACGTGCGAGGACGACTGCGTCGAAACCTTCGAACATACGACCGCCTTTCTGCCGGCAGTCGCTCCGCATTGCATGGCCGATGGTGCAAGATAAATGCGGACGGCCGCCGATCATCCGGCGCGATTCCGACAATCGCGCTTTCCGAACGGGTCATAGCACGCCACTGAGCCGGTTCAAGTCGAACCGGACGTATCAGCCATGCGCGCGATGTATTGCCAGAGGATCAACTCGTTGCGTTCAAGAGCTTGCCGATCAGGCGATCCATTTCCTCGTAGGCGCCTTCGCCTGCGTGCGTGTAGACCACCTTGCCGCTGCGATCGACGATATATTGTGCCGGCCAATACTGGTTGCGGTAGGCCTTCCAGGTGGCGAAGTCGTTGTCCTGCGCGACCGGATAAGTGATGCTGTGGCGTTTCAGCGCAGTCTGCACATTGCTCGCCGAACGTTCGAACGCGAATTCGGGCGTATGGATGCCGACGATGACGAGGCCCTTGTCCTTGTACTTCTCATGCAGCTTGGTGACGTGGGGCAATGTGCGCACGCAGTTGATGCAGCCGTAAGTCCAGAAGTCGACCATCACCACCTTGCCGCGCAGCTGCTGCATGGTCAGCGGTTCGGAGTTGAACCACTGGCCGAGACCGGTGAACTCCGGTGCGGTGTTTTGCGCCTGGGCCTGTGCCATTGCGATGGGCGCCATCGCCATGCCCATGCTGTTGCTCATGCTGTTGCTCATGCCTTGGGGCTTCTGGCCTGCATTGCTCCAGATCCATCCACCAGCCGAGAGGGCTGCGAGTGCGATGAGGCCAAGCTTGATGCGTGCGTTCATGACGATCTCCTGGTGACGGATCAGAGGCCCGTCTGGCCGTTGGGGTAGAACCGGGTGAGCCAGGCGACGGCGAGCGCGTCGTACTGGAAGAACATGGCGACCGCGAACGCGATCACGGCAACGCCGAAGCCCTGTTGCAAGCGAGGCGTGATACGGGCGAGGCTGCGCACGCGCGCGGTGACCGCCTGTCCGCCATAGGCGATCGCCAGCATCGGCAGCGCTGCGCCGACGGCGTAGACCAACAGCAGCAGGCTCGCTTCGTTCTTGTCCGGCGATGTGGCGATCAGCGTCAGGATCGAGCCGAGCACCGGGCCGGCGCACGGCGTCCAGACAAGGCCGAGCGTGGTGCCGAGCACGAAGCCGCCGAGGTTGCCTGCGCGATCGGACGGCGCGGTGCGGCCGGCGATGCCGTTGAGCGCGGCCGTCATGCGCTCGAACGGCGCCGGCCAGATCATCAGCGCGCCGAAGCCGATCAGCAGCACGATGGCCGCATCCCGCAGATGGGCCGGATCGAAGTGGAAGGTGCGGGTCAGCGCACTCAGCAGCAATGCCGCCGCAGTGAACGACGTCACGAATCCGAGCGCGATGAACGCCGGGCGCGTCGTCGACGCGCGGCCGAGCGACGACCCGAGCAGGATCGGCAGGACGGGCAGGGTGCAGGGTGCGGCGATAGTCACTACACCGGCCAGCAGGGCGAAGAATGCGTTCAGCATCGGAGCCTTGATCGAATGCGCTGCGAGCAGCGTCGATCGGGTCTTCGGACGGGAAACGTTGCTGTTACAACGCGCGCGTCACGTGTCTGTGAGGTATCCGGTCAACGGACCTAACGCGACCTGCAAACGCGACGTGGCCCGGATCGTGGGGGGCGATCCGGGCCAGTCAGAGTGGCCTGATGGGGGCAGGCCAGGGGAAAAATGCGAAGCGTTACGCTGCCATGCGGTCGACGCCGCAGCCCTTCAGCAGGTCGGCCAGTTGCTTGCGGGCATAGAACATGCGGGTCTTCACGGTCGCCTGCGGAATGCCGATGATCTCGCCAGCCTCTTCCACCGACTTCTCGTGGTAGTAGACAAGATCGATGATTTCGCGATGCGCCGGCGAGAGGCGGGCGATGCAGGAGCGGAGCAGTTCGCCAGTCTTGGTGCGATCGAGCTTCGCTTCCGGATTCTCGGAGTCGTCGGCAATTTCGAGGACGTCGTTCTGGTCGATGTCCTCGAAGCGGCGCTGACGCAGCGCCGACAGCGCCTTGAAGCGGGCGATCGACAGCAGCCAGGTCGAGACCTGCGAGCGGCCTTCGAACTGGCCTGCGGTGCGCCACACATCGAGGAAAACCTGGCTGACGAGATCTTCGGCCACCGACTGGTCGCGCACGGTGCGCAGGATGAAACGGTAAACGCGGACGTTGTGCCGGGCGTAGAACACGTGCATCGCCGGGCGCTCACCATCCGCAATGCTCTGCAGCAGCATTTCATCCGAGACAGCCTGCGCAGCGAGCACACCCTGCTGAGCGGCGTTGGTCATGGCGAAATTGGTCTGCATGTCACTTCTCCCACATGCGCGTCACATGGGAGCCCACATGGACGCGCGTCATTGCGAGGAGAGTGTTAGAGGCGGTCCGTTTCAGGATGTCGTCGCAAAAAGCGGAAAATGGTTTCGTGACACCCTCGAATTGTGTCGTCGCCGCGCGGGCGACGACACATTAGGGCGAAAAGCTCAATGATTCCAACGGGGCTGGCGGCCGTCGCGCCTCAGGCCTTCTCGCCGGTGGGCGAGAAAAGATAGCCGCCGCCGCGAACCGTCCGGATCACGGCGGGTTTGGTGGGGTCTGGCTCGATCTTGCGGCGAATCCGCATGATGCGCAGGTCGACCGCGCGGTCGAATGCCTCCGCGTCGCGTGCGTTCGCCAGTTCAAGCAGCCGCTCGCGCGACAGCACCCGCTTCGGGTTGGCCGCAAACACCTTCAGCAATCCGAACTCGGATGCGGTGAGCGGATGCTCGTTGCCCTCGTCGTCGCGCAAGGCCTGTGCGTTGAGATCGAGCCACTTGGTTCCAAAGCGGACAAGCTGCTCCTTCCCTGCAGCGGCCTTCGCATCGGCGGCAGCAGCGGCCGGCGCCGGCGTCGCCCGGCGCAGCACCGAGCGGATGCGCGCCATCAGTTCGCGCAATTCGCAGGGCTTGGCGATGTAGTCGTCGGCGCCGAGTTCGAGGCCGACGACGCGGTCGATCGGGCTTGCGGTCGCGGTGAGCATGATCACCGGCACGTTGCTGCGGCTCTTCAGGTCGCGGATGATCGAAAGGCCGTCTTCCTCGGGCATGTTGAGATCAAGCACCACGAGATCCGGCATGGCGATTTCGGTCTCGCAGCGCAGGCTCTGGCCGCCGTCGCACAGGGTGACGTTGAAGCCGTGCATCTTGAGGTAGTCGCCGACCATCTCGCGGGCGGGGGCCTCATCGTCGACGACGATAATATGCGGACTCTGGCTCATGTCAGCTCGCTGCAATCGGCAGGGTGATGGTGAAGGTCGAGCCCGCACCGGGGCCGGGGCTGGCGGCGGTGACCGCGCCGCCGTGCATGTCGACAATGCGTTTGACGATCGACAGGCCGAGGCCGGTCGAGCTTTCACCGCCGGTCGGCTTGGCCGACAGCCGCTGGAAGCGCCCGAACAGGCGGCCGAGATCCTCCGGCGAGAGGCCCGCGCCTTCATCGGTGACGCGGATGACGGCGCTGCCGTCCTGCTGCGACACCAGCACGGCGATCTTGCCGCCGACCGGGCTGTACTTGATGGCGTTGCTGATCAGGTTGTCGATCGCCTCGCGCATGCGGTCGGCGTCGCACATGGTGTTCAGCGCATCCGGCGCCGAGACGCTCATCGCCTGCTGCTTGTTGATCGCGGACGGCTGGTTGCCTTCGACGACGTCGCTGACCAGCGCGGCCACATCCACCGGCTCGCGGCGGATGGTGATGTCGAAAGCATCCGCCATGGCGTCGGAGATCAGGTGATCGACCATCGAGGTCAGCCGCGTGGTGGCGTCGCGGATATGTGCGACCTGGCCGAGCACGTTTTCCTTCGGCGAGCCGGCGCCGATCAGTTCGCTCAGCATTTCGGTGCGGCCGAGAATGACGCCGAGCGGGTTCTTCAGATCGTGCGCAACGGTGCCGAGCACCTCGTTCTTGAAGGCATTGGCGCGCTGGAGCCGCAGCCATTGCGCCGACAGGCGCCGGTTGGCCGAGGTCAGCGCGCGGGTGCGCTCCATCACGCGGTCCTCGAGCTGGGTGTTGGCGTCCTGGAGCTGCTGGTAGAGGATGACGTTGTCGAACGCGATCGAGAGGCGGCTGCCGAAAATCTCGACCAGCGACTTGTCGGTCTCGGACAGTTCGCGCGCGGCCTCCAGCAGCACCACCACCTCGCGGCCGCTGCCGGTGCGGATGTAGAGCACCGAGCGCTGATCGTGGAACTCGTGCTTGCGGCGCTGGAACGCCGCTTTCACCATCGAGCGCAGATCGGTGTCGAGCGCTTCCGGTCCGACGCTGCCGATGAACTTGCTGTAGCAGCCGCTTCCCGCCAGCACCGAGAACTTGTCGCCGACCTCGCCGCCGTCGCGCAGCACGAGGATGCCGGCGCAATCGACATTGAGCAGCGAGGCGATCTGGGTCAGCACGCCTTCGGCGAGTCGCTGCATCGACTTGAAATCGTACAGGGTCGAAGCGGCATCGATGATGATTTCGAGGCCGCGGCGCGTCTGCACCATGCGCTCGAGCTGCTGATAGCTGCGCAGCGAGGCGGTCAGCGAGGTGAACAGCTTGTCGGCGGTGAGCTCGGTCTTCGCCTTGTAGTCGTTGATGTCGTAGTCGACGATGACGCGCCGCTCCGGCGCCTGACCCGGCTGGCCGGTGCGCAAGATGATGCGGACGGTCTCGTTCTTGATCTCGTTGCGGATAAACTGCACCAGTTCGAGGCCCGCCGAATCGGTCTCCATGATCACGTCGAGCAGAACCGCGGCGATATCCGGATGCTTGCGCATCAGCTCGCGCCCTTCGGCAGCGGAATAAGCCGACAGGATCTCCAGCGACTGGCCGTTCAGGCTGTAGTCGCTGAGCGCGAAGCGCGTGCCCTCATGCACCGCATGATCGTCATCGATGACGGCAACCTTCCACTTCCGGCCCGATGCCTTCTGCGGCTCGGGTCCGGTGTCGTCGATCAGGTGGAGGATATCTTCCTGGTCGGCCATGGGGTGTTCCCGGAACTCTCGCTTTCGATCGCGTTCGCCGGCGTGCGGGCGGCGCGAGGCATGATGATACGGAATGTCGTACCCTGTCCGGGCTTCGACTCCAACACCAATCGCCCGCCCAGCTGCTGGGTGACGAGGCTGTAGACTATGTGCAGGCCGAGGCCGGTGCCGCCCATATTGCGCCGGGTGGTAAAGAAGGGGTCAAAGGCCTTGCGCTGAATATCGGGCGTCATGCCCGCCCCGTCGTCCGAGAAGGTGATTTCGATCTCCTCGGCTCCGCGGGGCCGGGCGACGATGCTGACCGTCCCCGACGCGCCCTCCTGGAAAGCATGATTGGACGCATTCAGGATGAGGTTGGTCAGAATCTGGCCGTATGCGCCGGGGTAGCTGTCGATGATAAGTCCTTCGGGCACGTCGATCACGACATTCACCGGCGTTTTGCGCAGCACGGGGCGCACGCTGGCGACGATCTGATCGGTGGCTTCCCGCAGGTCGAACTCGCGGCGTTCGGCATGCGAACGATCAACGGCCACCTGCTTGAACGACTGAATGAGGTCGGCAGCGCGATGCAGGTTCGCAACCAGTTGTTGCGCCGCGTCGCGACAGGTCTGCACAAACTCCTCGAGTTGCGAGCGGCGCAGCGGGGTGTTGCTCTTCAGCTCATTCTCGAACGTGTCGCTGCGGCGGGCGAAGCTCGACGCCACCGTCAGCGATATGCCGATCGGATTGTTGACCTCGTGGGCGACGCCGGCGACGAGACCGCCGAGCGCCGCCAGGCGCTCCGCATCGATCAGGTTCTGCTGTGCGGCGCTGAGTTCGGCGAGCGCACGTTCGGCGTTGTCCTTGGCGGCGCGCAGGTCGGCTTCCGCGTTCTGCTTGGCGATCGCGTTCTCACGGAAAATTTCGACGGCGCGCGCCATCGCCCCGACCTCGTCCTTGGCGCTGGTGCCGAGCGGCCGGCGGCGATAGTCGCCCTGCGTGATGGCGCGCATCGCGTTCATCAGCTGATGCAGCGGCAGGCGAATCGATAGCGCAATGACGACCGACGCGGTGATGATCAGCGCCAGAAAGAAGCCGGAGATCCAGAGCATCCGGCTGGAGATGTTCTTCAGCGTGCGGTCAAACACCGTCTGCGCGATCTGCTCGCGCTGGCGCATCTGGCTCGAGAGCTGGTCGATGGTGGCGATGGTCGCGGCCTGGCTCGCGTCGATCGAGTTGCGCAAGAGGTCGTTGCGGGTCGCGAACTGCTCGGCGAGCTGGGCAAGCCCGTCGCGTAGCGAGGCGACGCGCTCTTTCAGCCGCGCCAGCGCATTGCGCTGCAAATCGTTCTCGGCGAGATCGTTCATCACCGGAATCGTTCGTTCGATCGTATCGGTGGTGCGCTTGGCTTCGTCCGCGGACGTCGTCGCCAGCGACAGATAGTAGGCGTTGGCGGCGACCAGCATGGCCGTGAAAGCTTCGCGCGACTTGCCGAGCGCCGGCCAGATCAGGGCTTCGCGGCGGCCGGTGGCGCCTTCGATGATCGAGTAGAGGCCGGCCATTTCGCGCGCGGGGGTCAGGACCTGCTCTTCATAGGTGCGTGCGATCCTTGCTTGCACGGTCCGCAATTCGCCGAAGCCCTCGAGGAAACGCTCGGTGACTTTTTCCAGCTCGGCGACCGAACCGGCGAGCATCGGATCGGTAGCGGCACGATTGGTCAACGTGCCGAGCACCGCCTCGCGCAGCAGCAGGATCTCCGCGAACAGTTCGGGGCTCGGCTGGTTGATGTAGCGATGAATGAGATTGTGCAGGCGGCTGGTTTCGCTTTCGAGCAGCGCCAGGATGCGGTCGGAGTCGCGGACCTGCCGCACGTCGTCCCATGCGGAGTCGAGCACCTTCGCACCGGAGAAGATGATCACGGCCAGCGCGACCACCACCGCCGAGTTCATGGCCGCAATCGAGAGAATGCGCCAGCGGATCGGCACGGCGCGCACGAGGCGCACGATACGCTGGCGCAGGCTGCCGTTCTGGTCGGCGTCGGCGGCGCTTGATGGAAGCTGCGGTGCGCTGCTGTCGGTCACGTCAGGGCACCTTGCGAATCCGCTCGATCAGGGCGGCCATTGCGGGGTCGGCCTGCGTCTTGGCGTAGATGCCCGCCATCGCCGCTTCAAAAGCCTTGCGGTCAATGCCGTCGATGACGAACACACCGGCGTTCTGCGCCTGCTGGCGCGAGCGGTCTTCGAGCTCCTGCCACTTCTTGCGCATGAACAGTTTCGATTCCTGTGCGGCGGCGCGAAAGATCGCCTGATCGGCCGGCGTCAGGCTTTCCCAGGCCTTGCGCGACATCACCAGCACTTCCGGCGTCATCGTATGTTCGGTCAGCGTGTAGTACGTTGCTTGTCTGAAATGATCGGTCGTCACATAGGACGGCCAGTTGTTTTCCGCGCCGTCCAGCAATCGGGTCGACAGCGCGGTTAGCACCTGCCCGTAAGGCAGCGCAACCGGTTCGGCGCCGAGCGCCTTCACCATCTGGATCATCAGGTCGGATTGCTGCACGCGGATGCGCAGGCCCTTCATGTCGGCCAGCGTGCGAACCGGCCGCACCCCGTTGTAGAGCGAGCGCGCGCCGGCTTCATAGAACGCGAGCCCGACAAGTCCCGTCGGTTCGAAGCTCTTCAGAATCTCCTCGCCGATCGGGCCATCGAGCACGGCGCGCAGATGCTCGATCGAGCGGAACAGGAACGGCATCGCCAGCACGTTGATGGCCGGAGCGTAATTGCCGGCAAGCGCGGCGTTGGTGCGGTTGAGGTCGACTGCGCCCGCGCGCGTCTGCTCCAGCGTTTCCTTCTCCTCACCCAGCTGATTGGAGTGAAATACGCGCAGCTGGTGCCGTCCGCCGGTTCGCTCTGCGACGAGACGTCCCATGAAACGCAGCGTCTCGACGGTCGGATAGTCCTCGGTCTGCGTATCGGCGACGCGGAACTCCCGCGCCTGCGAAGAAGCTGGCGCCTTGCAGGCGGCGACGCACAGCAGCAAAGCTGCGGCGAAGCGCAGGGCAGCGGCTCGGCTGGACAGACGCAACCTCATCCCCTTATGGTGATGCTGAAATCCCTGAGGAATTGTCCTCCAATGCTAAAGCATTTCGCGCCCGAGTGGTACCGGGTCGGCGAGAAAATGCAGCCGGACCACATGCCTTCCATCTATACGCTTTTCATTCATATGCCTTTCATGCGCATGCCTTTCACAATCATGTCTTGCGTCTCAGCGGTGCGCAGCAAGGTCTTGTCTCTCGCCGTGGGCGGGCTCGTGCTCGCCGCCGCCTCTCCGGCGCTGGCTGTGACCGAGGTCGTCTGGTGGCACGCCATGACCGGCGAGCTCGGCAAGCAGCTCGAAAAGCTCGCCACCGATTTCAATGCGACCCAATCCGAGTTTCGCGTCGTTCCTGTTCACAAGGGCAGCTACACCGAAACGGTGACGGCGGCGATCTTCGCATTCCGCTCGCGCGGCCAGCCGGCGATCGTGCAGGTCAACGAAATCGCGACGGCGACCATGATGGCGGCGAAGGGCGCGACTTATCCGGTCTATGAGCTGATGCGCGATCAGTCGGAGCAGTTCTACCCGAGCAACTATCTGCCTGCGGTCACCGGCTACTACACCGACTCCGCCGGTAACATGCTGTCGTTCCCGTTTAACGCCTCGACGCCGATTCTCTATTATAACAAGGATCAGTTTCGCGCCGCCGGCCTCGATCCCGAGACACCGCCGAAAACATGGCCCGAACTTGGCGGCGCCGCGCAGCGGCTGCGCGCCAACGGCATGGCGTGCGGTTTCACCACGCATTGGCCATCGTGGGTCAACATCGAGAATTTCTCCGCGCTCCACAATCTTCCCGTTGCGACCAAATCGAACGGCATGGCGGGGCTCGGTGCGGAGCTGACGATCAACAACCCGCTCGTGGTACGGCACATCACCCAGCTGGCTGAATGGCAGAAGACGAAAGTCTACGATTACAGCGGCCGCGCGACCACGGCCGAACCGCGCTTCCAGAGCGGCGAATGCGGAATCTTCCTCGGCTCGTCGGCGACCCGCGCGGATATCAATGCCAAATCGAAGTTCGAGGTCGGTTACGGCCGTTTGCCGTACTGGCCGGATGCCGATGGCGCTCCGCAGAACACCATTATCGGCGGCGCGACGTTGTGGGTGCTGCGCGACCGGCCGCGCGCGGAGTACAAGGGGGTTGCCAGGTTTTTCGCTTACCTGTCGCGGCCGGAGGTGCAGGCGGCGTGGCATCAGCGGACGGGTTACCTGCCGGTCACGCGCGCGGCCTACGAACTCACGCGCAATCAGGGCTTCTACGACAGGACGCCGGGTGCTGCGATCGGCATCGAGCAGATGACGGCGAAGCCGCCGACCGAGCATTCGAAAGGTTTGCGGCTCGGTTCGTTCACCTTGATCCGCAGCGCGATCGAGGATGAACTGGAGCAGGCCTTCAGCGGCAAGAAGTCGCCGCAGGAAGCAATGGACTCTGCGGTCGAGCGCGGCAATCGTCTGCTGCGCCAGTTCGAGCGCGCCAATCCGTAAAGCCGCGTCAGCGGCTGCGACAAAAACATCTGCTGCCGGGAGACAGCATCATGGCTCAAGCCGCTACCGCTCCGCGCACCGATATCGCGGAGTTGTTTGCAACGCCGCGCGTCGATGCCGAGCGCCGCGCCGATGGCAGCATCATTCTGCGCTCGCACGTCGCGCTGCAACCGCATGCGCGCTGCGTCGGCGACTGGCTGGAGCAATGGGCAAAGGCGCAACCGCAGCGCGTCTTCCTCGCCGAGCGTCCGGCGGCCGGCAAGCCGCCGGCGGATCAGAAGTGGGTCAGCGTCACCTATGCGGAATCGCTGAAACAGGTTCGCGCCGTGGCGCAGTGGATTCTCGATCAGCGCATGAGTGCGGCGCGGCCGTTGGTCGTTCTGTCCGACAACGGCATCGAGCATGCGCTGTTCGCGCTCGCGGCGCAGCACGCGGGCGTGCCTGTCGCCGCGATCTCGCCGGCCTATTCGCTGATGTCGAAGGACTTCGACAAGCTGAAGGCGATGGTCACTTTGCTCGATCCCGGCGCGATCTATGTTTCCAACGTTGCACCGTTTGCGAATGCGCTTGCGGCGATCAAACCCGTCCATACGGCCGTGATCGTCAGCGGCGAGGCGGGCGAAGGCGCACTTGCGTTCCGCGATATCGCGGCGACGGTGCCGGGTGTCGCCGTCGATGCGGCGTTCGCAAAAGTCGGGCCGGACACGATCGCGAAGTTTCTTTTCACGTCAGGCTCGACCGGCACGCCGAAAGCCGTGATCAACACACAGCGGATGATGACGTCCAGTCAGGCCGCGCGAGCCCAGACGTGGCCGTTTCTTGCGAGCGACGATCTGGTCTTCCTCGACTGGCTGCCGTGGAGCCACACGTTCGGCGCCAACCATAACTTCAACATGGTGCTGAAGAACGGCGGCACGCTCTACATCGACGGCGGCAAACCTGCGCCCGGACTCTTCGAGACCTCGCTTGCCAACCTGCGCGAGGTGCGGCCGACGGTCTATTTCAATGTGCCGCGCGGCTTCGACATGCTGATCGGTGCGCTGCGCAACGACGACGATCTGTGCCGCAAGTTCTTCTCGCAGGTGAAGTTCGCCTTCTATGCGGGTGCGGCACTGCCGCAGAATCTGTGGGAGGCGATGGAGGCGCTGTCGGTGAAGACTGTCGGTCATGCCATGCCGATGGTGTCGGCGTGGGGCTCGACCGAAACCGCGCCGCTCGCCACCGACTGTCATTTCCAGGCGCCGCGTTCCGGCAACATCGGCGTGCCCGTTCCCGGCACCGATCTGAAGCTCGTACCTTCCGGCGACAAGATGGAGGTGCGCGTGCGTGGGCCCAACGTCACGCCCGGTTACTGGAAGGCGCCGGAACTCACGAAGACGGCATTCGACGACGAGGGCTTCTATCTGATTGGCGATGCCGTGCGGCTTGCCGATCCGGCGCGACCCGAACTCGGTCTCTTCTTCGATGGCCGCGTCAGCGAGGACTTCAAGCTCAATTCCGGCACGTGGGTCAGCGTCGGCTCCGTCCGCGTCGCCGGCATCGCAGCGCTTGCGCCGCTGGCGCAGGACATTGTCGTTGCCGGTCACAACGGCGACGAGGTGCGTTTCCTCGTGTTTCCGAATATCCCGGCTTGCCGGGCTGCAAGCGGTCTACCAGAGACGGCATCTGTCGATGACGTGCTCGCGAGCGACAAGGTGCGGAGCGCGATCGCCGCGGGTCTTGCGAAGTTGAAGGCGAGCGGCGGCGGTACGTCGACGTTTGCCACCCGCGCGCTGCTGCTTGCGGATGTGCCGTCGGTTGATGGCGGCGAGATCACCGACAAGGGGTACATC
This sequence comes from Pseudomonadota bacterium, assembly GCA_049323835.1. GTDB lineage: Bacteria > Pseudomonadota > Alphaproteobacteria > Rhizobiales > Xanthobacteraceae > SG-bin9. The sequence continues at coordinate 8,048 of JBMOOJ010000105.1, read as the reverse complement.
AACCAGCGGGCCGTGCTGTCGCGCCGCTCAGCCGACGTCGCTACGCTCGATGACGATGCGTCAAACCGCTGGATTGCCTGTGCGGACTGACGTCCGCACCTGTCAGGGTATTGTCCTGCCGTCTGCTTAAGTCGCCGTAAAGCATAGTTCATTCCGGCCGAGGTTCCGGCCGGTAGCTTGGTAGCTCGTTTATCACTGGCGATCACAATTCGATGTCAGGATAGACGGGGGATACAACTTTGACGGAGGGCTCGCCGGGAATTCTCGCTATCGGGAGAGCCAATGGCATCAGCCCGGTGTCCCATGTCGTGCTCTTTATCATCGCGGCGCTGGGAGTATCGGTCTGGTTGACCGCGCTCTATCTGCCCGGCGCGATGCGTGCAGCCGCTATCGATACGGCCTACCGCGCGAACCTCGAAGTCGCCGACACGATCCGAGCCGTGCGTGACTACTATTCGAAGAACATCGTCCGCAAGGCGACGGGCGTGGGTGGTCTGAGTTTCTCCTCCAATCACGCAGGCGATCCGCACGCGATTCCCTATCCTGCGACCGTAATCAAGGATCTGTCCGATCTGCTGCATGGCGAGGCGATGTCGCTCTCGCTGGTCAGCCCCTATCCGTGGCCGCACCGGGTCGACCGCAAGATGGACAGCTTTGAATCGCAGGCCTGGACCGCGTTCCAGACCGATCCTGACGCCGTCTTTTCGCGTGAGGAGATCAGGGACGGCGTGCGCACCCTGCGCGTGGCGGTCGCTGATCGGATGACGTTGCCGACTTGTATCTCATGTCACAACACCCACCCGCAGTCGGTGAAGCGTGACTGGAAGATCGGCGATGTGCGAGGGGTGTTCCAGGTCACGCGAACTATCGAACCGTATCTTGCAGCCGCCGAAAAGCGTGCGCGCATGATCATCGTCTGGCTCGCCGCCGCGGCCGCCGTTGCCGCGGTGGCCCTGCTTGGCGCGACGTTGCTGGTCGAGCGCTACTCGCGCGAGAAGCGCAAGGCGATCGGTGCACTCGATCACTTCGCCTATCATGATGCGCTGACCGACCTGCCAAATCGCCTTCTGCTCCAGGAGCGGCTCGAACGCGCCCTTGCATCGCCGCCTGAAGGCCATCAGGCCGCAATGCTGTTTCTCGATCTTGATCGTTTCAAGGAAGTGAACGATGCCTGCGGGCACGCGCTCGGCGATCTCCTGCTGAAAGAAGTGGCGGGGCGACTGCGCGCCTGCGTAACGGAAAACGACACCGTCGCGCGCTGGGGCGGTGACGAATTTGCTATCGTGCATTTGTCGCCGGATCCGCGCCAAGGCAGCGCTGATCTCGCTCGCCGGATCCAGGACGCGCTAAAGCAGCCTATGCTGATCGAAGGGCGCCAGATCGCGATCGGGGTGACGATCGGCATCTCGCTTGCGCGCGCCGGTGAGAGCGATCCGGCAGGATTGCTGCGGGAAGCGGACGTGGCGGCGTACCATGCAAAGTCTCACAACCGCGGCAGGTATTGCCTCTTCGAGCCGGAAATGGATGCCCGGCTCTGGGAGCGCCGCTGGATCGAGCGCGAACTGCGCCGGGCGCTCGCTCACGCGCCGCATGAGCTTGAGGTCCACTACCAGCCGATCGTCGACATCCGAAGCGGCAGCACGATATCGATGGAAGCGCTGGTCCGCTGGCGGCATCCCGAGCGCGGCGTCATCAGACCTGATCATTTCATCAGTGTGGCCGAAGAAACCGGACTGATCGGCGCGCTAGGCAGACACGTGCTGCGCCGCAGTTGTGCGGCTGCCACAACATGGCCAGAGCACATTGCGGTCTCGGTCAACCTGTCGCCGGTCCAGTTTCAGGACCAAAATCTCACGGATAATATCGCGCGGATACTCGCCGACAGCGGGCTGCCCGCCAGCCGGCTTGAGCTTGAAATTACCGAGTCGGTGTTCCTCAGCAGAACCAGCGAGAATCTCGCCGCTCTGCACCGGCTGCACGCGGCCGGCATATCGATTGCGCTCGATGACTTCGGAACCGGCTATTCATCGCTGACTTATCTGCGGGTCTTCCCGTTCAACAAGATCAAGATCGACCGGTCGTTTGTGAACGACCTGTCGCATCATGGAGACAGCGCGGCCATCGTTTGCGCGGTCGCAAATCTCGGGCGCAGTCTTGGCATGGTCACCACGGCGGAAGGGGTTGAAACCCAGCAACAGCTTGAGCTTCTGCGCGCAGCTGGCGTCATGCTGGCTCAGGGATATCTCTTCGGTCGCGCCGAGGCGAAGCCCAGGTTCGCCGCCGTTGCCGAAGCACCGTACATGGTTGCGAGGGACACGGTGTCCGCGCCGGCACTGAGCGCGACGGACGTCATGCTGGTACGCAGCAGCTTTGCTGAACTTCTGCCGTTACAGCACGTGGTCGCCGAAGCCTTCTTTGGCCGGCTGTTCGAAATCGCGCCGCAGTTGCGTCCGATGTTTCCGGCGGACCTGACCGTCCAGAAGGAAAAGCTCATGGACATGCTGGCGACGGGGATCGGCAGATTGCATGATCTGCAATCCCTGACGCCGGTGCTGCGCGCGCTTGGAAGCCGGCACGTCGGTTACGGTGTCACCGGCGAGCACTACGGTCTCGTTGCCGAAGCCTTGTTGTGGACGCTCGAGAAGGGTCTCGATTCCGCCTTTACCCCCGAAGTCCGCACTGCCTGGATCAAGGTCTACGGCCTGCTGGCATCGATCATGCAGTCCGATGCTCCTGCCGCCCGCGACATTGTTGCAGCCTGAAGCAGATTGCACGTGCGTCCGGCAATCTGCGACAAAAGCTCCGCCGTCAGTCGGACCTGAATTATAATTCTTGCCAACGCTTCCGAGCCTGAAATATGATGCATGCCGGCGCGGGGCTGGCGGCGAATGGCGGGCTTGAGAGAGGCCGGCCGCCCGTGCCCTAAGTAGCGGCCTGCACAGTCAATTCGAGAACAAGAATTTCAAGCGTTCAGAGGGAGGAGTTCATGTCCAATCACCGTTTTCGGCTGACACGCCGCGCGCTGTTGTCGGGAGCTGCCGGCACTGCGACGCTCGCGGTGACGCCGCAGATTTTCTCGCCGGCGATTGCACAGAGCGCGCCGTTGAAGGTCGGCCTGATGCTGCCGTACACCGGCACGTTCGCGAAGCTCGGCCAGTTCATCGACAACGGCTTCAAACTCTATGTCGAGCAGCAGGGCGGCAAGCTCGGTGGCCGCGAGATCGCTTTCGTTCAGCTTGACGACGAATCGAAGCCGGAAGCCGCGACCGACAACATGAACCGTCTCGTCAGCCGCGATAAGGTCGACGTGGTGCTCGGCACCGTGCACTCCGGCGTCGCCATGGCGATGGTGAAGGTCGCGCGCGACACCAACTCGATGCTGATCATCCCGAACGCCGGCGCGAACGACGCCACCGGCCCGCAGTGCGCGAAGAACATCTTCCGCACCTCGTTCTCGAACTGGCAGACCACGTTCCCGGCCGGCAAAGTGCTGATTGACGAAGGCAAGAAGAACGTCGTCACCATCACATGGCGCTATACTGCCGGCGCCGAGATGATCGGTGCGTTCAAGGAGAACTACGAGAAGCTCGGCGGCAAGGTCGTCGAGGATCTGACCATCCCGTTCCCGGAAGTCGAATTCCAGGCGCTGCTGACGCGGATCGCGACGCTCAAGCCGGATGCTGTGTTCTCGTTCTTCGCCGGCGGCGGCGCGGTGAAGTTCGTCAAGGACTATGCAGCGGCGGGTCTCAACAAGACCATTCCGCTCTATGGCGCGGGCTTCCTGACCGACGGCACCATCGCCGCGCAAGGCGAAGCGGCCAACGGCATCAAGACGACACTCCACTACGCTGACAATCTCGACAATCCGGCGAACGTGGCGTTCCTGAAAGCCTTCAAGGCCAAGACCAACCTCGACGGCGATATCTACGCGGTGCAGGGCTATGATGCCGGTGCTCTGCTCAATATCGGCCTCAAGGCGGTCGGCGGTGACGCTGGTGCGCGCGACAAGATGGTGGCGGCGATGGAAACGGCGAAGATCGATTCGCCGCGCGGGCCGCTCTCGTTCAACAAGGCGCACAACCCGATCCAGAACATCTATCTGCGGGAGGTGAAGAACGGCCGCAACGAGATGGTCAAGATCGCGCAGGCGAACGTCGACGATCCGGCGCGCGGCTGCCGGCTGTCGTAATCCGGCGCGCTGCCTACACAACAGGACGTCATGCCCGGCCTTGTGCCGGGCATCCACGTCTTGACGAAAATTCTGCAAGGAAGACGTGGATGGCCGGGCATAGGCGAGCGAAGCGACGCCGTTCTAGCGAACGGCTATGCCCGGCCATGACGAGTGTGAACCGGAGGTGCCACGGCCTCTTTGTTGTTGACGGGACGTATTGATGGACCTCGCGACGTTCGGCGTTCAGCTTCTGAATGCCCTTCAATATGGAATGGTCCTGTTCCTCGTCGCGAGTGGGTTGACGCTCGTGTTCGGCATTCTCGGTGTCATCAATCTCGCCCACGGCGCGTTCTATATGCTGGGCGCATATCTCGCGTACGGCATTGCGGCTGCGACCGGCAGCTTCTGGCTGGCGCTGATCGGCGGCGTCGCGATCGCGTTCGTCGTTGGCCTGGTTCTGGAGAACGTTTTCATCAAGCAGCTTTATGGGCGCGATCATCTCGCACATGTGCTGCTGTCGTTCGGCCTCATTCTTGTCATCGATGAGGTGCGGCAGATCCTGTTCGGCAAGGATGTGCACTCGGTCGCCGCGCCCGCGGGCTTCACCGGCGCGATCCAGCTCACCGACAACATGTCCTATTCGGTCTATCGGTTGGCCATTTGCGTGTTCTGCCTGCTGGTGGCGGCTGCGATCTTCTACGTCGTCCAGCGCACGAAAATTGGCATGATCGTCCGCGCCGGTGCGGAGAATCGCGAGATGACGCGGGCGCTCGGCATTTCGTTCGATACGGTCAATCGCTACGTGTTCGCGGTCGGCATTGCGCTCGCGGCGCTCGGCGGCATCGTCGTCTCGCCGGTTTCGACCGTGTTTCCGGGCATGGGCGATGGCATGCTGATCCTGTCGTTCGTCGTCGTCGTGCTTGGCGGCATCGGTTCGATCACGGGCGCCGCCATCGGCGCGCTGCTGATCGGTCTGACCGATACCTTCGGCAAGGTGTTCTTCCCGAGCGTCTCGAGCATTCTCATCTATGTGCTGATGGCTGCGGTGTTGCTGTGGCGGCCGAACGGCATCCTCGGCCGGCGCGAGGTGTAGCGAGATGCGGCGCCACACACATATCGTCATCACCGGGCTCTTTCACCTCTCCCCGCCTGCGGGGAGAGGTCGCGAGCTTGAGCGAGCGGGTGAGGGGGCGCTTCGTCGTGGGCAATAGACACCCCTCACCCCAACCCTCTCCCCGCATGCGGGGAGAGGGAGCAGTCCGGATGTGGCTCGTGCCCGCGCTGTTGCTGGCGATCGCGATTGCGCTGCCGTTCGTCGTGCCGAAGTACTACGTGCAGTTCGCCAGCAAGGCGCTGCTGATGGGCATGCTGGCGATGGCGCTCAATCTTGTCGTCGGCTACGGCGGTCTTGTCAGCCTTTGCCATGCGGCGTTCTTCGGGCTTGCCGGTTATGTGCTGGCGCTGGTGACGCCGAAATACGATCCGGTGTCGCTCTGGTGGTCGTTTCCGTTTGCCGTCGGCGTCTCCGCGTTTGCGGCGCTGATCATCGGTGCGCTGGCGCTGCGCACGCGCGGCATCTATTTCATCATGGTGACGCTCGCCTTCGGCGAGATGCTGTTCTTCTTCTTTCATGACACGCGCTTCGCCGGCGGGTCCGACGGGGCCTATATCAACACCAAGCCCGAAATCGCCATCGCCGGCCGCGTCTTGCTCGATCTGGAGAAGCCGCTCGCGTTCTACTTCGTGGTGCTGGCGCTCCTGGTCGCGACCATCGCGCTGCTGACCATGCTGGTGCGCTCGCCGTTCGGTCATGCGCTCCAGGCGGCGCGCGACAACGAGCGGCGTGCCCGCTCGCTCGGCTTTCCGATCTTCCGGCTGCGGCTGATTGCTTTCGTCATCTCCGGCGCGATCGCAGGCGTCGCGGGGTACTTGTCGGCGGCGCAGTTCGGATTCATCGCGCCGCAGACACTTGGATGGCACGTTTCGGCGATCATTCTCGTCATGGTTCTGATCGGCGGTTTGCGCTCGGTCGCGGGGCCTCTGATTGGCGCGATCGTGCTGCTCGGTCTGGAAGAGGTGCTGAAGGCTAACACCGTTTACTGGAAGCTCGCTGAAGGTCTCATCGTCATCGCGATTGTCCTCCTGTTGCCAAACGGCGTGCGTCACTTGCTCACGGCGATCCTTGGCGAAGAACAGCCGCGAGCTCCCGAGCCGAAAGCGCAGCCAGCCAGTACGGGAGCAGAGCATGCTTGACGTGACACCCGCCGCGGCGTCGCTGCGCGCCAATGCCCTGTCGAAGCAGTTCGGCGGTTTGCGCGCGGTCGCCGATGTATCCCTCGATGTGCATCGGGACGAAATCCATGCCGTGATCGGCCCGAACGGCGCCGGCAAGTCGACGCTGATCAATCTGCTGTCGGGCGATCTCAACGTGACGTCCGGGTCGATCGTACTCGATGATCACGATGTGACCCGTGACAGCGTCGAGCGCCGCGCGCGGCGGGGCATCGGCCGCTCATACCAGAAGACGACGATCTTCGCGCAATCGACCGTGTACGAAAACGTGCGGCTCGCGGCTCAGGCGCATGCGAAAGCGCCGCTGAGAATGTTCGGCGGTGTGCTGTCCGATCCCGAGGTGATCGCGGCTGCCGATGTGGCGCTGGAGCGAACCGGCCTCACGTCGCGCGTCGCCGTTCCGGCGAGCCAGCTCAGCCATGGCGAACAGCGCCAGCTCGAGATCGCGATGGTGCTCGCCACGCGCCCTCGCATCATCCTGCTCGACGAGCCGCTCGCCGGCATGGGGCTCCAGGAGGCCAAAGGCATCATCGAGCTGATCGCATCGCTACGAGAAGGGCATGCAGTGCTTCTGGTCGAGCACGACATGGACGCGGTGTTTCAGCTCGCCGACCGTTTGACCGTGATGCAGGATGGCAAGGTCATTGCCACAGGATTGCCGCAACATGTGCGGACCGATCCGGCGGTGCGCGCGGCCTATCTCGGCGCGCATGGAGATGCAGCTTCATGAGCGTTCTCCTGAAGGCCGAAAAGCTCCAGGCGTTCTATGGCGCTAGCCAGGTGCTGCATGGCATTGATCTTGAAGCGAAAAAGGGCGAACAGGTCGCGCTCATCGGCCGCAACGGCATGGGCAAGACGACGCTCTTGCGTTCGCTGATGGGGTTGGTCGGCGACTGCCGCGGCTCGATCAGTTTCGCCGGCCGTGAGATTGCGCGCGCCGCACCGGAAACCATCGCCCGCGCCGGTGTCGCCTATGTGCCTGAAGGACGTGGGGTTTTCGGCTCGCTCAGCGTCGTCGAGAATCTCGTGATGGCTGCGCGCCCCGCAACCGATGGCCGCTGCACCTGGACGCTCGATCGAATTTTCCAGTTATTTCCGCGGCTTAAGGAGCGCCGCGGCAACGGCGGACATCAATTGTCCGGCGGCGAGCAGCAGATGCTGACGATCGGCCGCGCGCTGATGACCAACCCTGACTTGCTGTTGATTGATGAGGCGACCGAAGGCCTTGCGCCGATGGTCGCGCAGGACATCTGGTCGACGCTCAGTGTGATCCGCGGCGAGGGCGTCGCGACGATCGTGGTCGATAAGGACTTCAGAAGTCTCGCGAAAATCGCCGATCGCGTCGTGCTGCTGTCAAAGGGGACGGTGGTGTTCGAGGGGGCGCCCAAGTCCTTGGCATTGCAGACGGAAATATTGGAGCGCCATCTCGGGGTGTGATGGCTATCGTGTGGCAACCACACGCGGCCGCTCCGCCTTTGCCAGAACGGGCGTCACCGATTCGATCAAGCGATTGGCCGCTTGCTCGACACTCAGCCGTGCGGTGTCGACATGCGTAGCGGCCCGCGCATACAGCGGCTCGCGGCTG
>JBMOOJ010000104.1:0-74921 GCA_049323835.1 Pseudomonadota bacterium | reverse complement strand
ACAGCGCGAGGCTGATCGTCGGCTCGATACGCTGGCCGATCATCTTCATGACAGGAACCTGGGAGATCAGCGAGACACCGAAGTCGCCTTGCAGCAGTCGGCCGATCCAGGTGATGAACTGGGTGTGAAGCGGCTCATTCAGACCGAGTGTCGTGCGGATGCGCTCAAGCTGCTCGGGGGTTGCGAGATCGCCGGCGATGATCGCGGCGGGGTCGCCGGGTGTCAGGCGCAGCAGCAGAAACACCACGAGCGCCACCACGCCCATCACCGGGATGGCGGCGAGGATGCGCCGGATCAGATAACCAAGCATCGGCAACGCCTCTTGTTTCGCGATCCGGGCACGATGCGATCACATCTTGTGCATGTCATGAATTCATCTCGCAATGTCTCCCGAGGAACCGTTTGTGCAAGGCACCATCCGGTCTCCATCCCGTTCTCCCAGCAAGGAGTGTGCCATCAGATTCGAAAGGCTCAAGGGGCTGTCGTTGCTCATGCAACGGTCAAAGCGCACCGTTCGGCCGTCATGCGCGACATGACGAGCAGGAAAGGCAGTTCGTTTCAGGAAACCGGAATCGATTGCAAGCATGACCAAGGCCTCTGATGGCGTCGCCGGACCCATGTCCGAAAACCCGTCGAAGCCCCATCTGTCGCTGTGCCTGAGAGTATTATCCCGTCGGCGGACGCAAGCCAGAAGCTGCGTCTCTTTCCAGATGCTAGATAATCGCGCGGTCCGTTTGCCTGAGAGTTTCCGGGGCGGTTGCTCCTTCGGCGCCGGCGCGAAGCCGGTCTCTCCCAACGCGATCCATTGAAGTGATTGATCGAAGCGATCGATCTTAAGTCCGAACTCCCCCCTCGGCCTTCGTCAGATGGTCAAACTAAACCATCCGTCCGTGCCGGTTACAAGCGCCCCCTTGTTGTCCGAGGGTTTCGTTGCGGTTCGCTGTTCATCATACGAACCGTGATTTTGAGAGGCGTGATAGAACGGAAACGCCACGGGGCCAAGACCGTTAACACGCGGCAGTGCGATAAATCGTTGCGGCGGTGCGCCCGTCACTGGAGCGTAGCGAGCAGCCCGGCCATCAACCGCCCGCGTTCCGCCAGGCAATCCACCTCGATGTGTTCCTGCAAGGTATGTCCGCCACCGCCGCGCATGCCGAGACCGTCGAGGGTGGGGATGCCGGCCGCGCCGGTGAAGTTTCCATCGGAACCGCCGCCCGCGCTGCCATGAATCAGATCGATTCCAATCTGCTTGCCGATGTCGCGCGCGCGTTCGTAGAGAGCGATGGTGCCCTGGTCTGGTTCCCAGACCGGACGAGTGACGCCGCGTGTGACCGTGAAGGTCACGTCGTTGTTGGTGCCGGAGAGAGCGAGCATCCGCTCGACACCGCGATCGAGGTCGCTCTGGCGTTTCGCCATGCTCAGCGCTTCGCCGGTGCAACGTGAGGCAACACAGTTGACCCATTGGCCGCCGTGCACGATGCCGACACTGAAGGTGCAATCCTCGCCGGTCATCGCGTCGATGGCGACGATCTGCCGCGCCATCTCGCGGATCGCGGAGCGGCCCGACGACAGCGTCGCGCCGGAGTGACTTGGCACGCCAGTTGCTTCGAGATTGAAGCGGGCGATCGCATAGCGCCCGGTGATGACGCCCTTGTTCTGGAAGGCAGGCTCGGGAACCAGCACGTACTTGTTGCGTGCGGCTTCGGCCTCGACGATGTCGCGTGTGCTCGGCGTGCCGACTTCTTCGTCAGGAGTGAACAGGACGGTGACGGGGAGAGGAGTCGTGAACATGGCTTTCTGGAGCTGGCGAATGGCCTCGAGCGCCGCGAAGTTTCCGCCCTTCATGTCGAAAATGCCGGGGCCGTAACACTTGCCGTTCTCGCGACGCCACGGCAACTGCGCGATCGTACCGATGGGGTGCACCGTATCCATATGACCTGCGATCAGAATGCCCGGCTGTCCGAAATCGGGATGCGGAAAGCGTGCGCGAATGCAGCCGGCGAAACCTTGTCGTCCGGCAATGCGCTCAATTGTTGCGCCGCAGATAGCCATGTCGCGGGCAGCAAGGTCGAGCATGCGTTCAACTGCCGCAGCATCCCAGGTAGGGCTTTCGCATTCGACCCACGGACGCAGGCCGGCAAGCATGACTTCACTATCGAACGGAAGGTTGGCGGGGTTCATGAAGACTATTCCCTTGATCTTGCACGCTCCCCCGATGACGGGTGTGATGGGCGGGAGACGAAGCGGCATTTCAGAACGGTTCATTTCAGAACGTCTTGGAGTGAACGGCAAGATGCATTCTTTGCAGATGTCGATCGCTTGCTTGATCACACGTCTTTGTTTGATCCTTCTACAAGCATCGCGGCAAATCGCGATTGACGCCTGCCGAGGTTGGTGCAACTCTCGATTGGGGAACATGTTCAACGTCTTATGTTCTACGTCTACAGTTTGGCTGGACGCTTAAAAAAGTCCGCACAGGACTCACAAAGCAATCACAGACGAGAAATGATTCAGGAGAGGTAGCGATGTCTGAAGTCTTGCGTGGATGTATTCGAGCTCCGCTGAAAGCCCGGCGTCCAGGTCTTATTTTTGCAGCCGCGGTTGCGGCTTCTTTATCAGCGGCGACGCCGGCTCTGGCGCAGAAGGCGAAGACGCTGACAGCGGTGATGCACTCGGATCTGCGTGTGCTCGATCCGACCATGACGACCGCCTACATCACGCGCGATCATGGCTACATGATCTACGACACGCTGTTGGCAATGGACTCGAGCTTCAAAGTCCAGCCGCAGATGGCGAGCTGGAAGGTTTCCGACGACAAGCTCACCTATACCTTCACGTTGCGCGACGGCCTGAAGTGGCATGACGGCGCGCCCGTCACTGCGGAGGACTGCGTCGCATCGCTGCAACGCTGGGGCAAAGCGGACGGCATGGGTCAGAAGCTGATGGATTTCACAGCGTCGATCACGGCGACTGATCCGAAAACCATTACGCTGAAGCTGAAGGAGCCGTATGGCCTCGTGCTCGAATCGATCGGCAAGCCGTCGTCGATCGTGCCGTTCATGATGCCGAAGCGTATGGCTGAAACGCCGCACACCAAGGCGATCACCGAGCACGTCGGTTCCGGTCCCTTCAAGTTCGTGCAGGGTGAATTCCAGCCGGGCGTGAAGGCCGTCTATGAGAAGAACAAGGATTACGTGCCGCGTGCCGAACCGCCGAGCTGGAATTCGGGCGGCAAGGTCGTGAAGGTCGATCGCGTCGAGTGGATCACCATGCCTGACGCGCAGACCGCCGTGAATGCGCTTCAGTCCGGCGATATCGACTTCATGGAGAACCCGTCGTTCGACTTGCTGCCGATCCTCAAGGGCAACAAGGATATTGTCGTCCAGACGCTGAGCCCGCTCGGCTTCCAGACCATCGGCCGGATGAATTTCCTGCATCCGCCGTTCGACAACGTGAAGGTCCGCCGCGCCGCGTTCCTGGCGATGAACCAGAAGGACGTGCTCGACGCGCTGGTCGGCAATCCCGACTACTACAAGGTCTGCGGCGCGGTCTTCGGTTGCGGCACGCCGCTCGCCACCGAAGCCGGCGCGGACACGCTCACCAAGAAGACGGGCATGGAAGCGGCCAAAAAGGCGCTTGCCGAGTCCGGTTATGACGGAACGCCGGTTGTCGTGATGGCGCCCGGTGACGTCGTGACGCTGAAGGCGCAGCCGATCGTCGGTGCGCAGCTTCTGCGCGATGCCGGCTTCAAGGTCGAAGTTCAGGCCACCGACTGGCAGACCGTCGTGACTCGCCGCGCCAGCCAGAAGCCCGTCAAGGAGGGCGGCTGGAACATGTTCTTCACCAACTGGGCCGGCCCCGACATCATGAATCCGGTCGCCCACGCGACGCTGAACAGCAAGGGCAAGAACGGCGGCTGGTTCGGCTGGCCGGACGATCCGGAAATGGAAAAGCTGCGCGACGCCTATGCACGCTCGACCGATCTGGAACAGCAGAAGAAGATCGCCGCGCAGATCCAGGCACGGGTGTTCGATCAGGTGATCTATCTGCCGCTCGGCCAGTACACCTCGCCCAGCGCCTGGCGCAAGGAGATCACCGGCGTCGTCGATGGTCCGGCAACCCCTGTGTTTTGGAATATCGAGAAGAAATAAACCGCAATCGTCAAAAGGGCCGCATGGCGCCAATGCCGTGCGGCCCTTTTTTGTTTCTTGTTAGCTCCTCAGGGTGAGGAGCATCACAATTGCGGTGCGCCTCGAACCATGAAGCTGCGTGGCCGCTCATCCGTCGAGATGCGCACCGCGCTTCTCAGGATGAGGAGCACCTCGGGCTTAGGCCCTCGCGGCAACCTTCTTCACCCACACCTTGTTGTCATGGAACGGCGCGCCGCCGTGCGGGGCGACCGCTTCCGAGCCGGTGAGGCTGTTGATGCCGCGTCCGCCGATGTGATTCTTGTTCGGATGAATCGACTCGGCGATCAGCACGCCATGGCGCACGCCGTCGAAAATCTTTACCGTCAGCCTGGTCTCGCCGCGCTTGTTGCCGAGCAGGACGACGTCGCCGTCGGAAACGTCGAGCTTCGCCGCATCGGCCGGATGCATCATCACCGACGGTGCGCCTTCGCGGGCCAGCGATGACGGCGTTTCCGCGAACGTCGAATTGAGGAAGCTGCGCGAGGGGCTGGTCGCGAGGCGGAACGGATGCTCGTCGTCGGCATTCTCGATCACCGCCCAATGATCCGGGAGCGAGGGCATGTCGGCGATCGGCCCGAGATTGAGGGTGTTCGCGCCCGGCACCTGCGCCCAGTCGGCCTTGAAGTGAAACTTTCCGTCCTTGTGCGCGAAGCCGTCGAGATAGTGCGACTTGCGGAAATCCGGCTGGATATCGCGCCAGAGATCGGCTTCAAGCGCTTCGATGTCGCCGTGGCCGCTGAGCTTGAGCGTCGCGTCGATCATCTCGCGATCCGTCATGTGGAACGTCGGATGCATGATGCCGAGCCGGTCGGCAAGGCCCTTCATCAGCTGCTGGTTCGAGCGGCACTCGCCCGGCGGATCGATCAGCTTCGGCCCGACGGAAATGTGCTGGTGGCCGCCGCCGTAATAAAGGTCGTCGTGCTCCATGAACATGGTCGCCGGCAGCACGATGTCGGCCATCATCGCGGTCTCGGTCATGAACTGCTCGTGCACGGCGACGAACAGGTCCTCGCGGGCGAAGCCTTGCCGCACGAGCAGTTGCTCGGGCGCGACGTTCACCGGATTGGTGTTCTGAATGATCATCGCCTTGACGGGCGGGCCGCCTTGCAGCGCCACGGCATCGCCGGTGAGGATGCGGCCGATCGCCGACTGATCGAGCTGGCGTGTCGTCTTGTCCACTTCGTCGAGTGTTTCGATCAGCGTGTGATTGAAGCCCCAGATGCCGGCGTTGTTGAAGAATGCGCCGCCGCCTTCGTGCTGCCATGCGCCGGTGACGGCGGGAATGCAGAGCGCCGCATGCATCTGCGACGCGCCGTTGCGGCTGCGGGTAAAGCCGTAACCGAGACGGAAGAAGGAACGCGGCGTCTTGCCGATCTCGTGCGCGAAAGCCTCGATCTCGGCGGCCGGCACGCCGCAGATGGCGGAGGCCCATTCAGGTGTGCGCGTCTTCAGATGCGCTTCCAGTTCATCCGGGCAATCGGTGTATTTCGCCATGTAGGCGCGGTCGGCATAACCGTCGCGGAATAGCACATGCATTACGCCGCAAGCGAACGCACCGTCGGTGCCTGGGCGGACGATGATGCCGATGTCCGCCTGCTTCATCGTGTCGTTTTGGTAGATGTCGACGACAGCGATCTTGGCGCCGCGTTCCTTGCGCGCGCGGGTCGCGTGCGTCATCACATTGACCTGCGTCGACACCGGATTGGTGCCCCAGATCACGACGAGATCGGACATCGCCATCTCGCGCGGGTCGGCGCCCGCGACCTTGCCGGTACCGGCGGCGAAACCGGCGCGGGCGATCGTCGCGCAGATGGTGCTGTAGAAACGCGAATACTTTTTCGCATGCGCCAGCCGGTTAACGCTGAACCGCATGATCAGGCCCATCGTGCCCGCATAATAATAGGGCCAGACCGACTGCGCGCCGAACTCGCGCTCGGCCGCGTTGAAGCGCTGGGCGATTTCGTCTAGCGCCTCGTCCCAGGTAATCTGCTTGAACTGGCCGGAGCCCTTCGGACCGGTGCGCTTGAGCGGCACCATCAGCCGATCGGGATGATGAATGCGCTCGGCGTAGCGCGCGACCTTCGCGCAGACGACGCCGGCCGTGTAGGTCTGCTGCTTCGAGCCGCGGACCCGGCCGATGGTCGTGTTGTCGATGATATCGACATCGAGCGCACAGGCGGAGGGGCAATCATGCGGACAGGTCGAGTGGCCGACCCGGATGTTGGCGCGCTGGTTCATGTCCAAGCACTAGCATCAATCGCCCGGCCTGAGAACGGCTCTAAGGTGGGGGATGGCATGTTCCGGGGCGAGGGCGAGGGCTGGCCGATGTAATTCGGGGATGCTGCAAAGGAGCAGACTTGGAAGCGTGCGCGGCCGTATTTCTCCCCATCTCCAGTCATTGCCGGGCTTGACCCGGCCATCCATTTTGTCTTGCGAGATCATTGGCAGGGAAGATGGATGCCCGGGTCAAGCCCCGGCACGACGATTAGAGGCCTGCTTCAGCTCGCCTTCCTCAACTCGATCGCCGGCTGAGTGGCAACGGCCTTGCGCGAAAACTCCAGCGTGCCGTCTTCGATCGTGCCGTAGCGCAGGGTCATGATGTCGAGCGCGTAGTTCTGGTAAAGCCGCCACGGCCGCGCCGAGCCTTGCTTCGGCAGCTTGTGCATCGCGCGCTGAAAGTAGCCGGACGAGAAATCGACCCACGGACGTTCGGTGATCGAGGGGTCTTTCCGCTGCGGCGTGCAGTGGCTGTAGCCTTTGGCGTCCATGTAGTTGAGCAGGCGGGCAACGAAGGCGCAGGTGAGATCGCACTTCAGCGTCCATGAGGCATTGGTGTAGCCGAAGGCCGAGGCGAGGTTCGGCACGCCCGAATACATCAGGCCCTTGTAATTCATGGTCTTGGAGAAATCGACCGGCTTGCCGTCGACGGCGACCTCAAGTCCGCCGAGCACCTGAAGATCGAGGCCGGTGGCAGTGACCACAACATCGGCTTTGATCTCTTCACCCGACTTCAGCTTGATGCCGGTAGCCGTGAACGTGTCGATGTGATCGGTGACGACCGAGGCTCTGCCGGCCTTGATCGACTCGAACAGGTCACCGTTCGGCACAAGGCATAGCCGCTGGTCCCACGGATTGTAGCGCGGGGTGAAGTGCGTCTTGATGTCGTAATCCGGGCCGAGCGCAAGTTTCACGCCGCCGAGGATCAACTGCTTCACGCGCTCCGGCTTGTACTTGCAGAGCCGGTAGAAATACATGCCGAGCAGCACGTTCTTCCATCGCGTGATGCCGTAGGCGACCTTGGCAGGCAGGCGTGCGCGCAGCCAGTTGGCGATCGCGTCCTGATCGGGGCGGGCGACCACATATGTCGGCGAGCGCTGAAGCATCGTCACGTGCGCCGCGGACTTCGCCATTTCCGGAACGAGCGTCACGGCCGTCGCGCCGCTGCCGATGACAACGACTTTCTTGCCGGCATAGTCGACATCGTCGGTCCACTTCTGCGGATGCACGACGCGACCGCCGAAGTTCGCGATGCCGGGAAACTCCGGCGTGTAGCCGGCTTCGTACTTGTAGTAGCCGCTGCACATGAAGAGGAAATGGCAGGTGAAGCGCTCGATCGCTTTCTCCGGGCCGCGTTCGACCTCGACGGTCCATGTTGCCGTGCCGGACGACCACGACGCGCGTTTGACGCGATGGTTGAAGCGGATCTTCTTGTCGATGCCGTAGTCGCGCGCGGTGTCGCGCACGTATCTGAGAATGGACGGGCCGTCGGCGATCGATTTCGGATCGGTCCACGGGCGGAACGAATAGCCAAGCGTGTACATGTCGCTGTCGGAGCGGATGCCCGGATAGCGGAACAGATCCCAGGTGCCGCCGATGCAGTCGCGTCCTTCCAGGATCGCGAAAGTCTTTTTCGGACTCATGGTTTGGAGGTGATAACCTGCGCCGATGCCGGAGAGGCCCGCGCCGACGATCAGCACGTCGAAATGAGGAACAGACATGAGGCCACCTCCCGGCAAGGCTGTCAGGATACACAGCTTGTATCTGACAATGCATCATGTCAATAATCGGGAATGACGAATCCGGCGAAGGTTTCGCGGCTTTATGGCGGCGTGCATGCGGACGAGCGGCGCGCCGAGCGGCGGCTGCGGCTGATCGAGGCGGCGGTGCAGGTCTATGGCCGCGTCGGCTATCGCAACGCGACCGTGAAAGCGGTGTGCGAAGCCGCGAAGCTGACGGAGCGCTACTTCTATGAGTCGTTCGCCAACAGCGAAGCGCTTTTGATCGCAGCCTACATCCACGTGACTGACGAACTGCACCGGCAGATGGCGGCCGCGGGCGTGCAGTTCACCGGCGATGCCGCGGGGAGGATGCGCGCGATCCTCGCCGTCTACTTCACGCGCCTGCGCGAGCATCCGCGTCCGGCCCGCGTCTTCCTTCTGGAGATGGGCGGCATCAGCACCGAGGTCGACGCGGTGCGTATGAATGCGCTGAAAGCGATGAGTGCGCTGCTCGCGCCCCCCGCCAAGGGCGCGACCGAAACGTCCATGCTGTCGGTCGGCATGGTCGGTGCGGTCATCAACATCGCGCTGCGCTGGGTGTCGCAAGGCTACCCGCAGCCGATCGATGAGGTTGTCGCCACCGCGGCCGTGTTCTGCGACGTGGCGCTGGCGAAGGCGTCCGGACGGAAGTGAGGTCAGCGATGCGCGCTGCGGTTTTCAGAAACGGCGAGATCGTCGTCGACACGCTGCTTGCGCCCGTCCCAGCGGCAGGACAGGTGCTGGTGAAGACGCTCGCCTGCGGCATCTGCGGGTCCGACCTGCATGCGCGCAAGTTCGCGTCGCGCATGTCGGACATGGCGAAGTTCACCGGCCGCAAGCCGATGGACCTGACGCGCGATGTCGTCTTCGGCCACGAGTTCTGCTGCGAGGTGATCGACTACGGCCCCGGTACTGAGCGCAGGCTCAAGCCCGGCACGCATGTCTGTTCGATCCCGGCGCTGATCACCGCAACCGGGCCGCAAGGCATCGGCTATTCGAACGATGTGGTCGGCGGCTATGCCGAGCAGATGGTCTTGAGCGAGGCGCTGCTGCTCGAAGTGCCGAACGGCCTTGCGCCGGAGCATGCGGCGCTGACCGAGCCGCTGGCCGTCGGCATCCATGCGGTGGCGAAAGCAAACGCGCGCGGCGACGAGATTCCGCTCGTCATCGGCTGCGGCCCGGTCGGACTTGCGGTGATCGCGGCGCTGAAAATGCGCGGCTTCCGCACAATCATCGCCGCCGACTATTCACCGGCGCGCCGCGCACTCGCGGAGAAACTCGGTGCCGATGTCGTCGTCGATCCCGCCCGCACGCAGCCGTATGCGGCGTGGGCCGAGCACGCGGCGATGTCGGAGGAAGAAAAGGCGAACCGCCCGCCGTTCCAGATGTTTCTGCCTGCGTTGAAGCCGGCGCTGATCTTCGAATGCGTCGGCGTGCCGGGCCTGATCCAGCAGGTGTTCGAGGGCGCGCCGCGCGACGCGCGGATTGTCGTCGTCGGCGTCTGCATGGAACAGGACCGCTCCGAGCCGATGCTGGGCATCATCAAGGAACTGTCGGTGCAGTACGTGCTTGGTTATACGCCCGACGAATTCGCGTCTGCCCTGCGATTGATCGCGGAAGGGCACGTCGATGCCGGATCCCTGATCACCGCGACCGTCGGCATCGACGGCGTGGCGCAGGCGTTTGCGGACCTCGCCAACCCTGAGCGGCATACCAAGATCATCGTCGATCCGACACACTGAGCTCGGTTCCCGACACAATGAAGTCACAAACTGTGCCGGATTCCCGCGACTGAGTGCCTGTCAATCACCCGGACACGATCGCGTCATCCTTCGAATAGGTAAGTATTTCAGTCCTTTAGGTCGCGCGACATTGGGTCGCCGCTTGTTCATGTCGCATTCATGTTGCGATGCACCCTGACAATTCTATGTTCGTTCGAGCTGTCGGATTCGAGCCCATCACCTCACATGGCCTGGTTCCTGCAATGCGGCAGGGACCAGACCGATGGGCGATCAAGAACAAAAAAGGTGCGGCATGAACTCGTGGACGCGGCCGGTCGCAACAGCGGCTTTGCTGTTCGGACTGGCTTCACTTCTTTCGGCCTGTGACGAGCCCGTTGCGGCCGCGGCAATTCCCCAACCACCTGACGTCAGTTTTGTCACCGTCAAGCCCACCTGGAAATCCATCGTCCGCGAACTGCCCGGACGCATCGCGCCGACACGGGTCGCCGACGTGCGGCCGCGTGTATCGGGCATCATCATCGCGCGCCTGTTCGAACAGGGCAGCATGGTGAAGGCCGGCGATCCGCTCTATCACATCGATCCGAAGCCGTTCGAAGTCGATCTGCAGGCGAACGAAGCCGCGGTCGCCAAGGCGCGCGCCGTTCTCCAGCAGGCTACCCAGCAGTATCGCCGGACATCCATCCTGATCCTGAGCAAGGCTGTCTCAGAGTCGGAGAACGAAACCGCGCTCGCCAACATGCGCCAGGCTGAGGCGGATCTCGCCGCGCGTCAGGCGGATGCGGCGCGCACGCGCCTCAACCTCGAATACGCAACCATCCGCGCGCCGATCAGCGGCATCATCGGCGCCGCGCTGATGAGCGAAGGCGCGCTCGTTCTTCAGAACGATACGGCGAGCCTTGCGACGATCCAGCAGATCGATCCGGTCTATGCCGATTTCACGCAGTCGATCAGCGAAATGAACAAGCTGCGCCGCGACTTCAAGGAAGGCGCGCTCGACCAGATCGCGCCGGACGCGGTGAAGGTTCGCCTCGTGCTCGACGACGGTTCGGTCTATCCGCTGCCGGGCAAGCTTCTGTTCTCCGACGCGCGCGTCGATGCGACCACCGGGCAGGTGACGCTGCGCGGCGAGTTTCCAAATCCGAACCGCGAATTGCTGCCGGGCATGTATGTGCGCGTGCAGATCGAGCAGGGCATCGACACCGATGCGATCCTGCTGCCGCAGCAATCCGTGCAGCGCAACGCCGGCGGCGGCGCCGAGGTGTTCGTTCTCAAGGACGACAACCGCATCGCGGCGCAGCCGATCCGCACGAGTTCGATGATCGAGGGACAATGGCTCGTCAGCCATGGTCTCAAGGCCGGCGACAAGGTCGTGGTCGAAGGCTTCCAGAAATTCGCGCCGGGCGACATCGTCACGCCAAACGAGTGGCGCGAGGTTGCCGCAACTGAGGATCCGTCGGCAGTGGAAGCTTCGGCGGCGAGCCGCTGACGATGCCGGGTTTCTTCATCGACCGGCCCGTGTTCGCATGGGTCGTGGCTCTCTTTATCTGTCTGCTTGGCGCGATCGCGATTCCGCAACTGCCGATCGCGCAGTATCCGATCATCGCACCGCCGTCGATTTCGATCTCGACGAGCTATCCCGGCGCGTCGCCTGAAAACCTCTACAACAGCGTCACGCGCCTGATCGAGGAAGAGCTCAACGGCGCCAGCGGCATTCTCAACTTCGAATCCACCAGCGACTCGCTGGGGCAGGTTGAGATCATCGCCAACTTCGTGCCGGGCACGGACTCCAACCTCGCCTCGGTCGAGGTGCAGAACCGCATCAAGCGCGTCGAGGCGCGCCTGCCGCGCGCGGTGATCCAGCAGGGCATTCTCGTCGAGGAAGCCTCCAGCGCGGTGCTTCAGATCGTGACGCTGAAGTCCACCGACAAGTCGCTGGACGAAGTCGGCCTTGGCGACTTCATGATCCGCAACGTGCTCGGCGAAATCCGCCGCATTCCCGGCGTCGGCCGCGCCACGCTGTTCTCGACCGAACGTTCGTTGCGCATCTGGATCGATCCGGCGAAGCTCGTCGGCTACAACCTCAATGCCGATGACGTAACCAAGGCGATCGCCGCACAGAACGCGCAGGTCGCCTCTGGCAGCGTCGGCGCCGAGCCGAGCACCAAGGACCAGCGCATCTCCGCGCTCGTTCTCGTCAAGGGTCAGCTCTCATCGACCGACGACTTCGGCGCGATCGTGTTGCGCGCCAACGCCGACGGTTCGACCGTGCGGCTGCGCGACGTCGCACGCATCGAGATCGGCGGCCTCGGCTATCAGTTCACGACGCGCCTCAACGGCGAGCCGACGGCGGGTCTCTCGGTGCTGCTGTCGCCGACCGGCAATGCGCTGGCGACGGCGCGCGCCGTCGAAGCCAAGATGCAGGAGCTGTCGAAGTTCTTCCCGGCGAATATCGCCTATGAGATTCCGTACAACATCACGCCGGTGGTGCAGGCCTCGATCAACAAGGTTCTGATGACCTTGCTCGAAGCCGTCGGGCTCGTGTTCGTCGTGATGTTCCTGTTCCTCCAGAACATCCGCTACACGCTGATCCCGACCATCGTTGTGCCGGTCGCGTTGCTCGGCACGTGTCTGATGCTGTTGCTGCTCGGCTATTCCATCAACATTCTGACCATGTTCGGCATGGTGCTGGCAATCGGCATCATCGTCGACGACGCCATCGTCGTGGTCGAGAACGTCGAGCGCATCATGGCGGAGGAGGGTTTGCCGCCGAAGGAAGCGACCCGCAAGGCGATGACCCAGATCACCAGCGCCATCGTCGGTATTACGCTGGTGCTGATCGCGGTGTTCGTGCCGATGGCGTTCTTCCCGGGCTCGGTCGGCATCATCTACCGGCAGTTCTCGATCACCATGGCGTCGGCGATCGGCTTCTCGGCACTGATGGCGCTGTCGCTGACGCCGGCCCTGTGCGCGACGTTGCTGAAGCCGGTGGAAGCGGGGCACGGCCACGCGAAGAAGGGTTTTTTCGGATTGTTCAACCGCGTGTTGGACGGGATCAAGGATCGTTACAGCGGCATCGTCGGCTGGTCGATCCTGCGCACCGGACGGTTGCTGGCGATCTACGCCGCGATCGTCATCGCAATGGGCTGGGCGTTCGTGCGCCTGCCGGGCGGCTTCCTGCCGGTCGACGATCAAGGCTTCATCACCGTCGACGTGCAGACGCCGTCCGACTCGTCCTACAGCCGCACTGCGAATGCGGTGGAGGCGGTCGAAAAGTATCTGCTCGGGCGCTCCGGCATCGATGAGGTGACGTTCCTCACCGGGTTCAGCTTCCTCGGTCAGGGCATCAACACCGCGCAGGCGTTCGTGACGCTGAAGGACTGGTCGGAGCGCGGGCCGCGCGATTCGGCTGCGGCGATCGTCGATGACGCCAATCGCAAGCTGTCATCGGTGCGCGACGCCAAGGTGAACGCGCAGCAGCCGCCCCCGATCGATAACCTCGGCAATTCGTCCGGCTTCAGTTTCCGCCTGCAGGATCGCGGGCAGAAGGGCTATCCGGCGCTGATGGCGGCAAAGGATCAGCTGATCGCCGCCGCCAACAAGAGCCCGATCCTTCAGAACGTGTTCGTGGAAGGTCTGCCGCCGGCGCCGCAGGTGCAGCTCAACGTCGATCGCGAGAAGGCGAGTGCGCTCGGCGTCACTTTCGAGGAGATCAACAACACGATCTCGACCAACCTCGGCTCGAACTACGTCAACGACTTCCCGAACCGCGGTCGCATGCAGCGCGTGATCGTGCAGTCGGAGGCGGTGGCGCGCATGAACGCTGACGACATTCTCTCGTATAACGTCAAGAACAGCCGCGGGCAGCTCGTGCCGCTGGCGTCGGTTGCAACCGTCGAGTGGACGGTCGGCCCGACGCAGATCGTCGGCTTCAACTACTATCCCTCGGTGCGCATCAGCGGCGTCGCGCGTGCGGGCTTCACCTCCGGCGACGCCATCGCCGAGATGGAGAAGCTCGCAGGGCAGTTGCCGCGCGGCTTCGGCTACGAGTGGACGGGCCAGTCGCTCCAGGAAAAGCTCTCCGGCTCGCAGGCGCCGTTCCTGCTCGCGCTCTCGGCGCTGGTGGTGTTCCTGTGTCTCGCCGCGCTGTATGAGAGCTGGACGATTCCGGTCGCCGTGCTGATGACGGTGCCGCTCGGCATTCTCGGCGCGGTGATTGCGGCGATGCTGCGCGGCCTGCCGAATGACGTGTATTTCACGGTCGGCCTGATCACCATTATCGGGCTCGCGGCCAAGGATGCCATTCTCATCATCGAGTTCGCCAAGGATCTGCGCGCGCAAGGCAAGCCGATCCTCGAAGCGACGGCGGAAGCCTGCCATCTGCGCTTCCGCCCGATTCTGATGACCGGCTTTGCATTCGTCAGCGGTGTGGTGCCGATGGTGATCGCCACCGGCGCCGGAGCCGCCAGCCAGCAGGCGATCGGCACGGTGGTCATGGGCGGCATGATCGCCGTCGTCGTTCTGGCGCTGTTGATGGTGCCGGTGTTCTTCGTCGGTGTGCTGAAAGCGTTCTCGAAGCAGGCGCGGGAAGAGGCGGGGACGGCGATGTCCGCCAATAAGCAAGTGCTGGCGCCGCAGCCGGCAGGCGAGGCCAAACCGCATTCGCTGTGAGGATTTGCTGAATCCCTCCCTCTTGTGGGGAGGGTCGGCCGAGCGTAGCGGAGGCCGGGGTGGAGGCACTTGCAGCGAACGAGCCCCACCCGGCGCTCCATTCGCGACGCTCATTCGCGCCACCCTCCCCACAAGGGGGGGGAAAGCGATGAGCACTTATTTCACCAGCCCCACTGCCCATAGTGCGAACGCATAGACGATCGCGACTTCGTCCAGCCGGTTGAAGCGGCCGGATGCGCCGCCGTGGCCTGCGCCCATGTTGGTTCGCAGCACGACCGGCCCGCCGCCGGTCATGGTCGCGCGCAGCCGCGCCACCCACTTCGCCGGCTCCCAATACGTCACGCGCGGATCGGTGAGGCCGCCCATCGCCAGGATCGCCGGATAGGATTTCGCCTCGACGTTGTCGTAAGGCGAGTACGACAGGATCGTCTTGAACGCGGCTTCGTCGGTGATCGGATTACCCCACTCGGGCCACTCCGGTGGCGTCAGCGGCAAGGTATCGTCCATCATCGTGTTGAGCACGTCGACGAACGGCACCTCGGCGACGATGCCGCCGAACAAGTCGCCCGCGCGATTGGCAACCGCACCCATCAGCATGCCGCCGGCGCTGCCGCCGTGGCCGACGATCTTCTTCGGCGAGGTGTATTTCTTCTCGATCAGCGCGCGGCCTGCGGCGGCGAAATCGTCGAAGGTGTTGGTCTTCTTCTCGCGCTTGCCGTCGAGATACCAGCTCCAACCCTTGTCGGAGCCGCCGCGGATGTGCGCGATAGCGTAGACGAAGCCGCGATCGACCAGCGACAGCCGGTTGGATGAGAACGACGCCGGCATGGCGTGGCCATAGGAGCCGTAGCCGTACAGCAACAGCGGCGCGCTTCCGTCGATCGTGGTTGTCCTGTGATAGAGAATTGAGACCGGCACCTGTGCGCCGTCATGCGCCGTGGCGAGGATGCGCGTAGTGACGTAGTCCGCGGGGTTGTGGCCGGACGGAATTTCCTGACGTTTGCGCAGAATGCGCGTGCGCTTCTCCATGTCGTAGTCGAAGACTTCCGACGGCGTCGTCATTGATGAGTACGAGAAGCGCAGGTTCGTCGTGTCGAACTCGTAGCTGCCGAGCGTGTCGAGCGAATACGCAGCCTCGTCGAAGGCGATCGCGTGCTCATCGCTCGTCCGCAGGTCGCGGATGACGATCGAGGGCAGGGCGTCCTTGCGCTCGAGCCGCACCAGGTGATTGGCGAAAAGCTCGAAGTCGAGCACGAAGACGCCCGCGCGATGCGGGATCAGATCACACCAGTTCTCGCGCCCGGGCGCAGCGAGCGGCGCTGTCACGATCTTGAAGTCGATCGCCTTGTCAGCATTGGTCAGGATATAGAGCTGATCGCCGCGGTCGGCAGCCGAGTACTGTACGCCGTCCTCGCGTTCGGCGACGAGGTGCGGTATCGCGTTGCTATCGGCCAGGTCGATCAGCCGTTGCTCGGACGTTTCGTGATCGCCGCCGGCGATGACGCAGAAGCGGCCGCTGGCGCTTTCATGAATATGGGTGAACCAGCCTGAATCCTTTTCCTCGTAGACAAGAATGTCGTCCACCTGCGCGGTGCCGAGGCGATGGCGATAGACCTTCAGCGGCCGGTGATTATCATCGAGCTTGACGTAGTAGAAGGACTTCGAGTCTGCGGCCCAGACCACAGCGCCATCGGTTTCCTCGATGCTGTCGTCGAGGTCGTTGCCCGTTGCCCAGTCGCGCACGCGGATGGTGAAGTATTCCGATCCCTTGGTGTCGCTGCTCCAGGCATGCAGCGCGTGGTCCGGCGAATGCCGCGAGCCACGCAGCTGGAAGTAGTCGCTGTGTTTCGCGAGTTCGTCGCCGTCGAGGATGAACGTCTCGCTGCCGCCGGCGCGCGCCATGCGGCCGATCAGCGGATGCTGGCCGCCCTCCCGATACTTGCTGAAGTAAGCGAATGCGCCATCGGGGGAGGGAACGCTCGAGTCGTCCTCCTTGACGCGGCCGCGCATCTCCGCGACGAGCGTCTTCTGCAGGGCGTTCGTATGACCGAGCAGCTGCTCTGCAAATGCGTTCTCTGCTTCGAGATAGGCGCGGATATCGGCGTCGAGCAGCGCGGGCTCGCGCAGCACCTTCTGCCAATCCGGATCTTTTAACCAAGCATAGTCGTCGGTGACGGTGACGCCATGAGCGATGAATTGATGCGGACGGCGCGGCGCGGAGGGTGGCGAGAGGCGGATCATAAACGGCTTTTCAACTTCAAGTGACTGATATGACGGGGAAGCGGCGAGATTCTGGGTGGCCAGCTTAGGCTAACGTATGTATCGCTGCCCCCGAAGCCAAGCTTGTCCTTGCGGTCCTTAGCGCTGGTAAGTTCGATCCCGGGTTTCGAAACCGCGAGCGGCCGAGTTCGTAGATTACGCTGATTGCCATGTTTTCCGCCGCGCCCGCGGCGCGCAGTTTGAAGGTCAGATGTCCCATGGGTAGCGATATCTCGGTCCCCGCCGCGTTCCTCGCCGGAATTATCAGCTTCCTGTCGCCCTGCGTGCTACCGCTGGTGCCGCCATATCTGATCTACCTCACCGGCGCGACGCTGAACAACGCGAACAACGAGGATATCTCGTCGGCCTCGAAGAGCGCCATCATGTTCTCGGCGCTCTGCTTCGTGCTCGGCTTCTCGACGGTGTTCGTCGCCCTCGGCGCCAGCGCGAGCTACATCGGCGGCTTCATCCGCGCCTATTCCGCGCAGTTCTCGATCGTCGCCGGCGTTCTCATTATCTTGATGGGCCTGCACTTCCTCGGGCTGACGCGCTTTGCGTTTCTGATGAGGGAAGGGCGCGCGACGATGTCGAAGCCGGTTGGCTACACCGGTTCTTATGTCATGGGACTTGCGTTCGCCTTCGGCTGGACGCCGTGCATCGGGCCGATCCTCGCCGCGATCCTGTCGGTTGCCGCCGCCGATGCGACCGTTACAAAGGGCGCGTGGCTGCTCGCGGTTTATTCGGCGGGCCTCGGCATTCCGTTCCTCATTGCCGCGTTCGCGATTGATCGTTTCTCGGCCGCCTTCAACCGCATGAAACGGCAACTGCACAATGTCGAGCGGGCGATGGGTGTCCTGATGGTTGTAACGGGCATCGCGTTCCTCACCGGCTCGATCACCAGCATGAGCATCTGGCTGCTGGAAACCTTCCCGGCGCTGGCAAATTTCGGATAGGCGGCCGTAACATCCATCCGTTTCCGTTCGAATACCTCGTGAGCCGTAGTGTCACGCCGAGCGTTTGAAGCCTTGGTAGTTGAAGGTTTTAGTGGTTTGAAACCTTGGTCGTTTGAAGTTTGGCGCCTGAGGGACAAGCATCTGGGGGTATCATGGATTTTCTCGTTAACCTGCTGATTGCCCTGCCTGCCCGGATCGCCGCGCATTTTTCGTGGGCCGGGCCTTTGTACGCGCGTCTCGTGGTAGGCTACGTCTTCATGTGGACGGGTTGGCAGAAGCTCAACAACCTGCCGGTGATGATCCAGAACTTCACCGAGTGGGGCATTCCGTTCCCCGCTCTTCTTACGCCGTTCGCGTCCGGCGTCGAGTTTTTCGGCGGCATCGCCCTGATCCTTGGCCTGTTCACGCGCATCTTCGCGGCGCAACTCGCCTTCGTCATGATCGTTGCGGTCAAGGTGGCGAAATTCGGTGACTGGATGAAGTCCTACTCGGCCGGCGAGAGCTCGCTCGATATCCTGCTGGGCTTCGAGGAGTTCACCTACATGGCGGTGTTCTTCTGGCTCGCCGTCGCTGGCCCCGGCAAGGTGTCGCTCGATTACCTGCTGTTGCGCAGCAGCGGGCGTAACGAGAGCGGAAAATAGGCATCGCGACTGCTCCGGTGCGCAGAGCTTGACGCGCGTCCGGCGTAGTCCGGACGCTCGGCCTTGCGCGGGTGGCGCAGCAGCCTCACGTTTGCGTGACCCTTCTGTCCCCCTGAGCCGGATCGGAGCGTGGCCCGTATTTCCGGCATCGCTCTGCTCGCATCCCACGTGACTTTAACGTGGATCATCAAGGGGAATTCCCATGAAGTTCGTCCGGGTCCTGGCACTCGCCATCGCCGCGCTGTTCGCTTTGCCTGCCTTCGCCGCCGACGAGGGCGGCGTCAAATGGAGCGAATGGAGTGAGGATATCTTCACCAAGGCGACGGCGGAGAAGCGATTCGTCATCCTCGATATGGAGGCGGTGTGGTGTCACTGGTGCCATGTGATGCACAAAACCACCTACGCGGACAAGAAGGTCAACGAGCTGCTCGCTGCGAAATACATTCCGGTCCGTGCCGATCAGGACGCCAATCCGGATCTCTCCAGCCGTTACGGCGACTGGGGCTGGCCCGCGACCATCATCTTTGGGCCGGACGGCAACGAGATCGCGAAATTCCGAGGCTACATCGAGCCGGAGCGGATGGCGTCGATCCTGCAAGCGGTGATCGACGATCCGACGCCGGGCCCGTCGATCGGGCAGGCGTTCGCTGTCGAGCCGGCCAAGGAGAAGTTCCTCTCGAAGGAGAAGCGCGAGGCGCTGATCAAGCGCTACGACGAATCCTATGAGGACAAGATCGGCGCCTGGGGCGAAAACCAGAAGTACATCGACGCCGACAGCTTTGACTATGCGATGCTGCGTGCGGAAGCGGGGGATGCGCAAGCGGTCAAGCGCGCACGCCAGACGCTCGATGCCGCGATCGCGCTGATCGATCCGGTGTGGGGCGGCGTCTATCAATACTCCGAAGCCGGCTCCTGGCAGAAGGCGCACTTCGAAAAGATCATGTCGTTCCAGGGTCAGTATCTGCGTCAGTACAGCCAGGCATATGCGCGCTGGAACGACCCGAAGTACCTGAAGGCGGCAAAGGACATCGAGCGCTACCTGACGTCGATGATGCTCGGGCCCGAGGGCGCGTACTATGTCAGCCAGGACGCCGATCTCAATCGCGAGGTCGATGGCCATGCCTTCTACGCGCTGAACGACGCGGAGCGCCGCAAGCTTGGCATGCCGCGCATCGACAAGAACCTTTACGCACGTGAAAATGGCTGGGCGATCAGCGGACTTGCCGCCTACTACGGCGTCACCAAGGATGCGGCGACGCTCGAGCGGATGGAGCGCGCGGCGCGCTGGGTGATCGCCAACCGTTCGTTGCCGGATGGCGGCTTCAAGCATGGCGCGAAGGATCGCGGCGGCCCGTTCCTCGGCGATACCGCCACCATGGGGCAGGCGTTTCTCGACCTGTATGGCGCGACAGGTAACCGCGAATGGCTGACCGCGGCGGGCAAGGCCGGCGACTTCGTCATCGCCAACTTCAAGGACGAGGCCGGCGGCGGCTTCTTTACCTCAAAGACCAGCGAAGCCAAGGTTGGCGTATTCGCGAAGCCGGCCAAGCTGATGGAAGATCAGATTCAGGTCGCGCGCTTCCTCAATCTGCTCGACCGGTATTTCGGCAGCGAGGCATATCACGACAATGCGGTGCACGCGATGAAGTATCTCGCCGGCATGACCGCCGAACTGGTGCGGCCGCTGCCGGGCGTGCTGCTCGCCGATGAAGAACTCGCGGTCGAGCCGACCCATATCACGATCGTCGGCCGCAAGGACGACACGAAGGCACGCGATCTGCACAGCGTCGCCCGGGCCTATCCGGCGCGCTACAAGCGGCTCGAGTGGCTCGATCTGCGCGAAGGCAAACTGCCGAACCCGGATGTCGAATATCCGGACCTCGGCCAGGCGGCTGCGTTCGCGTGCAGCAACCGAATCTGCTCCTTCCCGTCATTCAACGCGAAGGAACTGAAAGACACCGTCGAGCAGATGGCGAAGCTCAAGCCACAGCGGCAATCGATGAAGTGATTGCAGCTGTTCGGCGTCAGGATATGGATATGCCGGATCTCGCAAGAGATCCGGCATATTGCGTTGCAAGCAAATCTTGCGTTGACGATTTCGCTGGAGGTGCCCCGATACTTCAGTGCGGCGTTCCGCCGCTCCACGGCCGGCAGATTTTTTTCGCCGTCCTGCACCCCGAACGGAAGGTGCCTCGTATCTCGCCACCGGATGGTTCGTCCGGGGAGGTGTGGGAGCGATGGGAACGTCTTGAACGCGCGTGGGCTCATCCCCGGGCTCGCACTGCATCATTGCGTTCCTTTTGATTGACCTGCCGGAGGGATCTCCGAAGCAAACGGTGCGTGGGCGGTCCGAAGAATTCCGTCGTCCATGCGCCTCAACACATCAGAGGAGATCGTCATGAAGCTGAATTCCAAGTCGGGTGCCACCCTCGCTGTCGCCGCTGCCGCGCTGTTCCTGGCAGGTGCTGCCGTTTCGACCGCTAACGCTCAGGCGGCCAAGGGCAAGTGCATGGTCGGCAATGCCTGCAAGGGCCAGAGCGCCTGCAAGGGCGGGGCGAGCGCTTGCAAGGGACAGAATGCCTGCAAGGGCCAGGGCTTCTCGCTGACCGATGCGAAGAGCTGCGCCGCAGTCGGCGGCAAGTTCGTCGCAAGCTGATAACGATGCGAAGGAGGCCGGCTAGTTGCCGGCCTCCTTTCCGTTTCTACGCCGTTTTTGCGGGCCTGTTTCCAGCGTACCTGTCAGATGCCTGTGGCGGACAGGTGACAGCTGTTGCTCTTGCGCCAGGCGGAACGCCGCAACGAGCTAAGTCAACCTTTTCGTGATCGCCGTTCTCCGCAGGCATGACGTTTCGCGGCAGGCGGTAGCGGAAGAATTATTTTCAAGCCCGAAGTAACCAAACGCAGCTCCCGGCGTAATGCTCCTCGTGACCGTTCTCATCCTTGGATGCTGCACGGCACCTCGATTGAGCCTGAGCGTCGGCGTGCACATCCATTTGCGTGCGAAGCCGCTCCGGCGATGTCCAGTTCAAGTGACTTATCCAAGTCAATCATGTCTTCTGGAGGACTCGTTATGAAACTGAATTCGAAATCGGGCGCGACCATCGCTGTTGCCGCTGCGACCCTGTTCCTGGCCGGTGCGGCCATGACGTCGGTCGCCCAGGCCCAGGACAAGGGCCACTGCGTCGGCGCGAACGCCTGCAAGGGCCAGGGCGCCTGCAAGGGCGGTGCGAACGCCTGCAAGGGCCAGAACGCCTGCAAGGGCAAGGGCTTCACCTCGGTCAGCAAGGCCGAGTGCGACAAGGTCAAGGGCAAGTTCGAGAAGTCCTGATCCGGAACGCAGCGGGGACCGGCTGCGTAGCCGGTCCCCGTCTGTCGTCGCGATGACAAGTGCGGGTGCGAGAATATTTTTCTTCCTGCCGATTCCTGAAACGATCTTGAATTCGCCCGTAGCTGTTATCGCGACAGTTCTTTCTGTCGAAAACCTCTGGAGGATTACCATGAAGCTCAATTCGAAGTCTGGTGCGACGCTCGCCGTCGCCGCTGCTGCTCTCTTCCTCGCTGGCGCGACTGTTTCGGCGAACGCCCAGGCTGCTGGCGAAGGTCAGTGCGTCGGCGCGAACGCCTGCAAGGGCCAGGGCGCCTGCAAGGGCGGCGCGAATGCATGCAAAGGCCAGAACGCCTGCAAGGGTCAGGGCTTTGCGATGATGTCGAAGGACAAGTGCGACGCCGCGAAGGGCAACTTCAAGAAGTCGTAAGCGTCTTCTTCCGAAAAGGACTGGCAGCCTCTGCCAGTCCTTTTCTCTTTGTGGTAATTAGGAACCGTAATCG
Organism: Pseudomonadota bacterium; assembly: GCA_049323835.1. Classification (GTDB taxonomy): domain Bacteria; phylum Pseudomonadota; class Alphaproteobacteria; order Rhizobiales; family Xanthobacteraceae; genus SG-bin9. The sequence continues at coordinate 52,603 of JBMOOJ010000104.1, read as the reverse complement.
TATCGCGGTTCCGACGCCGATCGATCGAGACTTTGGAGGCCACCGGATGACGTCCAGCGCCGCCACTGCGACCGCAGAGAAGGCTTCATCTGCTCCGCGCCAGACGGCGCGTCTGAGCGAGAGTAAACTGTCCGGCGCCAAGCCGCCATTCCTTGGCTTCGGGCTTGGCCTTCGTCCTCAGCACTACAACGACATCCTCGACGGCGATCCGCCGATCGACTGGTTCGAGGTCATCAGCGAAAACTACATGATCCCCGGCGGCAAGCCGCTGCAGATGCTGGAACGTATCCGCGCGCGGTATCCGGTGGTGATGCATGGTGTGTCGCTCTCGATCGCGTCGACTGCGCCGCCGAACTATGACTACCTGACCGAACTGCGCGATCTCGCCAGGCGCGTCGAACCGAAATGGGTTTCCGATCATCTCTGCTGGACCGGCGTGCACGGAAAGAACCTGCATGACCTGCTGCCGATTCCCTATACGACCGAATCGCTCGATCACGTGGCGAGCCGTGTGAATCTCGTGCAGGATTTCCTCGGCCGCGAGATCGTGCTTGAGAATGTGTCGACCTATGTCCAGTTCGCGAACCCCGACATGACCGAGTGGGAGTTTCTGAGCGAGCTGTCCCGGCGCACAGGCTGCTGGCTGCTGTTCGACGTCAACAATGTCTACGTCAGCGCCTTCAATCACGGCTACGATCCGCACACGTTCCTCGAAGGCATTCCACGCGACCGCGTGGTGCAGTTCCATATGGCCGGCCACACGCACATGGATACGCACATCGTCGATACGCACGATCATCCCGTCTGCGACGACGTCTGGGACCTGTACGCGGCTGCACTGAAACGTTTCGGTGCGGTGTCGACCATTATCGAGCGCGACGACAATATCCCACCGCTCGACGAGCTTCTGGTCGAGGTCCAGAAGCTGCGCGACATCGCAGCGGAGGTGTTGCCGGCGACGGAGCAGGTGCGGCAGCAGGCATGAAGAACTTTCAGCAGCTTCAGGACGAGTTCCAGCGCTGCATCATGAGCGGTGACGATTCCGTTCTGGCCGAGATTCTCGACAGCCCGAAGGAAAAGCGCGACGTCCTGTTCGGTGTCTATCGCTACGCTTACTCCTCGCGCCTTGTCGAGGCGATCGGCAACGACCATCCATACCTGCACACGTATCTCGGCGACGACGAGTTCGACGCCATGGGCAAGGCCTATGTTCAGGCGAAGCCGTCCGAGCATCCGAACCTGCGCTGGTACTCGCGCGGCATTCCGGATTTCCTGCGCGCGACCGAGCCCTATTCGGACTACCCCGCGATCTGCGAACTCGCCGAACTCGAGCGTGCGCTCAACGACGTATTCGATGCGACGGATGGTGACGTCGTCGCAATCGAGGATATCGCGGCAGTGCCGCCTGAGTCCTGGAACGACCTGCGCTTCAAGCCGCATTCCACAGCGAAGCGTTTCGATCTCACGACCAACGCAGCCGCCATCTGGATCGCGCTCAAGAACGAAGAGACGCCGCCGGATGCGGAGGTGCTCGGCGAACCCTGCCGCATTCTCGTCTGGCGGCAGGACAACACGCCGATGTTCCGCGAACTCACCGTGGAAGAGGCGATGATGTGGGACGAGGCTGCCGCCGGCATTCCGTTTGGCGTACTGTGCTCGATGCTGGCGACCTACGACGATCCGGACAACGCCGCCGGCCGTGGCGCAGGTTATCTGCGCGGCTGGGTGACGTCCGGCCTGCTTGGTGGCGTCGCCGTCGGCGCCTAGCAGCACGCCGCATCGCCGTGCGGATCGCGTCCGAAACTAACCAAATTGTCATGCGCGCAACAGGAATGTGAATTGCCGCGCACGTGCGTCTCGCGTCCAATCGCATACAATGTTTGGCGGATGACGATGGCCGCATGAAAGCTCCGTTCACCCTTGCAGACGCGACGTCCGGGTTGACCAGTCTGTTCCGCGGCTCGGTCAATGGCGATCGTCATGCTGTTGCGAAAATGACTTGGGATGCGATTGAGGCCCGGATCAAGACAGGCGCGGTGGCGCTGCTGCCGATCGGCGCAGGCAGCAAGGAGCATGGCTTGCATCTGCCGATGAACACGGATCAGATTCAGGCAGAGTTCTTCGCCGCGCGGATCGCCGAGAAGATCGATGCGCTGATCTGGCCGACGGTCGCATACGGACACTATCCGGCGTTCGTGGATTATCCTGGCAGCAGTTCGCTCTCTGCGCCGGTCTATGAATCGCTGATAGCTGAAATCGCGGCAGGCATTCTCGCATCCGGTGTCCGCGCACTGATCGTGATCGATACCGGCATTTCGACCATCGCGCCGACCGAGCGCGCCCTTGCATCATTCAAGCCGAGCGACGTGCTGCATCTGCGCGTGCATCAGGGCGCTCGTTATCGCGCGGCCGCAAGCAGGCTCGCCGAGCAGCGTCACGGCAGCCACGCGGACGAACTCGAAACCTCGCTGATGCTGGCGATCGCACCGCATGTGGTGACGATGGCGCGGGCTGAAGCCAGTCCGGCCGATCGCGTCAATGTGCTGGGGCCGCTGACGCGCAGCGATTCCTCGTCGCCGAGTTACAGTCCCTCCGGCAGTTTCGGCGATCCGACGCTGGCGACGCGCGCGAAGGGCGACGTTCTACTCGCAGCAATGATGGAAGATGTCATCGGCCATGCGCAGCAATTCGCGGCGCGGCAGTCCGGAGACTCTGCGGAGCGCCGAACCGGCAGCGGGAGTACTGGCAGATGATGCGCTCACGCGGTTTGCGCATTGTCGCGGTGGCGCTGGTCGGAGCCGGCTTGCTCATCGGCCTGTTCTCGACCCATTCGGGCGCACAGTCAGAGTATCTCGGCGGTGTCGGAATGCCTTACGACGCATTCGAGCGTCTGCCGAAGACCGAAATTCAGGCCGGGGGCGGCACCATTCAGGTGGCGTTCGCGCCGGGGCGCATCGCGCTGCCGCAGGAGACGGTGCTCGGCTGGGTCAGGAAATCCGCGGAAGCCGTTTCGACCTACTACGGACAGTTTCCGCTGAAGAAGGTTAAACTGCTCATCGTTCCGGTGAACGGACGCGGCGTGCAGGGCGGCACCACATGGGGTTATCGCGGCGGCGCGATTCGCATTACGCTCGGCAGCGATGCCAGCGAAGCGGATCTGCTGCGCGACTGGATTATGGTGCACGAGATGGTGCATCTGGCGCTGCCCGATCTGCGCGAGCGGCACAACTGGCTGTCGGAGGGGCTCGCCGTCTATATCGAGCCGATCGCGCGCGTGCAGGCGGGACAGCTCGCACCGGAAGATGTCTGGCGCTCGATGATGCGCGGGATGCCGAACGGCATGCCGGGCGGCGGCGATCGCGGACTCGATCACACGCCGACCTGGGGCCGCACCTATTGGGGCGGCGCGATCTTCTGCATGATCGCCGATCTCGAAATCCGCAAGCGCACCGACAACCGTTTTGGATTGCAGGACGCCATGCGTGGCGTTCTCGCCGCCGGCGGCAACCACGAGGTACGCTCGTGGTCGTTGCGCAAGGTGCTGGAAACGGCGGATGCGGCGGTCGGCGTCGACGTCATGACGCGGCTCTATGACGAGATGGGGCTGAAGCCGATGGAACCCGATCTTGCGGGCATTTGGCAGAAGCTCGGCCTGTCGATGCGCGGCGGCCGGATCGAGCTCGACGATGCTGCTCCGTGGGCGGCGATCCGCGTGTCGGTGACGAAGACGCCGACGCTTTGACATTCCGGCGCGTTGCGCCGCTGCCTCGCGCCGGCCGCTCTGGACCGAGCGCGGACGTTTGCGGTAAGTCTCGACCGCTCCGCGTCATGAAACCAGGCTCCATCCTTGCCGATCAGGAACGGCCTTTACGCGATCAGTATCGACATGCGCGACGGCGCGCGGGGACGCGCGACCGGCGTGATCTTGCTGCGTGACGGCGCAATCCTCGGCGGCGATAGCTATTTCTACTACACCGGCTCCTACACCTGTCAGGCCGGCAAGTGGAGCGGCGAGCTGATCACCCATCAGCATACGGAGGCGATCGGTACGAACTTCGTTTTCGGCGGCCGCGATGTCAGCTGCGGCTTCTCTGGCAGCTACGCGAGCGGAACAGCGAAAGTGTTCGGCACCGCGCTGGTCGGCAAGGCGAGCATCAGCTTTCATGCGGTGCTGACAATTCTTGTCGCGGACGAATCATGACGAGCGCTCCGGAAGAGCGGGCGATCCGCGACCTGCTCGAACGTCGCCGCATTGTCTGGAACAGCCGCGATCCGGTGGCTTACCGCGCGCTTCTCACGGATGATATCGAGATCATCAGCGCCACGGGGCGCACGTCGCATGGAATCGACGAAGCGATCCGGCTCTATACCGAGCAGAAGCAGCAGCCGAGCTATCGCAAGGCGGTGATCACGGCCACGCTGGTTCATCGCGTGACGATGCACGGCGCCGCGGCGGCCGAGGCCGATGCGACCTACCGGATGAGCGGCGTCTGCATTCCGCCGGACTCGCCGCCGCGTGATGTCGAAGGAGAGATCGTCTTTGCCGTCCGCAAGGAAGGGGACAGCTGGAAGATTGCTTCGCTCCGCGCGCGGCCACCCGCTGCTGATGAAGGCGGGCGCTAGCCCAGTACGTAGTCGGATGGCTCGAAATTCGACGTCATCCGCCAGTATTCGACCAGCCGCCACGGCGAGATCGCGAACACGCGGCCGTGACGGTTGCGATACCAGTTGGTCATGCCGGGATGCATCCACACCATGCCGCGATGCAGTTCGTCGACCTTCTCGTTGTAACGATCGTGCACGTCCTGCTTCGGCTCGATCGTGCGATGGCCGTTCTCCAGCATGTCGCGCAGCGCCAGCATCATGTGCTTCACCTGGCACTCGGCCATGAAGATCTGGTTGCCGCCGTGGGCGAGGCCCGTGTTCGGGCCGACCAGCATGAAGAAGTTCGGGAAATCCGGCACGGTAATGCCGAGATAGGCGCGGGCATCGTCATCGCCCCAGACATCGTGAATTTCTTGTCCCTGGCGGCCGATGATCCTCATCGGGTGCAGCATCTTCATGGCGAGGAAGCCGGTCGCGAGCACCAGCGCGTCGGCCTCCCATAGCGTGCCGTCGGCCATGCGGATGCCGTTCGGTTCGATCGCGGCGATCTTGTCGGTGATGAGATCGACGTTCGGCCGCGTCAGCATGCGGTACCAGTGGTTGTCGATCAGGATGCGCTTGCCATAGGGCGGATACGGCGGAATGGCCTTCGCCAGCAGATCGGGCCGGTCGCCGATTTCCTTGCGGATGTGCCGTTCCATGAAGATACGATGCCGCTCGTTCACTTCGTTGAGCGAGCGATCCGGCGTCGGCCAGTTCGGATCGAGCTGTAATGCCGCGTGCAGGCCGTCGGCGAATCCCCAGAACAGCTGGAAGCGATACCAGCGCAGATAGGTCGGAATGTTGGCGAGCGCCCACTTCTTTCCGTCGCTGACGCCGAGGTGATAGTTCGGGTTCGGCACCGCCCAGTGCGGCGAGCGCTGGAAGATCATCAGCCGCGCGACGTCCGGCTGGATCGCCGGGCCGACCTGATGCCCTGACGCGCCGGTGCCGATCAGCGCGATACGCTTGCCGCGCCAGTCGAAACTCTTGTTCCATTCGGCGGTGTGGAATGCCGGACCCTTGAAGCTGTCGCGTCCGGGAATGTCCGGCAGGCGTGGCCGGTTGAGGATGCCGGCGGCGGACACGAGGATGCGCGCGGTATGCGTCGCGATGCTGCCGTCCGGATTCCGCACGGTGACATGCCAGCGCGCCGCTGCCTCATCGAAGGCGGCCTCGATGACTTCGGTGCGGAAAGCGATGTGCTTGCGCAGGTCATATTTGTCGGCTACGCGCTCGAAGTAGCTCCACAGCTCCTTGCGTTTGGCGAAGAAGTGCGACCATTCATGGTTCGGTTCGAACGCGAACGAGTAGAAGTGGTTCGGCGTGTCGACGCCACAGCCGGGATAGGTGTTTTCGAACCAGGTGCCGCCGACCGCCTCGTTCTTCTCGAAGATGCGAAACGGAATGCCGGCCTGCTGAAGTTGAATGCCGGCATAGATGCCGGACATGCCGGCGCCGATGATCAGTACGTCGCAAGCCTGCTTTGCGTCGCGGCCCGGTTCGTTGCGCCACTTCATGGCGCGGGAGTCGAGGGTGTCGAGGGTCAGGTCCTCGCGCATCATCGCAATGTAGTCTTCGCTCATCGGCTCGCCGGCCGCGACCGACATCATCTCGCGCAGCAGCGCGTCGTCGGGTTCGGCTGCGAAGGGGCCGCCTTGCGAGAGAACCCCGTAAAGCCGGTCGCGGATCGCGCGGCGCAGTTCCTGCGGCATGAACTCCTGATAGCTCATCGGTCCACGCAGGTGCGGACGCGCGCGCTCCAGCCATTCGCGTTCGCCGGTGAGATGCACCAGCACGAGCATGAGCGTCGCCGGATCGGCGGCGTCGAGACCGGCGCGAAGCTGGTCGGGAGAGGATTTGGCGTTCGTCGTATCCAGCATCGCGATTTCTTCTTGTTGTTGGTGCGAACCAGATAAGGGTAGCTGCGTGCACGACGCAAACAAAAACCCGCCGGGAGCACCGCGAATGATGATCCCGGCGGCGTTTGTTACGTCCAGCGTTACGCCTTCATGCCGGCCTTCACGGCTTCCGCCGTGATCGGCAACGCACGAACGCGCGCGCCGACCGCGTTGAAGATGGCGTTGCCGATCGCCGGCGCCACCACCGTCACCGCCGGTTCGCCGACTCCGGTCGGGCCTTCGCCGTTGGCGATGACGCTGATCGCCACTTCCGGCACCTGGCTCATCCGCAGAGGCGTGTAGCTGTCGAAGTTGGTCTGTTCGATCGCGCCATCCTTCATGGTGGCCTTCTCGTACAGTGCCAGCGACAGTCCCCACAGCGCCGCGCCTTCAACCTGAGCGCGGATGTTGTCGGGATGCACCTGCGTGCCGACGTCGGTGGCGATCGTCAGTTTCTTGACGCTGACGTTGCCCGAGCCGTCGACGCCGACGTGCGCGACGCACGCCGTCCAGCTTGCGGTCTTGCGCTCCTGCGAGGAGACGCACGCGACGCCCATGCCTTCGCCCTTCGGTAGCTTCTTCGAGCCGTAGCCCGACAGTCCCATCGCGGCGAGGAGCGTATTGCGCAGCCGCTCGGCGCCGCCGGCATTCTCTCCCTTGCCGTCCAGCATACTGATGCGGAACTGCGCGGGGTCCCTGCCGACGGAGTGCGCGAGCTCGTCGAGCATGCTTTCGACCGCCCAGAACGTCCAGCCCGGCGCGACCGAGCGGAGCTGGCCGGATGGTGTCGCGTTCTGCGCCATTTCATTGAGGATGGCGCGGACACTGTGGTTCGGCACGGTGTAGAAGTGATCCGCGCCGTTGACGGTGAAGCCGTCGAGGCCGCCCTTTTTGTCGACCGACGGCGTGAGGAATTCGGGAATTCCCCAGCGCTTCGTCGGCCATGCGCCGACCACGTCATGCTCCATGGCGACGAGCTTGCCGTCCGCATCCAGCCCCGCCTTGATCTTCTGGAAGGTCAGGGGGCGCGAGAAGTCCATGGTCATGTCGTCTTCGCGCGAGTAGATGACCTTGACCGGCTTGCCGACCGCATTCGCGGCGACGATGGCGGGGATCATCATGTCGCCGTCGAGACGCCGGCCGAAGCCGCCGCCAAGCCACATCTGATGCATCACCACGTACTTCGGGTCGACGCCGACGGCGGCGGCCGCGATCGCACCTGTGCGGGTCGCAAACTGATTGCCGGAATAAAGGTGCCAGATGTCACCCTTCTTCTCGGCGGTCGCATTCATCGGCTCCATCGGCGCGTGAATGTTGATGCTGGTGGTGTACTCCGCCTCCATCACCTTGGCGGCGGTGCCGAGTGCTGCGGCCGCGTCGCCGGTCTTGACGAAGTAGAGGCCGGAATCGTTGAGCGCCTGGATGCGCTTCGATTCCGCGAGCAGGGATTCGCTCGTCACCTTCGCGTTCGGCCCCTTGTCCCACGTCACCTTCAGGGCGTCGGCGGCCTTCTTCGCCGCCTGATACGTGCTGGCGACGGCGACGACCCAGCCGGTGGTGGTGCCGGTCTTGTCCTCGACCACGACGGCCTTGATGAAGCCCGGGACTTTCTTCGCGGCCGACTCGTCGACAGCCGTCACCTTTGCGCCGTAGCGCACCGGCGGCAGCACGAGCTTGCCGTAAACCATACCCGGCACGAAGTTATCGATGCCGTACTTGGCGGTGCCGTTGACCTTCGGCGGGATGTCGAGTTGCGGCACCGATTGGCCGATCAGCGTGTACTGGTTCGGCGTCTTCAGCTTGATCGCCTTCAATTCGTCCGGCGTGAAGGCCTTCTTGATCTTGCCGCTCTTGACGACGTCGGCGAACGACATGGACTTCTTCGACTTCGGGTGCGTGATCTTGGAATCGCGCACCACGAGTTCGGATGCAGGCACGCCCATGATGCCGGCAGCCGTCTCGGTGAGGGCGATGCGTCCGGCGGCGCCGGCGCGGCTCATCGCATCGAAGTTCATCATTGTCGACCACGAGCCGCCGGTGATCTGCGCACCGAGCACCGGATCATTGAACTTCGGGTCGTTGGACGCGAGCACGACACGCATGTCCTTCCAGTCGGCGCCGAGTTCTTCAGCGACGATCTGCGCCATGGTGGAGGCGATATGCTGGCCCATGTCGGCCTTGCCGCAGGTCACGGTGACGAGACCGTTCGGCGCGATGCCGTACCAGACGCTCGGTTCGAAATTGCCGGGCGCGGCGAGAGCCTGATCGGCGCCGAGCAAACCGGGGACGCCGGCATAGCCGAGCGCGAGGCCGGTGGCGGCGGAGCCGACGAGGAACGAGCGGCGGGAGAGGTCGGTTGCTTCGGGAGCGGCGGGTTTCACATGCTTGGTCATGTGTTCCTCCGATCGCTGGCGGTGGCGGCCGTGCGCATATCGGCGGCGGCGCGCATCACGGCCTTCTGGATGCGGGAATAAGTCATGCAACGGCAGAGATTGCCGTCCATGTGCTCGATGACTTCCTCCTTGGTGGGGTTGTTGTTTTTCGCGAGCAGGGAAGCAGCCTGCATGATCTGGCCGGACTGGCAGTAGCCGCATTGCGGCACCTGTTCCGCGATCCATGCCTTCTGCAGCGGATGATCGCCCTTGGTGCTGAGCCCCTCGATGGTCGTGATCTTCTTGTTGCCGACCTCGCTCACCAGCGTCTGGCACGAGCGCACGGCTTCGCCGTTGACATGAACCGTGCACGCGCCGCAGAGACCTGCACCGCAGCCGAACTTCGTTCCCGTCATTTGCAGTTGTTCGCGGATGACCCACAGCAGCGGCGTATCTCCCGCTGCGTCGACGGACACATTCCGCCCATTGATATTGAGGTTGGGCATGCTTCTTCCCCTCCGGTGCTGGCGTCACTTACGGCGACGATTTGGACCATCGAGACTGCGTCCGGCGCCCACCGGGTCGGCGCGCGGGGCGGGCAAAGAATGAGCCGCTTCAGAAGTCCCGGCAAGGAATTTGGAATCGCTCAAATTAAATTGTGGTGCCATGACACCATGTTGCAACGCAGCAGCAAATGCTGCGCGCTACATTGCGATACGAAGTCAATTGCCAACACTCGCAATCTCCTTGCCGTGACCGCCGGACATGGTCGCGGGCTGCTGCGGGTTTGCGTCGTCCAGCGACGTGCTGTCGCAGCATCGCTGCCGGGGATGACTGCAACATGAGCATACACATGCTGCGCACGATGATCGCGGAGCACACCAGCACATGAAATGATGCTTGGCATATCGTGCGCCAACGAGATTTTCTCGTGCACGCATTTCATCTGATGAAGCTGCGGGGCAGTCCGCATCGTGTTGACTTGCCGTCGTGATTTGGCACTATGCTTCGAGCGACGCTGCGTTCGTCCACGAACGTAAAAACAAAAACAAGACGCGGTTGCTGCACGCACAAGACGATAAAAATCGCTGTGCGACAGGGGGAGGGACGATCGCGATGCTGGACTTCGTTCAGCAGCTAGTGAGCGGAATTGCGCTTGGGTGCGTCTATGGCCTGATCGCTCTCGGCTTCGTGCTGATTTACAAGGCAACGGAAGTTGTCAACTTCGCCCAGGGCGACCTGATGATGCTGGGCGGCTTCTTCGCCTTCACCTTCATCGGCATCCTCGGCTTCAACTACTGGCTCGGATTTCTCGGCGCGGTGATCGCGATGGCTGCGTGCGGCATGGTTGCCGAGCGGCTGATCGTGCGGCCGATCCTCGGCTATCCGCAGTTCACCATCGTCATGGCGACGATCGGCCTCGGCTTCTTCTTGCGCTCCGTCGCCGGCATGATCTGGGGTACCGACGACCTCAAGATCGAGACGCCGTTCTCGCAGGGCGTGCTGCGGCTCGGCGGCCTCGTGCTCGCGCATGACAAACTCTCGGTGATCGCGGCGACGCTGCTGCTGTGCCTGCTGCTCTATCTGTTCTTCAACAAGACCACGCTCGGCACGGCGATGCGGGCGACGTCGGAAAACATGCTCGCTGCCTATTACATGGGCATTCCGGTCAAGCGCGTCGTGGCGATCGTCTGGGCGATCTCGGCTGCGGTTGCGACCTGCGCCGGCGTTCTGCTCGCGCCGATCACCTTCATCCATTCGAACGTCGGCCTGGTGCTGGGACTGAAGGCGTTTCCGGCGGCCGTGCTGGGCGGATTCGGATCGATCCCCGGAGCTGTCGTTGGCGGCGTGCTGATCGGCGTGATCGAAAGCATGGCCGGCTTCTACCTGCCTCAGGGCTGGAAGGATGTCGCTCCCTATCTCGTGCTGCTGGCCGTGCTGCTGCTGAAGCCCGAAGGCATCTTTGGCCTGCACGTTCGCAAGAAAGTCTGAGGGGAAGCGTCCAATGAAGTTTCTCTTCAAGACCGACTACGAAGACGACATCAAGCTTTTTCCGCATGCGGGCTACGTGTGGACCTACGGCACGCTTCTGGCGCTGCTTGTGATCGCGCCATTCGTGCTCTCGAGCTATCTCGTCAGCCAGCTCGTGTTCGTCGCGATCTACGCCATCGTCGGTGTCGCGCTGCTGATCCTGACCGGCTTCACCGGGCAGGCTTCGCTCGGCCATGCGGCGTTTCTGGCGATCGGCGCCTACACCACGGCCTACTTGCAGAAGCATGGTGTGCCGTTTCCTGTCTATTTCCTGACGGCGGGGCTTCTGACCGGCCTGATCGGCGCGATGGTCGGCTTTCCGGCCCTGCGCCTGCAGGGCATCTATCTCGTCATCGCTACTATTTCCTTTGCCTTCATCGTCGAGGAAATCCTAGCGCGCTGGGAAAGCGTCACCCACGGCAACGAAGGCTTGCGCGTCAAGACCATCGAGATGCTCGGCACGACGATCCCGCGCGACAGTCCGACCTTCTACTATCTGTGCATGGGTGTATTGCTGCTGATCATTCTCGGTGCAATCAACCTGATGCGCTCGCCGACCGGCCGCGCCTTTGTCGCCATCCGCGACAGCGAGACGGCCGCGAAGAGCATGGGCATCAACGTCGCCCTCTACAAGGTGAAGTCATTTGCGATCAGTGCGGCGATCACCGGCCTTGCCGGATGTCTCTATGCGCACAAGCTGTCGTTCATATCGCCGGAGATGTTCACGCTGGCGCTGTCGATCGAATTCATCATGGTGATTCTGATCGGCGGCGCATTCAGCCTGCATGGCGCTGTGCTCGGCGCGATCTTCGTCGTGATGATCGATCCGTTCCTGACGTTCTTGAAGGACGATATCCCGGGCGCGATCGCAAACTTCTCGATGCTGTTCGGTGCGGGTGCCGCGAAAGCGGCGGAGATCGAGAGGACTGTGTCCGCAATTGCGTCCGCCAACGGCCTGAAAGGCGCGATCTACGGCTTCATCATCATGGCGTTCATCCTGTTCGAACCGCTCGGCCTCTACGGGCGCTGGCTGAAGATCAAGCTCTTCTTCCAACTGTTCCCGCTCTACAAGCGCGCCACTTTCAAACGGCAGAAGATCTACATGAAGTCGGAGCGAAATCGATGAGCTACTTTCGCGCCGAGAACCTGTCGCTGCACTTCGGCGGCCTGAAGGCCGTCGATTCCGTGAGCTTTGCGATCGAGAAAGGCGAGATCCTGTCGATCATCGGCCCGAACGGCGCCGGCAAGAGCTCGATCTTCAACCTGATTTCGCGGCTCTACAATCCCACCACGGGCAAACTGTACTTCGAGGATCGCGACATCACCAACGATGCGCCCTATGACATCGCCAAGCTCGGCATCGCGCGCACCTTCCAGAACATCGAGCTGTTCGAGAATGCGTCGGTGCTGAACAACCTGCTGGTCGGCCGCCATCGCCACTGCACGTCGAGCCTCTGGCAGGAAGTGCTGTTCATGCCGAGCGTGCGGCGTGACGAGAAGATGCACCGTCACAAGGTCGAGCAGGTGATCGAGTTTCTCGATCTCGAACCGTATCGCGATCGCGTGATCTCGGGTCTGCCTTACGGCGTCCGCAAGGTGGTCGAGCTGGCGCGGGCGCTTTGCACCGAGCCGAAGCTGATCCTGCTCGACGAGCCGTCATCCGGACTGAACGTGGAGGAGACGACCGACATGTCGTTCTGGATTCGCGACATGAAGAGCGAGCTCGGCATCACCGTTCTGATGGTCGAGCACGACATGTCGCTGGTCAGCCGGGTGTCCGATCGCGTGATCGCGCTGAACTACGGCAAGGTGCTGGCGATGGGGCAGCCGGCCGAGGTGCAGTCGCACCCGGATGTCGTTGCGGCCTATCTCGGCGCATGAGGATGATGGCATGAGCGCAAACGACATCGTCCTCAAGGTCAGTAACATCGAAAGCTACTACGGGCCGATCATGGCCATCCGCGGGATTTCGCTCGAGGTGCCGCGCGGCAAGATCGTGACGCTGCTTGGCGCCAACGGCGCCGGCAAGACCACGGTCTTGAAAACCATCTCCGGCATTCTCGATCCGCAGAAGGGCTCGATCGAGTTCGAAGGCAAGCCGATTCAGCGGATGGACGCAGATAAAATCGTTCGGCTCGGTCTCAGCCACGTCCCCGAGGGGCGGGAAGTGTTTCCGTTCCTGAGCGTGCGTGAGAACCTGATGATGGGCTCCTATCCGCGTAGCGACAGCGATGGTGTCGCGGCGGATCTCGAGCAGGTCTACAATTACTTCCCGCGCCTGCGCGAGCGCATCAATCAGCCGGCGGGTCAGCTCTCCGGCGGCGAGCAGCAGATGCTGGCGATCGGCCGCGCCCTGATGAACCGGCCGAAGCTGATCCTGTTCGACGAGCCGTCGCTCGGCCTGTCGCCGCTGCTGGTGAAGGAAATCTTCAACATCATCCGCCGTATCAACGAGGAGCGGGGCACGTCGATCCTGCTGGTCGAGCAGAACGCCAAGGTGGCGCTGGAGACGGCGCACTACGGCTATGTGCTCGAAATCGGCCGCGTGGTGATGAATGATACCTGCGAGAAGCTGATGCAGTCGCAGGACATTCAGGAGTTCTATCTCGGCGCTGCCGACCACGGTGCGCGCGGCGAGCGGCGCTGGAAGAAGAAGAAAACGTGGCGATAGAGGATATCGCGGCAACCCGCCGATGACTGGCGGCAGTCTCAACAAGAACCCGGTGAAAAGCCGGGCGCGGACGGGAGCGGAATCGAACGAGGGAAGACGGCCATGACGAGGGCGGCTACGGTAACGGTGGCGGACACGATTGCGGGAAGCTTTCTCGCATCGGTGAAGTTGCGCGGCGACAAGCCCGCGATCCGCGAGAAGGTGTTCGGCGTCTGGCAGGCCACGACCTGGAACGAATGGTTGCAAACGTCCAAGGAGGTGGCCTACGCGCTGCACGCCATCGGCTTCAAGCCCGGCGACGTCGCATCCATCGTCGCCAATGCCGTTCCGGAATGGCTTTACGCCGACATGGGCGTGTTGTGCGCGGGTGGGGTCTCGTCCGGCATCTATCCGACCGACTCGATCCCGCAGGTCGAGTATCTGGTCAATGACTCGCGGACCAAGGTCATTTTCGTCGAGGACGAAGAGCAGCTCGACAAGGTTCTGACCTGCCGCACGCGCTGTCCGTCTCTCGAGAAGATCGTGATCTTCGATATGGAGGGCCTGGGCGGTTTCAACGATCCGATGGCCATGTCGTTCGACGAATTCCGTGCACTCGGCCGCAACCACATGTCCGGCCGGGAGGCGCTTTGGGAGGAGATGGTCAGGAGCCGCACGGCCGACGATCTGGCGATCCTCGTCTATACGTCCGGCACCACCGGGCCGCCGAAGGGCGCGATGCATTCGAACCGCAGCGTTGTGCATCAGATGCGCAACGCCGACACGCTGCTGATTCCGAACGAGAGCGAGGAGCGGCTGGTGTTCCTGCCGCTGTGCCATGTGGCTGAACGGATCGGCGGCTACTATCTTTCGATCGCGGTCGGCTCGGTGATGAACTTTGCCGAGAGCCCGGAAACCGTGCCCGACAACATTCGCGAGGTGCAGCCGACAACGTTCCTTGCGGTGCCGCGCATCTGGGAAAAATTCTACTCGGGCGTCATGATTGCGCTGAAGGACGCAACGCCGCTGCAGAAATGGATCTACAGCAAGGCGCTCGCGATCGGTAACCGCGTCGCCGACTGCAAGGTCGAGGGCGAGCCGGTGCCGCTGCCGTTGCAGATCGCCAACTGGTTCGCGTACCGCCTGGTGTTCCGCAATATCCGCCGCATGATCGGTCTCGACCGCTGCCACATCTGCTTCACCGGCGCCGCCCCGATCGCACCCGATCTGATCCGCTGGTACATGGCGCTCGGCCTCGATATGCGCGAGGTCTACGGCCAGACCGAGAATTGCGGCGTCGCGACGCTGATGCCGAGCGACCGCACCAAGCTCGGCTCGGTCGGCAAGACGGTGCCGTGGGGCGAGGTGAAGATTTCGCCGGAGGGGGAAATCCTCATCAAGGGCGACTTCCTGTTCATGGGCTACCTGAACCAGCCGGAAAAAACGGCGGAAACCATCCGGAACGGCTGGCTGCATACCGGCGATGTCGGTTCCATCGACAACGAGGGCTACATCAAGATCACCGACCGGATGAAAGACATCATCATCACGTCCGGCGGCAAGAACATCACCCCGTCCGAAATCGAGAACCAGCTCAAGTTCTCGCCCTACATCTCCGATGCGGTGGTGGTCGGCGACAAGCGTCCGTTCCTGACGTGCCTGATCATGATCGATCAGGAGAACGTCGAGAAGTTCGCGCAGGACCGCGACATTCCGTTTACGAACTATGCGAGCCTTTGCCGCGCCGCGGAGGTGCAGGATCTCATCTGGAAGGAGATCGAGGCGGTGAACGCGAACTTCGCCCGCGTCGAGACCATCAAGAAGTTCTACCTGATCGAGCGGCAGCTCACCCCGGAAGATGAGGAGCTGACGCCGACGATGAAGCTGAAGCGCAAATTCGTGAACCAGCGCTACGCCAGTGAAATCGAGGCTATGTACGGAGCGAAGGCGGTGGCGTAGCCTTTGTTCCCGGACGGATTGTCGCGGGGGACCGCGGCGATGGATGCGATAGACTTCAATAGACGTAAAGAAAGCGGCGAAGGCACGTACAGGCCCTGACCTTCGCTCAAAACGGGCCAATAGAGGAGAGTGAAATGTCGACATCGTACAAGGTGCTGGGCCTTGCCGTGGGCGCTTTGGCGCTGGCGCAGGTGCCAGCTTTCGCGCAGACCAAGGTGACCAACCAGGGCATCTCAGCCAACGAAATCGTGCTCGGATCGCACCAGGATCTGTCCGGGCCGATCAAGTCATGGGGCGTGCCGGTTGCCAACGGAATGAAGATGGCGGCCGAGGAAATCAACGCTGCCGGCGGCATCCACGGCCGCAAGATCAAGCTGATCATCGAGGATTCCGGTTACGACCCGAAGCGCGCCGTGCTGGCGTCACAGAAGTTGATCGAAAAGGACAAGGTGTTTGCGATGGTCGGCCCGATGGGTTCGCCGACCGTGCTCGCCGCACAGGACATTCTGTTCGATGCCGGCGTGCTGCAGCTATTCCCGCTGACGGCCGCCGAATTCACCTATAAGTTCGATCCGGCGAAGCCGCAGGAGCGGCTGAAGTTCAATAACCTGCTGCCGTATGTGGAAAGCACGCGCGCAGCGGTCAAGTTCATGATCGAGTCAAAGAACCTGAAGAAGCCCTGCATCATGCATCAGGATGACGAGTACGGTAAGAACGTGCTCGACGGCTTCACCCAGCAGGTTGCGGCGATGAAGCTTCAGCCAGCGTCGATCACGAGCTACAAGCGCGGCGTATCGGACTTCAGCGCGCAGGTCGCCAAGATGAAGGCGGACGGATGCGACATGGTCGTGCTCGGCACGGTCGTGCGTGAAACCATCGGCGCCATGGTCGAAGCCAAGAAGCTCGGCTGGGATGTGATCTTCCTCGGCGCGACGCCGACGAACGTTCTCGAAATCCCGGCGCTCGGCAAGGAAGCTGTCGAAGGTCTCTATGCCGCGTCGGGCTTCGAAATTCCCTACGAAGATACGGCGAAGGGCAAGGTGAAGGACTGGCTCGTCAACTACAAGAAGTCTTTTGGCATCGACGCCAATACGCAGGCGATCATCGGCTACAACACCGTCATGACCTTCGCCCACTACGCCAACAAAGCGGGCAAGGATCTGAGCGGCCAGAAGATGCTGGATGCGCTCGAGTCGGGCGACGTCTTCCAGGACATCTTCAGCTCGCCGCCGACGAAGTTCTCGAAGACGAACCACCTCGCGACCACCATCACCCAGGTGCAGCAAATCAAGAATGGCCGCTGGGTCCTGATGAAGGACAGCCTGTCGTTCTGACGCGCTGACAGGTGGTGCCGCCAAACTTGTGCGGCGACCGGCGAGTTACCTGAATGTGACTAACCCCCGGGGGCCACCCCGGGGGTATACTTTTGGGCCGGTGTCGGGGAGGATGCGGAGAGCGGAAAAAGGCTCGCGCGTTCCTTGCCAACGGCCGCGCGACTTGACAGACTCCGCGCAAAATCGTTGCCAGCGCAACGTTATACAAAGCCGCTCAAGACGGCCATCAGGAGGGACACATGCTCAATCGCCGGACGTTTTTGTCATTGACGGGCACTGCGGTCGCTGCACCCGCGATCATGCGTGTCTCGGCCGCCAATGCCCAGGAAGTGACACTCAAGATGCATCACTTCCTCCCTGCCGTATCCAATCCTCACACCAAGTTCCTGAAGCCGTGGGCCGACAAGGTCGGCGCCGATTCCGGCGGCCGCATCAAGATCGATATCTTCCCGTCGATGCAGCTCGGCGGCACGCCGCCGCAGCTCTACGATCAGGCGCGCGACGGTGTCGCCGATCTGGTCTGGACGGTCACCGGCTACACTCCGGGGCGCTTCCCGAAGATCGAGGCGTTCGAGCTGCCGTTCGTCGTCAACAAGCGTGCGCATGTGAACTCTCGTGCATTGCAGGAGTTTGCCGAAGCCAACCTTCAGGACGAGTTCCGGGAGGTGAGGCCGATCTGTTTCTGGGCGCACGATCACGGACTGATTCACGCAAGCAAGAAAGTCGCGACACTCGACGATCTGAAAGGCTTGAAGCTCCGCTTCCCGACGCGGCTGGCCGGCGAGGCGCTGAAGGCGCTCGGCGTCAACGCGATCGGCATGCCCGTGCCTCAGGTGCCTGAAGCGCTGGCGCAGCGGGTGATCGACGGCGCCGTCGTGCCGTGGGAAGTCGTGCCGGCGCTGAAGTTGCAGGAACTCGTCAAGTTTCACACCGAGATTCCCGGATCGCCGACGCTCTACACCACGCCCTTCATTCTCGCGATGAACAAAGCGAAGTACGACAGCCTGCCAGGCGACCTCAAGGCGGTGATCGACAAGAACTCGGGCATGGGCACGGCGGCGATTGCCGGCGGCGTCTGGGACGAACAGGCGCGGATTGTCTCCGATATGGTCGCCAAGCGCGGCAACACCATCACGGTCATCGAGCAGGCCGAAGCCGACAAGTGGCGCAAGTCGACCGAGCCGGTGACCGAGGCATGGCTCAAGAGCATGAAGGACAAAAACCTCGACGGTGGCAAGCTGCTCGAGAATGCGAAAGCCTTGCTCGCAAAATATGAGAAAGCAGCGTAGCCCGCTGCGGAGCTGCGGCCCGCGGAATCGCGGCCGCCTGACGATGTCCTCAAGGAGAGACTGATGTTCAATCGCCGCAAATTCCTGTCATTGACCGGTGCCGCTGTCGCTGCGCCAGTGATCATGCGCGCCTCAGCAGCCAACGCACAGGAAGTGACACTGAAGCTGCACCACTTCCTGCCTGCGGTGTCCAATCCGCACACCAAGTTCCTGAAGCCGTGGGCGGACAAGGTCGGCGCCGATTCTGGCGGGCGCATCAAGATCGACATTTTCCCGTCGATGCAGCTCGGCGGCACGCCGCCGCAGCTGTTTGACCAGGCGCGCGACGGCGTCGCCGACCTGATCTGGACGCTGCCGGGAAACACCCCGGGACGGTTTCCGAAGATCGAGGCATTCGAGCTTCCGTTTGTCGTCAACAAGCGCGCGCATGTGAACTCCCGCGCGCTTCACGATTACGCCCAAGCCAACCTTCAGGACGAGTTCCGGGAAGTGAAGCCGATCTGCTTCTGGGCGCACGATCACGGCCTCATTCACTCGACCAAGAAGATTGCCAATCTCGACGACTTGAAAGGCGTCAAGCTGCGCTTCCCGACGCGCCTCGCCGGCGAAGCACTGAAGGCGCTCGGCGCCAATGCCATCGGCATGCCGATTCCGCAGGTGCCGGAAGCGATGGCGCAGCGCGTGATCGACGGCGCGGTGGTGCCGTGGGAGGTGGTCCCCGCGCTGAAGCTGCAGGAGCTCGTCAAATTCCATGCCGAGATTCCCGGATCGCCGACGCTCTACACGTCGACTTTCATTCTCGCGATGAACAAGGCGAAGTACGACGGTCTGCCGGCCGATCTCAAGGCGGTGATCGACAAGAACTCCGGCATGGCCACATCGGCGACTGCCGGCGCCGTCTGGGATGAACAGGCGAGAGTTGTGTCCGACATGGTTGCCAAGCGCGGCAACACCATCACGGTGATCGAGGAAGCCGAAGCTGCCAAATGGCGCAAGGCGACCGAGCCGGTGATCGAGGCCTGGATCAAGGGCATGAAGGACAAGAACCTCGATGGCGGCAAGCTGCTTGAGAACGCAAGGGCGTTGCTGGCGAAGTACGAAAAGGCAACTTAAGGCTTTCATCGATGAGCGTAACGGAACGGACCGATGCCACGCGCGAGCGTGGCATCGACGCATTGGTGCGATGGGTGGCGTTGGCGGGCGGGACGCTGCTCGTTATGGCCGCGACGATGGTTGTCGTCAGCGTGACGCTGCGCAGCGATCTGGTGAAAGCGGCGGGCGTGCCCGGCGACTTCGAACTGGTGCAGATGGCGACTGCTGTCTGCGCGTTCGCTTTCCTGCCGCTATGCCAGCTTCGCCGCGGTAACATCTTCGTTGACACCTTTACGTCGAAGTTCCCCGTGAGCGTCAATCGCGCGATCGATGCAACATGGGACGTGGTGTTCGGCGTGGCGATGATCGTGATCGCATGGCGTCTCGGCGTGGGAGCCATGAGCGCCTGGGTGTCCGGCGAGAACTCGATGGTTCTGCGCTTTCCGACCTATGTCCCCGTCGCGGTCTGTGCGGTTCTTGCCGTGCTGCTTGCGGTCGTGTGTTTCGTAACGGCCGCGCGCCGGGTGAAGGCGGGATCATGAGTGGTTTCACTCTCGCCATTCTCGGTTTCGCCGGCATGCTGGTGCTGATGGCGTTCCGTTTGCCGATCGGGCTCGCCATGCTGCTGGCCGGCAGTCTCGGGTATATCCAGCTCAACGGCCTGCTGCCGTTCCTCAACTATATCAAGACCACGCCCTACGGCATTTTCGCCAACTATACGCTGTCCGTCATTCCGCTATTCATCCTGATGGGCGCCTTCGCCGAACGCTCAGGTCTTGCAACGGACCTCTTTCGTGCCGCCGCTGCTTTTGCCGGACATCGCCGCGGCGGGCTGACGATGGCGGTGATCGCCGCATGCACCGGCTTCGGCGCGATCTGCGGATCGTCGGTTGCGACAACCGCGACCTTCGGCCGTGCCGCGCTGCCGGAGCTGCGCCGGTACAACTATGATGGCGGCTTCTCGACGGGCGTGATCGCGGTCGGCGGCACGCTCGGTATTCTCGTTCCGCCGTCGGTCATTCTCGTCGTCTACGCGATCTCGACCGAGCAGAACATCGCCAAGCTGTTCCAGGCGGCGCTGATTCCGGCACTGCTCGCGACGCTGTTCTATTGCGTCGTCATCGCGATCATGGTGCGGCGGAATCCAGCGCTCGGTCCGGCGCAGGCGCGCGTGCCGTGGGGAGAGCGGCTTGCGCCGTCGCTGGGCGTTATCCCCGCGCTCGGCATCGCCGTCGTTGTGCTTGGCGGCATCTATGGCGGCATCTTCACGCCGACGGAGGGCGCGTCGGTGGGCGCGGTGGTGATGCTGATCGCCGGCGTCATCCGCGGCACGCTCAGACTCAGGGAGATCAAGGAGAGCTTGCTGCAAACGGCCGAGACGTCGGCGATGATCTTCATGATCTTGCTCGGCACCGAGGTGTTCAACGCCTTCCTTGCGCTGACCCATGTGCCGGACAGCGCTGCGCAGATGATCGCGAATTCCGGCTGGGCGCCGTACACCATCCTGGGCTGTCTGCTGGTCTTCTATCTCATCCTCGGCGGTGTGATGGACGAACTCGCCATGATCTTGCTGACGCTGCCTGTGTTCTTTCCGATCGTCTCGGCGCTCGACTTCGGCTTCCCGACCGAGGACGTGCAGATCTGGTTCGGTATCCTCGTCCTGATCGTCGTCGGGATCGGCCTGACGGCGCCGCCCATCGGGCTCAACGTTTTTGTCGTCTCGGCGATCGCCAAAACTGTGCCGATTACGGCCACCTACCGGGGCGTTCTGCCGTTCGTTCTGGCGGACGTGATTCGCCTTGGCATCGTCGTGGCGTTTCCGGCGCTCGCGCTGCCGCTGGTCAAGCTCCTCAATTGATGGCGCGCGGGATCATCGACCGCGAGCTGCATAAGTCCGAACTGTCGCCGGCTGACATGGCCGCGCGGCTTGGCGTTTCGGTACGACATTTGCTGATGCTGTTCGAACCGACCGGGACCAGCTATGCGCGCTATGTGCTTGGGCGGCGGCTTGAGCGAGCGCGGTTGTTGCTGGTGCAATCGCCGGACGCCGCGGTCGCCGATATTGCGCATGCCTGCGGCTTCCAGAGTCTTGCCACGTTCTATCGTGTGTTGCGGGCGGCCTTTGGCTTGTCGCCGGGCGAGTGCCGCGAGATTGCGGCAAAATCCGCGAACGACTAGGCCACGCGCGCCTTGTCCTTCTGGGCAAGCTGAACTGCCAGTTCCGCGACCAGTTCGACCGCAAGCGTATCCGGCGACGACAGCCAGCTTGCCGAGAACGTCAGGTCGGGAATCTGGATATCGGTTTCCAGCAGCTGTAACCGGCCGTTCGCGAGCTCTTCCTCGACGATCGCGGTGGGAATCACGGCGACACCGATGCCGTCGATCGCCATGCGGATGACGGTGGCGAGCGATGCGCTCGCGTGCAGCCGGATCGCTGGCAGATCCGGCCGGTTGAACAGCGAGCGAATGACTTCATACGGCTGCGTCTTGCGCGGGAAGGTGATGATCGGAAACCGCGCGAGTTCGCCGACGCTCTTGCGGCCTTGTCCCAAACCAAGCGACGGGCTCGCGACAAAGGCGTTCGGGTAGTCGCATAGCACCCGATTGCGGACCTCCGTTGCGGACAGGGGGCCGAGCAGGAAAGCGAGATCGATTTCCTGCGCCAGCAGCCGCTCCGTCAGGTTCGGCGTGATATCGACTTCGATCTCGAGCGACAGATGAGGATAGGTGTTGTTGACCGCTTCGATCAGGCGCGACAGCCAAGTGTGCACGATCGTCTCCGACACGCCGAGCCGCAACACGCCGCTTGTGGCGCTGCGATCGCGGACGCTGGCAAGCATCTCCGACCGCAAGCCGATGAGTTTTTCGGCGTAGACCATCATCTGCCGCCCGCTCGGCGTCGGCAGGGTGGCGCGGCGATCCCGCTGCAACAGTTTGACGCCGAATTCGCTTTCGAGCTGGGCGATGCGTTGGGAGATCGCGGGTTGCGTGGTGTTCAGCTTCTGCGCCGCGCGCCGGAAGCTTCCGAGCGTGACCACCCAGAGGAACGTCTCGATCGCCTTGAAGTCCACCATCGGCTGTCCCATCGTCGATTATGAATATTTATCGATCTGGATCAAAAATCTCTACTCGACATTATCGTAGCGGCGTGATCCAATCCTTGTCGAGGGGAATGAAGGGCGGCGCGATGATGGGCTTGTCAGCGAAATCGTTTCAACGCGATGCGGCTGCGCCGCTGCCAAGCGCTCAGGCGCGGCTCGCCTATCGCTCCGGGCATGTCGGAACATCGACCGCGGGCATCGCGCCGGGATTCGTTCAGGGCAACCTCGCGATCCTGCCCGAGAAACTCGCGGGCGCGTTCCATCGCTTCTGTCAGCTCAATCCCAAGCCGTGCCCGATCATCGGCATGTCCGAGGCCGGCGATCCGCGGATTCCTGCGCTCGGTCTCGACCTCGACATTCGCACCGACGTGCCGCGTTACCGTGTGTGGCGGAACGGCGAACTGGCCGATGAGCCGACCGACATCATGGCGCATTGGCGCAGCGACCTCGTCGCTTTCGTGCTCGGCTGCTCGTTCTCCTTCGAGGAGGCGCTGATCGCGGACGGGCTGTCGATCCGGCATATCGACGAGAACCGCAACGTGCCGATGTATCGGACGTCGGTGCCGTGCGAGCCGGCGGGGCCTTTCGCAGGGCGGCTCGTCGTGTCGATGCGGCCGTTCCGTCCTGCCGATGCGATCCGCGCCATCCAGATCACCACGCGCTTTCCCGCAGTGCACGGTGCGCCGGTGCATTTCGGCAATCCGCAGCAGATCGGCATCGCCGATATCGCCAAGCCTGACTATGGCGATTCCGTAACTATCGCTCCGGACGAAGTCCCGGTATTTTGGGCCTGCGGAGTGACACCGCAGTCGATCATCCTTGAATCCCGTCCCGACTTTGCGATCACGCACGCGCCGGGCCACATGCTGGTGACCGATTTGCGCAACTCGGAGTTCTCGATTCAATAATCCATGCAAAAAGCCGCACAAACCGGCGCCGATAAACATAAGGAGTGACGTCAATGAATCGTCGTGAAGTGTTGTTGGCCGGTGCGGCCTTGTCGTTGGCAAGCTCGCCGCTGGTGGGAGCAAGAGCGTTTGCGCAAGGCGGTGGCGAAGTTGCGATCGGTGTGATCTGGCCGCTGTCCGGTCCGAGTGCGCAGATCGGTGTCGACGCCAAGCATGCGCTTGAAACGGCGGCTGAGATCGTCAACGGCTCGTTCGATATCGATCTGCCGACCGCGAAGAATGCTGGTCTTGCCGGCCTCGGCAACGCCAAGATCAAGCTGATCTTCGCCGACCATCAGGGCGATCCGCAGAAGGGCCGCGCAGAAGCCGAGCGCCTCATCACGCAGGACAAGGTCGTCGCCATCGTCGGCGCATTCCATTCGTCGGTGTCGGCGACGGTCAGCGCGTCGTGCGAACGCTATGGTATCCCGTATCTTGCTGCCGACTCATCGTCGCCGAGCCTGCATCGCCGCAATCTGAAGTTCTTCTTCCGTGCCGCCGCGCACGACGAGATGTTTTCGGCGGGCATGTTCGACTTCCTCGACGCGCAGAAAAAGGCCGGCAAGAAGATCGAAAGCGTGGCCTTGTTCTACGAAGACACGATCTTCGGTACCGATTCCTCGAACGTTCAGCGCAAGCTTGCGACCGACCGCGGCTACAAGGTCGTGGCCGACATCAAGTACCGCTCGAACTCGCCGTCGCTGACATCCGAAGTGCAGCAGCTCAAGAGCGCCAATCCGGATGTGCTGCTGCCGTCGGGCTACACCACCGACTCGATCTTGCTGATCAAGACGATGGAAGAACTCGGCTACAAGCCGAAGAACCTGGTCGCGCAGGCGGCCGGTTTCGCCGACAAGGCGACGTTCGATGCGGTGGGCGACAAGCTGACCGGACTGATCTCGCGCGCCAGCTTCTCGATCGATATGGCGGCGAAGCGGCCATCGATCGCGAAGGTCAACGAGCTCTTCAAGAAGCGCGCCAATCGCGACCTGAACGACAACACCTCGCGCCAGTTCACTTCGATCCTCATCCTCGCGGATGCGATCGACCGCGCGAAATCGACCGATGGCGAGAAAATCCGCGCCGCGCTCGCGGCGACCGACACCCCCGGCGACAAGACCATCATGCCGTGGAAACGGATCAAGTTCGGCGCCGACGGCCAGAATGCCGACGCCGATCCGGTGCTGATCCAGTACATCGGCGGCAAGTTCATCACGATCTTCCCGGAGAACGTCGCCGTTGCGCAGGCCAAATGGCCGATGAACGGCTGATCCGATCATGCGAGGGCGTTAGTCATTGTTGACTAGCGCCCTCGGCGTTTGCGCGGGGCGGGGGACGATGACTGTTCAGGCATTTTTACAGGTGCTGGCGAGCGGGCTGCTGATCGGGTTGATCTATGCCCTGATCGCTGTCGGCCTGTCGCTGATTTTCGGCTTGATGGACGTGGTGAACTTCGCGCACGGCGAGTTCCTCATGCTGGCCATGTACGCCATGTTCGGGCTCGTGGTCATCAGCGCGCTTGATCCCGTGCTGCTGATGCCGATCGTCGTCGGCGTGATGTTCGTGGTCGGCGTATCGGCGTATGCCGGCGTGATCCGTTTTGCGATGCGGGCCAAGGCCAATCCGGGCATGGTGCAGATTTTCGCGACCTTCGGCCTTGCGCTCGTGATTCAGGGACTGGCGCAGTACTTCTTCACGCCGGATTACCGCAATCTCGGCAACTCGTGGCTCGGCGGGAAGACGCTCAATATCGGTGGCGTGTTTCTGCCGTGGCCGCAGATCTACGGCGGCGTCATCTCGCTGCTTGCCTTCGGCGGGCTCTACCTGCTGATCACGCGAACCGACTTCGGCAAGGCGCTGGAAGCCACACGAGAAGATCAAGGCGCGGTGGCGCTGGTCGGCATCGACCGCAATCGCGTCTTCGCGCTCGGCTGGGGACTTGGCGCGGCGCTTGTGGGATTGTCCGGTGCGGTGCTTGCCGTCTTCTACTACATCTATCCGCAGGTCGGCGGGCCGTTCGCGCTGATCGCTTACGTCACCGTGGCGCTCGGCGGTTTCGGGAGCATCTTCGGCGCGCTGGTAGCGGGACTGATCGTCGGCATCATCGAGGCGTTGACGGCGCTGATCCTGCCACCCGCGCTCAAGTCCGTCGGCGTCTATGCGCTCTATCTCGCCGTTCTCTTTGTCAGGCCGAGCGGCCTGTTCGGGAGGCTGTGATGAGCGATATCGCGGCCACGGTCCCCAATGCCTCGTTCACCGCCGGCCGACGGCGGCAGCTTCTGATCGCACTCGCTGTGTTTGCGCTGATCGCGCTGATCCCGCGTGCGATCTCCGATGTCTATACAATGAACGTTCTCATTTTGACGCTGCTGTTCGCGGCGCTCTCGCAGAGCTGGAACATTCTCGGCGGCTACTGCGGACAGGTGTCGCTGGGGCATGCGCTCTATTTCGGTATCGGCGCCTACGCCACCAGCATCCTGTTCGTGAATTTCGGCATCGTCGCCTGGAGCGGCATGCTCGCCGGCGGAATTCTCTCGGCGCTGGTGGCGCTGGCGCTCGGCTATCCCTGCTTCCGGCTGAAGGGGCATTATTTCTCGATCGCGACCATCGTCATCGCGGAAATCGGCCTGCTGCTGGTCCACAACTGGGATTACGGCGGAGCGGCGCTCGGCATCCAGTGGCCGTTCAATCCTGACAGCTGGTGGACGCTTCAGTTTGCGCGCAACAAGGTGCCGTACTTCTACTTCGTGCTCGGCCTGTTCGCGCTGACCTGGCTCGTGACCTACGCGATCATCGAGTCGCGCTGGGGTTACTGGTGGCGTGCGGTGAAGGACGATCCCGAAGCCGCGGAGAGTCTCGGCGTCACCGTGTTTCATTCGAAGATGGGCGCGGCGGCGATCTCGGCGTTCTTCACGGCGATCGGTGGCGGCTTCTACGCGGCGTTCGTCTCCTACATCGACCCGGAAAGTGTGATGCATTTCCGCTTCTCGCTGCTGATGGCGCTGCCGGCTGTGCTGGGCGGAGTCGGTTCGCTGTGGGGCCCGGCGGTTGGCGCGCTGATCCTCATCCCGATGGCTGAACTGACGCGCTCCTATCTCGGTGGCACCGGCTCGGGCCTCGACCTCGTGATTTACGGAGCGCTGGTCATGGTCGTGGCGCTGACCCAGCCGGAAGGCATCATGGGCCTGTTCAAGCGGTCGCCGGTCAAAAAGGCTGACGCATCATGAGCGGCGGCGATCCCATCATCACCTGCGAGAAGGTGACGCGCCGCTTCGGCGGCCTCGTCGCCAACGACCAGATCGACATGATCGTCAAACGCGGCGAAATCCTCGGTCTGATCGGTCCGAACGGCGCCGGCAAGTCGACGCTGTTCAACCTGATTGCCGGCGCGTTTCCGCCATCGTCGGGCACGATCAGGTTCGATGGCCGCGACATTACCGGATTGCCAGCCGCGCAGCTGTGCGCGTTGGGCATCGCGCGCACCTACCAGGTTCCGCGTTCGTTCGATTCGATGTCCGTGATCGAGAACGTCACCGTCGGCGCATTCGTGCGCTATCCGCGAATCCTGCAAGCGCGTGAGAAGGCGATGGCCGTGCTCGACTATGTCGGGCTGGCGCGCATGGCTGATGCGGCGGGCTCCGAACTGACGCCGCCGCAGAAGCGCCGGCTTGAGGTTGCGCGTGCGCTCGCAACCGAACCGAAGCTCCTTCTGCTCGACGAGGTTCTGACCGGCCTCACGCCAGCCGAAGCGCAGGCGGGCGTCGAACTGATCCGCAAGGTGCGCGGGACCGGAATCACCATCGTCATGGTCGAGCATGTGATGGAAGTCGTCATGCCGCTGGTCGATCGCGCCGTCGTACTGCATCTCGGCAAAGTGCTCGCGGAAGGCGCGCCGTCCGCCGTGGTTCGCGACGAGAAAGTGATTTCCGCCTATCTCGGAGACCGCCACCGTGCTGCTTGAAGTCTCCAACATCACCACTGCGTATCGCGGTCTGATTGCCATCTCCGATATCTCAATCGGCGTCGAGGAAGGCGAGATCGTCGCCGTCGCCGGCGCCAACGGCGCGGGCAAGTCGACGCTGCTGAAATCGATTGCCGGCATGGAAAAATCGAAATCCGGAACGGTCAGCTTTGCCGGAGAGCGCATCGACACCACCCCGGCGCACCTCATCACGTCACGTGGCCTTGCTTATGTGCCGGAGAACAAGCGGCTGTTTCCGCGGCTCTCCGTGGCCGACAATCTGCGGCTCGGCAGCTATCTGCACCGCGGCAAGGCCGATCGCGACGCGCCGCTCGAACTGGTGTTCAAATTGTTCCCGCGTTTGCAGGAGCGGCTACAGCAACGCGCGTCCACGCTCTCGGGCGGCGAGCAGCAGATGCTGGCGATCTCGCGGGCGCTGATGACGCGGCCGCGGCTCCTGATGCTCGACGAGCCCTCGCAGGGCATCATGCCGAAACTGGTCGACGAGATTTTCGCGGCGATCAAGCAGATCAGGCAGAACGGCGTCACGGTGCTGCTGGTCGAGCAGCGGCTGTCGGAGAGCCTGGAGATTTCCGACCGCGCCTACGTTCTGCAAACCGGGCGCGTGGTGCTCTCGGGCAGCGCGGCGCAGGTGAAGGACGATCCGGAGGTGCGCAAGCACTATCTCGGAATCTGATCTGTTTCACTGCTCAATAACGGATCGGCCCGGACGCGAAGTCCGGGCCGATGTCGTTTGGTCGTGCGCGGCTCACTTCGTGGCCGGGCAGCCGCTGTCCTTGGCCGACAGGAACGCCTTGTCGCCGGGAACCGTCGAGACAAGCTTGTAGTAATCCCACGGCTTCTTCGACTCGCTCGGCTTCTTCACTTCGAACAGGTACATGTCGTGCACCATGCGGCCGTTCGGCAGCACCTTGCCGCCCTGCGCGAAGGCATCGTCGACCGGCAGTTCCTTGAGTTTGGCGGTGACGGCTTCGGTTTCCTTCGTGCCGGCGGCCTTCACAGCCTTCAGGTACTGCAAGGTCGCCGAGTAGGTGCCGGCCTGGATCATGTTCGGCATGCGGCCGGTGCGCTTGAAGAAGCGATCGGCGAACTCACGGCTCTTGTCGTTGAGGTCCCAGTAGTAACCTTCGGTGAGTACGAGGCCCTGCGCCGCGTTGAGGCCGAGGCCGTGGACCTCCGCGAGCGTGAGCAGCAGACCTGCAAGCTTCTGGCCGCCGGCGACGATGCCGAATTCGGCGGCCTGCTTGATCGAGTTGGTGGTGTCGAGGCCAGCATTGGCGAGGCCGATGATCTTCGCCTTGGAGCTCTGCGCCTGGAGCAGGAACGACGAGTAGTCCGACGAGTTCAGCGGATGACGCACGGCGCCGAGAACCTTGCCGCCTTTTGCAGTGACAACCTTGCCGGTGTCGGCTTCGAGCGAATGGCCGAACGCATAGTCCGCGGTGAGGAAGTACCAGGTGTCGCCACCGGCTTCGGTGAGTGCGCCGCCGGTGCCGACGCCAAGTGCATGGGTGTCGTAGGCCCAGTGGAAGCCGTAGGGCTGGCAGGCGTCGCCGGTCAGGCGGGAGGTCGCCGCGCCGACGACGATGTCGATCTTCTTCATCTGCTTCGACAGATCGTGGATCGCGAGTGCGACCGACGATGTCGTCAGCTCGGTAATCATGTCGACGCCTTCGACGTCATACCAGCGGCGGCCGATGCTGACGGCGAGATCGGGCTTGTTTTGATGGTCCGCGGTGACGATTTCGATCTTCTTGCCGAGCACTTCGCCGCCGAAATCCTCGATCGCCATCTTGGCTGCTTCGAACGACCACTTGCCGCCGTAATCGGCGTAGACGCCGGACTGATCGTTGAGGATGCCGATCTTCACCGCGCCTTGCGCGGACGACATCGTTGGCAATGAAAGGGCGCACGCAACGGCGGCGGTAAAAAATCCAAGACGCATTTGAGCCTCCAAAGCGCTCCCTCGGGGGAGCATGTTTCTTATTGGCGTTCTGGCATGCCAAGGTGCGGACTATTTCAGCGGCTCCGGAGTCACGCAAGCCTTGGGCTTTCCCTCGGCCTCATACGATAGGCTTAGAAACCCGCTGACTTCACGCGAGCGTGAGCATCGGTGGATCGGGAACTCGCACGTCGTCGTTGTCACCGCCGCGTCGCAAAACCGTTGAGCCAGAGTCAAACGGCGCAGGCACGGTCCTGCTGCGATTCGGCAGAGGTCACGGGATGCGAAGGCGGACGAGCGGCGCGGGGTTGCTCTCTCGGCGAAAGTTCCTCGCGGGTTCCGCAGCAACTGCGGCCTGCTTGGCCATGCCCGCGATCAGCTATGCCAGTCAGCGCACTGGACTCTCGCTCGGGCTGCAGTCGGGCGACGTGTCGGGCGACACCGCAATGGTCTGGGCGCGGGCGGACCGGCCCTCGCGCCTGCTGATCGAAGCCGCGACCACCGACAGCTTCAAGGACATCGTTGCCTCCACATTCGTCGACGCGCTGCCGGAGAGCGACTTCACCGGCAAGGCGCTGCTCGACGATCTGCCGGGCGATCAGGACATCTTCTATCGCGTGCGCGCGCAGAACCTGTCGTCGCCGGCGATCGTCGGACCCGCGCGGGTCGGGCGCTTCCGCTCGGCGCCGACGTCGCGGCGGTCCGTATCGTTCATCTGGTCCGGCGACACGGCCGGGCAGGGATGGGGCATCGACGAAACGCGCGGCGGCATGCGGACATACGCGACCATGCTCAGGCATCGTCCGGACTTCTTCATCCACTCGGGCGACTGCATCTATGCCGACAGCCCGATTCTGCGCGAACTGAAACTTCCGGACGGCGAGATCTGGCGCAACGTCGTGACGGAAGAGAAGTCGCAGGTCGCGGAGACGCTGGCGCAGTTCCGCGGCAACTATCGCTACAACCTGATCGATGCGAACGTGCGCGCGTTCAATGCCGAGGTGCCGATCCTCGCGCAGTGGGATGATCACGAGGTCGCCAATGACTGGTGGCCGGCGCGCACGATTGACGAGCCTGGTTATGTCGAGCAGAGTGCACTTGCGCTCGCGGCACGGGCGTCGCGCGCTTTCCACGAATACATGCCGACGAGGCAGACGCTGGCCGAAGCAGGTCGGGTTTATCGCAAGATCGCCTACGGTCCGCTGCTCGACGTGTTCATGCTCGACATGCGCAGCTATCGCGAGTCGAACGAGGCCGCGCCGCACGACCAGCGCGCGCCGCTGCTCGGTGCGAAGCAACTCGCGTGGCTGAAATGGGAGCTGGCGCGCTCGCAGGCGACCTGGAAAGTCATCGCAGCCGATCTGCCGATCGGTCTTGTGACGCCCGATGGCGTGGCGTCGAGTGATGGTCCGCCGGAAGGACGCGAGCACGAGGTCGCGAACCTTCTGTCCTTCATCAAGCGTTCGGGTCTCACCAATCTCGTCTGGCTGACGGCCGACATGCACTATACGGCAGCGCACTACTACGATCCGAACAAGGCCGTATTCCAGGACTTCGAACCGTTCTGGGAATTCGTTTCCGGGCCGCTGCATGCCGGCACGTGGATGCCGGCGCCGCTCGACAACACCTTCGGGCCGAGCGTGCGCTATCAGAAAGGCTGCTCGCCGGAGCAGGGTGAAAATCTCGCACCCTGTTTCGGACTTCAGTTCTTCGGGCTCGTCGAGATCGACGGCCGCAGCGGCATCATGACCGTGACGCTGAAGGACGTCGAGGACCGCAACCTGTTCGCGATCGATCTCGCGCCGCAGCCGCCGCGCCGGTCAGGTACGCTGGCGCACGGGACGTAACGGATCGCGTATTACCGATGCCATCGCGGCGATACCCAGAAATGTGAAAACTGAATGTGCAGGCCGGGGGCACGGTGTCGCATGCGCCGATGGTGCTGCGTTTCTTCGACGAGTCGCCGCTGCCGGGCCAAGAAGGGCGCAATCCGGTAGCCGGTGATACCGAAGCGGCGGTCGTCAAAAGATAAATGGACGCCTGCGGCCGGAGGCCCGTTCGCTGTCGCGGATCTTGATTATCTTTGAAAATTATCTAATAAAACTACTGAAATGAGACGGCCGGACGTTACCGGGAGGTAACCGGAAAGGCCGCCGATTTTCATAGACCTGCGTCTTCGGGCGGTTAAGCTGCGCCGCAATCCCGATCAGGATCAATGGCGAAACGGAATGCCGGGCACGCCGAAAACGGCGACCGGAGAACAGGAGAAAGACATGGCAACGAATCTCAAGCTCAAGGATGCGCCGGCTTCGCTCAACTTGAAGGACCCCTCGTTGCTGCGCGATGCATGTCTGATCGACGGCGCGTGGGTCGCCGCGGACGACGGCAAGACCATCGCCGTGGATAATCCCTCAACCGGCGCCATCATCGGCACGGTGCCGAACATGGGCGCGAACGAAACGCGGCGCGCGATCGAGGCCGCGAATGCGGCGTGGCCCGCGTGGCGTGCGAAGACCGCCAAGGAGCGCTCGAACATCCTGCGCAAGTGGTACGATCTGATGATGGCCAATCAGGAAGACCTCGCCACCATCATGACGGCGGAGCAGGGCAAGCCGATGACCGAAAGCCGCGGCGAGATCGCCTACGCCGCGAACTTCATCGAGTGGTTCAGCGAGGAAGCGCGCCGTATCTATGGCGACACCATCCCTCCGCACGGCAGCGACAAGCGCATCGTCGTCATCAAGCAGCCGATCGGCGTCTGCGCTGCGATCACGCCCTGGAATTTCCCGGCTGCGATGATCACCCGCAAGGCGGGTCCGGCGCTCGCCGCCGGCTGCACCATGGTGGTGAAGCCGGCGAGCCAGACGCCGCTGTCGGCGCTGGCGCTCGGCATCCTCGCGGAGCGCGCGGGTGTTCCGAAGGGCGTGTTCAGTGTCGTCACCGGATCGGCAACGGCGATCGGCGGCGAGATGACGTCGAACCCGATCGTGCGCAAGGTGACGTTCACCGGCTCGACCGAAATCGGCAAGAAGCTGATGGCGCAGAGCGCCGCGACTGTGAAACGCACATCGATGGAGCTCGGCGGCAACGCGCCGTTCATCGTGTTTGACGACGCCGACATCGACGCGGCGGTGAAGGGCGCGATCGCTTCGAAGTACCGCAACGCTGGCCAGACCTGCGTCTGCGCCAATCGCCTGTTCGCGCAGGACAAGATCTACGACGCCTTCGTCGCGAAGCTGACAGAGGCCGTGAACGCGATGAAGGTCGGCGACGGCTTCGAGCAGGGCGTCGCCATCGGCCCGCTGATCAACAAGGACGCGGTCGACAAGGTGCAGGAGCATGTCACCGATGCCGTTTCGAAGGGCGCGCGCGTTGTCACCGGCGGCAAGCAGCCTGCGCTCGGCGGCAGATTTTATCTGCCGACCGTGCTCGCCGACGCGAAGCCGGACATGCTGATCTTCCGCGAGGAGACGTTCGGTCCGGTTGCTCCCGTGTTCCGCTTCAAGACCGAGGAGGATGCGATCCGTCTCGCCAACGACACCGAGTTCGGTCTTGCCGCCTATTTCTATGGCCGCGATATCGGTCGCATCTGGCGGGTCGCAGAGGCGCTGGAGTACGGCATCGTCGGCATCAACGAGGGCCTGATCTCGACCGAGATCGCACCGTTCGGCGGGGTCAAGGAGAGCGGCAACGGCCGCGAGGGCTCGAAGTACGGCATCGAGGACTATCTCGAGGTGAAGTACCTCTGCATGGGCGGAATCTAAACCCGGGTTTGATGGCAGGAACTGACGCTTCCGTTCAAGCTACTGTTTTGGCGACGGTTTTTGCGAGAAGTGAGATTTGCGGTGGAACCTGCAATTGAGTTTGCAGGGCAGCATTTCGCCTTGACGTTGTGGCTAGTGAGCGGTTACTTACCGCGCCATGCGACCCGTCCGTTTACCGAGCGACCTGCGCCGTGAGCAAATCATGGACGCCGCGAAGCGCTGCTTCGCGCGTCACGGGTATGCAGGTACGACCACGCGCAGCGTCGCGGCTGCGGCGGGTATCTCGGAGGGATTGCTGTTCAAGCATTTCCCGACCAAGGCCGCGCTCTATGCGGAGGTCCTGGCGGACGCCTGCGAGACCGATCCCGGCCTGCTCGAATTGCAGGCGCTGGAACCATCGACGGCAACGCTCGTGGTGCTGATCCGCGTGATGGTCACAGAGTTCATGCATGCATCGAACTCGCCCGACCATGAGGAAGTGCAGCGGCTGAAACTCGTGATATCGAGCCATCTCGAAGGCGGCGAGTTCGCGCGTCTTCTGTTCGAGAAGATCGGCCACATCATCGAACCGATTTTCGAGGCGTCGCTGGCGCGTGCGATCGCCGCGGGCGACGCCGAGCCTTCCAGTACGCCGGCACGCGACCTGTTCTGGTTCACGCATCAGACGCTGCTGATGCTGGCATTGTCGCGGTTGCCGGCGATGCCGACGATTTCCTATTCGGATGATGGCGGGCTGCAGCGGCAGGTCTGCGAGTTTGTTTTACGCGGCATCGGCGTCACCAACGATGCGATCGCTCGTCTCCTCGTGCAGGACGTGTCGTCCTCAGTGCCGGTCATGGCTACAGAAAGCGCTTGATATGAACATTCAAACGGAAATCCACGGGACGAAAGTGTCCGAGAGCGTTGAGCAAAAGCCTCCCAGGAAACCGGTGAAGATGGTGCGCTGGGTCGTCATCGTCGGTCTGCTGCTGGTCCTTCTGGTCGGCGGATTGTGGGGGTTCAACGCCTTCCGCGCCAAGATGATTGGGCAGTTCTTCGCCAACATGAAGCCGCCGCCGGCGACCGTCAGCGTGGCCGAGGTGAAGTCCGAGGTGGTGCCGCGGCTGCTCACCGGCATCGGCGATCTTGCCGCCGTACACCAGGTCGAAGTCACGCCCGACGTATCGGGCCGCGTGACCAAAATCCTGTTCGAGTCGGGTGCCATGGTGAAGAAGGGCGACCCGCTGGTACAGCTCTTCGACGAGCCGGAACAGAGTGATCTTGCAAGCTTCAAGGCGCAGGCCAAGTCGGCCGAACTGACGCTCGAACGCGCCAAGGCGCTGCTGGCGAAGCAGTCCGGCCCGCAGGCGACGGTGGACACCGCGCAGGCCGCGTTCGATCAGGCTAACGCCGCCGTCACCAAGACCGAAACCATCATCTCGCAGAAGCTCGTCCGGGCGCCGTTCGACGGCGAACTCGGCGTGCGCAAGATCGATCTCGGACAGTTCCTGAGCGCCGGCACGCAGATCGTGTCGCTGACCGACCTCTCGAAGGTGTTCCTGAACTTCACCGTCACGGAGAAGGATCGCGCGGTGCTCGCCGTCGGCCAGATCGTGCGCGTCAACGTCGATGCGTATCCGACCCGCAAGTTCGAGGGCAAGATCACGACCATCGATCCGCAAATCAACTCGGATACGCGCAACGTCCGCATTCAGGCGACGCTCGACAATGCCGACCGCGCATTGAAGCCGGGCATGTTCGCGAGCACGACGGTCGTGCTGCCGCCCGATCCGCCGGTGCTGGTGGTGCCGGAGACCGCGGTCGACTACACGCTCTACGGCGATTCCGTCTATCGCGTGGTTGAGAAGAAGGACGAAAAGGGCGAGCCGGCCTATTCGGTCGAGCGCGTTCCGGTGCGCGTCGGGGTGCGCGTCGATGGCAAGGCCGTCATCCAGAGTGGTTTGAATGGTGGCGATCGCGTCGTCGCCGTCGGCCAGCTCAAGCTGCAACCGGGTGCCGCCGTTGCCATTTCGAAAGACCCGCCGCCGCCGATACCGGCGAAGACGCCGCTGAACTGACAGCGAGGAAACAAAGACGGGTCCGATCGCATGGTGAGCGGACCCGGAATATGGATTGAGCGTATCTGATCGCAGGCCTTGCTTGCGGGATCGAGCGCCGACAGGAGCCGGGACATGCGTTTCACGGACATTTTCATCAAGCGGCCGGTGCTGTCGCTCGTCGTCAGCGCACTGATCCTGCTGATCGGGCTGAACGCCGCGTTCAAGCTGCCGATCCGGCAGTATCCGCGGCTCTACAATACGGTCGTTACCGTCACCACGACCTATCCGGGCGCCTCGCCGGAACTGATGCAGGGCTTCATTACGACGCCGATCGAGCAGGCGGTTGCCGCCGCCGAGGGCATCGACTACCTGACGTCGTCGTCGGTGCAGGGCACGAGCACGATCTCGGCCTACATCAAGCTCAACGTCGATCCGAACCAGGCGCTTACCGAGGTTCTTTCCAAGGTCAATTCGGTCAAGTACCTGATCCCGCGCGAAGCGAACGATCCGGTGATCCTGAAGTCGACCGGTCAGACCACGGCGGTGATGTATATCGGTTTCGCCAGCGACGAACTCGGCGGTTCGGCGATTTCCGACTATCTGACGCGCGTGGTGCAGCCCATTCTCGCAACCGTCGACGGCGTGGCGTCGGCCGATATTCTCGGCGGCCAGACGTTCGCGATGCGGCTGTGGCTCGACCCGGCGCGCATGGCGGGACGCGGCGTGTCCGCC
This sequence comes from Pseudomonadota bacterium, assembly GCA_049323835.1. GTDB lineage: Bacteria > Pseudomonadota > Alphaproteobacteria > Rhizobiales > Xanthobacteraceae > SG-bin9. The sequence continues at coordinate 16,824 of JBMOOJ010000104.1, read as the reverse complement.
GACGATGTTGCAGCGGCGATCCGTGCGAACAACTTCCAGGCGGCGGCCGGGCAGGCGAAAGGCTACTTCGTCGTCTCGAACGTCTCGACCAATACGGGCCTCACCGACATCAACCAGTTCAAGCGGATGACCGTCAAATCCAAGGACGGTGCGCTGGTGCGGCTTGAGGATGTCGCTACCGTTCAGCTCGGCGCGCAAAGCACGGACGCGAGCGTGTCGATGAACGGCGACAAGGCGATCTTCATTGGCGTGCAGTCGACGCCGCAGGGCAACCCGCTCAATATCGTCAAGGGTGTACGGGCGCTCTTGCCGGAGATCGAGCGCAACCTGCCGCCATCGCTGAAGATGCAGGTCGCCTACGATTCGACCAAGTTCATTCAGTCGTCGATCGACGAGGTGCGCGATACGCTGCTCGAGGCCGTCATCATCGTCGTCGTCGTCATCTTCCTGTTTCTCGGCTCGTTCCGCTCGGTGTTGATCCCGGTGGTGACCATTCCGCTGTCGCTGGTCGGCGTCTGCATCCTGATGATGCCGCTCGGCTTCAGCTTCAATCTTCTGACGCTGCTGGCGATGGTGCTCGCGATCGGCCTCGTGGTCGACGACGCGATCGTGGTGGTCGAGAACATCCACCGCCACCTGGAGGAAGGGAAAACGCCGGTACAGGCGTCGCTGCAAGGCGCGCGCGAAATCGTCGGCCCCGTGATCTCGATGACGATCACGCTGGCGGCGGTGTACGCGCCGATCGGCTTTCTCGGCGGCCTCACGGGCGCGCTGTTCCGCGAGTTCGCCTTCACGCTTGCGGGCGCGGTGATCGTGTCCGGCGTGATCGCGCTGACGCTGTCGCCGATGATGTGTTCGACGCTGCTGAAGGGCGCGGAGCAGGGGCGGTTCGCCCAGATGATCGATCGGGTGTTCCGGGCGACCACGCGGACCTACGGGCGGATGCTGGACCGCTCGCTCGACTACCGTCCGGTGACGGCGATGTTCGCGGTGACGATCCTCGGTCTCGTGGCCTTCATGTACATGAACACCGGCAAGGAACTCGCGCCGGAGGAAGATCAGGGTATCCTGTTCTCGGTGACCAAGGCGCCGAAGTACGCCAACATCGATTACTCCGACTACTACGGCGAGAAGCTCGATAAGGCGTTCGGCAGCTTCCCGGAAACGGATTTGCGCTTCGTGCTCAATGGCATCAGCGGTCCGAGCCAGGGCATTGCCGGCATGATCCTCAAGCCGTGGGACGAGCGCAAGCGCTCGTCGCATGTGCTGAAGCAGCCGGTGCAGAACGAGATCAACAAGGTCGAGGGCGTCAACGCCTTCGTCTTCAACCTGCCGCCGCTGCCGGGCGGGCCGGGCGGTCTGCCGGTGCAGATGGCGATCTCGACCATCGGCGACTTCAAGTCGATCTATGAAGAGATGAACAAGTTGAAGGACGCGGCGCGCAAGAGCGGCCTGTTCATCGTTGCCGACAGCGATCTCGACTTCAACCAGCCGGTGCTGCGCGTGAAGATCGACCGCTCGAAGGCGAACGAGCTCGGCGTCACCATGCAACAGATCGGCAATACGCTGGCGATGATGCTGGGCGGCAACTTCGTCAACCGGTTCAACCTCGAAGGCCGTTCGTATCAGGTGATCCCGCAGGTGCCGCGCGATTTGCGGCTGACACCCGACGACCTTGCCAAGTATTACGTGCAGACGCCGCAAGGCCGGCAGGTGCCGCTGTCGACGGTGGTGTCGATCGAGACGGGCACCGATCCGAACGCGCTGACGCGCTTCAACCAGCTCAACTCGGCGACGTTCCAGGCAGTGCCGATGCCGGGCGTTACGGTTGGCAAGGCGGTCGAATTCCTCGAGGAGCAGGCCAAGAAGCTGCCGACCGGCTACAATCGGGCCTTCCTTGCGGACGCGCGGCAATACACGCAGGAGGGCAATCAGCTCGCAATCGCCTTCGCCTTCGCGCTGGTCATTATCTACCTCGTGCTGGCAGCGCAGTTCGAAAGCCTGCGTGATCCGCTCGTGATCCTGATTTCCGTGCCGATGGCGATCTCGGGCGCCCTGATTCCACTGTTCTTCGGCGCGGCCACGATCAACATCTACACGCAGGTCGGGTTGCTCACGCTGATCGGCCTGATCTCCAAGCACGGCATTCTCATGGTGGAGTTCGCCAACGAACTTCAGCTGAAGGAAGGGCTCGACCGGCGATCGGCGATCGAGATGGCCGCGCGCGTGCGCTTGCGTCCGATCCTGATGACGACGGCGGCAATGGTGGCGGGCCTGCTGCCGCTGCTCACCGCGTCCGGTGCGGGTGCGGCGAGCCGTTTCTCCATCGGCCTCGTCGTCGTTGCCGGTATGACCATCGGCACGCTGTTCACGCTGTTCGTGCTGCCGGCGGTGTATGTGGCGATTGCGACCGATCACCGCGCGGTGGCCGGTTCGCAGCGGACGCGCGAGGTCGAGGAATTCGAGCGCGACTACGACGGTCCCGGCGGGCTCGCGCCGCAAGGGCGCTGACCCGCGCAGTGCCCGCCTTGTCCTCCGCCCGGCCCGCGCCGGGCGGATTGCTTTGGGGAGTGTTGCATGTATTCGACGAAGCGTTTGGGCGCTGACGATCTCGCCGAGATGAAAGCGCTGCTGCGGATGTTCGGAAATGCCTTCGAGGATCCGGACAACTATCACGCGCACGTTCCGGCCGATGCCTATCTGCGTGAGCGCATCAACGACAAGAGCTTTTTTGCGGTGATCGCCAGCGACGGCGATTCCGTGATCGGTGGACTCGCTGCTTATGAACTGAGGAAGTTCGAGCAGCAGCGCAGCGAAATCTACATCTACGATCTCGCTGTCGATGTGGAGCACCGGCGGCGGGGTGTCGCCACCGCGCTGATCCGCACGCTGGGTGAGGCGGCGCGCAAGCAGGGCGCTTACGTGATGTTCGTCCAGGCAGACAACGCGGAGGAAGACGAGCCCGCCCGCGCGCTCTATGCCAAGCTCGCGTCAGAGCACATCATCGCGCACCACTATGACATCGAGCCGTAGTGGTGTGATGTTGCGCTAGTCGGCGCTACCCGCGAGCGACAGCACCGTGTGCAGCAGGACGTTTGCGCCCGCCGCGCAATCGACCTGCGTTGCGTCCTCAAGCTCGTTGTGGCTGACGCCGTCCTTGCACGGCACGAAGATCATCGCGCTCGGAATGACGGTCGCGAGATTGCAGGCATCGTGACCGGCGCCCGACGTGATGCGGCGGTTGCTGTAGCCGAGCGTTTCGCTGGCGGAGGCGACCGCATCGACCAGCCTGGTGTTGAACACGGTCGGCTCCTTGCGCCAGACCTGTCGCAGCGTGATCTCGACCCTCCGCCGCTTGCCGATCTCCGCGGCCGCGGCCTGGACCGCCGCATGCAGTGCGTCGAGGGTCTTGCTGTCGGGGCTGCGGATATCGCTGGTGAACACCAGATCGCCCGGCACGACGTTACGTGACGGATTTTCGACGGTGATTTCGCCGACGGTTGCGACCGCATTCGGTCCGTGATCCTTCGCGATCTTTTCGATCGCCAGGGTCAGTTCGGCGAAGGCGGAGAGAGCGTCGCGCCGCATCGGCATCGGCGTCGTTCCGGCATGGCTGGCGAAGCCGGCAATGCGCCCGTCGTACCACATGATGCCCTGACCGCGGTCGACCACGCCGATGGTCTTGCCTTCGGCTTCGAGCAGCGGTCCTTGCTCGATGTGCAATTCGACGAACGCGCTGAACTTCTGCCGCCCGACCGGATCGCTGCCCCGATAGCCGATGGTGTCGAGCGCCTGCGCGACGCTGATGCCTTCGGCGTCGACGTGGCCGAGAATGTCGTCGGTGGTGAAGTCGCCGGCGTAGGCGGCCGACGCCATCATCGCCGGGGCGAAGCGCGAGCCTTCCTCGTTGGTCCAGTTGGTGATGCAGAGCGGCGCGTCGGTCTCGATCCCGGCGTCGTTCAGCGTACGCACCACTTCCAGCGCCGCGAGCGTGCCGAGGATGCCGTCGAATTTGCCGCCGGTCGGCTGTGTGTCGAGATGGGAGCCGAGGCCGACAGGCGCCTTCGACATGTCACGGCCCTTGCGGATCGCGAACATCGTACCGAGCGCATCGACGCGCACCTCGCAGCCGGCGGCTTCGCACGCGGCGCGAAACCAGTCACGGACCTGCTTGTCCTCGGGCCCGAGCGTCAGGCGCTTGACGCCGCCCTTCGGCGTGCCGCCGAATTTCGCTGTCTCGTGGATCGTGCCCCAGAGGCGGCCGGAGTCGATGCGAAGGTTGGGGCGGGAAGGGGCCATCGGCGCGTTTCTTTCGTTGTCGGTGTTCAGTCGAGAGAGTCTGTCATTGCGAAGGAGGCTGCACAATCCGTCAGTTGCGAAACTGGATGGCAGCGCCGCGCAAGTATCGGGCGAGGAGAGATCATCGCGGAGCAGCGCACATGCCGCCGTCGATGGTGATGATCACGCCGGTCGTGTAGGCGGATCGATCGGATGCGAGGAATGCCATCATGTCGGCGATCTCGCGCGGCTTGGCGGGTCTGCGCAACGGATAGGCATCGAGGATGTCCTGGAAACGATTCTCGTCGCCGAAACGCACCTGCGCCTGTCGCCGCGTCAGCGCGATGTTGCGCTCGGTCGCGACCGGACCCGGATTGATGCCGACGACGCGGATGTTGTCCTTCAGGCTTCCACCGCCGAGTGCGCGGGTGAACGCCATCAGCGCCGCGTTGCCGGCGCTGCCAGTGATGTAGTTGAAATCGAACTTCTCGCCCGCCGCGCCGATGTCGTTGATGATCACGCCATGGCCGCGCGTCTTCATCGTCGCGTAGAACAGGCGCGTCAGATTGATGTAGCCGAAGACCTTCAGCTCCCATGCGTGCCGCCAGGTCGCTTCGTCGATCTTGTCGAGCGAACCGCCCGGGATATCGCCGGCGTTGTTGACCAGAATATCGGCGTCGGCAGCCTCGCGGGCGAGCGCAACCACGTCCTCAGGCTTGCGCAGGTCCGTGACGTGGACATGGGTCGCGATCTGATGAGCGCTCCGCAACTGGGTCGCCAGGGTCTCAAGCGCCGTCTGGTTGCGGGCGGCAAGCCGCAGGTTGCAGCCCTCCTCGGCAAAGACCTCGGCCGCGGCCGCGCCAATGCCCTTGGAGGCGCCGGTAATCAGGACGGTTTTGCCGCGAAGCGCGAGGTCCATGGGATTTCTCCAGTATTTTAAAGGATTTGGGCTGCGGTCCCGGATCAGGACACGGGAGATGAGGGATTGATTGTCGATGCTGCCGTTGGGCCGGTCAAATCGGCGCCGGCATGCCGTTCCGGAATACCGCTGAAATCTTGCAACAGATGCGGAAAATTGAATCCCGCCAACGAATTAGGCTTGTTCGCGCGGTGGCCGATGAGGCAGATTGCCGCTCGGATGAGGCCCATGTTTTCGCGAGTCTTTCTTGCCCTGTTAGCGCTGCTTGTTGCAGTGGCTGTGCCGTCGGTTGCGTCGGCGCAGCGCTTTACGCTGATCGGCGAGAACGATGCGCTCGGCAACGGCAAAGACCGCGATTACACGCAGGGCCTGCGCTTCTCGGTCACCTTCGACGACTTCACCCGGCATCCGACTGCGGGCCGCGTCTATGACGTCGTCGGTATGGGCCTCTTCACGCCGTTCTCGATTGCGGGTCCGGTGAAGAAGCAGCTCGAATGGATTCCGGTCGGCCAGAGCATCTTCACGCCGGATCGCATCAGCTCGCGCTTGCCGCGCATTCCGGGCGTTGAGCGGCCATTCGCCGGTTGGCTCTATACGGGCGTCTCGGCGATGCAGGAAACCGGCGGCCGCCAGCTCGACACGTTTGAGATCCTGGCCGGCGTCGTCGGTCCGGCGGCGCTCGGCAAGGAGACGCAGGACGCCTTTCATCAGTTGCTCGGGCAGGGCCGTCCATTCGTCGGCAACTTCCGCCTGAAGAACGAGCCGGGCATCGTCCTGTCGTGGGATCGCAAATGGAAGTTCGGTTCCGATCTCGGCGGCGGCTACGGCATCGACTTCATTCCGTCGGTCGGCTTCAGCGGCGGCAACGTCTACACCTATGGCTCGGTCGGCGGCATGGTGCGTTTCGGCAGCTCGCTGTCCTCGACGTGGGGGCCGACCCGCATCCGTCCGTCGCCGTCGGGCGGCACCTTCTTCTCGCCCGATCCGAACGGACCGTGGCTCGGCTGGAACGTGTTCGCCGGCGTCGAGGCGCGCGCGGTCGCGCTCAACGTTTTCCTCGACGGCAACAATTTTCAGAACAGCCTGAGCGTCTCGCGCAAGACCTTCGTCGCTGACTTCATCGGCGGTATCGAGCTCTACACGCAGACCGGCCACCGGCTGGCCTTCTCGGTTACGCACCGGACGAAGGAATACGACACGCAGCCGGCCGCCACCACGTTTGGCGCGATAGAGGCCAGCTACCGCTTCTGATCTTCTGGAGCATCCTCTTTACCTCTCCCCGTTTGTACGGGGAGAGGCCGGATCGCGTCAGCGATCCGGGTGAGGGGCAAGTCTCGGCATTTCCTCACACGCAGCGCACCGGATGCGCACGTACCCCTCACCCTAACCCTCTCCCGCAAGCGGGGAGAGGCAGCGCTCATCATGTCGCCGCTAAGCGGACGCCTTCGGTGCGTCGATCACGCTCACATGCGCAGCGACGATGCGCCAGCCTTCCGGAAATTTCACCCACGTCTGCATCTGACGCCCGACCTTGCCGGGCGCGCTGGCGCGATGGAACAGCGTCGACGCCACCGCCATATCGCGGCCGTAGGTGGTGATGACGGTGCGCGAGAGATCGCGCGCCAGATTGAGCGGCGAGCGCGCGGAGCGGAACGCGCTGATCTCGGCATGGCCGTAAAGGTTCTCGCCGATGCCATAGCGCAGCGTGCGCGGATCGTCGCGAAACAGCTCGTCCAGCACCGCGACGTCGTTCGACACCAGCGCCGCTTCATAGCGGCGGAACGCGGCCGTGACCTCGGCCAGTGTCTCGGGATGATCGATCTCCATGCGCGATGTGCTCCGTCAGTTTTTCGGCGGCTTCGGATCGATCGGGTCGTTGCCCAGCGCGCCGATGATGCCCTCCAGCGCCCTGGCGCCGGCAAGCAACCGGCCCTCGGCGCGCGGCGCGGCGACGATCTGCAAGCCGACCGGCAGGCCGCTTTTGGTGAAGCCGCACGGCATCGACAGGGCGGGGCAGCAGACGAGCGTGATCGCGTAGACGATCGCGAGCCACTGCACGTAGTTGTCGAACTTCACGCCCGCGCACTCGGCGAGATAGCGCTCGCCGATCGGGAACGGCGGGGTGATCGTTGCCGGGCAAAGCAGCAGGTCATACGTCTCGAAGAATTTCAGCGTTCGTGCAGTCATCGCCACGCGCGCGGCTTCCGCGCGTTCGATATCACTGACCGTGAGCTTCAGCCCTTCCTCGATGTTCCAGATGACTTCCGGCTTGAGCAGGTCGCGCTTGTTGCGCAACAGACCCGCCTTGGTCAGCGCGAAGTCGAACGCGCGCAGGACGTGGAAGGAATCGTGCGCTTCCTTCAGGTCGGGATGTGCTTCCTCGACGATGACGCCGGCATCCGCGAACCGCTTGGCCGCCTTGCGGGTCAGCTCGATCACCTCCGGATCGACCGGCGTGATGCCGAGATCGGGCGAATAGGCGATCCGCTTCGGCTTCCAGCCGCTGCGCGCGGCGCTGAGAAACGAGGTCGACAGCAACGGCAGCGACAGCGGATCGGCTGCGACCTCGCCGGACATGGCATCAAGTCCGAGCGCAAGGTCTTCGATGTTACGCGCCATCGGACCTTGTACGCCGAGGGTGCGGTCGACGGCGGCGGCGGGCGTGTGCGGAACGCGGCCGATGCTCGGCCGCATACCCGTGACGCCGCAGAAGCTCGCAGGATTGCGGAGCGAACCGCCCATGTCGCTGCCATGCGCGATCCAGGCCGTGCCGGTCGCGAGAGCCACGGCTGCACCGCCGGACGATCCAGCCGCGGATTTGGACGTGTCATGCGGATTGAGCGTCGGTCCGAACACCTCGTTGAAGGTGTTGGCGCCGGCGCCGAACTCCGGCGTGTTCGACTTGGCGTAGACGATGCCGCCGTTCGCCTCGATGGTCGTCACCGTGACGTCGGAGACGGTTGGCACCACGTCCTTGAAGATCGGCGAGCCCTGCGTCGTCAGGACGCCTTCGACCGCAGTGAGGTCCTTGATCGGAATGGGCAGGCCCGCGAGCAGGCCGCGCTCGGCCACCGGCTTCTTCATCAGCGCGTCGGCATGCTTGCGCGCGCGATCGAAGCAAAGTGTGGGAAGCGCGTTGACCTTGCTGTCGACCTGTTTGATCCGCGCTTCGACCGCATCGAGCAGATCGTGCGGCGTGACTTCGCCGCGCTTGAGTTTCTCGACCACGGTGGTTGCGGTCATGCGGATGAGATCGGACATCAATAAGTGCTCCCCAGCTAGCTTTGTGATCTCCCGCTCCGTCATGGCCGGGCTTGACCCGGCCATCCACGCCTTGATCTGCGACAAGAAAGACGTGGATGCCCGCGACAAGCGCGGGCATGACGAACGCGAGTTTATTTACGTTCCGGTGAATACCGGCCTGCGCTTTTCCATGAAGGCCGCACGGCCTTCCTTGTAGTCGTTGGACGCGAAGCAGGCCGCGACCGCGTCGTCGCAGGCTTTCATGTTGCGCCGGCTTTCGTCCTTGTAGATTTCGTTGGTGATCAGCTTGATCGAATCGACCGTCATCGGTGCGTTGCCCGCGATCATGTTGGCGTAGTCCCGCACATAGGTTTCCAGCTGCGCGACCGGGACGACGCGATTGACAAGGCCCATCACGCGCGCTTCTTCAGCGTCGAACTGCCGCGCGGTGTAGAAGATTTCCTTGGTGAAGGAGGGGCCGACGATGTCGGCCAGCCGCTTCACGCCCGGATAGCTGTAGCCGAGACCGAGCTTCGCTGCCGGCACGCCGAAGCGCGAGTTATCCGAGCAGATGCGGATATCGCAGCAGGTCGCGAGTCCCATGCCGCCGCCGATGCAATAGCCGCGGATCATCGCGATCGTCGGTTTGGAAAACTTTGCGACCGCGCCGTAGCCGTGATCGACGGCCTTGTTGTAGCGCTCGACGGCGGCCTGCGACGCACGCTCTTCCTCGAACTTCGAGATGTCCGCGCCGGACACGAACGCCTTGTCGCCCGCGCCGGTGATGATGACGACGCGCACGTCCTTGTCCTTCTCGAATTGGTTGATGAGGTCGCCGCAGGCTTCCCACATCTCCAGCGAGACGGCGTTATGGCGCTCGGGATTGTTGAAGATGATGTATCCGAGGTGCCCGTCCTTCTTGGAGAGCATCTTGTCGGTCCTGGTCATGGTCGCTTCCTGTTAATCGATCACTTTGTCTTGCTTGAGTGCGGCGATCTCGCCGCTGCCAAATCCGAATTCGGCGAGCACCTCGTCGGTCTGTTCGCCCATTTGTGGTGGCCGCGCCACGAACGCGCTCGGCGTGCGCGAGAGCGAGAACGGCTGGCCGACCAGTTGCCGTGGCGCGCCGCTTGAAAGACCCTGGCCCGGCGGCAGGTCCTGCGCCATCTTCAGATGCTTCACTTGCTCGTCGGCGAAGACCTCATCCATCGCGTAGATCGGCCCGCACGGCACGCCGGCGTCGTTGAGTATTCTGATCCACTCGGCGCTGGTCTTGCGCTGCGTCGCTTTCTCGATCGCCGCATTCAGTGCGTCGCGGTGCTGCGAGCGGCCTTTCCCGGTGGCGTAGTCGGCATGTTGCAACAATTCCGGCGCCTCGATCGCGTGCGCGAAACGCTCCCAGATCTTGCCGCCGGTGGTGGCGATGTTGATGTGACCGTCGGATGTCTTGAATACGCCGGTCGGGATTGCGGTGGGATGATTGTTGCCGGCCTGCTTCGGCACATCCTTCTCGACCAGCCAGCGCGCGGCCTGGAAGTCGAGCATGAAGATTTGCGCCTGCAACAGCGAGGTCTGCACCCACTGGCCTTCGCCGGAGACTTCGCGCTCGAGCAGTGCGGTCATGATGCCCATGGCGCAGAAAAGACCGGCGCTCAGGTCTGCGACCGGAATGCCGGCGCGCACAGGGCCCTGGCCGGGGAGGCCGGTGATCGACATCAGCCCGCCCATGCCTTGCGCAATCTGATCGAAACCGGGCCGATTCGCGTAAGGACCATCCTGGCCGAAGCCTGAGATGCTGGCGTAGACGATGCGCGGGTTGATCGTCTTCAGGCTCTCGTAATCGATGCCGAGCCTGTTCTTCACGTCGGGGCGGAAGTTCTCGACGACGACGTCGGCTTTCGCGGCGAGCGTTTTGAAGACCGCGAGCCCCTTCGGGTTTTTCAGGTCGAGCGTGATGCCGCGCTTGTTGCGATGCAGGTTCTGGAAATCGGAGCCGTCGCGCGAACCGCCCCCCGGGCTGCCGTCATCGCCTGCGCTGGCGGGCGGTTCGATCTTGATGACGTTGGCGCCCCAGTCGGCGAGTTGCCGCACGGCGGTCGGGCCGGAGCGGATGCGGGTCAGATCAAGGACGGTGAAACGCGACAGCGCTGTTGAGGCGCGCGGGGCAGGCATCCGGGGTCAACTCCGAAAGTTGTAGGGGCCGGACCATTCCCGAAATCGCGGCGCTTGTCAGCCGCAAATCGTGCGCGGCTGCCGTGCGGGCGTTGCCTCAGGTTTGCCATAACAAAAAACCCCCGGCGAACCGGGGGTTTTTGACGCGACGAACTCGTGACTGAATGCGATGCAGGAACTTACTTTCCTGAACGCCCGCGAAGCTACGAACGCAACGCAACTTACTGCTTGGCGGCTTCCCAGCGGCCCGAGCAGGCGATGCCGCCCGACGCGCCGTTCCACTTACCGGAAGCGGTCTTGCCGCTCATGGTGCCGTTCGCCTGTGCGCCGTTGATCGAGACGCGCACGAGACCCGACGAATTGACGCTGCCAGACAGGCCCTGGGCCGCCGAGACCTTGCCATCGACGATGTTCACGGGGACGGTGAGCGTCGGATCGCAGGAGCCGTTCTTCGTATAAATGGTGACGTTCCAGAGGCCGTCGTACTCGGACGCGACGGCAGGGGCCGCGGCGACCGCGGACAGCGAGGCAAAAAGGATCGCGAAGGCGCGAACTGAGCGCATGAATCAGGTCCCCTGATCAATGTGTGTGATGGGTGGGCTTATGTTTCTGAAATGTGACCACATTGCGATGCAATATGGTAAAATCCATGCAATGGATAAGTTCCTTAAACGCCTTTGGTTCCAATAACTTAATTGTGAGCCACGGGAACTCTGTCGGAGGAACCCGCCGCTGACTCCGGGCTTCTACCGGCATTTTCTTAAAATTTTACGGCCGATTCGGGCCTTTCGTCCGTGCATAGGTATCCCGAGGTGCTTTTTCCTGCCGTCGGGCGCTGTAGGCTGGGCTTCAAGAATAATCACAGTGGTCCCAATATGATGGCGGCATATCGCGGCGTTTTTCCCTATCTCGTCTCTCCGGTCGATTCTAATGGCAAAGTGAAGGCAGAAGTGCTCGGCCGCCTCTGCGACGATCTCATCAAGGCTGGCGTTCACGGGCTGACGCCGCTCGGCTCGACCGGCGAGTTCGCCTACCTCGACCGCGAGCAGCGCGCGGCGGTGGTTGCCGCGACCATCGAGGCGGCCGGTCGGCGGGTGCCGGTGGTCGCCGGCGTCGCCTCGGCCAACACCGCCGATGCGGTCGCGCAGGCTGTCGCGTACCAGAAGGCCGGCGCCGACGGCATCCTTGCGATCATGGAGGCGTACTTCCCGGTGAAGGACGACGGGGTCGAGGCCTACTTCCGTGCGATCGCCGACGCGGTCGATATCCCGGTCGGCCTTTACACCAATCCGCAGTTCCAGCGCTCGGATCTGTCGCTCGACGTGATCGCACGGCTGGCGAAGCATCCGCGCATCGTGTTCGTGAAGGATGCTTCCACCAATACCGGCCGGCTGCTGTCGATCATCAATCGCTGCGGCAGCGACATCGATGTGTTCTCCGCCTCGTCGCATATTCCTGTCGCGGTGATGATGATCGGCGGGGCAGGGTGGCTCGCGGGGCCCGCCTGCATCATCCCGCGCGCGAGCGTCGCGCTCTACGATCTGTGCCGCGAAAAGCGCTGGGAGGAGGCGATGGTGCTCCAGCGCAAGCTGTGGCGGATCAACGAGGCATTCGCGCGTTTCAATCTCGCCGCGTGCATCAAGGCTGGTCTGCAAATCCAGGGCTACGACGTCGGCGACCCGCTGCCGCCGCAGGCGGCGCTGAATGCCGACGAGCGGAAAATCGTCGAAAACACGCTGCGCGACATGGGTGCAATCTGAGGATCGCGTGGTCTTTGCGACGCAGCAATCGCTGGCCCGCGCGCACAGTTATGCAATCGATAGACAGGCGCTGGCGTTTTGGGCAACTTGTCTGACAACTGACAACTTCGTAAGACCCTCCATCGGCGCGAATGATGCGCATCTCCCTTCGTTATTGGTGAATTGCCGACCATGGTGACCGTCCAAGTCCAGAAGCTGATCGCGTTCGTAACCGACATTTTCGTCCGTTCCGGCTCTTCGAAGGCCGAAGCAACGCGCATCGCGACGTATCTCACGACCGCCAATCTCACCGGCCATGACAGCCATGGCGTCATCCGCGTGCCGCGCTACGTCAACTGGGTGAAGGATGGCTCGATCGTTCCCGACCAGACCATCAAGCTGACGGTCGATACGCCATCGCTTGCGGTGGTCGATGGACAGTATGGTTTCGGCCAGACGGTCGGGCCGCAGGCGGTGGCGATCGGCATCCGGAAAGCGAAGGAGAGCGGACTCGCGGCCATTGCCGTGCGCAACACCGGCCATATCGGCCGCGTCGGCGACTGGGCGGAGATGGCGGCAGCGGAAGGCATCGTCTCGGTGCACTTCGTCAACGCGGCCGGCTCGATCCTCGTCGCGCCGTTCGGCGGTGTCGAGCGCCGCTTCTCGACGGCGCCGTATTGCGTCGGCGTGCCGCGCAAGAATGCGCCGCCGGTCGTGCTGGATTTCGCAACGTCGCACGTGGCCGAAGGCAAGGTGCTCGTCGCCAGCCGTGGCGGCAAGAAGCTGCCGGAGGGCGCGCTGATCGGGCCGGACGGTTACACCAGCGAAGACCCGCATCTGCTCTACGGCGAGTACACGCCCGAAGGCGTGCGCGATCACTCGCAAGGCAAGGGTGCGATCCGCGCCTTCGGCGATCACAAGGGCTCGGGCCTCGCGCTGATGTGCGAGCTGCTCGGCGGTGCGCTGACCGGCAACGGCGCGACGTCCGCGGGCCGCAAGTTCTCCAACGGATCGCTGTCGTTCTACATCGATCCGGAGCGGCTCGACTCGGCCGAGTTCTTCGACAAGGAGACAGCGCGCTACATCGCCTACGTGAAGGACACCAAGCGCGCGGCCGGGCACGATGCCGTGCTGGTGCCGGGCGAACCGGAAGCAAAGATGCGCGCGGAGCGGACGGCAAACGGCATTCCGCTCTCCGACGACACCTGGGCCAGCATCGCGGCAACCGCCCGATCGCTCGGCATCAACGACACGGCGATTGCGGATGCACGCGCCTGAACGCAACCAGTATCTAAGGGGAACAAGGACTGATCGATGACAAACAAGGTCAAGGAAATCTGGGCGTCGGGCAAAGTGGTGGTGAACGCATGGCTTGCGATCCCGTCGGGCTTCTCGGCGGAAGTGATGGCAGGCTGCGGCTTCGACAGCGTCACCGTCGATATCCAGCACGGCGTGCAGGATTACATGTCGATGATCGAATGCTTCCAGGCGATGGGCAAGCATCCGGTGACGCCGATGGTGCGCGTGCCGTGGAACGAGCCGGGCATCATCGGCAAGGTGCTCGACGGCGGCGCCATGGGCGTGATCTGCCCGATGATCAACACCAAGAAGGAAGCGGAGGACTTCGTCCAGTTCTGCAAGTATCCGCCGCGCGGAACCCGCAGCAACGGCCCGATCCGCATGGTGAGCTACGGCGCGCCGAGCACCTACCAGCAGACGGCGAACGCCGAAACGCTGTGCATTCCGATGCTCGAGACGCGCACCGCGGTCGAGAACATGGAATCGATCCTCGACGTCGAGGGAATTGCGGGCGTCTACGTCGGACCAAGCGATCTCGGGTTCTCCTACGGTCTGGTGCCGAAGCTCGATCGCGAAGAGCCGGAGATCCTTAAGATCTACGAGAAGCTGATCAAGGAGTGCGAGAAGCGCAAGATCTATCCCGGTATCCACTGCTCGGGCTGGGAAGGCGCGGTGCGCAATATCAACATGGGCTTCAAGCTGGTGACGCTGTTCAATGACAGCGGTCTGCTATCGATGGCCGCGCGCCAGCACATCGGCGAGACGCGCAAGAACTCGGGCGGGAAGGCGTGAGCTATAGAAAGTCGTCATGCCCGCGCTTGTCGCGGGCATCCACGTCTTTCTTGTTGTAGATTTAAGACGTGGATGGCCGGGACAAGCCCGGCCATGACGAGGGAAAAAAGACCGGGTGAGGGGCTTGCTTGCGCGAGAGACTCACTTGGCCCCTCACCCGGAGACGTCGCTGTCGCTCGTCTCCGACCTCTCCCCGCAGGCGGGGCGAGGTGAAGAAAAGGGAGAACACCATGGCGCCAACCGCTGTGATCCGGCTTCATCCTGACGACAGCGTGGTGATCGCGCGAGCGACGCTGCTGCCCGGAGCGTCCGTCGAGGGCAGTCTCGCCGCGAGCGAGCGCATCCCCGCCGGCCACAAGGTGGCGGTAAAGCCGATTGCGCCAGGGGAGCCGATCCGCCGCTACGGCCAGATCATCGGCTTCGCCACGCAGCCGATCGCGCCCGGCCAGCACGTGCATACGCAGAACTGCGGCATGGGCGACTTCGCCAAGGACTATGCCTACGGTGTCGATGTGAAGCCGACGCCGAACTTCGATCTGCCGGCGACGTTCCAGGGTATCCGCCGTCCGGACGGGCGCGTGGCGACGCGCAACTACATCGGCATTCTCACCAGCGTCAACTGCAGCGCGCATGTCGCGCAGGTGGTCGCGGACGTCTTCAAGCGCAATCCGTTTACCGGCCACGATCCGCTTGCCGATTATCCGAATGTCGACGGCGTGGTTGCGCTCACCCACAAGACCGGCTGCGGCATGACGCAGCACGAGCCGCTGCGATTGCTGCGCCGGACGCTCGGCGGCTTTGCGCGGCATGTGAACTTCTCGCATGTGATCGTGCTCGGTCTCGGTTGCGAGATGAACCAGATCGGAGGCTTCCTCGAAGAGCAGAAGCTTGCCGGCCGTCTGCGCGCCATGGACATCCAGGACACCGGCGGCTCGCGCAAGACGGTGGAGAAGGCGATCGCTTTCGTGAAGGAGGTGCTCGCCGATTCCAACAAGGTGAAACGCGAGACGGTGCCTGCGAGCGAACTGATGGTCGCGCTTCAGTGCGGCGGGTCGGACGGCTATTCGGGTGTATCGGCGAATCCGGCGCTCGGCGCTGCGAGCGATCTCATCGTTCGCCACGGCGGCACGGTGATCCTCTCCGAGACGCCGGAGACCTACGGCGCCGAGCATCTGCTGACGCGCCGTGCGGTCAGCCGCGAGGTCGGCGAAAAACTCGTCGCGCTGATGCGCTGGTGGGAGGACTACACGGAGCGCGAAGGCGCGGAGATGGATTCCAATCCGAGCCCCGGCAACAAGGCGGGAGGTCTCACGACCATTCTCGAGAAATCGCTCGGCGCCATGGCGAAGGCCGGCAGCACCAATCTCGTCGATGTCGTGCAGTACGCCGAGGAGGTGAGGGCGAAAGGCTTCGTCTTCATGGATACGCCGGGCTTCGATCCGGTGGCGGCGACCGGGCAGGTCGCTGGTGGCGCGAATCTCGTCTGCTTCACAACTGGGCGCGGCAGTGTGTTCGGCTGTAAGCCGTCGCCCTCTATCAAGCTTGCGACCAACACGCCGATGTTCACGCGCATGGAAGACGACATGGACGTGAACTGCGGAACCATCCTCGACGGCTCCGAAACCGTGCAGGAGTGCGGCCAGCGCATTTTCGAGCTGATCCTGCGCGTCGCATCCGGCGAGCAGACCAAAAGCGAGAGCTTCGATTTCGGTGGTGCTGAATTTGCGCCGTGGGTGATCGGCGCAACGATGTAGTTGCATTCGGGGCGGCGGCTGTGTTCAATGACGATCGTCATTTAAGAACACCGCGTTTACGGAGGAGCCGCCGATGCCGAAAGCCAAAGCCGCCCTGATCATTGGAGCCGGCGATGCCACCGGCGGAGCGATCGCGCGCCGTTTCGCGCGTGAAGGTTACGTCGCCTGCGTTGTGCGGCGGCATGCCGACAAGCTGACGGACCTTGTGCAGAAGATCGAGAGCGAGGGCGGCCAATGCCGTGCCTTCGGCGTCGATGCGCGCAAGGAAGAGGAGATGGTCGCGCTGATCGAGACCATCGAGCGCGAGGTCGGCGAGCTGGAAGTAGCTGTCTTCAACATCGGCGCCAACGTCAATTTCCCGATCCGCGAGACCACCAGCCGGGTCTACTTCAAGGTCTGGGAAATGGCCTGCTTCTCTGGCTTCCTCACCGGGCGCGAGGCGGCGAAGGTGATGGTGCCGCGCGGGCGGGGCACGATCATCTTTACCGGCGCGTCCGCCAGCATGCGCGGGCGTTCGGGTTTTTCCGCGTTCTCCGGCGCGAAGCACGCGCTGCGCTCACTCGCGCAATGCATGAGCAAGGAGCTCGGGCCGGAAGGTATCCACGTCGCCCATGTGGTGGTCGATGGC
>JBMOOJ010000103.1:22336-75063 GCA_049323835.1 Pseudomonadota bacterium | reverse complement strand
CGTTCGCGGCGACCTTGCCGGTGCTTTCTTCGGCGTCAGCTTCCTCGAGCGACACCAACTCCTCGTTCTCCGCCATCTCCGGCGCGGTATCCTCGTTCGCAGCCTGAGCCGCAGCGCGCTGCTCGGCGCGTCCGCGCGGCGGCGCCACCGGCGCGATCGGCACGACCTCGCCGGTGTACGGAGAGATCACCGGGTTCTTGTTCAAGTCGTAAAACTTCTTGCCAGTGGTCGGGCAAATTCGTTTGGTTCCGAGATCGGATTTGGCCACGGTGGAATCCTGGGGATTTCTTGAAAAACGGTGCTTCACTTGGCTAGTTGCAGCGCCGGTGTCAATAGCGCATTGCAGGCCGTCAGGCCGCGTGACCAGCCGCTTTCCGCATGGTAGAGCCCCATCCGCGTAAAGGACCGTTTTCTTGACACAATCTGTGACCCCGACGCCGCTTCAGGCGCGCCAGAGCCCGGCCCTGACCGGCGCGGCGCGGGTGCCTGGCGACAAGTCGATTTCCCACCGTGCCCTCATTCTGGGCGCTCTCGCCGTCGGCCGGACCTCGATTTCGGGCCTGCTGGAGGGCGAGGACGTGCTCAACACCGCCAAGGCGATGGCGGCGCTCGGTGCCAGCGTCGAACGCACCGGCGACAAGACCTGGCAGGTGCATGGTGTGGGCGTCGCGGGCTTCGCGGAACCCAACGCCCCGCTCGACTTCGGAAATTCTGGGACGGGTTGCCGCCTCGCCATGGGCGCGGTGGCTGGCTGTCCGATCACGGCCACGTTCGACGGCGATGCGAGCCTGCGCTCGCGGCCGATGCGCCGCATCCTCGATCCGCTGGAACTGATGGGTGCGCGTACCGAAGACAGTGCGACCGGCGGCAAGCTGCCGCTCGCGATTACCGGCGCGCGCGATCCGGTTCCGATCATCTACCGCACGCCGGTTGCATCCGCGCAGATCAAGTCGGCCGTGCTGCTGGCGGGTTTGTCGGCGCCCGGCGTGACCACGGTGATCGAAAGCGAAGCGAGCCGCGATCACACCGAACTCATGCTGAAGCAGTTCGGCGCGTCGATCACGACGACGGCAGAAGGCGCGCATGGCCGCCGCATCGATCTGAAGGGTCAGCCTGAACTGCACGGTGCGGATGTTGTCGTTCCCGCCGATCCCTCATCGGCCGCGTTTCCGATGGTGGCAGCCCTGGTCGTGCCCGGTTCGGAAATCATGCTGACGGATGTGATGACCAATCCGCTGCGCACCGGGCTCATCACGACGCTGCGCGAGATGGGCGGCGCGATCGATGAGATGGCGCGGCGTGGCGAGAACGGCGAACCGATGGCGGACTTTCGCATCCGTGCCTCGCAGCTGCGCGGCGTCGAGGTGCCGCCGGAGCGCGCGCCATCGATGATCGACGAGTACCTCGTGCTCGCGGTTGCCGCCGCGTTCGCCGAAGGCACGACGATCATGCGCGGCTTGCAGGAGCTGCGCGTCAAGGAATCCGATCGTCTCGAAGCGACCGCGGCGATGCTGCGCGTCAACGGCGTCAAGGTCGAGATTTCCGGCGACGACATGATCGTTGAGGGCCGCGGCCATGTGCCGGGTGGCGGCGTGGTTGCGACTCACATGGATCATCGCATCGCCATGTCGGCGCTGGTGATGGGACTGGCAGCCGACACGCCGGTCGGCGTCGACGATACGGCATTCATTGCCACAAGCTTTCCGGACTTCATTCCGATGATGCGCAGGCTTGGAGCCGAGTTTGCATGATCATCGCCATCGACGGACCTGCTGCATCGGGAAAGGGCACGCTTGGCAAGAGGCTAGCCGCGCACTATGGCTACCGGCATCTGGATACCGGTTTGATCTATCGCGCGGTGGCAAAGGCGATGCTCGATGCCGGTGCGACGCTGACCGATGAGGCGCGCGCGGCGGCGATGGCGCAGGCGCTCGATCCAGGCACATTTGGCGACCCTGCGCTGAAGACTCAAGCCATCGGCGATGCGGCGTCGGTGGTGTCGGCGCTGCCGCAAGTGCGCGCGGCGCTTGTCACGTTTCAGCGCACTTTCGCCGCTGGTCCTCCTGGCGCAGTCCTCGATGGACGCGACATCGGTACCGTGATCTGCCCGGATGCCGACGTGAAGATTTTCGTTGTTGCTGCGCCTGAGGTGCGCGCACGCCGCCGCACCCTCGAAATGCAGGCGCGTGGTGAGAAGGCGGATGAAGCCGTGGTGCTGGCCGACATCCTCAAGCGCGACGAACGTGACCGCAATCGCGCGGCCGCGCCGTTGAAGCGCGCCGACGATGCGTTCGAGCTCGACAACTCAAATCTCGACATCGATGGCGGCGTGCAGGCCGCGATCGCCATTGTCGAAAAAATTCGTGCGGGGCGCTAACCCCGCACGAAGCTTTTCCTGAGGAGAGCTATCAGACGGTCTGATAGCTTTCGATCGGCAGGTTCGCCGGGATCGGCATCGCGAGCGGCACGATGGTCTCACGCGACTCGATACGGCTCTGCGATGTCGCCGGCGAGGTCGTCATCGAAATGAAACCGCCGGTCACCGCAACGAATGCAGCCAGAAACAGAACCTTGAGCATTGGTAGTCCCCCCTGTTTTTGTAATGCGGTCAGGATGCGCGGAGGAACTTAAGGTCAGGTTGCATCGTGGAACCCCGATCAGGTCTTTCACGGTGTGCGGTCAACACACGCTTGAGATTCGCGCTTAACAAATTGGCCGTTCAGGTTTTGTCAGCCATCAGCGGCCGGATTCGCGTGAGGATTCAGCCTTGCCCGCGGTGGGCGTGAAGGCTATATCCCCTCCCGTCCGGGCTGATTTCGACGTTGTCGAGGCTGTCCGAGCGGGCCGTCAGGGTCTAAGTCCTTGGCGTTATTGGAGGAAAGCCCGCTCCAGGCCTCAGCGCGTAAGACTGCTCGTTCCGGCTCCGGGCACCATCATCGTTTCGATTGCACAGGCATTCTGCCGGCCCGTTCTCGCAACTCGTTTTTGCGGGGCGGTCGTCAAGGGTTGCGGACCTTTGACCCTGGGTAGTCGAGGCGCTCATCAACCCGAACGGCCGGCAAGATTCCCGCACGTGGAGAACAAATGGCTTCGACTGCGAATTCGTACAATCCAACCCGCGATGACTTCGCGGCAATGCTCGATGAATCGTTTGCTGGCGGCAACCTTCAGGAAAGCTCGGTCATCAAGGGCAAGGTTGTTGCAATTGAGAAAGACATGGCCGTCATCGACGTCGGCCTGAAGACCGAGGGCCGCGTTGCCCTTCGCGAATTTTCCGGCCCGGGCCGTGACAGCACGCTCAAGGTCGGCGACGAAGTCGAGGTGTTCCTCGACCGTATCGAAAACGCGCTCGGCGAAGCCGTGCTCTCGCGCGACAAGGCGCGCCGCGAGGAAAGCTGGGGCAAGCTCGAGAAGGCGTTCCAGAACAACGAGAAGGTCAACGGCGTCATCTTCAACCAGGTCAAAGGCGGCTTCACCGTCGATCTGGACGGCGCAGTCGCCTTCCTGCCGCGCTCGCAAGTGGACATCCGTCCGATCCGCGACGTCGGTCCGCTGATGAACAATTCGCAGCCGTTCCAGATTCTCAAGATGGATCGCCGCCGCGGCAACATCGTCGTCTCGCGCCGCACGGTCCTCGAAGAGACCCGCGCCGAGCAGCGTCAGGAGCTGGTGCAGAACCTCGAGGAGGGTCAGGTCATCGACGGCGTGGTCAAGAACATCACCGACTACGGTGCGTTCGTCGATCTCGGCGGCATTGACGGTCTGCTGCATGTCACCGACATCGCATGGCGCCGCGTCAACCATCCGACCGAGGTGCTGACGATCGGTCAGACGGTGAAGGTCAAGATCATCAAGATCAACCACGAGACCCACCGTATCTCGCTCGGCATGAAGCAGCTGCTGGACGATCCGTGGCAGGGCATCGAGGCTAAGTATCCGCTGAACTCGCGCTTCACCGGCCGCGTGACCAACATCACCGACTACGGTGCATTCGTCGAGCTCGAGCCGGGCATCGAAGGCCTGATCCACGTCTCCGAGATGTCGTGGACGAAGAAGAACATGCACCCGGGCAAGATCGTATCCACGTCGCAGGAAGTGGAAGTGCAGGTGCTCGAGGTCGATTCGTCGAAGCGCCGCATCTCGCTTGGCCTCAAGCAGACCATGCGCAACCCGTGGGAAGTCTTCGTCGAGAAGTATCCCGTCGGTGCAGTGGTCGAAGGCGAAGTCAAGAACAAGACCGAGTTCGGTCTGTTCCTCGGTCTCGACGGCGAAGTGGACGGCATGGTCCATCTCTCCGATCTCGACTGGAAGCTTCCGGGAGAGCAGGTCATCGACAACTTCAAGAAGGGCGACGTCGTCAAGGCCGTCGTTCTCGATGTGGATGTCGAGAAGGAGCGCATCTCGCTGGGCGTCAAGCAGCTCGAGGGCGATCCGTTCGCCGAGCCGGGCGACGTCAAGAAGGGCGCCGTCGTCACCTGCGAAATCCTCGACGTGAAGGAAGGCGGCATCGACGTGAAGATTGCCGGCACCGACTTCACCACCTTCATCAAGCGTTCGGAGCTTGCTCGCGATCGCAACGACCAGCGGTCGGAACGGTTCGCGGTCGGTGAGAAGGTCGACGCCCGCGTCATCCAGTTCGACAAGAAGGCCCGCAAGGTCCAGGTGTCGATCAAGGCGCTGGAAGTCGCCGAGGAGAAAGAAGCCATCGCTCAGTACGGCTCGTCCGATTCGGGCGCGACGCTCGGCGACATTCTCGGCACCGCACTCAAGCAGCGCACCGAGAAGTAAACGATTTCCCGCTGTCATCCAGCGGACGACAAATCAGGGCTCCGGCGTCGCCGGGGCCCTTTTTCTTGACCGAATCGATGGTTATCGTCCGGCCAATCTTGTTATCTTCAAAATGCGTTGCAATTGATTCATCCTGAAAACGGGATATCAACGCCGTGGACTGTTAGTCCGCATCACCAAGCGAGGTGACACGCGGCGCAAGATCGCCCCACTTGATCGCCAGGAGACGCTTCGATGTCGTTTGAACCGGATGTGATCGTCGATCGGCGCAGGATTCGCCGCAAGCTCACCTTCTGGCGTGTGAGCGCGGTACTGGCCGTTATCGTCGCCATTGTCGCTATGGCGCTGGCCGTCTCTCCGGCTGGCCGCAATGCATTGACCGGCAAGACCGCGATTGCACGGATCAAGATCGAGGGTCTGATCCGCAGCAACCAGGACCGCGTCGAAGCGCTGGAACGGCTCGAGTCGTCGAAGGCGCCGGCCGTCATCGTGCATATCAACTCTCCTGGCGGCACCACCGCCGGCTCCGAGCAGCTCTACGATGCGCTGGTGCGGCTGAAGGCGAAGAAACCGGTCGTGGTCGTGGTCGAAGGCCTTGCAGCCTCGGGCGGCTATATCGCAGCGCTCAGCGCGGATCACATTATTGCCCAGCAGACGTCGCTGGTCGGCTCCATCGGCGTGCTGTTTCAATATCCGAACTTCACCGAGCTGATGAAGACCATCGGCGTCAAGGTTGAGGAGGTGAAGTCGTCGCCGCTGAAGGCCGCGCCCAACGGCTTCGAGCCGACAAGCCCCGAGGCGCGTGCGGCGATCGACATGCTGGTGAAGGATTCCTACGCCTGGTTCCGCGGCATGGTGAAGGATCGCCGCAAGCTGGATGATGCGCAGCTTGAGAAAGTCGCCGATGGCCGCGTGTTCACGGGCCGTATCGCGATGGACCTGAAATTGATCGACCAGATCGGTGACGAGAAAACCGCCGTTGCGTGGCTCGCCGCGCAGAAGGGCATCGCCGCCGATACGCCTGTTCGTGATTTCAAGCTGACGCCGCGGCTCGGCGACATGACGTTCCTCCGCGCGGCCGCATCGGTGGTGCTTGATACGGCCGGATTCAGCGAGATGGCGCGGCGGATCGAACAGACCGGCGTCGTCGCTGCGGCTGATCGGCTCAGCCTCGATGGCCTGCTCGCGCTATGGCAGCCAGCGTCGGTGAATTGATGGACGTGCGGGGCATCAATGGCATCTTGTTGCGTTGCGTGCAGACGCAGGGAGGCATGGCCGGCCCTTTTGTCATCAGAATAAGCAGCGCCAGGAGACGATTTATCGGCTTGACAGCTCGCGATATTTTCACGGAAATGGAAGGCGTTAGGCCCGGACTTCATCCTCGATGATCAAATCAGAACTCGTTCAGCGCATTTCCGAGCATAACCCGCACCTCTATCAGCGGGACGTCGAGAACATCGTCAACGCGATCCTCGACGAGATTGTCGCTGCGCTGGCGCGGGGTGATCGGGTTGAGCTGCGTGGCTTTGGTGCGTTCTCGGTGAAGCATCGCCCGGCGCGCTCGGGCCGCAATCCGCGCACCGGCGCGCATGTGCCGGTGGAGCAGAAGAGCGTGCCGTTCTTCAAGACCGGCAAGGAAATGCGCGAGCGGCTGAACAAGGGCGAGGGTAGCGAAGGCGACACGGCGGGCTGATGCCCTGCGGCAATGCGCCCGGCCTGCCCCTCGGTTCGCTGATCTGATCTCCTGATCCTGAGCTGGCTTTGCCGGAGAGATCATGCTTCGCAAGATCGTCAATGTTCTGATCGTCGTTCCGCTGGCGCTGATCTTCATCGTGTTCGCGGTTGCCAACCGGCACCTGGTCACGGTTTCGTTCGATCCCTTCAATTCCAGCGACCCGTCGGTCGGCCTCACATTGCCCCTGTTCGTGGTGATCGTGTCCGTAGCCATTCTTGGCGTCGTTGCCGGGGGCGTCGCCACATGGTTCGGTCAGCGCCGCTGGCGGGCCGCGGCGCGGCGGAACGAGGCCGAGGCGCAGGAGGCGCGGGCGCAACTCGCGAACCTGCACGACCGGTTTGCGGAAGCCGCCCGGACCCAGGCGGGACAGGCCCCGCAGGCCCTCATTTCGGGCCCGGTTTCGGGCCCGTTCGGGCGAGACAAGCAGGGCGCGGCGTTGTAGAAGGCGGCCTTCTTGATGACGCATGACCGTGCGTCTGCCGGAGCTGAACGGGATCATGTCCCTGATCGTGAAAATCTGCGGATTGTCGACGCGCGAGACGCTGGATGTGGCGCTCGCCGCGGGCGCCGACATGGTGGGCTTCGTGTTCTTCGAAGCGTCGCCCCGGCATGTCGATCTCGCGAAGGCGCGTGACCTCGGGGCTCATGTCAAAGGCCGTGCGCAGAAAGTGGCACTGACGGTCGATGCCGATGACGCGCGTTTTGCCAATATTGTGGACGCGCTGAAACCCGACCTGCTCCAGCTCCATGGCAGCGAGAGCGTTGCGCGGGTGCGTGACGTGAAAGAGAAATTCGGCATTCCGGTGATGAAGGTTCTCCCGGTCGCGACCGCGGCTGATCTTGCCGTGCTGCCCGGCTATGCGGCCATCAGCGACCGCATTCTGTTCGACGCGCGGGCGCCGAAAGAGGCGACGCGCCCCGGCGGGCTGGGCGTGCCGTTCGATTGGCATCTGCTCGAGGGCACTGCTGCGCAAACGCCGTTCATGCTCTCCGGCGGGCTGACGCCGCAGAACGTGGCCGGCGCCATTCGCATCACCCGTGCCGCCGGGGTCGACGTGTCGTCCGGCGTCGAGGGTGCGCCGGGCGTGAAAGATCCCGATCTGATCCGCGCCTTCATCCGTGCCGCGCGCTCAGCGCAAACCGAACCTGCCCGCGCCGCCGTGGCGCGCTAACCGAAGGCCGCCAACAGAAAGATTGTGATGAGTTTGCCGCTTCCCAACTCCTTCCGTACCGGGCCTGACGAGCGCGGGCACTTCGGCCAGTTCGGCGGACGCTTCGTTGCCGAAACGCTGATGCCGCTGATCCTCGATCTCGAGAAGGCATACAACGCCGCCAAGGCCGATCCGGCATTTCAGGCCGAGATGAAGGGCTATCTCCGCGACTATGTCGGCCGGCCGTCGCCGCTCTATTTCGCCGAGCGGTTCAGCCAGCACCTCGGCGGCGCGAAGATCTACTTCAAGCGCGAGGAGCTCAATCACACCGGCTCGCACAAGGTCAACAACGTGCTCGGCCAGATCATGGTCGCGCGCCGCATGGGCAAGAAGCGCATCATCGCCGAGACCGGCGCCGGCCAGCATGGTGTTGCGACGGCGACGCTCTGCGCGCGCTTCGGCCTCGAATGCATCGTCTACATGGGTGCGGTCGACGTGGCGCGGCAGCAGCCGAACGTCATCCGCATGGAGATGCTCGGCGCCAAGGTCGTTCCGGTACAGTCGGGTTCGCGCACGCTCAAGGATGCGATGAACGACGCGCTGCGCGACTGGGTGACCAATGTCGAGAACACGTTCTACTGTATCGGCACGATCGCCGGTCCGCATCCGTACCCGGCGATGGTGCGCGACTTCCAGTGCGTGATCGGCGACGAGGTTCGCCAGCAGATGCAGGAGGCGGAAGGCCGTCTGCCGGATTCGCTGTTCGCCTGCATTGGCGGCGGCTCGAACGCGATGGGCCTCTTCCATCCGTTCCTCGACGAGCCGTCGGTCGAAATCTTCGGCGTCGAGGCGGCGGGCCACGGCCTGACGCAACTTCACGCGGCGTCGATCGCGGGTGGCCGGGCCGGCGTGCTGCACGGCAATCGCACCTTCCTGCTGATGGACGACGACGGCCAGATCCAGGACGCGCATTCGATCTCGGCCGGCCTCGACTATCCCGGCATCGGCCCCGAGCATGCCTGGCTGCACGAGACTGGCCGCGTGACGTATCTCTCCGCGACCGATGAAGAAGCGCTGGAAGCGTTTCAGCTTCTGTCGCGCATGGAGGGAATTATTCCCGCCCTCGAGACAGCGCATGCGCTGGCGAAGGTGATGGAGCACGCGCCGAAGCGCCCGCGCGATCACCTGATGGTGGTCAACCTCTCGGGCCGCGGCGACAAGGACATTCCGCAGGTCGGCGACATTCTCAAAGGCAGGCAGAAGTGACCACGCGCATCGACACCCGTTTTGCCGAGCTGAAGAAGCAGGGACGTTCGGCTTTCGTCACTTTCCTGATGGCGGGCGATCCCGATCCCGCGACGTCGCTCGCGATCATCAAGGCGCTGCCTGCTGCCGGCGCGGATGTGATCGAGATCGGCATGCCGTTCACCGATCCGATGGCGGACGGCCCGGCGATCCAGGCGGCAGGTCTGCGCGCGCTGAAAGCCGGCATGACGCTGAAGAAGACGCTGGATCTGGTGCGCGCGTTCCGCACCGGCGACAACGCCACGCCGATCGTGCTGATGGGTTACTACAATCCGATTTTCATCTATGGCGTCGACAAGTTTCTGACTGACGCCAAGACTGCCGGTGTCGACGGACTGATCATCGTCGATCTGCCGCCGGAGGAAGACGAAGAGCTTTGCATCCCGGCGATGCGCGCCGGATTGAACTTCATCCGTCTCGCGACGCCGACGACCGACGACAAGCGCCTGCCGGCCGTGCTCGCAAACACCTCGGGCTTCGTCTATTACGTCTCGATCACCGGCATCACCGGCGCTGCGAGCGCCGACGCGGGGCAGGTCGCCGCCGCCGTTGCACGTATCAAGCGGCACACCGCGTTGCCGATCTGCGTCGGCTTCGGCATCCGCACGCCGGATCAGGCGCAGGTCATTGCCAGCAACGCGAATGGTGCTGTGGTCGGCACCGCGCTGGTCGAGGCGCTCAAGGCGAGCCTCGACAGCGACAACCGCGCCACGGCCGGAACGGTGAGTGCGGTGGCCGAGATGGTCAAGGCGCTCGCCCAGGGCGTGCGGGCTGCGCCGCAGGCTGCCGAATAGGCGGTTTGTTGCAGGTATTCCACCCATCCGGGTTGTCCGGAGGCGCGCCAGCGTCCATATAAGCGCCCGAGTGATGGATCAAATCGGGTAGAATTTATCGCGCGGGTTCGCGCTGTTAAGACGGCGCCGCTCTGAGGGGCAGGCGCTTTCGGAGCCGATCATGAACTGGATCACCAACGTCGTTCGTCCGAAGATTCGCAGCATCCTCAAGCGCGAGACGCCGGAGAATCTCTGGATCAAGTGTCCGGATTCCGGGCAGCTCGTGTTCTACAAGGATGTCGAGAACAACCAGTTCGTTATTCCGGGCTCGAACTATCACATGCGCATGGGCGCGACCGCGCGGCTGAAGTCGATCTTCGACAACGAGACCTGGTACGACATTGCGTTGCCCGAAGTCGCGGCCGATCCGCTGAAATTCCGCGACGAGCGCAAGTACACCGATCGCATCAAAGATGCGCGCACCAAAACCGGCATGAATGATGCGGTGAAGGTCGGCTACGGCAAGCTCGAAGGCTTGCCGACGGTCATCGCCGTGCAGGATTTCGATTTCATGGGCGGCTCGCTCGGTATGGCGGCAGGTGAGGCCGTCGTGAAGGGGCTCGAGCTTGCGGTCGAAAAGAAATCACCCTTCATCATATTCGCCGCCTCCGGCGGCGCGCGCATGCAGGAAGGCATCCTCTCGCTGATGCAGATGCCGCGCACGACCGTCGCGATCCAGATGCTGCGCGAGGCGAAGCTGCCGTACATCGTGGTGCTGACCAATCCGACGACGGGCGGCGTCACGGCGTCCTACGCGATGCTCGGCGACGTGCAGATTGCCGAACCCGGTGCGCTGATCGGCTTTGCGGGTGCGCGCGTCATCGAGCAGACCATCCGCGAGAAATTGCCGGAAGGCTTCCAGCGCGCCGAATACCTCAAATCGCACGGCATGGTGGATATGGTGGTGCATCGCCATGAGCTGCGCCCGACGCTGGCGCGGCTGTGCCGCATCCTGATGAAGTCGCCGGCCATCCAGCCGGCAGCGCCGCCGAAACCGGAGGTGTCAGATACTGCGCCGGCGGATGCCGCGCCTGCTGCCCCGTCCGCGTGAGTGTTCCGGCATCCAGGTCTTCAAGTCAGCCGTCGGCGCCGCTCGGCGATATTCTCGCGCGGCTGACGTTACTGCATCCGAAGCGGATCGATCTCACACTCGACCGGATGTGGCGCATCCTCGAACGGCTCGATCGTCCCGAGCGCAAGCTGCCGCCGGTGATTCATGTCGCCGGTACGAACGGCAAGGGATCGACGGTCGCCTATCTGCGCGCGATGCTGGAGGCCGCGGGCCTGCGCGTGCACGTGTACACCTCGCCGCATCTCGTGCGCATCAACGAGCGCTTTCGCATCGGCGCGGCCGGGGGCGGCGCGCTGGTCAGCGACGATGAATTGCGCGATGTGCTGGCGCATTGTGAAGCCGCTAACGGCGGCGCTCCGATCACTGTTTTCGAAATGGAGACGGCAGCGGCTTTCGAATTGTTCGCGCGTCACCCGGCGGATGCCGTGCTGCTGGAAGTCGGGCTTGGCGGACGGCTCGACGCCACCAACGTGATCGAAAAGCCGCTTGCCAGCGTCATCACCCCGATTGGCATCGACCATCGCGAGTTCCTCGGCGATACGTTGATGAAGATCGCTGCGGAGAAGGCGGGCATCATCAAGAAGAGCGTGCCGGTGGTTTGCGCCGATCAGGTGTCGGAAGTTTCCGCGGTCATCGAGCAGCACGCGAACCGTTTGCGCGCGCCGTTGCACGTCTGCGGCGAGAGCTGGCATGTGAATGTCGAGCGCGGCCGGCTCGTCTATCAGGACGATCGCGGTCTGCTCGATCTCGCCGCGCCGCGCCTGTTCGGCCGGCACCAGTTCGACAATGCGGGACTTGCGATCGCGACGCTGCGCGCGATCGATATGTTCACGATCAATGCAAAAGCCGTTGAGATGGGCGTGTCCGGTGCGCAGTGGCCGGCGCGGATGCAGCGCCTGCCGTCAGGCCCGTTGGTCGCGCTGGGTCCGCCGGAGAGCGAGGTCTGGCTCGATGGCGGTCACAACGCCGATGGCGGCCGCGTCGTTGCAGCAGCACTCGGTGATCTCGAAGAGCGGGTGTCGCGCCCGCTGGTCGTTGTCGCCGGCATGATGGCCAACAAGGATGCGAGCGGCTTCCTTGCGAACTTCGCAGGTCTCACCCGTCATGTCATCGCCGTGCCGATCCCTGATCAGGAAAACGCGATGCTGCCCTCGGTACTGGCTGATGCCGCGCGGTCGCTCGGTATGCGTGTCGAGGTCTCCGGCAGCGCGGGAGCGGCGCTGCAATCGCTGGCCCGGCTCGCCTACGAGACGCCACCGCGTATTCTGATCACCGGCTCGCTCTATCTCGCCGGTTCGGTTCTTGCAGCGAACGGCTCGCTGCCGCAATAGGTGCGGGCGCGGGCCAAAAAGAAATGGCCGGCGCAGTGCCGGCCATTTCACAAACTCAGGACGACCGCCGATCAGACGGCAGCAGTGATCCACTGCTGAAGCTTCTGCTTCGGCGCGGCGCCGACCTGACGCGAGGCCATCTCGCCGCCCTTGAAGATCAGCAGCGTCGGAATCGACATCACGCCATACTTCGACGCGGTCTTCGGGTTCTCGTCGATGTTGAGCTTGACGATCTTCACCTTGTCGCCCATGGCGCCGGCGATCTCGTCAAGCGCGGGCGCGATCATGCGGCAGGGACCGCACCACTCGGCCCAGAAATCGACCACGACAGGCCCGGTCGCCTTCAGGACTTCCGCTTCAAAACTGGCATCCGATACCTTGCCGACACTCATGACGATCCTCGTATCTGAAAGAGATTGAGCGGGGCAGGAATCGCCCCGCGAGAGACTGCATCGAACGTATGAACGCCCCGTTGCCGGGTCAAGCGGCTGTCACGAAGAGATGAGAGCGGCCATCGCCTGATCGAGGTCTGGAGCTGGAATCTCCATGATTTCCGGGATTTCCGTCCACAGGAGCGCGGCCCGGATCAACCGGCCCGGGTAGGCCAGGGCAAGCACCCGGCGGTACAGCGCCAGCTGGCGGACGTAGGCTTGCGGAACCTCGCCGGGCCGCCGGGGCGCGGTCGCATTGGTCTTGAAGTCGACGATCCAGATCTGGTCCGGCGCGATCAGCAACCGATCGATCTGGCCGGACACCGGGGCATTAGACAATTCCGGCAATCGCCCGGCGATGGGAACCTCGGCGCGGCTTCCTTCCGCGAACACGTGCGCGAAACGTGGGTCGTCCATCAATGCGATCACTTGAGCTGCGAGCGCATCTCGCTCGGGCTCGCTCCAGCCGTCAGCATTGCGCGCGAGAAAGCGGATTGCGGCATCGCGCCGCCGCTCGCGCGGAATGTCGGGCAGCGATTGCAGCAGGCGATGCACCAGCGTGCCGCGCTGAAGAGATCGCGCGCGCTCTTCACGCAATGCGGCTGGCGCATTTTTGCGGCCGTCCCCGGATTGCGAGGGCCTGAGCGGCGCGGGTGACGGAGGATCGCGTGGTGCCGCCGCCCCAAGCCAGTCCGGCAGCACGAGCGGTTGCGAGTCCGGTCCAGCGCTTTCAGCCGGCTCGCTGTCGGCCCAGTCGATCGGCTTTGTGTAACGCAGCACCACGCCGTCCCTGGTTTCGACGGATGTTTCGGTGAGACCGGCCTGCTTCAGGCCGTCACGGATCATCGCGTACCACGACTTGTCGAGGACGTCCTTGCGATTGCCTGGCTTGCAGCCGCCGACGATGAGACGATCGGCGGCGCGTGTCATCGCCACGTAGAGCAGCCGGCGATATTCGTCGTTGGTCTCGTCCTGCATGACCGCACGTGCGGCGGCCGCAGCGGCAGGGTCATCGATCTTCTTGCCGGCCCACACCATCATGCCGGCGGCGCCGGGCGCAGCATTGCCGCTCGTCAGTCGCAGCAGATGCAGCCGTTGCGTCTCGACAGGCGTCGCCGTCGTGTCGGCCAGAAACACGACCGGCGCTTCCAGCCCCTTGGCGCCATGCACCGTCATCACCCGCACCTCGTCGCGGGCCAGCTCCATGTCGCGCTTTACGTCGGTGTCGGCGGCGCGCAGCCACGCGAGGAATGTCTGCAACGACGCCGGATGCCTCCGTTCGAACGTCAGCGCGAGTTCGAGGAATTCGTCGATCGCGTCGTTGGCCTCGGTGCCGAGCCGTTCCAGCATGCGCGCGCGGCCGCGATCCGCGCCAAGCAGCCATGCGTAGAACGTGAAGGGAGAATCCGCCGCGCGCTCCTCGCAGGCCTTGAGACGGCGCTCGGCGCTGGCGAATGGTTCGCCGTCCGCGGCCTTCGCGCGCAGCGCATTGCGCAGCGAGCCTTTCCGGTCGTGCGCGAGCGCGAACAGCTGATCCTCGTCGAAGCCGAAGATCGGACTTTTCAGCGCCACCGCCAGCGCCAGATCGTCGTGGTGCAGGAGAAGCGCATCGCCGAGCGACATCAGGTCGATCACGGCGATATGCTCGGTGAGCTTGAGACGGTCAGCACCGGCGACCGGGATGCCGGCATGTTTCAGCGCCTTGATGACGGCGTCGAACGCCTTTCCGCGCCGCCGGACCAGCACGAGCATGTCGCCGTAGGACAGCTTGCGCCGTTTTCCGCGACTGCCGGTCCGTTCGCCGCGGGCGATCAGGCCGGCGATTTCGCGCTGGATGCGGTCGGCGAGCACGGCCTCGGGATTTGTCCGCGACACGGCGTCGAACGGCGCACGCCAGCCCTGCGCCGTGTTCTTGGCCGGCGGATCCTGACAGTCCCACAGCTCGATGATGGCCGGTGCGGCGCCGGGCAACGCCTCGTGGACCGGGCGGTCGTTCTCGATCGCGTGGATGCTGGCGTATTTGTCCGGCTCGCGAAACACCGCGTCGACGCCGTTGAGGATCGAGAGGCCTGAGCGGAACGAATAGTTGAGCAGAATTCTTTCGAACGGCAGCTCCGCATCCCTGAACGCGGCAGCGAGCCGCCGCCGCCGCAGGTCGAACTCCTGTGGCACCGCGCCCTGAAACGAAAAGATTGATTGCTTCTCGTCGCCGACCGCGAAGATCGTCCGCTTGGACTGTCGTGCGCCGGCGCCGCTCGTAAAATCGCCGATCATGCGGGAGATGATGTCCCACTGGGCGGGACTCGTGTCCTGCGCCTCGTCGATCAGCACATGGTCGATGCCGCGATCGAGCTTGTAGTGCACCCATCCGGCCGACGTGCGCTCCAGCATCGCCAGCGTGCGGTCGATCAGATCGTCATAGTCGAGCGCGGCGCGGGCCTGCTTGTCGCGCCTGTAGTTGTCCGCGACGGCGGTCGCGATCACCAGCAACGCATGCGTGCGCTCGCGCATGATCGCGGCGCGGCGGCGGTCGAGCAGGGGGCCCAGGCGGGCCTTCTCCGCGTCAAACGCCGCCGCAACGTCTGGCCGCGGCTTACTGACCCCGGACGTAACGATACGGCTTCTGAAAGTCAGGTCGGTAGTTGTCAGGAAGACAGTAAGATAAGCATCGACTTGCGTGGGGCCCGTTAGAGTTGACGCATTTCGCAGGCGGGCAGCCTGGTCGACGTCGCTATCCTTTCCCGCAGCAAGGACCGCAGCAACATCCAGCCAATCCTTGCGCGGCAGATGCGGGCCGTCGACGATCTCCGCTTCGATATCGCTGATGCTGAGATCGGGAGCGATACCGAGCGCTGCTGACAGCTCGTTCATGGCTGCGTCGATGCTGCCGGTGCGCTCGATCCATTCCAGCATCTTGTCGCGGCTCAGCACCGCTTCATTGACGACATCCTTGAAGATGATGTCGGCGGCGCCCGCCATCGCGACGCGCAAGGCCTTGCCTGAAACGCTGTCGGGCTGCGCGGCTGCGTCGAGCAGCACCTGCAAGCGGGCGCGCTCCATCATTTCGGTCTGGTCGCGCTCGTCGAGCACCGCAAAGCGCGCCGGCACGTTGGCCTCGAACGGAAACTGTTGCAGCAGCCGCGTACAGAGCGCATGGATGGTCTGCACCTTCAGCCCACCCGGCGTCTCCAGCGCGCTGGCGAACAGTTTGCGCGCCTGCGTGCGAATCTGGCCGGTCGGCCGCGCGATGCCGGATTTCTGCAGCGCCTTGTCGAGCGCGGTGTCATCGAGCGCGACCCATTCGCCGAGCGTGGCGAAGACGCGCTGCGCCATGTTCGCGGCTGCGGCCTTCGTGAAGGTGATGCAGAGAATCTTTGCCGGCGGGACACCTGCCAGCAACAGCCGCACCACGCGCTGCACCAGCACGTGGGTTTTGCCGGAGCCGGCGTTGGCGGACACGAACGCGGACGTCGCGGGATCGGACGCGCGTGTCTGCGCATCGGTCGCCCGGGGCGGGATCGCCGGGAGCGCGGTGCTCATTCGTCCTCCTCGCCGATGAGAGCCCATTCGCGGACCCGCGCGAGATCGTCGTAGACGCCGTACCTGCTCTTCCACATCGGCAGGCTGAGCGAGACATAAGGCTGCGCTTCGTCCTCGAACGCGATGATGACCTCGCTCAGCTTCTGGAGTGCATCGTCGGCAGCGGCATCAGGCGTGACGATCGTCTTGCCCTCGCCGAAATCGACGGCGCGATGAAGACCCGGCGGATTGTTCCCGCTCACCCTGACATAGGCGACCTCACTGACACTGCTGTTCGCAGGAATTCCCTCGAAGCCGCCGCGGCGCAGGATCGCGGCTTCGAGCGTGAGCTGTGGTGCGAGGCCTGCCCGCACCTGCGGATCGGTCGGCGGGGTGCCGGTCTTGTAGTCAATGATCGCAAAGCTGCCGTCCGTGCGCCGCTCGATCCGGTCGGCGCGACCCGTCAGCAGGAATGTCCGTTCGCCGGCCGGGATCGAAAGCTGGCCCAGGATTTCGGCCTCGATCGACGCGATGTCGCGGCGGCGCTCGCGCTCCCAGTTCGCAAGCCAGCCGATGACGCGCAGATAACGCGGCCACCACAATGCGCGCGCTTCCGGCCGATCCATCAGCGGGGCAAAATGCTCCTGTCCGATCTCCCGCAGCCGCCGCTCGATATCGTCCGGCAGTTCGCTGGGATACGCTTTCGCGAATTCGCCGAGCGCTGCGTGGATCGCCGATCCGCGATCAGCGGCGGAAGGCGGCATATCGACCGGATCGAGCGGGCGCAGCTTGAGGATGTGCCGTGCGTAGATCGTGTAGGGATCGCGCAGCCAGTCCTCGATCTCGGTCACCGACATGCGGGTCGGCCGCATGCCGCGCGGCGGCTTCGGCTGCGGTTGCGGGCAAGGCTTCGGGGGCTCTATCGGACGGTCGAGCGCTTCCGCGTAATGCAGATATCTTTCGCCACGTTGCTTGACCATTGCCCAGCGCTCGGCGCCCGCGACCGCTTCGAGGCGATGCAGGAAGCGCGAAGCGACGGCAGGTGTGCCGCCGCTCTTGGCCGCGTAAGTGAGGATCACGTCGGGCGCGCCGAGCAGCTGCGCGACGTCGTGCGCCGCAAGGCCGATGCGCCGCTCCGGCAGATCGAGGCCCAGCTGCTGACGCATCGGGCGGCTGAGCCAGGGATCGTTGCGCGGTGCGGGCGGCCAGATGCCCTCGATCAATCCGCCGAGGATCACGCGATCGCAGTGCGTCAGGCGTGCTTCCAGCGGGCCGTAGATGCGCAGCAGTGCACCGGGAAGCTGCCGCTGGCGCACGACGCGATCGGCGAATGCGGTCTGGAACAGGTCGGGGTAATCGCCAGGCGAGGTCAGAAGCGCGCCGGAGGTGCTTTCGCTGCCGATGCCGGCAAGGTCGTCGAATACCGCCGCAAGGCACTCGCCGTCATCGCCTTCGTAGGCGGCAATGCCGCTCGCGCCATCCAGCGTCAGCGCCTCGATCGTCAGCCGGTGCGCGGCAACGTATGCCACAAAATCGTGCGGGCGATTGTCGGGAATGCCTTCAAGGGGTGCGAGCGCTTCGCGCAGCGCCGCGATCAGCTGCTGCGCGGCGTCGAGTTCATGCTCGCGCAGCCTCGCGCCCGGTTCGGCTGCATGCAGCAGTGAGGGTTGCTTTGCCTTCAGCTTCGTCCACTCGCCGCGGAAGATCGCGAAATCGCGCGCCAGACCTTCGCTTTTCGCAGCCGGACGTGGGCCGCGCAGAAGCGCGATCTCGAGCGCCTCGATCGCCGTGCGCCATCCGCCTGCCGCGCGGCCGAGCCGGAACAGCGGATGTTTCAGCAGTGCAAGGAGTTCAGGCGGGGCGCATTGCTCCGCCACCGTCGCGGCGGCGAGGCGCGCGAACAGCCCGGCGGGCGTATCCATCAGCGATTCACCGCCCGAATCGTCGAAGGCGAGGTTCCAGCGCCCCAGTGCGGCCATGACGCGCCGCGCCAGCGTGCGGTCGGGCGTGACCAGCGCGGCCGCGCGATTCTCGGCAACCGCTTCGCGCATGGCGACGGCGATCGCGAGCGCTTCCATCTCGGAGCTCGGTGCCTCGACGACGGCGAGCGATTGCAAGCTCTGCGAGAGACGCGCGTTCACCTCCGGCTCCGCCAGCCGCTGATGCCAGCGCGCGGTCGCGTCCGACGGGCGCATCGCTTCCGATGTCAGCAGCTCGCGTCCGTGCGGTGCGGGTTCGCAAAGCGGGATCACATCCCTTCGGGACAACCCGAAGCGATCGAGCAATGCGTGCAGCGCGAATTGCGGATGGCTCGATGCCGGTGCGGTCGGGTGTCCGTCGTCACCGTCCGTATTGCCGATCGCGCGCCATGCGTCTTCATCGAGATCGGTGTCGAGCCCCGGCAGCACCACCGCGCCGTTCGGAAGGCTGGCGATGGCATGCAGGAATTTCGCGGTTGCCGGCATCGAGCCGGTGGACCCGGCCGCGATTACCGGCCCCTTGCCGTGCGCCTTCAGCCGTTCGGCTTCGGCGGCGATCAGAAGGTCACGGCGCAAGGCCGGCTCGATCCGGCCGAGCTGCTTCAATGCTTCAGGCCAATACTCGCGTGCGATGTTCACGAATTTCAGCGTCAGCTGCCAGTATTCGTCGAAATCGCTCGGCGGAAGACTGTCGAGCGCCCTCCAGTCGACCTCGCGCGTCGCCATATCGTCCATCAGGCGCGCAAGATCGTCGGCGAGGGCGAGAATTTGCGCCGGGCCGCTGGCCACGAGCGGCGGCTCGCCGGCGCGCACCGGCAACCGCGATGCCCACGCGGCGACAAGCTTCGCCAGCAGCAGCCGCCGCTCCATGCCGCCGAGGGCCGGCGGCAGGTTCAGGGCGCCTTCGCCACCGGCCGGGGAAGCCGCCGCTTCGGCAAACGCGATCTCGTCTTCGTCGATATCGTTAAGAACGACGATACGCGGCAGCACCACGGCCCTTGCACCGAGCACGTCGAGAAACACGTCGCGCACCATGCGCGCGGCGCGTTGGGTCGGCAGATAGATCGTTGCTTCCGCGAGCCGTTCCGGATTCGCACGCGCCTCGAAGCCCTCGACGAGCACGCCGTCGATCAGCGCCGCAATGACGGTCGCAAGAAACGGCGCAGAAGCGGGAGCGTTGAAAACGCGCATGGCGGGCCTGATTCGGGATCGGGCCGCATCATGTCACGGGACAGAGAGCAGCGGGAGTCGCGCCAGAGCATGATCCGGAAAAGTGTGAAGCGGCTTTCCGACAGGATCATGCTCAAACAAATGTCAGGCCACACTGGCGAGAAATGCCCGTTCCGCCGCCTGCACCGCATCGGGCGTGCCGACATGCATCCAGGTGCCGTCGAGGCGCAGGCCGAACAGGCGTCCCTGTCCGTTGGCGCGATCGAAATTCTTCGTCAGCGAGAACTCGCCTTCCGGCGCGTCGGCGAAAATCGCCGGCGACATGATCGCGGCGCCAGCGTAGACGAACGGGACGACTTCGCGCTCCTTGCGCCGGCGCAACGTTCCGTCCGGCAGCATTGCATAGTCGCCGCTGCCGGAATAGCCGATGCTGCCCGCCGTCGGGGCCATCAGCAGCAGGATGTCCATCCGCGCGGGATCGAACGAATCCGCCAGCCGCGTGAGGTTCGAGCAGACGCCGTCGATCCACATGGTGTCGGCATTGAGATGATAGAACGGCGTGTCGCCGAGCTCAGGCAGGGCGCGGACCACGGCGCCGCCGGTGCCGAGAATCACATCGCGTTCATCGGAAATGACGATGCGCGGCTGCTTGCGGCCGGCGACATGAGAAATGATCTGATCCGGCAGATAGTGAACGTTGACCACGGCTTTCTGCACCCCGGCCTCGGCAAGCTTGTCGAGTCCGTGATCGAGCAGCGTCTTGCCGGCGACGGGCACCAGCGGCTTCGGCCTGGTGTTGGTCAGCGGCCGCATCCGCACGCCAAGACCGGCGGCAAGAACCATGGCGGTGGAAGGTCGGAGGGGCATGAACGTCGCTTTTATCTCAGTCTGAACCAAACCCACACTAGCGCAGGTCGCGGCACCAAGCATACGGACTCAGTCTTACAAACTGTCCTGCAACCCGGGCCGCGCGAATCAGGCGGCGGGAGGCCGCAGGCAGGCTTGCTCTAGGAGCGCTCGGTGACGGTTATGCGACAGGGTGCCGGGATTGGCCTGCCATCAAGATCAAGCGTCCGCCGATTGCCGGCGGTTGCTCTTCTTCTTCTTGTCGACCTGCTTCAGAAAGTTCACGCCGATCTGCTCGCCGTTCACCCAGGAGAGTTCGCAGCGGCGATAGGCGAGGCCAGTCGACGACAGCAGCAGGAAGAATTCCTTGAGATGCAGACCTTCGACCGACCCTTCCACCGTCAGTTTCGCGCCGGTCTCGGAGACATCCTCCATCGTGCAGTTGCGCCGCCAGGTGCCGTCGATACCCATCATCTGTGCCGCGTAGCCGCGCTCGAACGTCACGCGCTCGCCGGTTCGCCGTTCAGTACCCATGGTCGTGCTCCGCGACAGAAATCACCGGGCAGCCTAGGGCAGACGTGGCTAACAATTGGTAAAGCCTTGCAGGCATGGCCCGGCTTTGCGGATATCAAGCCGGGGGCGCTGGCTGCGGGATGTGGGCAGCGTACCAGGAGCGCAGCGACGCCAGGTGCGGATGTGCCAGCGAGCGGTTCAGATAGGTCCAGATGCGCGGCTGATGCTTGAGATACTGCGGCTTGCCGTCGCGACGATTCAGCCGTGCGAACGTGCCGAGCAGCCGCGTGTTGCGCTGGGCCGACATTACCGCATAGGTCTCGGCGAAGCCGGCTGGATCGAAAGAGGGGTCGCTTGCCCGGCGGATTTTTGCATAGCGTGCGAGCATCGCGAGTTCGAGCTCTTCGGGGACGTCGACGCGCGCGTCCTGCAATAACGACACCAGATCGTAAGCGGCGGGACCGAGCACGGCGTCCTGAAAATCGATCACGCCGACCTTGCGGATATCCTCGCGCGAATCGAGCCAGATCAGGTTGGGCGAGTGGAAGTCGCGCAGGACCCAGGTCCGCGGCGCGGCCTCGATCTTGTCCAGGAGCTTGCGCCACATCATGATGAAATCGGCGCGCAGGTTATCGTCGGGCTTCATGCCGCGATCCGGCAGATACCAGTCGAGCATCAATCCGATTTCGGTCAGCAGCGCGTCGGTATCGAACAGCGGGATCTGGTAGTTGATCTGCGGCGCCAGCGGCAGGATTTCCGGCAGCAGCACGCGATGCAGCGCGGCCAGCATGTCCGTTGCCGCCTGGTAGCGGTCTGCGATCGGCGAAGGCGGTGTGCCCTCCACAAACAGAGCCGTGCCGAAATCTTCGGTGATGAGAAAGCCGGCCTCGATGTCGGCTTGCAGGATCGCCGGCGCGGAAAAGCCGCGTTCACGCAGGCCGTTGGCAATCGCGACGAACGGCTTCACATCCTCAGCGAGATGGACCGCGGCGCTGTACGGCTTGCCATCGTAGATCGCCGGACCGTCGGGTCGCCTTGGGGAATTCATCAGGATCGACGGCACATCGCCGCGATACAGCCGCGCGTATGAGCGCGTCGATGCATCTCCGGCCATGCGTTCACGCCGGGCGTCGGCGTAGCCAGCCAGTTCGAGAAACTGCCGCAACGTTTGCAGGCGGGCGACTTTCGCGGCTGCGGCGCCATACCCGGTGATCTCCGCCGAACGCGCGTTCGAGCCGAGTGCCGGGCGGTGGCTGAGTGCGATGTCGATCCGGTCGTCCGGCAGCGCGCCCGGTGCACGCTCCGGCCATTCGATCAACGCCAGCGTGCCGTCCGGCAGCGGTGCGAGGCCGATCTCTTCCAGTTCGCCCGGATCGCCGATGCGATAGAGGTCCGCGTGCAGCACCGGAAACGGCGGCAGGTCGTAGCCCTGCATCAAGGTGAAGGTCGGGCTTGGCACCTCGAGCGCCGGATCGCCGGCCAGATAGCGGATCATCGCGCGCGCGGCCGCGGTCTTGCCGGCGCCGAGATCGCCGGTGAGCGTGATGACGTCACCCGGACCGGTGAGCAGCGCGAGATCGGCCATCAGTTGCGCGGTCGCCGCCTCGTTGGCGAGCGCGACGGAGAAGATGAAGGGCGATGCGAGCGTGGTCATTCGGCGGCGTTGCGGTGCGTCGCCTGATCGAGCGGGAAATCGCAGCTCACGGTCGTGCCTTGGCCGGGCGCTGACTCGACGCGCACCTTGCCGCCGTGCAGCTCAACGAATGATCGCACCAGTGACAGGCCGAGCCCGGCGCCGCGATGCTTCGAGCCGTTGGCGTGGGTCGCGAACCAGTCGAACACCTTGTCCTTCAGGTCCGGAGCGATGCCGGGTCCCGAATCGGTGACGCTGAACGTGACGTGATGATCCTTGCGCACGGCGGTAACCGAAATCACGCCGTCCGGCGGCGAGAAGCCGACGGCGTTGGCGAGAAGATTGTACAGCACCTGCACCACGCGCCGCTCGTCGGCAACAAACTCGCCGAGCGAGGGATCGACATTGACGACGAGCCGGATGTGATCGCGGGCGAGGCGATCCTGGATGCCCTCCGCGGCCGCGTCGATGGCGCCGCGGATGTTGACGCTGCCGAGATCAAGCGTCATCGCGCCGGCGTCGATGGTGGCGAGATCGAGGATGTTGTTGATGATCGCGAGCAGTGCGTTGGTCGATGAGGTGATGTAGCCGAGATACTCGCCTTGCTTGTCGGTGAGCGGGCCGGTGGCGGGATCGCTGAGGAAGTGAGCGAAGCCGATGATCGTGGTCAGCGGCGAGCGCAGCTCGTAGGAGACGTGGTGGACGAAATCCACCTTCATCTGATCGGCGGTCTCCAGCGCCTCGTTGCGCTCGCGCAGCGCGCGTTCGACATTCACCGTGTCGGTCGTGTCCTGGAACGTGAGCATGGTCGCGCCGTCCGGCAGCGGCATGGTCATGCAATCGAGCACGCTGCCGTCCTTGCGTTCGAGCTTGAGCGGAACGGTGGAACGGTTCTCGATCGACGTCACGGCATCGCGCAGCGTCTGCCAGATCGCGGCATCGTCGAACAGCGGCTTGCACCAGTCGACCACGGCATCGATGTGCGGTTGCTGTTGCAGCGTTTCGGGCGACAGTTTCCACATCCGCGCGAACGCCGGGTTGAACAGTTGCGCGCGGCCGTTGCTGCCGAACACGGCGACGCCCTCGGCGAGGTTGTCGATCGATTCCTTCTGGACGCGAATCAGCTTGTCGAAGCGCCGCGCCAGTTCGAGGCTCTCGGTGACATCGTCGAACAGATAGGTGACGCCGCCCTCGGGATTGGGCGTCGTGACGATGCTCACCGCGCGGCCGTCCGGCAGATACCACGTGTCCTTCGCCGGTTCGACGGCTTGATATGCCTCGTGCAGCTTGGCTTTCCAGGCGCGGAAATCCTGCTGCTCGGGAATCTTGCGGGCGACGCGCAGCCGGTCGAGCACGCTGGAATCGTCCGGGAAGGTGTCGAGGAAGGCGCGATCGAGATCCCAGAGCCGGCGATACGAGTCGTTGTAGAACGCAAGCCTGCGCTGGCCGTCGAATACGGCCACGCCCGATGAAAGCTGATCGAGCGTGCGCCGGTGCGCTTCGGCCATTTGCACCAGCGCGGCCTTCAGAGCGGCGGCTTCGGTCACGTCGATGGCGACGCCAGCGCTGCCTTGCGCGACGCGCATCGCGCGCACGTCGAAAATCCGCCGCTCGCCGCGGATCGCGACCGGCAGCCGCGCACTGAAAGCGCCCTGGCTGGCGAGCGCGTTGGCCATGTCCTCGCGATCGGCGCTGTCGAGCAGTTCAAGGTCGCGCGAAACCGCGTCGGCTGGAGAGGCCGCTTCCGTCGCTTCCGCGTATGCTGCGTTGGCGAAGCCGAGCCGCCCGGCCGTATCACGGGTCCACACGGGCGCCGGCACCGCGGCCGCGAAGGTGCGAAGAATATCCGTTTCGGCGATCAGCGCGCGGTGCTTCTGCGTCAGTTCCGCGTGCTCGCGGCGGATGCCGGAGAGTTCGCGGATGCGGACGATGGCCTGTCCGCCGACGGCGCGGCCCATCGCCTCGACCGTGCGTCCGATCGATGTCGTGAGGTGCAGCGTGAAGCTCTCGCCGCTGCTGCGCAGCGCGTCGACGGCGCGATCCATCTGCACGGCAGGTTCCGGATGCAGCCACGAGCCGAAGGCGAGCACGCGCTGATATGCATCGGCGCCGTGATGCGGCATGAGCAGGCTCACGTCGCCACTGATCTGCGGGCGCTCGTCGCCTGCGGGCCATGCGATCAGCACCTGCGGTTCGGCAAACAGCAGCGCACGGAAGCGGTCGGCTTCCGATTGCAGGGCCTGGTTGCGCAGCCGCAGCTGCATCTCGGTGTCGGCGGCGCGAACGCGCGTGCGGATCAGCAGGATGGTGGCAAAGACCGTGAAGGCCAGCACCGCGGCCGCTGTCGTCAGCGCGGCGATTTCCTGGCGGTCGAGGTGGAGCAGCGA
The DNA here is from genome assembly GCA_049323835.1 of Pseudomonadota bacterium. Lineage (GTDB taxonomy): Bacteria > Pseudomonadota > Alphaproteobacteria > Rhizobiales > Xanthobacteraceae > SG-bin9. Next base: position 50,370 of record JBMOOJ010000103.1, on the reverse strand, counting down.
CAGCAGCTGGAGCGGGCTATCGGCGAAAGCGGGTGTTGCGATCGTGGCAGGCGCCAGTGCAATAGCGGCGCGGCAGCGGCGCGCGAGTATCGTGCACGACAGCAAGGTCCGACGCATGGCCGCAATCACGCCTGACATGGATGCCCCAAACTGCCGCCTGCCGCGGTCTCCGGCCGTTGCGGGCAACCGGAGGGCCGCGGTCTGGTTCTATCCGCAATCGAACGCACGCGCGTTCCCCGCCGCGCGACGGCCGCTTCCATCGCGCGAATCATTCGACAATACCCCCGAGAGGAGTCGAGCCGTAAGAGTCCAGATCGTGAACGGGAAGATGCCGGTTCAAATTGCGCCGCAGGCGTCGGGTCGAAGCCGTATAACCTTTTGTTTGAGCATGATCTTGCCGGAAAACCGCTACACACTTTTCCGGATCATGCTCTCAGCGCCCGGTCGAGCCGAATCCACCGCTCCCCCGGCCGGTGTCGGAAAGGGCGGCGACCGGGGTCAGTTCCACCTGAGCCACGGGTGCGATCACCATCTGGGCGATGCGTTCGCCGCGCCGGATCGGGAAGGCCGTCTCGCCGTGATTGATCAGCAGCACGCCGACCTCGCCGCGGTAATCCGCGTCGATGGTTCCCGGCGCATTGAGCACAGTGATTCCGTGCTTGGCGGCGAGGCCCGAGCGGGGGCGCACCTGCGCCTCGAAGCCCGCAGGCACTGCAATCATGAGGCCGGTCGGAACAATGGCGCGCTGTCCCGGCGCCAGCACCAGCGGCTCGGCCTCCGGAACGGCCGCGATGAGATCCATGCCGGCGGCGAGTGCGCTTTGATAGGCCGGGAGCGCCAGCCCCTCGGCATGCGGCAGGCGCTGGACTTCGACGGAAACGGTCTTGCTCATGCTTGCGCTCGCTCAGTGATTTCACGGGCGATGCGCTCGACCAATGCGGACGCCACGTCGTCTTTCATCATCGCCGGCCAGGATTCGATGTTCATCGCTCCGCCGTCCCTGTCCTTCATCAGCAGGTGGACGGTGTTGCGGTCGCCGCCCATCACGCCGCCTTCGGGCGACACGTCGTTGGCGACGATCCAGTCGCAGCCCTTGCGCAGGAGCTTCGACGAGGCATTGTCGATCAGGTGCTCGGTTTCGGCGGCGAAGCCGATGACGAGCGGCGGCCGCTTCTCCTTCAGCCGCGAGATCGTGGCGAGAATGTCGGGGTTCTCGACCAGTTGCAGCGGCGGCATCCCGGATGAGGTCTTCTTGATCTTCTGCGTTCCCTCGCGCGCCACGCGCCAGTCGGCGACGGCGGCGGCGAAGATCGCGATGTCGGCGGGCAATGCATCTTCGACCTGCTTCAGCATGTCGCGCGCGGCCTCGACGCGAATAACTTCGACGCCCGGCGGATCGGCGAGATTGACCGGCCCTGAGATCAGCGTGACGTTCGCACCCGCAGCTGCAGCGGATGCCGCGATAGCGTAGCCCTGTTTGCCCGACGACCGATTGGCGATGTAACGCACCGGATCGATCGGTTCATGCGTCGGGCCGGCCGTGATGAGAATGCGTTTGCCTGCCAGCGGCCCGGCTGGCGTCGGGCGCAGCAATTCAACCACGGCATCGGCAATCTCGATCGGCTCCGCCATGCGGCCGGTGCCGGCCTCGTTGGCCTCCGCCATTTCGCCGGCGTTCGGGCCGATGGTGTGAATGCCGTCGCGCATGAGCTGTGCGACGTTGCGCCTTGTCGATGCATTTCCCCACATCAGCGGGTTCATCGCTGGCGCCAGCAGAACCGGGCGGTTGGTCGCAAGCAGGATCGCGGTGGCGAGGTCATCCGCATGGCCGTGCGCCATTTTCGCCATCAGGTCGGCGGTTGCCGGTGCGACCACGACGAGGTCGCAGTCGCGTGCGAGGCGGATATGGCCGGCATCGAATTCGCTCTCGGGATCGAACAGGTCCGTGTAGACACGTTCATGCGCGAGCGCGCTGGCGCTGAGCGGAGTGACGAATTGCTGCGCCGCGCGCGTCAGCACGCAGCGGACGTGGATGTGGCGCTCCTTCAGGCGGCGGATCAGGTCGAGCGCTTTGTAGGCGGCAATGCCGCCGCCGATGATCAGCGTGACTTTTCGCTCGCCGGAAACTGCTGGAGCGTGAGGGGTCGCCGCGCCTTTTGTCTCCGGTGCCCGCATGGGCATCGCTGGCCGGGGATCCGTTATCGCCTGCTCGGCAGCCTCGCGCAGGATGACCCGCACCTCGTCCTCGACGGAGCGGCCGTTCCTGGCGGCGCGCACACGCAGGCGAGCCTTGAGGTCTTCTTCGAGTTTGCGGACGGTGAGGCTAGCCATCATTGGTACTCCGAAACGGCCCGCGGACGGTCATGCTTGCAATGATATCACATGATGATATCATTGCAATCAAATGACAATCTCAGCGGATCGACCAGAGAATTCCCAGGAAACTCAATGCGATGATCCATAACGCCACCGCACTCCAGCGGGTTCGGCGGGCATCCGCCTTGCCGATGGCTTCGATCGTTTCGGGGGCGAGCACCAGACCATTGCGGGTGGCCGCTTCGAATTGCTCCAGCGCCGCCACCGAGCGGGCAGCGATCATGGGCAGACCGGAGAGGATACGGCCAAGCTCGCCGGCCCCCTGCGCCGCGTTGGACATGCGCCCGACCGGGCCGAGATTGCGCTCAATCCATTCGCGCACCACCGGCTCTGCGGTGGTCCAGATGTCGAGTTTCGGATCGAAGCCGCGCGCGACGCCTTCAACGACGACCATGGTCTTTTGCAGCAAGATCAGTTCCGGCCGCGTGCGCATGTCGAACAGGCCGGTGACCTCGAGCAGCAGCGTCAGCAAACGCGCCATCGAGATTTCCTCGGCGGTGCGATTGTGAATCGGCTCGCCGATCGCGCGGATCGCCTGCGCGAAATTCTCGACCGAGTGATGCGAGGGCACGTAGCCCGCTTCGAAATGGACTTCCGCGACGCGGCGATAGTCGCGCGTGATGAAGCCGAGCAGAATTTCCGCGAGGAAGCGCCGCTCCTTCGGTCCAAGCCGGCCCATGATGCCGAAGTCGACGGCGACAAGGCGCCCCTCGGTGTCGATGAAGAGATTGCCCGGGTGCATATCGGCGTGGAAGAAGCCGTCGCGCAGCGCATGGCGCAGGAAACTCTGGATCACCTTGCGCCCGAGATCGGGCAGGTCGATCTTCGCGTTCTCAAGCCCGGCGTGATCGTTGAGCGCGATGCCGTCGATCCACTCCATCGTCAGCACCGAGTGGCTGGTGCGATCCCAGTCGACCATCGGCGTGCGGAAGTCAGGGTCCTGCCGCGTGTTCTCCGCGATCTCGGACATGGCAGCGGCCTCCAGCCGCAAATCCATTTCCATCGCGACCGAACGCGCCAGCGTCTCGAACACCTCGACGAGGCGCAGACGCCGTGCTTCGGCTGAGAAGCGCTCGGCCTTGTGCGCGATGAAGAGAAACGATTTCAGGTCGCGGCGGAAACGCGCGGCGATGTTCGGCCGCAGAATCTTCACGGCGACCGTCTTGCGGACGCCGTTGGTATCCGTCTCGGCGCGATGCACCTGCGCGATCGAGGCTGCGGCAACGGACGGGCCGAAGCTCACAAATGCCTGTGCGAGAGGGCGTTCCAGCGACGTCGCAACAGTGCTTTCGGCCTCCGCTTGCGGAAACGGCGGCAGACGGTCTTGCAGGCTCTCAAGATCGCGAGCGAGCGCAACACCAACGACATCAGGGCGCGTCGCGAGAAATTGCCCGAGCTTGACGTAGGTCGGACCAAGCCGCGTCAGTGCACGCGACAATCGCGCGCCGGATTTTGCGCCGGGCCGCTCGATGATCCGCGCCAGCCGAATCGCCAGCTGCGCCGGTGGCGGTAACGGCGACGGATCGACCACGCCGAACACGCCTTCACGCGCGAACACGAAACCGGCACGCATCAGCCGAAACATATGAGTGACGGCAGAGATCACAGACGCCAGCCTGAATGTAGTGCGACGATGCCGCCGGACATCGGTTGCCACTTCACGCGCGCGAAGCCGGCCGCCTTCATCATGTCGGCGAACACCTGCGGGCGCGGAAACTGCCGGATCGACTCGACGAGATAGCGATAGGACTCGGCGTCGCCGGTAACGGCACGGCCGATCTCCGGGATGACCTTGAACGAGAAGAAGTCGTAGAATTTATCGAGGCCCGGCACGTCGACGTTGGAAAACTCGAGGCAGAGGAAGCGTCCGCCCGGCTTCAGCGCGCGATAAGCTTCGCTCAATGCGAGCTCGATGCGCGGCACGTTGCGAATGCCGAAAGCGATGGTGTAGCCGTCGAAGCTGCGGTCGGCAAAAGTCAGTGCTTCGGCATTCCCCTCGACGAAGCTGACGCGGTCATCGAGGTGGCGTTCGCGCGCACGCTCTCGGCCGACTTCGAGCATGTCGGTGTTGATGTCGCAGACGGTGGCCTGAAAGCCAGAGCCGGATGCCTCGGCCGCGCGGAAGGAAATGTCGCCGGTGCCGCCAGCCACGTCGAGCAGCGCGAACGGCGTGTCGGCGCGCGGCGGGTTGAGCGCGTTGACCATTGCGTCCTTCCACGCCCGGTGGACGCCGGCCGACATCAAGTCGTTCATCAGGTCGTAGCGGCGGGCGACGCTGTGGAAGACGTCGTTCACAAGCGTCTGCTTGTCCTCAAGGTTGACGTCCTTGAAGCCGAAATGCGTTGTTTTTTCAGACTGTTCCATCGCGCGTGCCTTCTGCGGGCGGACCATAGCCTGTCGCTTGGCCGGGCGCTACAACGGGAGCTGCGGACGCGGCCTCGTGACAGTTTTCGTCCGTCGTGTTGGTTAACTTCAGAGACCGGTGGCCGAAAGCCGGCGAAGGGTGCTTGCAATGACCGAGTTCAACCGGATCGTCCCGATCCTGCGCATGTTCGATCCGGTGAAGATGCGGGAATTCTATCTCGACTTTCTCGGCTTCAAGGTCGACTGGGAGCATCGCTTTTCCGATGATCTTCCGCTCTACGTGCAGGTCTCGCGCGGCGGTATCGTGCTTCACATCAGCGAGCATCACGGCGACGCTGCGCCGGGCTCGAAGGTGATGATCGTGATGAAGGGCCTGCGCGAGTACCGAGAGGCGCTGCTGGCGAAGAAATATCGTTTCTCGCGGCCGGGCATCGAAAAGCAGGATTGGGGCGCAATCACGATGACCATCGCCGATCCGTTCCACAACTATCTGATGTTCACCGAGTACACCGACGAAACCGTCGCGACCTGAGTGATCAGCCGCCATGCCCGAGTTGCCCGAAGTTGAAACTGTCCGCCGCGGCTTGCAGCCGGTGATGGAAGGCGCGCGCATCGCACGTGTCGAACAGCGGCGCAAGGATCTGCGCTTTCCGTTCCAGCCGGATTTCGTCAAGCGGCTCGAAGGACAGACGGTGGTCGGGCTCGGACGCCGTGCGAAATATCTGATGGCCGATCTCGGCTCCGGTGATGTGCTGTTGATGCATCTCGGCATGTCCGGATCGTTTCGCATTGTCGATGGTGTGACGGGGAAGGTGAAAAACGGAAAGGTCGTCGGTGAGTTTCACCACGAGCGCAACGAGGATCGCGCGCACGATCATGTGGTGTTTCACATGGCGCCGGGCAAGTCGGTGATCTTCAACGATCCGCGCCGCTTCGGCTACATGAAGATCATTCCGCGCGCGTCGCTGAATGACGATCCGCTGCTGAAGGGGCTCGGTCCCGAGCCGCTCGGCAATGCGTTCGATGCGGCGATGCTGGCGCGCGCGTGCATCGGCAAGAAAACGAATCTGAAAGCGGCGCTGCTCGATCAGCGCGTCGTTGCGGGGCTTGGTAATATCTACGTCTGCGAGGCGCTGCACCGCTCGCAACTGTCGCCGAAGCGAATGGCGTCGACGCTGGCGGCGCGCAACGGACTGCCGACCGATCAGGCGAAGCTGCTGGTGAAGAACATCCACGCGGTGCTGAACGAGGCGATCGAGGCGGGCGGATCGTCGCTGCGCGATCATCGCCAGACGTCGGGCGAGCTCGGCTACTTCCAGCACTCGTTTCGCGTCTACGATCGCGAGGGCGAGCGCTGCGGCAAGACAAGCTGCGGAGGCACCATCAAGCGCATCGTACAAGGCGGCCGCTCGACGTTCTGGTGCGCGAAGTGCCAGAAGTGAGGCGCTACTCCCTCTCCCCGCTTGCGGGGAGAGGGTTGGGGTGAGGGGCAGCTGAGTCCGTGATTTGCCCCTCACCCGCTCGCTTTGCTCGCGACCTCTCCCCGTAAGAACGGGGCGAGGTAAAGTCAGTCGCTGCGCCATCACTTCCTCACGCAGATCACCCGCACGACGGCCTCGCGGGGGTCGTTTGTGCCCATCTCGGCAGGCACTTTGTGCTTACTCAAGAAATCGCGGATTTCGAAACTTGGAATGACGATGCCTGATGGTGATGTGGCGGGCGTCGTTGCCGCCACCGGAAGCCCCGTTGCGGGAATAGGGCCTGTAATTATCGCCGTGACCCCAACAACAGCAGTTCGCCTGACCTGCGCCATGCCGGCGAATCTGCCGTCAGCGTCGAACGCGGCCGCACCTGAAAACCCCATCGCGGGCACCGGCGTCAGCATGTTTTCGAATCCGACGCGCCCAGCCATGCTGGTAATCGCCGCGCCACCGCCCTGCAATTGAGGGTCTGCGATGCCGATGACAGTGACATCCGGCTTCTCGCGATCGGTGCTGATCGCCAACGGCTTCAGCCCCTTCGCGCCGTAGACGCGCAGCAGGGCGAGGTCGCGCGCCTTGTCCTCGGCGACGCGATCGGCGTTGCCGATCTGCGGAATGGTGACGAACTGGCAGCCATCGATCGCCTGCCGGTCGGTGAGAATGAATCCATCGGCGCTCAGCACGATGCCGGTTGCGTATTCGACCTTCTTGCGCGGCGGCGGAGCGGGTGCAGCTTGTGCCATCGCTGCGCCCGGAAACGCGGCGAACGCATTCGACATCGCGATCACCACCGGCTCCATCGTGCCTTCGGTCGCCTGATCGTAGAGCACGGTCAGCACGCGCACCTCGTCGCCGCTGATCTGGCCGCGCAGATAAAACTTCTTCAGCCCCTGCAATCCGGACAGCACGACAAAATCCGGCCGCACGGCGCTGTAGAGAATCTTGCGGCCCGCCGGTTCTTTCTTCTCGCGCTCGGCAACGGCGGCGAGTGTTGCACCTGCCTCCTTGCGCCGCGCGAGGTTCACCTGGATCGTGCCCTGCGGCGCCGACCAGCGCGTGCCGTTCGCGTCCGATGTCTGCTGCGGCAACAATTTCCCCGGAAGGCCGACGCGCGCGCCGGTGACCATGTCGGTCACGACCTTCCAGCCGACATTGTCCTGCGCCTTCTTGGAGGCGGCCGCGAGCTTTGCGCGTTCCTGCGGATTGAGTACGCCGGTGTCCTTCGCGCCCAATTCCTTCTGGAATTTTTTGATCGCCGCGATCACGCGATCGGTGATCTCGCCGTTGACGACGCCGTTGTAATCGCCGGTCCAGACGAGGTCGGTCTGCAGCGCGATGCGGTCGGCCTGCCCCAGCGCCTTGGCGGTATCGGCCGGGGTCTGCTTGGCGGGCGGGGTCGCGGCGGGGGCCGCCGGGCGGACCGGCACGGTTGCGACCGGCTTCGGAGCGGTGGAAGCCGCCGGCGTCTGTGCCAGCGCCGTCGTGGCGGTGAGGGCGACAAAGCTGGCTGCGAGCAATGATTTCATGAAATTTTCCGGCATTGGCGAGAGCATAGCCCGATCATAGATACTGAGTGTGCCACAGCACTTTGGCGGTTCAAGGATACTGTACCGCCAGGACCTTGACCCTCGGGGCGCTTCACGCGAAATGAACCCATGATCCATCTGCCGGACGCCCGCGCATGCTGAATGCCGCCGAACTCGAGCGGTACGCGCGCCATATCGTCATGCGCGATGTGGGCGGGCAGGGCCAGGCGGCGCTGAAGAAGGCGCGGGTGCTGGTGATCGGCGCGGGCGGGCTCGGCGCGCCGGCGCTGATGTATCTGGCCGCCGCAGGTGTCGGCACGCTTGGTGTCGCCGATGACGACACGGTGTCGCTGTCGAATTTGCAGCGGCAGGTGATCCACGCGACGGACGACGTCGGCAAACCGAAGGTGGAGAGCGCGGCCGCGGCGATCGCCGCGCTCAATCCGCATGTGACGTTCCGCGCGCATCCGGTGCGCATCACCGCCGCGAATGCGCTGGCGCTGATCGGCGAGTACGACATCGTCCTCGACGGTTCGGACAATTTCACCACGCGCTATCTCGTGTCTGATGCGTGCTATCTCGCGAAGCGCGTGCTGATCACGGCGGCGCTCGGCGTATTTGATGGATCGCTGACGACGATCCGCGCGCATGAGAAAAATGCCGCCGGTGAATTCAACCCGACCTATCGCTGCCTGTTTCCGGAAGCGCCGCCGCCCGGCACGGTGCCGAGTTGCGAGGAGGCGGGGATTCTCGGTGCGCTCGCCGGCGTGCTCGGCTCGATGGCGGCGCTGGAAGCGATCCGCGAAATCGTCGGCTTCGGCGAAGGGCTCGTTGGCCGCTTGCTGATGATCGACGCGCGGGCGATGCGCTTCGAGACGCTGCGGTACACGCGCGATCCCGCCAATCCGCTCAACGGCGACAGGCCGACGATCACCGATTTGAGCGGGCACAAGTAATTTGCTCCTTACTCTCGTCATGGCCGGGCTTGACCCGGCCATCCACGTTCTTATGTTTTGAGATCGCGTTAGGACGTGGATCACCGGGTCAAGCCCGGTGATGACGACTGAGAATGACGCACGGCTTTGCCTTTCATCGCATCCCCCTTTTTACAGACATGCATGATCACCCCTGTTGTTAGCGGCGCGGGGACGCCGTGAAAGGATGAGGGGAGATGGAGCGCCGCACGGCGCAACATCTATTGTCTCGCGGCTCACCTCGGCCTGCGACAGCCGAAGTGCGACCCGCGCACCGCCATGCGGCGCTCCATACGCGGCGATTTCTGTCCGGGGGACCGTGCTTCCGGGGCGAGGACGATGAGGATAACCTCACCGGCAGACTTTCGTCCGCCTTCATCCAGCCCGCGTCCAGCCATCGAAGGCAGAGCCTCGTAGTAGGCCCGGACGGTGACCCCCGGCCTCCCGAGTCCGTGCTTACGAGGCACGGCCGCAGGCGCCGCATCCCGCTCCATCTTCAGAACGTCTCCGGAAGACGCCCCTCGCGAGCAGGACGCAAACATCATAAGCGAGGATTCCAGACCGGGGATAACTCGGGTCCAGATTTAATGTTGATGAACGGAAGCAGCAGCTTTTTGTACCTCGCCCCGCTTGCGGGGAGAGGTCGGCGAGCATAGCGAGCCGGGTGAGGGGCAAGCTTCAGACTTTCCCGCAAACACTTCAGGTGCGGGTTACGCACCTCCCCCCTCACCCCAACCCTCTCCCCGCAAGCGGGGAGAGGGAGCGTTCCCCGCCTTGGAATGACGAATGATAAGAACCTCTCAAAACCCGCACACCTTCACGTGCCGCTCTTCTTCCCAGTCGGCAAGTTTCACCGGCTTGAAGGTGCCTTTGATCGCGCGTGTCCTGCCACCGTCCTTCGCCATCGTCGCCTTGCCGGTGAGAAAATTGATGTCGCAGCTTCCCGCGCCGAAGTCGCGCGTCTCCCAGTCGTAGCTGTAACCGCCGACCCAGAACGTGCCGTTACGGTGAACGATGGTCAGCGTCGTCACCGTGTCGTTGCTGCATCCGCCGCAGCCATAGCCGATGCGCAGCGATCCTTTCTTCGTTGCCTCGTAGGTCAGGATGAAGCGCACCGTCAGGTTCTTCTTGACGATGTCGGGCGTCAGCGAGGGATCGAGCAGGCCGTCGCCTGCGCCAAGATAGATGTAGAGATCGGTCGAGCCGGTCGTCGCATTCATCAGAACGGCGCGATCGGGCTTGCCGTCGCCGTCGATGTCGAGCGTGACATCGCGCGGGATGTCGCTCCAGATCGAGCGCGCGGATGCGGACGTGGATGCGATCGCGAACAGGGCGAGAGCGATGGCTGGAACGAGGTGTCGGAACTTTGCAGGCATGACCTGATCTCCGCGGAAACGGATTCAGGGATTAGTCGCTGGCAGTGGCGGGTGCGTTCAGCGCAAGGAGCTAATTAGCTCGCCCGTTTAGACGTTCAACGATATCGTTTGCCGCAGTATAAACGCCGTGCGCTTCGGCCTGCTCGCGAGTTGTTTTCAACCGCCACCGCACCTTGTCGGGCGGATTCTTCCAAGAGCGAAAGTCGATTGTCGCCCACACGAAATCGCGGAGCGCCTTTTTTGTCCTACGGTCATGGGTTAGCGCCTTTTAAACAACTCTCGCAGCTCCGAGGCACTCGGGCGAGAAGTAAAGGGCGTCGAGGCGCTCGACGCATCTTTGGTAGCTAACGAAAAAATTGCGGCGCGCACGTGGCAACGTGCGAGCTTCACCTCACATTACAACATGCTCGGCAGCACACGATCCGGCGGCTTGTGGCCGTCGAGGAAGGTGCGGATGTTGATGATCACCTTCTCGCCCATCTCGACGCGGCCTTCGATCGTCGCCGAGCCCATGTGCGGCAGCAGCACCACCTTGCCGGCCTTCGCGAGCCGCACCAGCTTCGGACTCACCGCCGGCTCGTGCTCATAGACGTCGAGCGCGGCGCCGCCGATCTCGCCGGCTTCGAGCAGCTTCACCAGCGCGTCTTCGTCGATGACGCCGCCGCGCGCGGTGTTGACGATATAGGCGTCCTTGCGGATCAGTTTCAGCCGCCGCGCGGAGAGCAGGTGATACGTGCCCGGCGTGTGCGGGCAGTTGATCGAGATGATGTCCATCCGCGCCAGCATCTGGTCGAGGCTGTCCCAGTAGGTCGCGCCGAGCTCTTCGGCGATCCGGGTCGGAACCTGGCGGCGGTTGTGATAATGGATCTGGAGGCCGAAGGCATGGGCGCGGCGCGCCACCGCCTGGCCGATGCGGCCCATGCCGATGATGCCGAGGCGTTTGCCGCCGATGCGGTGGCCGAGCATCCAGGTCGGCGACCAGCCGGCCCATTCCCCGCCGGAGGGCAGGATCGACGCGCCCTCGATCAGCCGCCGCGGCACCGCCAGGATCAGCGCCATCGTCATGTCGGCGGTGTCTTCGGTCAGCACCTTCGGCGTGTTGGTCACCATGATGCCGCGCGCCATCGCCGCGGGCACGTCGATGTTGTCGACGCCGTTGCCGAAGTTGGCGATCAGCTTCAGCCGCTTGTCCGGCTGGTTCATGATGTCGTCGGTGATGTGATCGGTGACAGTCGGCACCAGCACGTCGGCGGTGCGAACGGCTTCGGCGAGCTGCTCAGAGGTCAGCGGTTTGTCGTCGAGGTTGAGCCGGGCGTCGAACAGCTCGCGCATGCGGGTCTCGACCGTATCCGGCAGCTTCCGCGTCACGACGACCAGAGGTTTTTTGCGAACCGTCATGCGTTTCCCGTCGTGCTTTCCCTGAGCCTGGTCCAGCGGCCGCAACGGGCGCGCGGACACAGCTTTTCTGAGGCCGTTCAATCCTCGTTAACCGGGGTCGCCGACACTGCGGTTTCCAGTCCGGCGGGAGAGGCTTTCGGGCTCTTTTTCCAGTCCTTGGCGTTCGGTCCTCCATAGCAGAAGGCCGGGCCAAGACAAGAACCATGGCCGCACCCGAACGCGACTAAAGCACTGCAACATGGAGCTTTTGGGGACTTGATCCGGGCGATGGGGCCGATTTCCGGTCCGGGTCAATAGTGGGAGTGCGGCCGCGCAGGAGGCGCGGGCGCGAAGATCTCGGCAAGGGACGAGGCAAGGACAGTATGACGGGACGGGTAGCGTTTGCGTTGGCGGCTGCGATCTGGGCGGCTTCGGGAACCATCGGCTTTGCAGCGAAGGAGACACCGGTCACGACCAGCGGCCTGCCGGTGCCGCGCTATGTCAGCCTCAAGTCCGACCATGTGAACGTGCGCGCCGGTCCGACCAAGGACAACGACGTCAGCTGGATTTTCACGCGCGCCGGGTTGCCGGTCGAAATTACCGCCGAGTTCGAGAACTGGCGCCGCATCCGCGATTCCGAAGGCGCGGAGGGCTGGGTCTATCACTCGCTGCTGTCGGGCCGCCGCACCGCGGTCGTGACGATGAAGCACAAGGACGAACTGGCCTCGATCTACGAGCGCGCCGATGCATCGGCGAGTGTAACGGCGCGTCTGCAGGCGGGCGTGGTGACGCAGGTCAAACGCTGCATGAGCGGCTGGTGCCGCGTCACCGGCGCAGGCTTCGACGGCTGGATCGAGCAGCAGCGGCTGTGGGGCGTCTACGCCGACGAGAAACTGGATTGATGCTCAACCGTCATTCCGGGGCGCGAGCGAAGCAAGCGAGCCCGGAATCCATAACCCCGGTGTTCGTTGATGAACCGGGCAGAGCCATAACCGATCTTCGCCACATGTCTACTGCGGCGTATGGATTCCGGGCCCGCGCAAGCGGCGCGTCCCGGAATGACGGAAAAACAAAAAAGCCGCGGTCACCCGCGGCTTTCGTGTTTCTGCAAATCCGTGTTTGCGAGATCGTTCAGCGCTTCTTGCGCAGGCGCACGACCATGTCGATGCGGCTGATCTCGTAGCCTTCCGGCACTTCCGGCATCTTCTGAAGCACGAGCTGCGGATCGTCGATGTCGACGAGCTCGTGGCTGCCTTCGAGATAGTAGTGATGATGCGAGGTGACGTTGGTGTCGAAGTAGGTCTTGGTGCCGTCGACGCTGACCTGGCGCAGGAGGCCGGCTTCGGTGAGCTGGTTCAGTGTATTGTAGACGGTGGCGAGCGACACCGGCACCTTGGCGTGGGTCGCTTCCTCGTAGAGCATTTCCGCCGTCAGGTGGCGGTCGCCCTTGCCGAACAGCAGCCAGCCCAGAGCCATGCGCTGGCGGGTCGGGCGCAGGCCGACGGACTGGAGCATTTCGTTGACGTCATGCCACGGACAGCCGGTCAGGAGCGGCGGACGGCCGAGGTTCACCCCGTCCGATTCGGCGCTCACGGCACCAGGGGTCGGCACATGGCCGGGTACAGATTCACTCATTCTCGGTCACGGGTTCAAGGCCCGCCCTTCAATTGGTACGCAATTCACTGCGGATTATAAGAAGAAAGCCCAGTAGATGCAAGTGCTTCGCAACTACCTGTGTATCGCTGGAGCACGCATGCCGCTGGGCGGAATGGTCCCGGGACAGCAGCTTTGCCCCTTATGATGCTTATGTTACAGACGCGCCAACGAGCTCCGGGGGGAGTTGCAACGAGGGTAAACAGGTATGCATCAGCGGCAGGGCAGTTATAGCTATGAAGACCTGCTTGCATGCGGCCGCGGTGAAGTGTTCGGACCCGGCAATGCCCAGCTCCCGCTGCCCCCGATGCTGATGTTCGATCGCATCACCGAGATCAACGACAACGGCGGCGAATACGGCAAGGGCCTGATCCGTGCCGAGCTCGACGTGAAGAACGATCTCTGGTTCTTCGGCTGCCACTTCAAGAACGATCCGGTGATGCCCGGCTGCCTCGGCCTCGACGCGATGTGGCAGATGGTTGGCTTCTACCTCGGCTGGCTCGGCGGCGAGGGGCGCGGCCGCGCGCTCGGCCTCGGCGAACTGAAATTTTCCGGCCAGGTGCTGCCGGGCATCAAGCAGGTCGTCTACAATATCGACGTGAAGCGTGTCATGCGCTCGAAGCTCGTACTTGGTATTGCAGACGGGTGGCTATCCGCTGACGGCGAGATTATCTACCGGGCCAAGGACCTCCGGGTCGGCCTGTTCCGGCAAGACGCCGCAATACAGCCCGGAACGTGAGATAGTTCCACGACGAGTGCAAGGCAGACCAAACGGTTCCGTCGCAAGCGGCGGTAGCCGGCGAGGGGCGAAAGAAAAGCGAGGACGGGGATGAAGCGGGTCGTCGTGACGGGGATGGGCATCGTCTCATCCATCGGCAACAACACGCAGGAAGTGTTGGCCAGCCTGTACGAAGCCAAGTCGGGCATCAGCCGCTCCGAGGAATACGCCAAGCTCGGCTTCCGCTGCCAGGTGTTCGGCGAGCCGACCCTCGATCCGAGCGGAATCGTCGATCGCCGTGCGATGCGCTTTCTCGGCGAGGGCGCCGCGTGGAATCACGTCGCGATGGAACAGGCGATTCTCGATTCCGGCCTCGAGCCCACCGACGTTTCGAACGAGCGCACCGGCATCATCATGGGCTCGGGTGGTCCGTCCGCGCGCACGATTGTCGAAGCAGCCAACACCACGCTGACCAAGGGCCCGAAGCGCGTCGGTCCGTTCGCGGTGCCGAAGGCGATGTCGTCGACCGCATCGGCTACGCTCGCGACCTGGTTCAAGATCAAGGGCGTGAACTATTCGATCTCGTCGGCGTGCGCGACCTCGAACCATTGCATCGGCAATGCCTACGAGACGATCCAGGTCGGCAAGCAGGATGTGATTTTCGCGGGCGGCTGCGAAGACCTCGACTGGACCATGTCGGTTCTGTTTGACGCGATGGGCGCGATGTCGTCGAAATACAACGACACGCCGGCGACCGCGTCGCGGCCGTATGACGTCAACCGCGACGGCTTCGTCATCGCCGGCGGTGCGGGCGTGCTGGTGCTCGAGGAACTCGAGCATGCGAAGGCGCGCGGCGCGAAGATTTACGGCGAGATCATCGGCTACGGCGCAACGTCGGACGGCTACGACATGGTGGCGCCGTCGGGCGAGGGCGCCGAGCGCTGCATGAAGATGGCGATGTCGACCGTGCAGGGGCCGGTCGATTACATCAATCCGCACGCGACCTCGACGCCGGCCGGCGATCCGCCGGAAATCCAGGCGATTCGCAACGTATTCGGCACCGGCGACAAGTGCCCGCCGATTTCAGCGACGAAGGCGCTGACCGGCCACTCTCTTGGTGCTACGGGCGTGCAGGAAGCGATCTACTCGCTCTTGATGATGAAGAACGGATTCATCTGCGAGAGCGCGAACATTCAGGAGCTCGATCCGGTGTTCGCGGACATGCCGATCGTGCGCAAGCGCATCGACAACGCCAAGGTCGGCACCGTGCTGTCGAACTCGTTCGGCTTCGGCGGCACCAACGCGACGCTGGTGTTCCGCCGGCTGGATGCGTGATCCTTTCACCTCTCCCCGTACACGGGGAGAGGTCGCCCGCCGAAGCTCGCAGAGCGAAGGCGCGGCGGGTGAGGGGCGTTGCTTTTCTCGCTCTTTCCGAACAGATTGCCCCTCACCTCAACCCTCTCCCCGCAGGCGGGGAGAGGGAGTTTTCGCCACTGTAGGATGACGAGTCGATGACCCAACTGATGCAAGGCAAGCGCGGGCTGATCATGGGCGTTGCCAACGATCACTCGATCGCGTGGGGAATCGCCAAGACGCTGCACGCCCACGGCGCCGAGCTCGCGTTCACCTATCAGGGCGATGCGCTCGGCAAGCGGGTGAAGCCGCTCGCGGAAAGCCTCAAGTCGGACATGGTGCTGCCGTGCGATGTGGAAGATATCGCGTCCGTCGATGCGACCTTCGCGGCATTGAAAGCGAAGTGGGGCACGATCGATTTTCTCGTGCACGCCATCGGCTTTTCCGACAAGAACGAACTCAAGGGCCGTTACGCCGACACCACGCGCGCGAACTTCTCGCGGACCATGGTGATCTCGTGCTTCTCGTTCACCGAAGTAACGAAGCGCGCGGCCGAGCTGATGCCGAACGGCGGATCGATCATCACGCTGACCTTCGGCGGCTCGATGCGCGTGATGCCGAACTACAACGTCATGGGCGTTGCGAAGGCTGCGCTCGAAGCGTCGACGCGCTATCTCGCCGCCGACTACGGCCGGCAGGGCATTCGCGTCAATGCGATCTCGGCCGGTCCGGTGCGCACGCTTGCAGGTTCGGGCATCGGCGATGCGCGCGCAATGTTCGCATTCCAGCAGAAGCACTCGCCGCTCGGCCGCGGCGTCACGCTCGATGAACTCGGCGGCTCGGCGCTGTATTTCCTCTCCGATCTCTCGGGCGGCGTCACCGGCGAAATCCACTACGTGGATTCGGGATACAACGTGATCTCGATGCCGCATCCGGACGCGCTGAAGGCGGATGCGGGCAAGGATGCGGCCGAGTAGGCGGCAGCGTAGCGATCCTGCGCGAACCTCCCCCTCCCGCAATGGAAGAGGAAGGTCTTGCGCCTTTCTCAAAGGCGGCGATCACGCCATCAGCTTCTCGGCACGCTGATACGCCGGCCGCGCCTCGCAGAGGTCGAGGTAGCGATCGAACGCCGGCCGCGCCGGCACCATCTTGAAGGCGCGCACCGCGAAGTGCACGCCGGCGCCGATGACGATGTCGGCGGCGGTGAACTGTTCCCCGAGAATCCACGGGCCTTTCGCCAGCGCCGCGTCGAGAACGTCGAACACCTGCGTCGCGTCGCCCCAGCCGGCCGTGCGCGGCGGCATCTGGATTTTGGTGAAGACCTGCGTGATCGCGGCCTCGATGTTGCCGTTGAAGAACAGCCATTGCAGATAGCGTGCGCGGCGCGGGTCGCCGATCGGCGGTGCGAGCCTGGCGTTCGGGTAGCGGTCGGCGATGTAAGCGCAGATCGCCGCCGACTCGCCCATCATC
Source organism: Pseudomonadota bacterium (assembly GCA_049323835.1). GTDB lineage: Bacteria > Pseudomonadota > Alphaproteobacteria > Rhizobiales > Xanthobacteraceae > SG-bin9. The sequence goes on along the minus strand of JBMOOJ010000103.1, from coordinate 33,702 downwards.
GCATCGCCATCCTTCAGGCCCGGCACCTTGCCCATCGGATTGACTGCGAGATACTCCGGCTTCTTCTGATCGCCGGTGTTGATGTCGGTGAGCACCTTCTCATAGGGCTCGCCGGTTTCCTCCATCGCCCACAGGGCGGCGAATGAACGTGACTTCGGCGAATAAAAGATCTGCATGGTTCTGTCCCGGCCTGTTGCGTGTTGCGCGCAAGCGTTTTCGGAGCGATGCGCTGCGCGGTCAAGTGCCGACTGCATAAGGCACGCGCAGACCAGAAAGTGACAGGGCCATGAAAAAGCCCCCGCGAAGCTCGCGGGGGCTTTGATGTTGCGGCTTGCCGTTACTTCTTGAGATCGAAGCGGTCGAGCTCCATCACCTTGGTCCAGGCGGCGACGAAGTCCTTGACGAACTTCTCCTTCGCGTCCGCGCTGGCATAGACCTCGGCGAATGCGCGAAGCTGGGCGTGCGATCCGAAGATCAGGTCGCAGCGCGTCGCGGTCCATTTCACCGCATTGGTCTTGCGATCGCGGCCCTCATAGATGCCGTCCGCGTTCGGCGGCTGCCACTGGGTGCGCATGTCGAGCAGGTTGACGAAGAAGTCATTCGACAGCGTGCCGGTCTTCCGGGTGAAGACGCCGTGCTTGGAACCCCCGGCGTTCGCGCCGAGCACGCGCAGTCCGCCGATAAGAACCGTCAGTTCCGGACCGGTCAGCGTCAGCAGCTGCGCGCGATCGATCAGCGCTTCTTCGTCCGCCATGAACTGCAGCTTCTTGCTGTTCTTGTAGTTGCGGAAGCCGTCGGCGCGCGGCTCGAGCGGAGCGAAGGATTCGACGTCGGTCTGGTCCTGCGTCGCATCCGTGCGGCCTGCCCGGAACGGCACCTTCACGTCGATGCCGGCCGCCTTCGCGGCCTTTTCGACCGCGGCATTGCCGCCGAGCACGATCAGATCGGCGATCGAGACCTTCTTGCCCTTGCCGGTCTTGTTGAAGTCCGCCTGGATCGCGGTGAGCTTCTTCAGCACCTTCGCGAGCTCGGCCGGATTGTTCACCTCCCAGTCCTTCTGCGGAGCGAGACGGATGCGGGCGCCGTTGGCGCCGCCGCGCTTGTCCGAGCCGCGGAACGTCGAGGCCGAGGCCCAGGCGGTCGAGATCAGCTGCGGCACCGACAGAGCGGCGAGCAGCTTCGTCTTCAACGCCGTGACATCCTTGTCGGTGATCGGTTTGCCGTCGGCGGCCGGGATCGGGTCCTGCCAGATCAGCACTTCCTTCGGCACCAGCGGGCCAAGGTAGCGCGCGCGGGGCCCCATGTCGCGGTGAGTGAGCTTGAACCACGCCCGCGCGAAGGCGTCGGCGAACTGATCCGGGTTCTCGTAGAAGCGGCGCGAGATTTTCTCGTAGGCCGGATCGAAGCGCAACGACAGGTCGGTCGTCAGCATCATCGGGCGATGCTTCTTCGACGGGTCGAAGGCGTCAGGGATCGTCGCTTCCGCATTCTTCGCGACCCACTGCTTGGCGCCGGCCGGGCTCTTCGTCAGCTCCCATTCGTTCTCGAACAGGTTCTTGAAGAAGTGGTTGCTCCACCTGGTCGGCGTCTGCACCCAGGTCACTTCCGGGCCGCCGGTGATCGCGTCCGCACCGATGCCGGTGCCGTGCTTGCTCTTCCAGCCGAGGCCCTGGTCCTCCAGCGCGCCGCTTTCCGGATCGGCGCCGACGAGCGACGGATCGCCCGCGCCGTGCGCCTTGCCGAACGAGTGGCCGCCGGCGATCAGCGCCACGGTTTCCTCGTCGTTCATCGCCATGCGGAAAAACGTCTCGCGGATATCCCTGGCTGCGGCGACCGGGTCCGGATTGCCGTTCGGGCCTTCGGGGTTGACGTAGATGAGGCCCATCTGCACGGCGCCGAGCGGCTCCGCGAGCTGACGCTCACCGCTGTAGCGCTCGTCGCCGAGCCACGTGCCTTCCGGACCCCAATAGAGTTCCTCCGGCTCCCACACGTCGGCGCGGCCGCCGGCGAAGCCGAATGTCTTGAAGCCCATCGATTCGAGCGCGACGTTGCCGGCGAGAATCATCAGGTCGGCCCACGACAGCTTGCGGCCGTACTTCTGCTTGATCGGCCACAGCAGACGGCGCGCCTTGTCGAGGTTGGCGTTATCGGGCCACGAGTTCAGCGGCGCGAAGCGCTGCTGCCCGGCGCCGGCGCCGCCGCGGCCGTCGGTGATGCGGTAGGTGCCCGCCGAGTGCCAGGCCATGCGGATCATCAGCCCGCCGTAGTGACCGAAGTCGGCCGGCCACCACTCCTGCGAGTCCTTCATCAGCGCGTGCAGGTCCTTGATCACGGCCTTGAGGTCGAGCGTCTTGAACTCCTTGGCGTAGTCGAACGCCTTGCCCATCGGGTCGGACAGATTGGAATTGCGATGGAGCATCTCGATGCTCAGCGCATCCGGCCACCAGTCGCGATTGGCGTGTCCGCGCTTGCCGCCTGTGAACGGGCATTTGCCCTTGTCGTCCGTTTTTGCGTCCATGGTGTCTCCGTTCTGCTCGTGTTGTTCGTCTCGAAATCCGGGAGCCGCTGGTCAGGGCTCTGTGCGGTCGGGTTTGTGGCTTCTCATGCCGGAATCATGGGTGGGCGGAAGGTCAAAATCCCTGACCTGTCAGCGATTTGACCGATGCCATGCAGCGACCGCGAACCGGCAGATTGGAAGAAATCCAATATTAGGTCCAGTCGTATTGCCTGATGGAGTCGATAAGTTTTCCTGAATGAAAATGATCGCGCGTTCGTCGCCTCCGATAGCCTGCTTCAAACACGGTTTCGTGTCGGAATGATTTTCGATGGCTGCCGGCGTGTCCGGGCGATAGCCTGATGCGTCTGAGGCCGCGGATCGAATATCGATCCTGCAACGTCGATCGGTCCGCGCTTCGAAAGAGCTTCGAAGACGAGCTTCAAAGAAAAAGGGAGGTTCCAATGAGCAATGCAGCGCGTGCGATCAATCCGGCGCCGGATGTGACGATGGAGCAACTGAAGGACGTCGGTGCGGCATTCGCGCGCCGCGATGTCGACGCCATCGTCAATTCGTTCGCGCCGGACGGCGTGTTCCGGAATGCCAAGGGTCCGGACGTGCATGGCAAGAGCTACACGGGCCACGCGGAGATCCGCTCCTACTTCGAGCCGCTGTTCAAGGCGAGCCCGGACGTGACGTGGACGCACACGGCGGAGTACATCGTCGGCAACCGCGCCGTCACCGAATGGCTGCGCAGCGCGACCGTCAACGGCGTCAAGCAGGAGTGGCTCGGCTGCGATCTCTACACGTTCAGGAACGGCAAGATCGTGATGAAGGACACGTACATCAAGGTCGTGGGGTAGGGTGTGTTACCAACTCTCGTCATTGCCGGGCGTAGCCGTTCGAAGAACGGCGTCGCTTCGCTCGCCTATGACCCGGCAATCCATCTTCTTGCGGATGAACCTAGCGAAGAAAGATGGATGCCCGGGTCAAGCCCGGGCATGACGAACGAGAGAATGCAGTGTCGTAAACAAAAGGGCGGCCCCGCGGCCGCCCTTTCGCATTTGGTATCGTAGCCCGGATGGAACGCAGTGTAATCCGGGCGCTCGTTTCAAGTGGTTTCCCGGATTTCGCTTCGCTCCATCCGGGCTCCAAGATCACACTCCCAGCGTGCCGGCCTTCGCAGCAGCGTAGCGCTCGGTGATCTTGGTCCAGTTGACCGTGTTCCACCACGCCTTGAGATAGTCGGCGCGGCGGTTCTGGTAGTTGAGATAGTAAGCGTGCTCCCAGACGTCGTTGCCGAGCAGCGCGCGCTTGCCATCCATCATCGGGTTGTCCTGGCCCGGACGGGTTTCGATCGCGAGCTTGCCGTCCTTGGCGACGGTGATGAACACCCAGCCCGACCCGAACACGCGGAGGCCCGCTGCATTGAAGTCATTCTGCATCTTCTCGACGCCGCCGAGGTCGCGGTCGATCGCGGCGAGCACGTCGCTCTCCGGCTTGCCGCCGCTCGGCCCCATGATTTCCCAGAACATGGTGTGGTTGGCATGGCCGCCCATGCTGTTGCGCACGCCGGTGCGGATCGCTTCCGGCACCGCGTTCAGGTTGCCGAGCACCTCGGCAACCGGTTTCTGCGCGATCTGCGGGTTGTCCTTGGCGAAGTTGTTCAGGTTGGTGATGAAGAACTGGTGATGCCGGGTGTTGTGGATCTCCATGGTCTTCGCATCGATGTGCGGCTCGAGTGCGTTGAAGGCATAGCCCAGCGCCGGCAGTTTGAACGGACCGGCAGGCGCGGCCGGAGCCGCGGCCGGTGCGGGCGCGGCCTGCGCGAATACGAGACGCGGCGCGGCCGCAGCGGCGGCGAGGCCGGCGGCGGCGGTGAAGAGATGGCGGCGGGAGATGGTCGACATGCGGTGGCCTCCTCGTTGAGTGCTTTCAGATTGTGACAGATAGACAACGTGCCAGCGAATCGATGACGCCGGATCGGCGCGCAGAACGATACGCAGGAATGGCGCTCCATTTACGAACACCGCGCGAGCGCGGTTTCATCCAATACTTTCAGGGGCGGCAAATGGATGCAGCGCGGCGACAATTATCTTTGCGAACGGTTCGCAAGTTGATTCGGTGTCCGGCCGCGATGCAGCGTGCAGCACCACTTGTGTTGTCGTCCATGTGTGCGCAAGGACGACAGTTCTGCAAACAAAAAGGGCGGCCCGGAGGCCGCCCTTTTTCATTTTGCGATTGCAGCGATGCTGCGCGCTTGCGGTTACTCCGCGGCCGGGGCCGTTTCGGTCTTGCCCTTGGCCTCGAGATCTTCACCGGTGGTCTGGTCGACCGCCTTCATCGACAACCGCGTCTTGCCGCGATCGTCGAAGCCGAGCAGCTTCACCTTCACCTTGTCGCCTTCCTTGACGACGTCCGAGGTCTTCTGCACGCGGGCAGCCGCGAGCTGGCTGATGTGAACGAGGCCGTCCTTCGCGCCGAAGAAGTTCACGAACGCGCCGAACTCCATCACCTTGACGACGGTGCCCTCGTAGATATGGCCGACCTCCGGATCGGACGCGATCGACTTGATCCAGTTGATCGCGGCCTTGATCGATTCGCCGTCCGACGAAGCAACCTTCACGGTACCGTCGTCCTCGATGTTGATCTTGGCGCCGGTCTTCTCGACGATCTCGCGGATCACCTTGCCGCCGGTGCCGATCACTTCGCGGATCTTGTCGGTAGCGATCTTGAAGGTTTCGATGCGCGGCGCGTACTCGCCGAGCTCCGAGCGGGCAGCGTTCAGCGCCTTCGACATCTCGCCGAGAATGTGAATGCGGCCTTCCTTCGCCTGGCTCAGCGCGACCTTCATGATCTCCTCGGTGATACCGGCGATCTTGATGTCCATCTGTAGCGAGGTGATGCCCTGGTCGGTGCCGGCCACCTTGAAATCCATGTCGCCGAGATGATCCTCGTCGCCGAGAATGTCGGAGAGCACGGCGTAGCGCTTGTCCTCGAGAATGAGGCCCATGGCGATGCCCGCGGTCGGCCGCTTCAGCGGCACGCCGGCATCCATCAGCGCCAGCGATGCGCCGCAGACGGAGGCCATCGACGACGAACCGTTCGACTCGGTGACCTCCGAGACGACGCGGATGGTGTACGGGAAGTCGTGGTGCGGCGGCAGCACCGGATGGATCGCGCGCCACGCCAGCTTGCCGTGACCGATCTCGCGGCGCTTGGTGCCGCCGAGGCGGCCGGTCTCGCCGACCGAGTAGGGCGGGAAGTTGTAGTGCAGCAGGAACGTCTCCTTGTACGTTCCCGACAGCGCGTCGATGTACTGCTCGTCCTCACCGGTGCCGAGCGTGGTCACGACCATCGCCTGGGTTTCACCGCGGGTGAACAACGCCGAGCCGTGCGCGCGCGGCAGCACGCCGACTTCGGCGACGATGTTGCGAACGGTCTTGCTGTCGCGGCCGTCGATGCGCTTGCCGGTGTCGAGGATGTTCCAGCGGACGATCTTGGCCTCGAGCTCCTTGAACACGCCGGCGACGCGGAGCTTGTCGTACTTCGGCTCCTGTCCCTCCGGGAAGAAATGCGCGAGCACCTTGTCCTTGGCGGCGCCGACGGCCTTGTAACGATCCTGCTTGACCGGGATCGCATACGCCGCGCGCAGCTCCTGCTCGATGATGCCGAGCATTTCCTTCTCGATCGCCGAATTGTCGATGACGGCGACCTCGCGCGGCTCCTTCGCGGCCTTCTCGGCGAGGTCGATGATCGCCTTGATGACCGGCTGGAAGTGGCGGTGACCGAACATGACCGCGCCGAGCATCACTTCCTCAGGCAGTTCCTTGGCTTCCGACTCGACCATCAGCACCGCATCGCCGGTGCCGGCGACGACGAGGTCGAGCTGGCTCTCGATCATTTCGTCGAGCTGGGGATTGAGCACGAACTCGTTGTTGATGAAACCGACGCGCGCCGCGCCGATCGGCCCCTGGAACGGAGCGCCCGAAAGCGTCAGCGCGGCGGAAGCCGCGACCATCGCCAGAATATCGGGATCGTTCTCCATGTCGTGCGACAGCGTCGTCACGATCACCTGCGTCTCGTTGCGCCAGCCGTCGACGAACAGCGGACGGATCGGACGGTCGATCAAACGCGAAACGAGCGTTTCCTTTTCGGTGGGACGGCCTTCGCGCTTGAAGTAGCCGCCCGGGATGCGGCCGGCGGCGTAGGTCTTCTCCTGATAGTCGACGGTCAGCGGCAGAAAGTCGACGCCTTCGCGCGGCGACTTCGCGGCAACGACAGTGGCGAGTACGACGGTTTCGCCGTAGGTCGCCATTACGGCGCCGTCGGCCTGACGCGCAATCTTTCCGGTTTCAAGCTTGAGCGGACGGCCACCCCAATCGAGTTCGACGGAATGAGTTTTAAACATAGCGATTGTCTTTCATGGTTTCGCGAAAGGCCGGGAGAGCCGCGCAAAACAAAAACCCCGATCACAGGAACCCTGGGCAAGACGGCGAGACGTTGGCCGCGTAGCCGCGGCATCAGCGTCCGGCGATCCTGCCAAAGATCGAGCGATCGGGGCTTTCAGATTTGAAATGGCTTCCATCCTTTCGATGGAACGGGCCGTCATGTCGTGACGCCCCGTGCGACGAGCCCTTGCCCGTCTTGCCCAGCGGCCGGATTGCTGCTGGACCTTGGTTCCGTGCGCCGAACAAAGCCGCACGGAGCCTGCGCAACGGCGCAGGCCAGCGCTCGTCAGCGGCGGATGTTGTGCTTTTCGAGCAGAGACTTGTAACGCGCTTCGTCGTTCTTCTTGACGTAGTCGAGCAACGAGCGGCGGGTGGAGACGAGCTTCAGGAGGCCGCGGCGCGAGTGGTTATCCTTGCCGTGGGTCTTGAAGTGCTCGGTGAGGTTGTTGATGCGCTCCGAGAGGATCGCGACTTGAACCTCTGGAGAGCCGGTGTCGCCGGCCTTGGTCGCGTTGGTCTTGATCAGTTCTTTCTTACGGTCTGCCGAAATCGACATCGTCATCCTTCTGCGGGTGATGAAGCACCCTGTTTGCGACCGGCTGAGGCTGTCAGGCCGGTCAGGTTGAACACGCGCTTGGGGATGAGTTCGCCATTGCCAATTTCGGCAAGCGCCAGAAGACGGCCTGCCACCGTGACATAGACTGTGCCGCTACTATTGGGCGCATCCCGTCCGCGCAACAAAACGGCCTGGCCCCTGTGGAGCCTTGCCGCATCCGCCCGTGTGACGGCCAGTGCCGGGATGTCGTCCAGCGCGGTCTCAACGGGCAAAAGCGCGTCGGCGAGGTTTCCCCCGCCGGACGCGGCTCTATCGCACAAAGCCTCCAGCCGTTCCAGCGGAATTGCGTCCGATTCGGTAAACGGTCCGGCCAGCGTCCGGCGGAGCGCGCAGATATGGCCGAAACAGCCGAGAATCCGGCCCATATCGCGGGCGAGGGAGCGGACATAGGTGCCCTTGCCGCACTCGGCCTCGAAGGTCGATTGGCCGCTATCCTGATGATCTACAAGGGATAATTGGTGAATTTCGACCGGGCGGGGCTGCAATGCCACCGTCTCGCCGTCGCGGGCGAGGTCATAGGCCCGCTCACCCTGGATCTTGATCGCCGAGTACTGGGGCGGAACCTGCTGGATGACGCCGGTAAACTGCGGCAGCAGCGCCGCGATCGCCGCGCGGGTGGGGCGATTGTCGCTGGTTGCCGTCGGGCGGCCTTCGGTGTCGTCGGTGTCGCGTTCCTCGCCCCACTGGACGGTAAAGCGATAGCGCTTGCGGCCATCCATCACGAAGGGAACCGTTTTCGTCGCTTCGCCGAGCGCGATCGGCAGGCCGCCGGAGGCGAGCGGATCGAGCGTGCCGGCATGGCCGGCGCGTTTCGCCGAGAACAGGCGCTTCACGACGGCAACCGCGTGCGTCGAGGTCATGCCGATCGGTTTGTCGAGCACGACCCAGCCGTGCACGTCGCGCTTCTCGCGGCGCGGCTGTCGCTGCTGACCCTGCGCAGAGTCGTTGCGCGCGTCATCGCTCGCATTCCGTTGTGCGGGATGTGCAGCCTGTTCGTGAATGCCGGTGGCGGCGGCGACCGCGGTCGCGCGCGCGTGAGGTAAAGAACTCATTGTCAGGTCTCGTCGGAATTCGTGTCGATGTCTTTGCGAACCGCCGGTGTTCGCAATAATTTCTCGATCCGTTCCGCTTCGTCGAATCGTTCGTCAACGTGGAAGCGAATATCAGGCGCAAATTTTAAGTTAACGCGGTGCGCGATCTCGGTGCGGATCAGTTTCTTGTTGCGATTGAGCGCAGCCATCACTTCGTCGATGTGAAGTCCGCCGAGCGGCATCACGTAAATCGTCGCGAGTTTGAGATCGGCGGTCATGCGAACTTCCGGAACCGTGATCAGGTTCCCCTCCAGCGCCGGATCGTGGGTCGCACCGTGCATCAGAATCTCGGCGACCGCATGGCGCACGAGTTCGCCGACGCGCAATTGCCGTTGCGAACCGCCGGGCGCGGCATCTCGTTGATGATGGCGAGGCATTGTCGTCCTTCGAAACAAAAGCGTCGTGGCCGGACTTGAACCGGTCACGCGCCGTTTGAACTTTCAGCAGTCTCTTATGGGTGCCTGACGTGGCGGATAAGTTCACCCGCAGGTGAAAACCTAAATCGATAGGTCAGGCAATACGTCCAATTTCAGAAAAAATCCAATGCGCGTTGTGAGATTCGGACTCACAGCGAGCGCTGAATGGTCTCCACACGGTAACATTCGATGACATCGCCGGGGCGCATGTCGCCGTAGTTCTCGAACGCCATGCCGCACTCCTGGCCGGCGGTCACTTCCTTCACTTCGTCCTTGTAACGCTTCAGGGTCGAGAGCTTGCCTTCGTGAATGACGACGTTGTCGCGGATCAGGCGCACGTTGGCGCCGCGTTCCACGTTGCCGTCGGTGACGCGGCAGCCGGCGACCTTGCCGACCTTCGAGATGTTGAAGATCTCGAGGATCTGCGCGTTGCCGAGCATGGTTTCGCGCAGGGTCGGCGCGAGCAGGCCCGACATCGCCTTCTTCACGTCATCCACGAGGTCGTAGATGATGTTGTAGTAGCGGATTTCGATGCCGTTGCGCTTGGCTGAGTCGCCCGCTTCCTTGTGGGCGCGGACGTTGAAGCCGATGATCGCGGCATTGAAGCCTTCGGCCAAGGTCACGTCCGACTCGCTGATGCCGCCGACGCCGGCGTGCAGGATGCGGGCCGCGACCTCGTCGGTGCCGAGCTTTTCCAGCGAGCCGAGGATGGCTTCGAGCGAGCCTGCGACGTCCGCCTTGACGATCAGCGGGAAGTCCTTGCGGCCCGTGGTCTTCAGCTGCGACATCATCTGCTCGAGCGAGCCGCGCATGCCGCTCGCGCGCGCCGCCTGCTTCTCGCGCTTCTGGTGCGCACGGTAGTTGGTGACTTCGCGGGCGCGGGCTTCGTTGTCGACGACCGCGAGGCGATCGCCGGCTTCCGGCGTGCCGTTGAAGCCGAGCACCTCGACCGGAACCGACGGACCGGCTTCGTCGAGCGTTGCGCCCTGATCGGAGATCAGCGCGCGAACGCGGCCCATTTCGGCGCCGGCGACGACGATGTCGCCGACCTTCAACGTGCCGCGCTGAACCAGCACGGTTGCCACCGGGCCGCGGCCGCGATCGAGCTTGGCTTCAATCACGGTGCCTTCGGCCGGGCGTGCGGCGTTGGTCTTGAGGTCGAGCAACTCGGCCTGCAGCGCGATCATTTCGAGCAGCTTGTCGAGGTTGGTCTTGTTCTTGGCCGAGACTTCGACGTCGACGGTTTCGCCGCCCATCGATTCGACCTGCACCTCGTGCTGGAGCAGTTCGGTGCGCACGCGCTCGGCGCGGGCGTCCGGCTTGTCGATCTTGTTGATCGCGACGATCATCGGCACCTTCGCCGCCTTGGCGTGGTTGATGGCCTCCACCGTCTGCGGCATCACGCCGTCATCGGCCGCCACCACCAGGATGACGATGTCGGTGACCTTGGCGCCGCGGGCGCGCATCGCGGTGAACGCGGCGTGGCCGGGCGTGTCGATGAAGGTGATTTTCTTGCCGCTCTCGGGCGACGTCACCTGATAGGCGCCGATGTGCTGGGTGATGCCGCCGGCTTCACCCGAAACCACGTTGGCCTGGCGCAGGGCGTCGAGCAGCGAGGTCTTGCCGTGGTCGACGTGACCCATGACGGTGACGACCGGCGAACGCGGCTCGGTGTCGGTCGAATCGTCGACGATGTCGAACAGACCCTCTTCCACGTCCGATGCGGCGACGCGCTTGACGCTGTGCCCCATTTCCTCGGCGATCAGCTGCGCGGTGTCGGCGTCGATGGTGTCGGTGATCTTGTGCATTTCGCCCTGCTTCATCAGCAGGCGAATGACATCGACCGCGCGCTCGCTCATGCGGTTGGCGAGTTCCTGGATCGTGATCGCTTCCGGAATCGTCACCTCGCGGATGAGCTTTTCCTTCGGCTCGTTCGAGACGTGGCCCTTCAGGCGCTGGGTGCGGCGGCGGAACGAGGCGATCGAGCGCTCGCGCACGTCGTCGGCATTCATCGCGGTGGTGACCGAGATGCGGGTGTTGCGTTCCTTGTTCTGGTTCGAGCGCGGCGCCGGCTTCGGCGCGACGACGGTGCGGGCGCCGCCACCGGGGCGGCGGATCACGCGCGGCGCTTCGTCCTCATCGGCTTCAACTGCGACGGCAACGCGCGGCTGCGCAGCCGGGGTGCGGGCGGCCGTCGTGGTTTTGGCTTCGGCTTCGAGCTGGCGCTTCTTGGCGGCTTGCTCGGTCTTCTGCTTGAGCTCTTCTTCCTTGCGATGACGCTCTTCCTCGAGCTTCTTG
>JBMOOJ010000103.1:0-22326 GCA_049323835.1 Pseudomonadota bacterium | reverse complement strand
TCGCGCTCGGCCTGCTCGATGCCTTCGCGGCTGTTGCGGCGTGCGGCTTCCTCTTCGGCGATGCGGCGCTCTTCCTGCTCGCGCACGCGCGCGTCCGCCAGCGCGGTATCGCGGGCGCGCTGTTCCTCAGCTGTCAGCGTCCGCAGAACGACGCCGGAACTGCGCGGGGCCGGCTTCGGCGCCTCAGCGGGCTTGGCGGCGGGGGTGGCGGCCTTCGCCGCCGGCGCGGCGGCAGGTGCTTCGGCGGGCGCGGCTTCGCCAGGCACGCGGCGCTTGCCGCGCGTCTCGACGACGACCGACTTGCTGCGGCCGTGACTGAAGCTCTGGCGCACGGTGCCCTGCTCGACGCGCGGTTTCAGCGTCAAGGTCTTCTTCGGGCTGACGCTCAGCGTCTTGTCGCCAGTATTTTTCGTATCCGCCATCAGTCACGTTCCAATCGTTTGGCGCACGCATGCGCCGGGTCTTCCTGCTCGAGCACGTCCATCGAAGAACAGGTGTGCTTGCTCATCCGCCGCTCGCCGTATCGCCGCCGTTGCGAAACCGGGTGAGCGTGTCGCTGCGCACCAGCACCGTTTTTGCCGCTGCGCCCGCAAGCAGGGCAGCATGTATCACATTTGACCGGCCAAGTGCCAAATCCAATTCATTGGAGGAAAGGGCGTCGATGATCGGTAAACCAGCCGTAAAATCGCCGATTCCGGTGGTTTCCGCGCTTCGCCGGGCGATCGCGTTGAGTTTCCTGACGCCATCGGCGGCGGCATCCGACGCATGGATCAGCGCCACCGCAGTCCCCTCGGTCAGGCTGCGCTCGACCTTGGTAAATCCGCTGACCGCCTCGCCCGCCTTGGCGGCCATGGCCAGGGCATCGGCCACAGCCCGGGCCATCAGCGCGCCGATATCGGCGGCGAGCGCGGGCGGCACCTGAACCTGCCGCTTGAAGCCCCTCGCAAAGACGCCGCGCCGGGCCGCGTCCGCCACCGTGGCCCTGGAACTGGTGATCCACAGGCCACGGCCGGGCAGTTTGCGTTTCAGATCGGGGACGACGCTGCCATCGGGGCCGACGACGAAGCGGATCAGCTCGCCGATCGGCTTGACCTGCCGCGTGAGCGCGCACAGCCGTTCGGTCCCGGACTTTGTCCGGGGACCGTCATCGAGCTCCGCGGCGTCGGCGCTGGCAAGCATGCGTGGGCATGATCCTTAAACCGGTTGATTTTCGGATGCGCCCGCGTCGGCGGGGGCATCGGGCTTCTTCAGGTCGGCTTCGGTGATCCAGCCGGCCTTGACGCGGGCCTGCATGATCAGCGCTTCCGCGTCTTCGCGCGACAGGTCGGCGGCATCGACGAAGCCGGCGTGCTTGGTCACCTCGCCGTCCTTGCGCTCGGTCCAGCCGGCGAGATCGTCGGTGGCGCAGTCGGCGAGATCCTCGACCGTCTTCACGCCGTTCTCGCCGAGCTTGACCAGAATCTTCAGCGTCGCGCCGGGCACGGACTTGAGGTCCTCGTCGACGCCAAGCTCCTTCAGCTTCGCGGCGAGTTCGGCTTCCTGCTGCTCGAGGAAGTCGCGGGCGCGGGTTTGCAGTTCCTGCGCGGTCTCCTCGTCGAAGCCCTCGATGCTCGCGAGTTCCTTCAGGTCGACCAGCGACAGTTCTTCCACGGTCGAAAAGCCTTCCGACGCGAGGAGCTGGCCGACGACCTCGTCGACGTCGAGCGATTCCATGAACACGCGAGTCGAGTTCTCGAAGTCGGCCTGACGGCGCTCCGACTCTTCCTGCTCGGTGAGGATGTCGATGTCCCAGCCGGTGAGCTGCGAAGCGAGGCGGACGTTCTGGCCGCGGCGTCCGATCGCAAGCGACAGTTGGGTATCCGGCACCACGACTTCAATACGCTCGCGGTCCTCGTCGATGACGACCTTGGCGACTTCGGCCGGCGCCAGCGCGTTGACGACGAACGTCGCGATGTCCGGCGACCACGGAATAATGTCGATCTTCTCGCCCTGGAGTTCGTTCACGACCGCCTGCACGCGCGAACCGCGCATGCCGACGCAGGCGCCGACCGGATCGACCGATGAATCGCGCGAGATCACGCCGATCTTGGCGCGCGAGCCCGGATCGCGGGCAACCGCCTTGATCTCGACGATGCCGTCGTAGATTTCCGGCACTTCCTGCGCGAACAGCTTCGCCATGAACTGCGGATGCGTGCGCGACAGAAAGATCTGCGGCCCACGGGTTTCCCGGCGCACGTCGAACACGTAGGCGCGCACGCGGTCGCCGTTGCGGAACACCTCGCGCGGCAGCATTTCGTCGCGGCGGACGATGGCTTCGCCACGGCCGAGGTCGACGATGACGCTGCCGTATTCGACGCGCTTGACGGTGCCGTTGACGATGTCGCCGATGCGATCCTTGAATTCCTGATACTGGCGGTCGCGCTCGGCCTCGCGCACCTTCTGCACGATCACCTGCTTCGCCGACTGCGCGGCGATACGGCCGTATTCCAGCGGCGGCAGCGTATCGGCGATGGTGTCGCCGACCTGGGCGCCCGGGTTGGCGCGCTGCGCATCGACCAGCGAAATCTGGTTCGACGGGTTTTCGACCTGCTCGACCACCAGCATATGGCGCGACAGCCGCAGTTCGCCCTTCTTGGCGTCGATCTCGGCATGCACGTCGGTTTCGCTGCCATAGCGCGCACGGGCTGCTTTGGCGATCGCGTCCTCCATCGCGGCGATGACGATGCCGCGGTCGATGGACTTTTCGCGCGCGACCGCATCGGCGATCTGCAAGAGCTCGAGCTTATTGGCGCTGACGGCCATCGTTAGTCTCCTTCGGCTTCGTCGTGCCCGGCGCGCTGACGCGCGAGGCGGTGTGCTTTGGTGTTCGTTGGCTTCTTCTTAGGCTTCTGAGCCGGGGCCTTGCCGGCCGATTTCGTCCGCGCGGCGCGCGCATGCTCCGGCGGCTGCGGCGCGAGCCCGAGATCTTCCTTCAGGTCGCGTTCGGCGGCCTTGCCCTTGCGCATCGACTCCGCGATCAGCGCGTCCGTCAGGACCAGCCGCGCATCGGAAATATCCGTCATCGGCAGCAGCACGTCGGGATTCTCACCCGCGCGAATGTCATCGCGATGAAGCCGGACGCGATCGCCGTCCAGTCCCGCAAGTGTACCACGAAATCGCTTGCGGCCCTCATGCGCGACCGCCATGTCGATCTTGGCGATGTGCCCTTGATGGCGCGCGAAATCCGAGCGGCGGACCAGCGGGCGATCGATGCCGGGCGACGAAATCTCGAGCCGGTAGGCGCGATCGATCGGATCGGCAATGTCCAGAACCGGCGACAGGGCACGCGACACGGCCTCGCAATCCTCGATCAGCATCGTGCCGTCCGGGCGCTCGGCCATCACCTGCACGGTGCAGCCGGCCTCGCCGGTGACGCGGACGCGGACGAGGCGGTATCCCATGCCTTCCAGCACGGGAGCGGCGACCGCGGCGACGCGCGCAGCAACACCCGGCTCAACCACAAGGCGTGGTTCAGCTAGGTCTGCCTGCGGCAGTTCCATCTCGGCCCTGGTATCGATCGGCTCGTTCATATCCACGTTTGCGTCGGCCCTTTCGGGCGTCCTGGCTCAGCGACCGGATGCGGAACCTGTTGGGGCGTCCAAAGCTGCCTGAACCGGCCTTCTGGCCTGCTTCAGGAAATAAAAAAGAGCGGGTCCGGCGAGGGGCCCACTCTCTCGTTGCGATCGCAGCGATGAGAACGCTTTATTTGCCCGCGATATAGCCCTTTTCCGCGCATCCGGCAAGGCCTCGGCCCGGCGGAAACCCGCTTGTTTCGAGCCTCGGAAGCCGACGCCTGCGACTAACCGTTCATTCATGAACGCTACCTATGCTGGACCCGCGCAACGTGCGCGATTTCAACGACATGCGCGAGTTGAGTGCGTTCTCGATGCCGATAGCCCCACCCTTGCTGCCCGAGCTTGACGACATCGTTAAAGGCGCCAGTCCGCAGAAACGCGCCGATGCGATGCTGAAAATCTCGGGGCTGTTTCGGCAGGGCGCAGGACAGTTCCGGCCGCAGCATGTCGATCTGTTCGACGGCATCCTTACCGGGCTCGTTCCCAACACCGATATCAACGCGCGGGCCGAACTCGCGGCGCAGATGGCTGACCTCGCCAATGCGCCGCCGATGCTGGTCAGCAAGCTCGTGCGCGACGACGAAATCAAGATCGCGGGTCCGCTGCTGCGATCCTCGCCTCTGATAGACGAGGACACGCTGACCGACATCGCCCGCAGCAAGGGGCAGCCGCATCTGCTCGCGATGTCCGTGCGTGCGCCGCTGTCGGCGCCGGTGACGGACGTGATCCTGCGCCGCGGCGAGCGCGAGGTGATCCGCAGCGTTGCCGGCAACGAGGGCGCCGTGTTCTCGCCGATCGGCTATTCGAGCCTCGTCAAGCGCGCGGCCGACGACGGCGTGCTGGCGATCTCGCTCGGCCAGCGCGGCGATCTGTCGAACACGCATCTCAAGCAGCTGATGAACGGTTCGGTCGATCTCGTGCGGCGGCGGCTATTCGAAGCGGCTTCTCCGGCGCGCAAGGCCGCGATCAATCAGGTGCTTGACGACCTGCCGGGCGCGGAAGCGATCGAGACGCAGCAGCGCGACTTCAACCAGGCGCAGCGGACTATTCTCGCCCTGCACCGGGCGGGACGGCTCGATGAGGCCAAGGTGTTCGAACTGGCGAAGGACTACAAGTATGACGCGACCGTTGCGGCGCTGGCGATGATGACCGGCGTGAAGATCTCGATCGTCGATCATCTGATGACCGGGGACCGCCACGATCCGATCCTGATCATGGGCAAGTCGCTCGATTTCGACTGGGCGACGGTGAAGACACTGATCGTGCTGCGCACCGGCGTCGCGCGCGTGCCGGCGTCGTCGATCTTCGAGGAAGCGCGCGGAAACTACGAGCGGCTGGTGCCGGTGACGGCGCAGCGCGTGCTGAACTTCTGGAAGTCGCGCAAGGGCTAATTCTGTAGCCCGGGTGGAGTGAAACGAAACCCGGGATTTCGAACTGTGCTCCCGGGTTACGCTTCGCTTCACCCGGGCTACTGGGTTTTTCTGAAAATCAAATACGCCGCCTTGCGGCCTTCGCGCGTCGCCTTCGCGCCGTAGCGCGTCATGGTGTAGTCCGGCCACGGCAAGCGCCAGTCATCCGCACGTTCGGCGGTCCAGACGAAATCCCGCGAGCGCAGCATGTGTGCGAGCGTCCAGTCGACATAGTGTTCAATGTCGCAGACGAAGCGGAATTCACCGGCATCACCGAGTACGCGCGCCATCGCCGCGATGGTCGCGTCCTGCACGAAGCGGCGTTTCCAGTGCCGCCGCTTCGGCCACGGATCGGGATGGATCAGATCGATCCGCGTCAGCGCGCGCGGCGGCATCCACGTCAGCAGCTCCACGGCGTCGCCGGCGAACAGGCGAATGTTCGGAATGCTTCGCGCATCGATCTGCGCGAGAATCTTCGCCATGCCGTTGACGTAGGGCTCGCAGCCGATGAAGCCGATGTGCGGATGCGCCAGCGCTTCGGCGATCAGATGCTCGCCGCCGCCGAACCCGATCTCGAGCCGCACGCGCTCGACCGGCGGCGCGAACAGCGAGGTCAAATCGTCCGGCGCGGCGGTCTCGATCGAGAGCGAGAGTTTCGGCAGAAGCCGCGCGATCAGATCGGTCTGATGCGCACGCAGCTTGTGCCCCTTGCGACGGCCGAAAAACGCGCGTTCGGGTGCGGCGCGGGTCGGGTCGTCGTCGGATCGCGGCGGGCGGTGGGGCATGGCGTCGTTTCTCGCACGTCGCGTGCGGACTACGACGAATGCCGGATGTATTTCAATCGGGAATTGTTCGCGGACAGCGCTTCACGCACGGCCGATGAAGCTGGAGGTGGGCTTCCGCCGCCGGGTGTCAGCGCTTCTCGACGGACTCGCGCGCGGCGATCTGTTCGACCATGTCGACAATGCTGCGGCGGAGTTTCGCGTCGGCGATCTTGGTGAAGGCGCGCGTCAGCGCGAGACCTTCCGAGGTCGCGAGAAAGTCCGCGACGTAAGCGGGCGAGGGCGCTTCGCTCAGACCGTCGCCATTGACGGTTCCGCCGCCCGGGCCACCTTCGAACAGGAAGGACACCGGAACCTGCAGGATTTCGGAAATCTGCTTGATGCGGCTCGCGCCGACACGGTTCGTGCCCTTTTCGTACTTTTGAATCTGCTGGAAGGTGAGGCCGAGCGCTTCGCCGAGCTTCTCCTGGCTCATGCCGAGCATGATACGGCGCATACGCACGCGGCTGCCAACATACTTGTCAACCGGGTTCGGCGCTTTGGTCGACATCAAATCCGCTCCTTCGTTTGCGTCGGGTGTGCCCATCGTGCGCCTTGGCAGCGACGCATCTCGTTGTTCAATATGACAGGAAATACGCCTTTTGCGACAAATCCGTCAAACCTCAAATGCAGCGAGCATCAGATATCCGGATTAAATTTGTCCGATGAAACGCAGCTTCATTGATAATGAAACCCAGGTGCGGACAGCGAAATGTCCGCTGGGCGGACTGCCTAAATTGCAGGCAATGAACCTTCGTTTCAGCCCGTGAAGTTAGAGGCGTGCGCCGCGCCGCCGCCGCAATGCGACAAGTACCGACAGCACAACGAGAATTGCTGCGGGCCAATCTCCGGCGCGATTGTACACGGTCGGAGATCCGGCTGCGGGCAGTGCGGAATCAAGCACGCCTTCGACGCCGAGATCGAGTTGCGCTGCGATACGGCCGAGCGGATCGATAATCGCGGAGATGCCGGTGTTCGCAGCGCGGACAATCGGCAGGCCTTCTTCCACCGCGCGCAAACGGGCGTGCTGCAAGTGCTGATAGGGCCCCGTGCTTTTGCCGAACCAGCCATCGTTCGTGAGATTGACGATCCAGCCGGGACGATCGTTGGGCGATGTGATGTCGCCCGGGAAGATCACTTCGTAGCAGATCAGCGGCAGCATGCGCGGCGCATTCGGCAAGGCCATGGTGCGGCGGCGATCGCCGGGAATGAAGCCGCCGCGCAGCTTGGTGAGCTGCCGCAATCCGATCTTTTCCAGCACGGTCTGGAACGGCAGGAACTCGCCGCCGGGCACGAGGTAGAGCTTGTCGTAGACCGAAAGGACCGTGCCGTCGTGATCGATCGCGTAGATCGAGTTGTAGGCGCGCGGCACGCTGCCTGGCGGCGTGCTGTCCGGCGCGCGCACGGCGCCGGTGATCAGCACCGTGCCCTTCGGCAAGAGGGCTGCGATCTGCGCCATCGCATCGCCCTCGCGCGTCAGGAAAAACGGAAACGCAGATTCCGGCCAGATCAGGACGGTGACGTCCTTGATACCCGCCGAGTTCGGCCCTGTCGCGCGATCGGACAGCGCGAGATATTTCTGCATCGTCGCGGCCTTGGCCGAGTAATTGAACTTCACGTCCTGTTGCAGGTTCGGCTGCATCAGCCGCAGCTTCACGTCCGCGACGTAGCGTGTCGGCTGCTGCGCCAGCCGCACCGCGCCGAAGATCGTCATCGCAGCGAGCGTCAGCACGGCGAGCGTGGGCGCGAGCCAGGGCCTGCGTACATCCTCGCGGCTGTCGGCAAGAACCGCGGGGCTCGCGAAGATCGCGACGCTCAGAAACGTCAGGCCCCACAGGCCGATCAGCGATGCGGTCTGCGCCAGCGCAAGCTGGCCGGACAGCGAGTAGCCGAGCGCGTTCCATGGGAACCCGGTGAGCACATGGCCGCGCAGCCATTCACAGGTGGTGACGGTCGCGGCGAGCAGCAGAATGCGCGAGGCGTCGCGCGTCCACATCAGCCGGGCGAGCGCGAACGCGGCTGCCATGAACAGCGCGAGAAACGCCGGCAGGCCGGAGACGACGAACGGCAGCAGCCAGCCGAAGATGTCCGCATCGACGAGGAAGGCGTTGCCGACCCATTGCAGGCCGGCGAGCAGATAGCCGAAGCCGAACAGCCAGCCGCTCAGCGCCGCCGACCATGCGCCGCCGGCGCGGCCTGCGGATCCGTCGATGAGCCAGACCATCAGCGGCAGGGTGAGGAACAGCACCGGCCAGGCATTGAACGGCGCCATCGCCAGCGATGAGGCAAGACCGGCAGCGAGCGCAATGGCCGCACGCTTCCAGCCGTAACTGAGGATGACGGCCTGCGCGGCTTTTCGGATCATGAGGATCGGCTCGTGGGATCGCCGGGCGGCGTCGCGGAGGAATCGGACGGTGCAGCGGGTGTGTCGGCGGTCTCACGGCGCCGGGATTCGCGGGCGCGCGGAGACGGCCGCTCCTTGCGCGTGCCGATGCGCAGCCGCTTGACGCGGCGGGGATCGGCATCGAGCACTTCGATCTCGAAATTGGCGGGACCGGAGACGACCTCACCGCGCACCGGCAATCGCCCGGCCTGCATCACGAGATAGCCGCCCAGCGTGTCGACCGTCTCGCCGACGGTGCCGGTGTCGAATTCCTCGCCGACCACCTTGCGCACGTCCTCGAGGCTGGCGCGCGCGTCGGCAACGTAGGAGCCGTCGTTCTGGCGGACCACGGACGGCGGCTCGTCGCTGTCGTGCTCGTCGTCGATCTCGCCGACGATCTGCTCGACGATGTCCTCGATGGTGACGAGTCCGTCGGTGCCGCCGTATTCGTCGATCACGAGCGCCAGATGCGTGCGCGTCGCCTGCATCTGCGCGAGCAGGTCGATCGCCGGCATCGATGGCGGCACGTAGAGCGGCTTGCGGATCAAGCCTGAGTCCGCGAGCGGCGCCGACAGATCGACTGCGCGCAGGTCCAGTCCGGCGGGCAACGGCTTCTTCCGCTTGGCGGTGCTCTGCGGCTTGACCCGCGCTTTCGATGTCATCAGCCCGATCAGGTCGCGGATGTGGACCATGCCTTCCGGATCGTCGAGCGTCTCGTTGTAGACGACGAGGCGCGAATGCGCGGCGCTCTCGAACGTCGTCATCAGCTCGCCGAGCGAGATGTCGCGCTTCACCGCGATGATGTCGGTGCGCGGCACCATGACGTCGGAGATTCTGCGCTCGTTGAGGTGCAGGATGTTGCGCAGCATGGTGCGCTCGGTCGCCGAGAAGTTGCTCTCGTCCGGGGCGGTGGCATCGAGCACCACCTGCAGATCGTCGCGCACCGAGCCGGATTTCCAGCCGAACAGCGTGCGCATCGCGCGCACCAGCCAGTTGTCGGCGCTCGCGCGCAGCGCTTCGGCCTGGCGGATCGGCACGAGCTGCTTGCTCGCGTCGCCCGGCGGGTTGTGTTGAATCGGATCCGAATCAGGCATCACGCATCTCGCAGCGTCCAGTCCTCGTCCGCATACGGATCGGGGATGCCGAGGCCCGCGAGAATGGTGCGCTCCAACCCTTCCATCTCTTCCGCGTCAGAGTCGGTCATGTGGTCGTAGCCGACAAGATGCAGGAAGCCGTGCACGGCGAGGTGGCTGAGGTGGTCGGCGAACGGCTTGTTCTCGCTTTCCGCTTCGCGCTGCGTGGTCTGATAGGCGATCGCGATATCGCCGAGCATGCGCAACATGCCCTCGGGCGGTTTGCCTTCGGGCTGGAGCGCCGGGAATGACAGCACGTTGGTCGGCTTGTCGAAGCCGCGCCAGTTGCGATTCAGCGTGCGGATGCCGTCGTCGTCGGTGAGCATCACGGCAAGTTCGGTGTCCGCCGTGTCAACCGGCGCACGCTCGGCCGCGGCGGCAATCGCGCGCAGGACGATCGCTTCCGCGTCGGCGGCTGCGTTCCAGCAATCGGCGGTGACGAGAACGTCGGTTTCGGGGGATGCGGAAATGCTCATCGTGCGTCGGGTAACAGTCCGAATATGAAAGACAGGGCGTGGTTCAGGGCTTGCGCGGAGCGGGCGGCTTCTGCGGCGAGCCCTCATACGCGGCGACGATGCGTGCGACCAGCTCGTGGCGGATGACGTCCTCGGCATTGAAGCGCACCTGCGCGATGCCTTCGACGCCGTCGAGCAGCTTCGCGGCTTCGGCGAGGCCCGACATCGCACCGTTCGGCAGGTCGACCTGGCTCGGATCGCCGGTGATGATCATGCGGCTGTTCTCGCCGAGGCGGGTCAGGAACATCTTCATCTGCATCGACGTCGTGTTCTGCGCCTCGTCGAGGATAATGACGGCGTTGGTCAGCGTGCGGCCGCGCATGAAGGCGAGCGGCGCGATCTCGATCTCGCCGGTCTGCAATGCGCGTTCGACCACACGCGAGTCCATCAGGTCGTACAGCGCATCGTAGATCGGGCGCAGGTACGGATCGACTTTCTCGCGCATGTCGCCGGGCAGGAAGCCGAGCCGCTCGCCGGCCTCGACTGCGGGACGCGACAGGATGATGCGATCGACTTCCTTGCGCTCGAACAGCAGCGCCGCATAGGCGACGGCGAGCCAGGTCTTGCCGGTGCCGGCCGGGCCGATGCCGAACACCATCTCGTGGCGCTTCAGCGCGCGGATGTAGGAATCCTGCGCGGCCGTGCGTGCACGCACCGGGCGCTTGCGCAGGTTGATCTCCTCGAACGCGGACTTCGCCGCCTTCGGGTCGAAATCGAACAGCGAGCCCTGAGCGATGATGGCACGGATCGCACCCTCGACATCGCCCTGCGCGAGGTCGCGGCCTTGCGCCGCGAGTGCATAGAGATTTTCCAGCGTGCGCCGCGCAGCGTCGCAGCCGTCGCGCGATCCGGCGATCGTGATGTGGTTGCCGCGCTGGTCGATGACGACGCCGAGCCGCCGCTCGATCAGCGCGAGGTTCTGTCCGTAAGCCCCGACCAGCGCCGACGCCGCGCGGTTGTCATCGAATGCGACGACGACCTGAGTCTCGGCCTGCGTGGAGACGTCGGGCTTGCCGCTGTCGGCCTTGCGGCCGGGAACGAGGGTTGGCGAGTCCGATGTGCTTTTTGCCAAAGGGTTCAGGCTCCGGTTTGAACTTGGATGTACGCTTGCATATCGCGGGCCGCGGCAATGCCGGCAGATGGCGTCGCGAGCGTTCCGAGCAGGCTGTAACGTTCGAGGCTGCCGATCGCGACGGGCAGCACGCGGCCGATGATGTCGTCCGGCGTGAACACGTGAACCGGCTGGAGATAGGCGGTGCGGCCGACAAGCTGTCCGTCGTGGCGGGGAGCGGCGCGCTCGAACAGCACATCGACCGTCGTGCCGATGGTGGACCTGTTGAAGTCCAGCTGCTGGCTGTCGATCAGGTTCTGAAGCCGCGCCAATCGCTCGTCCATCACCGCCGCCGGCACCATGTCGGTCTCGTCTGCCGCGGGTGTGCCGGGCCGCGGCGAATACTTGAACGAATAGGCCGCAGCGTAGCCGATTTGCTCCACCAGCGCGAGGGTCACGGCAAAGTCCTGCTCGGTTTCGCCGGGGAAGCCCACAATGAAATCCGACGAAAACGCAATGTCTTGCCGGGCATCACGGAACCGGTCGATGACGCGGCGGTAATCGTCGGCGGTGTGCTTGCGGTTCATCGCCGCGAGGATGCGGTCGGAACCCGATTGCACCGGCAGATGCACGAACGGCATCAGCGCCGGCAGGTCGCGATGCGCTTCGATCAGCGAATCGTCCACGTCGTTCGGATGGCTGGTCGAATAACGCAGCCGTAGCACGCCGGGGATTGCCGCGAGATGCGTGAGCAGCTTGCCGAGCGGCCACGGCTTGCCGTCCGGGCCATCGCCGTGGAACGCATTGACGTTCTGGCCGATCAGCGTGACCTCGCGCACGCCGTTATCGGCGAGGCGCTTCACGTCGTCGGTGATTTTCGCAACCGGTCGCGAGACTTCCGCGCCGCGCGTGTACGGTACGACGCAGAACGTGCAGAACTTGTCGCAGCCTTCCTGCACCGTGACGAATGCGGAAATGCCGCGCGCCTTGATCTGCGCAGCCTGCGGCGGCGGCAGGAAGCCGAACTTGTCCTGCGCCGGAAACTCGGTCTCGATCGCGCGGCCTTGCGTCTTCGCCTGCTTCAAGAGCTGCGGCAGGTGATGATAGCTCTGCGGACCGACGACGACATCGACGACCGGCGCACGGCGCACGATCTCGCTGCCTTCGGCCTGCGCGACACAGCCGGCGACGGCAATCGTCATCTGTCGCCCGCTGCGCGCGGCTTCGTCCTTGGCGCTGCGCAAACGGCCGAGCTCCGAGTAGACTTTTTCGGAGGCCTTCTCGCGGATGTGGCAGGTGTTGAGGATCACAAGATCGGCGTCGGCCGCGTCAGCGGTCTCGACGAATCCCTCAGGCGCCAGCGTGTCCACCATGCGCTGGGCATCGTAGACATTCATTTGACAGCCGTATGACTTGATGTGCAGCTTGCGCGGCGCGCTCATGGGCGCATGAAATATAGCTTGAGCGACGCAAAATCCAGCGCCGTGACGCCGCGATATAGCGGGTTAACTTGAAATTTCTGCAATAATTGCAGGTAGTTGCCGCATATCGTCGAAAACGCGGACGGCCCCCGCGCCCTCGAGAGCCGCAGGGCTTGGCGCACGTTCCGGCTTTTCGAGGTAATGCGCGCCGCCGCGGAACCCGAGCACGGTCATTCCGGCGGCCGTCGCGCCGATGATTCCGGGAATGCTGTCCTCGATGACGATGCAGCGGCTCGGTGGCGTCTTCATCTGCGCGGCCGCAAACAGGAACAGATCCGGTTCCGGCTTGCCGCGCTTCACCTGCGATGCCGAGAAGATGTGCGGCGCGAAGCGATCGTAGAGGTTCGCGCGCGTCAGCCCGGTTCGAATTTTCTCGGGCGTCCCGCTGGAGGCCACGCAAATATTCTGCCGGATGGCGTCGAGTGCAGTTGCAACGTGCGGCACACCTTCGACTGTTTCAGCCAGCTCTGCGAGCTCTCTTGCTTTCAGTTGCAGAGCGAAATCGTCCGGCAGCTTGCGGCCAAGCTCGGCTTCAATCTCGCGGTTGGCTTCTGCGTTCGAGCGGCCGAGGAAACGGTTGAATACTTCGTCCGCCGTGATCGGATATCCGATTCCGGTCAGCACCTCGGAGTGCACGCGGCAGGAAATGATCTCGCTGTCGACGAGGACGCCGTCGCAATCGAAGATGATGAGATCGATGGGCATGCAATCTCTGTCGTCATGCCCGGCCTTGTGCCGGGCATCCACGTCTTACACGTCGGCGAGAAAGACGTGGATGGCCGGGATAAACCCGGCCATGACACCGGATGGACGTATGATTACGCAGGACTAACTCTTGTCTGGCTTGTCGTCGAGCGGCACGCAGTACAACTCGAGCCGGTGGTCGACAAGCTTGTAGCCGAGCTTGCGCGCGATTTCCGTTTGCAGCTTCTCGATCTCTTCCGAGGTGAACTCGATCACCTTGCCGTCGCGCAGGTTGATGAGGTGGTCGTGATGGCTGTCCGGCATCGGCTCG
This sequence comes from Pseudomonadota bacterium, assembly GCA_049323835.1. Lineage (GTDB taxonomy): Bacteria > Pseudomonadota > Alphaproteobacteria > Rhizobiales > Xanthobacteraceae > SG-bin9. Next base: position 8,904 of record JBMOOJ010000103.1, on the reverse strand, counting down.
TAGCGCGCGCGGCCCTCGCGGAAATCGTGCCGCTCGATGATGCCGGCATCCTCGAACAGCTTCACCGTGCGGTAGACGGTCGAGATGGAAATCTTGTCGTCGACGGCGACGCAGCGGCGATAGAGCTCTTCCACGTCCGGATGATCGTCCGCCTCCGCCAGCACGCGCGCGATGACGCGGCGCTGCTCGGTCATGCGCATGCCGGTCTGGGCGCAGCGCGTCTCGATCGAGGTGCGGCTCATGGAGGGAGAGGACTTCAGGGCGGTCATGCGGAATTTCCGGCCTTGTGAGAAAGCGAGTGTCGCATTGGCGGGGGCTTACGACAAGTCGCGCCGCAGTACCAGTGCATTCAAATCCTGGCCATTGGAATCGCGATAATAACGCTCGCGGCGGCCGACCGGCTGGAATCCGGCGCGCTGATAGAGCCGCCGCGCAGGCTGGTTGTTTTCCTCGACCTCAAGGAACACGGTGCGGATGCCGCGGCCGGCGAGATGGCCGAGATGGATCGACAAAAGGTCGCGCGACAATCCGCGCCCGCGATATTTCGCGTCGACCGCGATCGACAGCAGTTCCGCTTCATCCGCCGCGAGCCGCGACACCGCGAAGCCAACGACACGGTGACCAAGCCGCAGCCGATGCACGAGCGTGTTGCGCTCGGCGAGCATCTGGTCGAATTCGCCTTCGCCCCAGCCGCGATTGAACGAAGCGCCGTGCAGTTGCGCGAGGCGCTGTGCGTCGCGCGGAGATGCGGGTTCGACCGTGGGCACGCCCGGAGCGAACAGACCCTTCAGCCAGGTGATCACGAAGCGGCCTGCGATGCGCGCGGAACGGCGCCGGCCTGCGGCTTCGCATCGGGCGGACGCAGATAATACGGCCGCGCCGGTGCAGTGTTCGGATTTGCGGCGGCGCCGAGCCACGCCACCCACGTGATGTCGGGCGCGGGCTGCGGATCAATCTTCACCGGCGGCAGCGCCTGCGCGGGCCAGCGGTCGGCGAGCAGCTTTGCAGCGTTGCCGACGAGGCGAGGTGCGCCGAGCCGCGATGCCGCGAGTGCTTCGGCGACCGGCGCGACACGCGCGCGGATCAAACTGTTGCCGTTGCCGCCGACCACCTGGAAGTAGACGTGATCGTGCCGCGCATCGATGGCCGAGATGATCGGATGCTCGCTGGTTTCGCTGACGAGCGGCGCGGCATAGGCACTGAGCGTGGTGACGCCGACGGCGGGCTTGCTGGCGGCGAGCGCAATGCCGCGCGCAGCGGACAGACCGACGCGCAATCCCGTGAAGCTGCCGGGGCCGGTGGTGACGGCGATGCGATCGAGCTGCTCGAAGCCGATGCCCGCATCCTTGATGACGCGCGCGATCAGCGGCATCAGCGCTTCGGCGTGGCCGCGCGGCATCGGCAGCGATTCAAGCGCAACCGTCTTGCCCGCGGCGGTGTCGAGCACGCAGGCGGCGCAGGCTTCGAGGGCCGTATCGATGGCGAGGATCAGCATGGGAGAAGGTATAGCAGAGCCAAATCCCGAGCGTCATGCCCTGCAAATGCAACATCGCCCGCTTTCGCGGGCGATGTTGTGGTTCGAATTGAGCTGATTTTGGACCGATTACATCGGCCGGACTTCGACCACTTCAGGCACGAAGTGTTTCAGCAGGTTCTGGATGCCGTGCTTGAGCGTCGCGGTGGACGACGGGCAGCCGGCGCAGGAGCCCTTCATGTCGAGATAGACCACGCCTTCCTTGAAGCCGCGGAAGGTGATGTCGCCGCCGTCGTTGGCAACGGCCGGGCGCACGCGCGTCTCGATCAGATCCTTGATGGTCGCGACCGTCTCGGCGTCGGACTCGTTGAAGAACTCTTCCGCCTCGTCATCCTCCTCGGCTTCGCCGTCGGCGAGCAGCGGCGCGCCGGACATGTAGTGCTCCATGATCGCGCCGAGCACGGCCGGCTTCAGATGCTGCCAGTCGCTGTCGTCCTTGGTCACGGTGACGAAGTCGGAGCCGTAGAATACGCCAGTGACGCCAGGGATCGTGAACAGCTTTGCCGCCAGCGGCGAGCGGATCGCGGTGTCGCGGTTGAACTCCATCGTACCCGACGACAGCACGGTGCGGCCGGGGATGAACTTCAGGGTGGCAGGATTGGGCGTCGCTTCGGTCTGGATAAACATGGAGGTCTCCGGCGCATCGCCGGTTCAAGGCCGGCGCGTTCGGGTGAATATGGTGTATCTTCTAGCAGATAGGCACGGAAATAGCACCCGGCAAGGCGGGTGAGTTCGTCATGCCCGCGCTTGTCGCGGGCATCCACGTCTTGCGGAGCATCGGGATTTCAAGACGTGGATGGCCGGGTCAAGCCCGGCCATGACGAGGTTGAGCCACATTCATGCGCTTTTCGTGGGAAGCCGGCTCATGACAGCGCGTCGATATCGTCGTCGGCAAGGTTGCCCGGGACGATGGTCACCGGGATCGGGAACGAGCCGACGGTCTTGGCAAGCGCGGTGATGATCGGGCCAGGTCCCTCCGGGCCGACGCTCGCGGCGAGCACCAGCATCGAAATGTCGACATCCTTGTCGATCACGTCGAGCATCTGCTCGGTCGGGTTGCCCTCGCGGATCACGCGCTCCGGCGTGATCGCGGCAATGCCGTTGGCGCGGCCGGAGGCGCGGTCGAGCGCTGCGTTCGCGCCCTCGTGCGCTTCGGCGCGCATGATGTCGGCGACGCCGAGCCACTGCTGATTGCTGTCCTCGAGTTCGATCACGCGCAGCATCACCACGCTGCCGCCCACGCGCACCGCCCAGCGGGCCGCGTAGTACACCGCGCGATCCCACTCCGCGGTATCATCAACGATGACAAGGCATTTTGGCTTGTGGCCGGATTCGTAACTGCGCCGTTTGGTGCCCATGCAGGTCCCGATGCTTGCGCGGTCATGCTGCCATGGAGCGGCCATGGCCGACAAGCGGCGAGAAATGGGGAACCCGTATCATGCCGGGGTGCGGCGAGATGGTGTATTCGCCGTCAGCGCTTGCGGATGAATCCGACGATGTCCTTCACCGCGCTCATGGTTTCGGCGGCGATGGCGCGGGCGCGGTTCGATCCGTCGATCAGCACGGAATCCACATACCCCGGATCGGCGGTGAGCCGCTTCATCTCGGCGCCGAGCGGCCCGAGCTTCTCGACGGCGAGATCGACGAGGTTGTTCTTGAAGCCGGAGAACTGCCCGCCGCCGAATTCGCGCAGAACATCGCCTTTCGATTTGCCCGACAGCGCCGAATAGATGCCGACGAGGTTGTCGGCTTCGGGGCGGCTCTCAAGACCCTTCTCCTCGCTCGGCAGCGGCTCGGGATCGGTCTTGGCCTTGCGCACCTTCTGCGCGATCGCGTCCGCGTCGTCGTTGAGGTTGATGCGTGAATAATCCGACGCATCGGACTTCGACATCTTCTTGGTGCCGTCGCGCAGCGACATCACGCGCGTCGCGGGTCCGGTGATCACCGGTTCCGGCAGCGGGAAGAACGTCGGATCGAGACCAAGCGATGCAATGGACTCGGAGAAGTCGTTGTTGAATTTCTGTGCGATGTCGCGTGACAGTTCGAGGTGCTGCTTCTGGTCGTCGCCGACCGGCACGTGCGTCGCGCGATAGACGAGAATGTCCGACGCCATCAGCACCGGATAATCATAAAGTCCGACCGACGCATTCTCACGGTCCTTGCCGGCTTTCTCCTTGAACTGGGTCATGCGGTTCAGCCAGCCGAGGCGGGCGACGCAGTTGAACACCCAGGCGAGCTCGGCGTGCTCGGCGACCTGGCTCTGGTTGAAGATGATGTTCTTCTTCGGATCGATGCCGGCGGCGATGAACGCCGCCGTCACCTCGCGCGTGCAGCGCGCGAGTTCGGCCGGGCCGCCCCAGACATCGATCGGCACCGTGATCGCGTGCAGGTCGACGACGCAATAGATGCAGTTATAGGTTTCCTGCATCTTCACGAAGTTGACGATGGCGCCGAGGTAATTGCCGAGATGCAGATTGCCCGTCGGCTGGACGCCCGAAAAAACCCGTTCAATGGCCGGCATAGTCGTGGTTCCCGTTCTGCGGCGTCGTTTGCCAGTGTGTGCGTATGACCGTCAAGGGGGCTAGGTGCGCGATCCGCCGTCGCGCAGGTTGTCGATGGCCTTGCCCCAGCTGACGATGCCGAACAGGTCGAGCAGCAGGCCGTAGAACGAAACGCAGGCGGCGATCAACCCGCCGACGATGGTGACCTGCGCCATGAACCCGGCCGTCGCCATCACCGGCATCACGAATGTCGCGGCGAGATACAGCATTCCGCCCATCGCCGCCGCGCACAGGACGATCCGGGGCAGGCGGCGCAGCGCCAGCGCATCGAGCGAGAAGCCGAAGGTCATGGCGCCGCGCACCAGCAGGATGACGGCGCAAGTCCATGCGCCGATGGCGATGCTGGCGGCGACGCCGTTGGCGCCAGCCGTGCGGCCGATCAGAAGTCCGGCGATCACGGCAGCGGCAAGGCCGCTGAGCGTTGCGACCAGCGGCGTTTTGGTGTCCTCGCGGGCAAAAAAAGCAGGCGCCAGCGTCTTGGTCAGCACATGCGCGGGCAGGCCGGCGGCGAGCAACGCCAGCGCCTGCGCAGTTGCCGCCGTGTCGCTCGCGGTGAACGCGCCATGCTCGAACAGGATGCGGACGATCGGTTGCGACAGGATCATCAGACCGAGCGTCGCCGGCAAGGCGAGCGCGACGGCGAGTTCGAGGCCGCGCGATTCCGCGCTCGTCATCGCCTCGCGATCGTCGTTGCGGATCGCGCGCGACAGTTCGGGCACAAGCACGGTGCCCATGGCGACGCCGACGACGCCGAGCGGCAGTTCGATCAGGCGGTTGGCGAAATAGAGCCACGATACGGCGGCCGGGGACGACGATGCCATGATCGCGCCGGCGACGATGAGAAATTGCGGGCCGGAGTTCGCAAGCATACCCGGCGTCGCCTTGCGGAAGAATGCGCGGATCTGCGGATCGAAGGAGACCTTCACCGGCGTCGCGATGCCGTCCCGATGCGGCCGGCGCTGCACGAGGATCAGCATCTGCAGGCAGCCGGCGACGCCGACAGCACCGGCCATCGCGGTTGCCGACCAGGCCGGATCGTGCTGCCACACCAGCAGCAGGCCGATGGTGCAGATCATCACGATGTTGAACAGCACCGGCGAGAACGCGGTGAGAACGAAGCGATGGCCGGCATTCAGCACGCCCATCATGACGGTCGCGGGACCGACGAAGGCGAAGTACGGCAACATCAGCCGCGCGTTGTCGATCGCCGCCTGCAGCGATGGTCCTCGGAAGCCCGGCGCCAGCAGCGCGATCATCTGCGGCATGAACAGGGCGAGCGCGAAACCGATCGCGATCAGCACCAGGGTCACGCTGCCGAGTACACGCCCGGCATAGGCTTTCGCCGCCGTTTCGCCCTCGCCATCGCGGACACCGAGATAACCCGGCACCAGCGCCGCGTTGAGCGCGCCTTCGGTCAGCATGCGCCGCGCCACATTGATGAACTGGAAGGCGACGAGGAAGGCGTCGGCAATCCATCCCGCACCGAGCAATGCGGCGATCAGCGCGTCGCGGACAAAGCCGAGAATGCGCGACGTCAGCGTGCCGGTCGAAACGGTGAGGATGTGGCGGATCATTGGGCTGAGTGGGCAGCGAACTTGCTGATCATCAAGGGATCGTGTAGGTCGCGGCGATCTTACACGAGGCTGGCCCCGGCCGGGGATGCGAATTCCCGGCGTCCGTGCGCCAAACCGCCGTAACGGGATTTATTGTTAATGACCACAGCCAAATACGACGTTCTGGGCATCGGCAACGCGATTCTGGACATTCTGGCCCGCACCGACGACGGCTTCCTCAAGGCGCAGGGCATGGCGAAGGGCTCCATGAGCCTGATCGACGAGGCCCGGGCGAAGGCGATCTACGACGCCATGGGCCCGGCAACGGAATGCTCGGGCGGCTCGGCGGCCAACACCATCGTCGGCGTCGCCTCGTTCGGCGGGCGGGCCGCGTATGTCGGCAAGGTCAAGAACGACCAGATCGGTAATTTCTATACGCATGATATCCGCGCCGCGAACGTGACGTTCACGACGCCGGTCGCGACCGACGGCCCCGCGACCGCCTGCTCCTACATTCTGGTGACGCCGGACGGCGAGCGCACCATGAACACCTATCTCGGCGCGGCGCAGAACCTCTCGCCCGCCGACATCGACGAGACGCAGATCGCGGATGCGGCGGTGACGTATCTCGAAGGCTATCTGTGGGATCCGAAGGACGCCAAGGACGCCTTCGTCAAGGCATCGACAATCGCGCACGGCGCCAAGCGCCAGGTGGCGCTGACGCTGTCGGATGCGTTCTGCATCGGCCGCTACCGCAGCGAGTTTCTCGATCTCATCCGCGGCGGCATGGTCGACATCGTGTTCGCCAACGAAGCGGAATTGCTGTCGCTCTACGAGAGCAACGACTTCGATGCGGCGCTGAAGCAGCTGCGCAGCGACGCGAAACTCGCGGCCGTCACGCGCAGCGAGAAGGGTTGCATCGTCGTCGACAAGAGTACGGTGACGGAAGTTGCTGCCTCGCCGATCAAGGAGCTGGTCGATACGACCGGTGCAGGCGACCTGTTCGCGTCAGGCTTTCTGTATGGCCTCGCGATCGATGCGGGTCACAGGCGCGCCGGCGAACTCGGCTGCCTCGCGGCGGCGGAGGTCATCCAGCACATCGGCGCCCGGCCGCAGGTGTCGCTGAATGCGCTGGCGAAGCAGAAGGGGTTGCTGGGTTAAGCCCCATTGGACAATCCTTGTCATGGCCGGGCTTGATCCGGCCATGCACGGCTTTCTTGCTGCACGTCTGTAAGGCGTGGATGCCCGGCACAAGGCCGGGCATGACGAAGAAAAGTTAAACCGCCTTTGCGCCGATCATCTCATACACCCCGCGCTCGAATGTGGCGTAGGTGTCGAGGCATGCGCGATCCGCGAACGGCAGCACCTGCATCATGATGACGCCGGAGATATCGCGCGCGGGATCGATCCAGTAATAGGTGTTGGCAAGCCCCGCCCAGGCGAGGCTTCCGGCGCTGCGGCCCTCGGGCGAGGCTTCCGTGTTGATCAGGAAGCTCAAGCCCCACTTCTTCACCATCTGCGGATACGGATCGAAATCGTTGCTGAGCAGCGGCGCATACGTCGTCAGCTTGGACGTGACGAGGTCGCCGATGTGGTTCTGCGCCATCAGCGCGACCGTCTCCGGCTTCAAGACCTGATGGCCGTTGCCGCGGCCCTTGTTGAGGATCATCCGTGTGAAGCGGATGTAGTCGCCGGCGGTGCCGTAGAGCCCGCCGCCGCCCATGAAGCATTCCGGTGCCTGCTGCGTCTCGAAATCGATCGGCGTCAGCGATCCGTCGTCGCCGCGCCGGTGCACGCGCACGAGACGATTGCGCTGATCGCCGCGAATGCGGAAGCCGGTATCGACCATGCCGAGCGGTTCGAAAATGTGATCGTGCAAATAAGTATCAAGACGCTGGCCGCTCGCGGCTTCGACGGCAAAGCCGGCCCAGTCGATGCTGGTCGAATATTCCCAGCGCGTGCCGGGATCGGTGACGAGCGGCGTGCGCAGCGCCGCGTAGAGTGCGTTGCCCAATCCCGGAAGCCCCGCCTTCGCGCGATAGCGGCCGATGTCCTCGTTCCACATGTCGTAGCAGAAGCCCGACGTGTGGGTGAGCAGTTGCCGCAGCGTGATCGGCCGTGCCGCCGGCCGCAGCTTCGGTTCGCCGTTGGCGTCGAAGCCGTCCAGCACTTGGGGCTTGGCGAGATCGGGTAAAATTCTCTCGATCGGCTCGTCGAGCGAAAGCTTGCCCCGCTCGACGAGCTGCATGGCGGCAGCGCCGGTGATTGCCTTGGTCATGGAGGCGATCCAGAACACGCTGTCCGGCGTCATCGCGTTGTCCGCGGCGTCGCCCTTGCCGAGATCGCGCTTGCCGGCGGCGCCTTCGTAAATGACGCCGCTGCCCGTCGTGGCCATGGCGACGACACCTGCGAGGCGCTGGCCGCAGGCATCGTTGAGGATCGCATCGAGGGCTTTGCTTGCGGGTGCCGGCATCCGAACCAATCCTGCTGAATTGTCTTAACTGGTATTCGATTTGCGAAGTGTTGCGCAGGAAATGCGTAGGCCGCAATGGGGCAGGATGGTGCGGAGCTACCCATCGCTCCGCAAGGCGTGATCGCGTGCTGCCTTGCAAAACCGGCGGTTCGCGGCCATATCCTCGGGGACAATTTCGCAATGCCCCTCCGTTCAATACAGATTTCGCCACGAATCACGGATGGTTTGACCGCGTGAGGGGTGGGCGCTGCTTCAGACAACAAGGGACCTGAGATGATTGCCGGCTGGGGGGAGTGGAAGCGGTTTCCGAGCATTGCGCGCGGCGAGAATATCGAGGCGCCGATCGGGCCGGGATTGTTCGAGGTTCGTTACGCGCAGTCGGGGCAGCTTTTCGCTTTCGATGCGGTCGACAACGTCGCACTGGCGCTGGCGCAGTTGCCGGGGCGCGCCGGCAAGCTGAGCTCGTGGTTTTCGCGCAAGGATGAGCCGCTGCCCGATCTCGAGTACCGCACGTGCGCGACGCTGACCAAGGCCGACGCCAAGAATGCCGCGGAGCGGATGCTCGGCCGCCGCGAGACCTACATGAGCGGCGCCGCCTGAGAAGCCTGCGTATCGCAGACAATGAAAAAGCCGCGCTGATGCGCGGCTTTTTTATTGTGTGCCATCGCAAGCGTTCGCACTTCTCCCTCTCCCCGCTTGCGGGGAGAGGGTTGGGGTGAGGGGCAAGGGTGTCGTGCGAATGGGGCGCACACCCCCCCCAAAAAAATGCAGCCCACACACCCC
>JBMOOJ010000102.1:0-8344 GCA_049323835.1 Pseudomonadota bacterium | reverse complement strand
GGCCGCTCCATACGGTGGAGTCGTAGGAACCGCTGACGCTGCCGATCCCGAGCGCGGGAATCGCGCGCGTGGTGTCGACCTCGAGCCGCGAATAGGCGAGCGCGGCGCCGAGGTCGATGCCGCCGAGTCGCGCCATGCCGTAGAGTCCGGCCTGAAACACGTCGGCCTTGGCGGAGCCGCGCGCAACGTCGAGCGAGGCGTTGCCGTTGCCGCCGGAGAGCGCGAAGCCGAGCGTTGCGCCGGGCGCGATGCGCCAGTCGGCGCCGGCCGCGACCCCGGCCTGGCGCTCGCTTCGCCGCGCCGAACCAATCCCGGCATCTCCCCCGATCCGCCCGTCCGAGCCGAACGCGGCCGCCCACACCGCGAAGCGCCGCGCGTCGAAGGCGGGCTCCGAGCGGCCTGCCGCTTTCGTCACCGCGACCCCACCCGGCAGCGCGGCAAGCGCGTCCGCGGGAGCGTAGGCGAGGGCCGGGTTCGAGCCAGGCGTGCGGCCGAGTGCATAGGGGTCGAGCATCGCTTGCAGGAACTGTCCCGAGACGCTGACGCCGAGCCCCTGCGTCGCGCTGTGCACCTCGCCCGAGAGCTGACCGAGGGCCGCGGGAAGCGAGGCGGCCGGCAGGGCGAACAGGTTCATGAAGGCGCTCGGATCGGCGCCGCCGGTGACGGCCCGATCTATTCCGGTAGCGACGCTGCGCACATTCTGCGGCGCACCGGCCAGCAGCGGCGCCAAAGCGTTGGGATCGAGCGTCAGGAATACGCTGTTCGCGTCGTAGGTGATGCTCGTGCGGATCGCCGAGCCCAGCATGCTGTCGACCGAACCGAAGGTCCCGTTCACGCCACCGGCCGCGTTGACGATGGTGTAAGGCGTGCCGAAGGTCAGCGCCTCGCCGGCCGTCATGAGCCGCAAGGTGCCGCCAAGGCTGGCAACCCCGCTGACGTTGATCCGGTCGGCGGCCGTGGTTCCAACCTCGATGACGGTGAGCGCTCCCGCGCCCAGCATCAGATTGCCGTTCACCGTGATGGTGCCGATGGAGTTGCCCGGCGACAGCGCGCCGTTGATCACCGACGTCGGCAGCGTGCCGGTGCCGCCGACGAGGGCTCCCGCCGAAACCGTCAGGCCCGACGAGGGCGCGATCGAGCCGTTCACGACGAGGGCGCCGCCATTGACCGCGGTCGCCCCGGTATAGGTGTTCACCCCCGACAAGGTCTGCGTGCCGCCAGCGACGGTGACGCCGCCGGTGCCCGAGATGACGCCGGCGTAGTCGGTCGACCCGTCGGTGATGCTGAGGGTCTGCGCCCCGAGCGCCACCTGCCCGACGCCGCGCAGCGTGCGCAGCGCGGCGCCGCTATTCGTCGAGGCGATGTCGAAGCGCCCGTTCGGGCTGACGATGTTGAGTTCGCTCGAGGTGGCGATGCTGCCGTCGTCGACGAGGAACAGCCGCGCATCCTGCGTGCCGGCGATGGTGGTCGCGCCGGTATAGGTGTTCACGCCCGACAGGCGTTGTGTCACCCGGTCGATCAGGGTGATTCCGCCGGTGCCGGAGACGACGCCTCGGAAGTTCGCGCTGAACGACGACGTCTCGTGGCCGATCATGAGCGTGCGTTCGCCGAGACGGACGTCGGTCGCGCCCGAATTGCCTAGTAGTGCGGCGACGCGGACCTGTCCGACCGCGCCCGACATGTCGAACACCGTGCCGGTCTCGAGGCCGAGAAAGAGGAACCGCGCGTTTCCGGTGTTTGCCGCAGCGAAGGTGCCGCCCTCGATTGCGAGACTTGGATCGACCGCATGCGCGGTCTCGCCGGTGAATGTGAAGGTGCCGGTTCCCTGCTTGACGAGGTTGCCGCCGCCAGACGCTGCGAACACGCCGGAAAAGACGGTGGAGCTGTTGTCGCCGCCGAAGTTGAGGCTTGTCGCGACATTGTCGACCGTGCCGGCGCCGGCGAGCGAGCCGACGGTCATGTTGCCGCCGAAGGTTCCCCCGGCGGCATTGCGGAATTCGAGCAGCGTTCCAGCGCCGAGAACAACCGCGGTCCCGTTCGGCAGGAGGTTCTGCGCGCCGATACGCAGGGTGCCGCCGGTGACGACAGTCGAGCCGCTATAGGTCGCTGGGCCGGTGATCGTCAGGCGGCCCGCGCCGATCTTCTCGATGCCGCTCGGCCCCGGCGCCTCCGAGATCGCGCCCGACTGGATCGCGGCGCCCGCATTGACGGAGAAGGTGGTGTTCGGCTGCGTGAGGACAACGGCTCCCGCGTTGTCGTCGCCATCGTTGTAGACCTGCTGCGCACTCGCCGCCTCGGCCAGAAGCGCCCCGGCCACCGCACCGGCGAGGCCGGTGCCCCGCGTCCAGCCAAACATCCTACGCTCCCCGATCCCTCAGGCCTTGCGGCACGCTCGCCGGCGGCCGGGCCGGCTTCACTTTTCGTTAAGAAAATCAAGCCGGGTGCGCACACCACTACTATTCGACGAACCGGGCCGAATTCTCGACGAATCCGGCTTCGTGCGACGGGCTGCCTGAGCTAGACCGGACACGGAGGAAGGCGAGGCGGGATGAACAGAGGCGAGAGCGGGCTGCGCTATCCGGGCGATCTGCGCGCCGACCTCGTCGTGCTCGCGCTTCTCATCGCCTACGGCGCCTTCATCCGCGCGCCGCTGTACGGGTCCTTCGGGCGCGGCGCGATGGTGACCGCGATCCTCGAGCCGCTGGCGACGCTGATCGTCGTCCTCCTGCGCGCCGGCTTCGAGAGGATGCGCTTCGACCGCGGGCTGTCGGCGCGCGCGATCGGCGTCGTCGCGCTCGCCTGCATGGCGGGCGCGTTTGTGCAGGCGGCGCTGGTGCGTTTCGTGCTCGGGGCGCTCGGCCTTGCCGTGCCGAACTGGAGCGTGGGGCAGAGCTGGGCCCTGCCTTTCTCCTACTACACGACCATCATGCTCGCCTGGAGCCTCGCGTATCTTTGGGCCGGGGCGCAGCGTGAGGCGGTCGACGCGCGGCGGCGCGCGGTCGCGGCCGAGAACGAGGCGCTCAAGCGCGAGTTGCTGCATCTGCGCCACCAGCTCGACCCACACTTCCTGTTCAATGCGCTCAACGGCATCTCCGCCGAAATTCCCGAGCATCCGAAACGCGCGAGCGCAATGATGCTCGAACTGTCGGACTTCCTGCGCTACTCGCTCGATCATCGCGAGCTGCGGGCGGTTCCGCTGTCGGCGGAGATCGAGGCCGTGCGCGCCTATCTTGCGATCCAGGAGGGGCGCTACGGCGAAGCGCTCGCAGCACGGATCGAGGCGGACGAGGCGGCGCTTGCCCGTCCAACGCCGGGCTTCCTGCTGCAGTCCCTCGTCGAGAATGCAATCAAGCACGGCCTGCGTTCGGGTCCCCGCCCCCTTCTCGTCACGATCGAGGCGCGGCTTCGCGGCGACACGCTCGAGGTCCGCGTCGCTCACGGCGGCACGCTCGATCCGGACTGGCGCAGTGCCGGCGAGCCGGGCGTTGGGCTGAAGGTGCTGCTGCGGCGGCTCGAACTGCACTATCCCGGCCGGCACGCCTTCTCGCTCACCGAGACTAGCGGAACCGTCGTCGCCGCGCTTACTCTGACGGGGCCGCCATGCCTCGTGTGATCATCGTCGACGACGAACCGCTGGCCCGCCAGGGGCTGCGCCAGCTCCTCGCCGCCCACGCCGGGGTCGATCTCGTCGGCGAGGCGGGATCGGCCGCGGAAGCGCGGGCCCTCATCGAGCGCGTTCGGCCGGATGCGATCTTTCTCGATGTCGAACTCACCGACGCCAACGGGTTCGACCTGCTCGCCGAGATCGATCCGCCGCCCGCGATTGTCTTCGTCACGGCCTATGCGAACTATGCGAGCGAAGCCTTCGCCGTCGATGCGGTCGACTATCTTGTGAAGCCCGTGCGGCCCGAGCGCCTCGCTGCGGCGCTGCAGCGCCTCGACCGGGTGGGCCCGCGCCGCGCTCAGGCGAGCGTTCTGAAAGAGGATGGGCTGCTTCGCCTCAAGACGCGCGGACGGCTCGTGAGCGTCCTCGTGGGCAACATCGCCGCCGTCGTCGCCGAGCGTGACTATGCCCGCGTCCATGTCGCCGATGCGCCGTCGATCCTGACCAACCACGCGCTGCGCTTCTTCGAGACGAGCCTGCCGCAACCACCCTTCCTGCGGGTCGGACGCTCGTTGCTGATTCACGGCGGGCGTCTGCGCGAGATCCTCCGGCTCAGCCGCGACGAGACGCGCGTCCATCTCGACGGGCTCGCCGAGCCCCTGGCTCTCGGCCGGGCGGCAGGCGCAGCCCTGCGGTCAGCCCTCCGCCGGACATAGAGGACGCGAACCGCAGGAGGCCGTTATCTGCTTGCGGTACGAGCGTCATGCTGCGGTGCGTTCCGCATGACCTCCATGTCCGATCTCATGCGGATGTCCGGGTGATTCCCTGATATTGGGAGTTCGCTCGGCGGTGCAGCGCTTTGTCCGCATCGCCAGCCAAACAATAGAGGCCGGAATTTGCCGCGCGCCAGCAGCGGCCGGTCCGAAGCCTCGTCGCCTTTGGCCATTGTGCGGCCGCGGGCAGCACTGATGGGAGAGGGGCCTGAAGTTTTCTCCGTTCCGGAATCGCAATTATCGGTTTCAGTGGCCCGCCGATCTGCTCACCTCGTGGGCCTTCGAGATGGAGACGCTGATCCTCGGCTGGTACATCCTGGTCGAGACCGGATCGGTGTTGCTGCTGACGATCTTCGCGGCGCTCTACTTCGTCGGAACGCTGGTCGCTCCCGTGTTCGGCCTGATCGGCGACCGCATCGGCCATCGCGACCTGCTCGCCGGCATGCGCGTCTTCTACATGGCGCAAGCGGCTATTCTGACGGTTCTCATCTTCACGGGTCTGATCTCGCCGCTGTACGTCTTCATCATCGCGCTGATGATGGGCATGGTGCGTCCGTCGGATCTCGGCGTGCGCGGCGCGCTCGTCGCCACCACCATGCCGCACGACCAACTGGTCGGCGCGCTCAGCATCTCGCGCACGACGATGGATACGGCGCGCATCGCCGGCGCGCTGACCGGCGCCGGACTGTTCGCCATCCTCGGCATGGGGCCGGCGTATCTCGTGATCCTGACGATCTATGCTATCGCCACGAGCCTCACGCTCTGCATCCGTCCATCCGCCAGGCATCAGCCGGGCGACGATGCGGCGAGCGAGATGCTGCATCCGTCGCCGCTGCGCGATCTCAAGGAAGGCCTCGCCTATGTGTGGCATTCGCCGCGCATGCAAGCCTCGATCTGGATCGCGGTGCTGGTCAACCTCACGGCCTATCCGCTGTCGGGCGGACTTTTGCCTTACATCGCGCGCGAGGTCTACGGCGCCAACTCGACCGCGCTCGGCTATCTGTCGGCGAGTTTCGCCGCCGGCTCGCTGGTCGGATCGGTCGGGCTTGGTCTTGTCGGCGGCGTGCGGGTGGCGCGGCTGATGATTGCCGCGACGCTGGTCTGGTACGTGTCGCTGCTGGTGTTCGCACAGGTGCAGACGGTCAATGCCGCGATCGTCTGCCTGATGTCCGCCGGGTTCGCGCAGAGCCTCGCGATGATCTCACTGTCCGTGATCCTGATGCGCACCGCCAATGAGCATTTGCGCGGCCGCGTCATGGGCATCCGCATGATGGCAATCTATACGCTGCCGCTCGGGCTGCTCGCGGCCGGCAATCTCATCGGGCAAGTCGGCTTCACGACGACGGCGACGCTTTATGCCGCCAGCGGACTGCTGCTGTTGCTGATCATCGCGCTGCGCTGGCGCGGCGAGCTGTTGCATCTCCACGCGCCGGCGAATGCCAAGTAATGCGCCTCAGGTGTGGAGCAGGGCCATCGTGCGTGCGGTCGTGACGCAGCTCTGCACGATCTGATTGATCTGCACCGCGCCCGGCGTGACGCTCGTCAGCTCGTCGATCAGATTGAAGAACAGATCGGTGCCGAAGATCGCGAAGATGACCGCGATTTCGAGCAGCAGCAGGATCGCCGCCAGAAGCAGAAATCCCTTCAGGCCGAGGCCGAAGAAGCGGTTCGGAAACGTGTTGGGCGGCTGTTGCGAGTTGGCTTGCATGGTCCCCTCCATTGCGACTGTCGAGTGTTAGTCGGGAGCCGGAGGAGGGCCGGGTGTGATCTGGATCACAGGCGCGTCGAATTATTACCGTTGCTAATTTAGTATATATTACAAAGCTTTAGATTGGCTTTGGGCAAGCCCTTCGAGTGCATCCGGGTCGAGGACCGTAATCTTTCCCTGGGCGATCGTGATCCAGTGTTGTCTGGACCAGCGCCGCAGCTCCTTGTTAACGCTCTCGCGCGTGGCGCCGACCATCTCGCTGATCTCGCGCTGGGTGACGGCGATGGCGTTGCCTTGCTCTCCATCTTTCGTGCTCAGCGCAAGGACGGTCTTTGCAAGACGACCGGACAGATCGGACAGCATGATATGCTCGACCTGCTCGCTGGTCCGGCGCAGCCGTTCGCACAGAAGCTGGATGAAATTCAGCGCGAGTTTCGGTTGCCGTTCGAGGAAGGGCAGAAAGTCGCGCCGTTCGATCGCCAGCAGTTCGCAGTCGGTGTGTGCGATGGCGTTCGCCGTCCGCATCTGGCCGTCAAGCAATGCGATCTCGCCGAAGATATCGTTGCTGCCGATCAGGTTGAAGGTCGCACCGCGCCCGTCCGGCGACGAGATCGAGATGCGCACGCTGCCACGGCGCACGGCGTAGAGGCGATCGCCGCTGTCGCCGCGCGAGAAGATGGCGGCGCCGCGCCTGAACGCGAGCACCTTCGCATACTTGAACAGCTGCGCAATCGCGGCTTCGTCGATTCCGCGGAAGATCGGGTGATCGTGCAGCGCGCTCCGTTGCGAAGCGGTGCCCTTGCTGTCGGGTGTGGGACGACGCGACATGATCCTCATGTATCAGCGATGATGCGGGACGGTCGCTGCTGACGGAATGAGAATAGTCAATCGACCGGGATGATCCAACCCGTTACGCTGCCGCTCAACTCGCCAGCAGATCAGGATCGAGCTGAAGCTCGGTGACGACACGGTTGCGGCCCGAGCGCTTCGCCATGTAAAGCGCGCTGTCGCAGCGCTCGATGAAATCGGTCACAGGCTCGCCCGGCCGGAATTGGGCAACGCCGATCGAGACGGAAATGCTCGGCAGCACCTCGCCCGAGGCGCGGCGGGTGATCTTGCATTCGGCGATCGATTTGCGGATGCGTTCGGCCACGGCGGCGCAGGTGTCCATGTCGGCAGCAGGCAGCACGGCGATCAGTTCCTCGCCGCCGTAACGGGCCGCGAGATCGTTGTCGCGGACGCGATCCTTGAGCACGCCGCCGAGCAGCTTCAGCACCTGATCGCCGACGTTGTGGCCGAAGTCATCGTTGAAACGCTTGAAGTGATCGACGTCGATCAGTAGCATGCCGAGCGGCGTGCCGTTCTCCATCGCCGCCGTTTGCGCCAGCCGCAGGAATTCGTCGAGTGCGCGGCGGTTCGGCAGGCCCGTCAGCATGTCGGTGCGCGAATGCTCTTCGGCCTTCTGCAGCGAGTCGCGAATCGTGTCGAGCTCGCGCGATGATGCGGCGAAGCTCCGTTCGAGATCGGCGGCGCGCGCGGCCGCCTTGCCCAGCTCCTTGACGAGGCTCTCCACCAGCACCTTCGGATCGGCGCCGCCCTGGGCCGCGCCGGCGACGTCGCCGATCGAGCGGATCTGCGAACGGTTGTCGGCGATCGCGGCGCTGAGGAATTCACGCGCGGCATCGACGACCGAGGACAGCTGTTGCGATGCGCCGGCGATCTCCGACGTCGATGCGGTGGCGAACGTTGCCGCCAGTTCCTGGTTCGTGCGGCTGTCGAACGTCCGCTTGTTGCCGATCAGGATATCGATGGTCCGCTTGAGATCGGCGGGGACGCCTTGCGCATAGCTGGTCCAGACGCGGAAGTTCTCCGGCGTCGGCGGAATGCGATGCTCAAGCATGTGACGCATCGCACGTTCGGCGACATTGACCGCATAGTCGTAGTCGACCTCGTCCAGAATCGCGGCGGTCATGGAGGCGGCGTCCGTTCGTCGAAAGATGAGAAGCTGGTATGCTTAAAAGCTCAGCAATCTCATGCAAATCTTAATCTTTGATCAAGGAAGGATGAGAGTACCGCATCGGATTGCAAATCAGGTAATTGGATACCTCGCGAGCAAGCTTACGCGATTGACATGCCCAGGCGACCGATGCCCGGCAGCTTGAGCGCCGGGCGGCGGATATCGAGCCCGAGTACGGCACCGAAGACATTCAGTTCGATGCCCTCGATCCATCCCACCGTCAGGCCGAGGTAGCCGCCAAG
>JBMOOJ010000101.1:3734-8389 GCA_049323835.1 Pseudomonadota bacterium | reverse complement strand
GAGGAACTGGCCGCCGTAACGCGACTGCGCGGCCGCCGCCATATTGCGGTCCGCCCAGTTGCCGAGCGACCCGCCGGCAAATGCGAGCTGCGCCTGGAAGCGCGGAACCAGCAGCACGGCGCCGAGCACGATCATCACGACGGCCGATGCGACGCGCACCACGCCGGCATCGATGCCGAGCGAAAAGCCGATGGTGGCGATGAAAAGGCCGAACAGCGTGAACGACACGGCGAGACCGGCCGCGAGCATGGCCGGCCCATAACGGTCAGCCGCTGATGCTGCACCGAGCACCAGCGGAACCAGCGGCAGCACGCAGGGCGACAGGATGGAAAGGACCCCCGCGGCGAATGCCAGCACAATCGCGGTCATGCGCGATCAGAGGCTCTTGCCGACCAGGCTTTCGATCGAGGCGCGGCGGGTATCGCCGACCGAACGGCCGACCTCGCTCTTGCCCTTGAAAACGATCAGCGTGGACTGCGACTGTGCGTTGAGTTCGCGCAGCACCTGCTTCTGCTGGTCGAAGTTCACGCGCAGCACGACGAGCTTGTCGAACTTCGGATCGGCTTTCAGCGCATTGACGATCGGCTCCTGCGCCTTGCAGGTCGGACACCAGTCGGCATAAATCTCGACGAGAATCGGCTGGCCGGCGGCCTGAGCAGCCTTGAACGCCTCAGAGGTGAAGGGTGCGGTGGTACCGGCGGATGCAGTGGCCAACAGCGGCCCGATCACAAGCGCGGCGAGCAGTCCGGCTAGCCGTGCAAGGTAGGTAACGGTTTTCATTCTTGTTCTCCGGCAAGGATGTGGATTGCAGACGCACTGGCGCCCGCTAACCGGAGCTACGTCGGCAATGACCGAAAGTTACGCGGATGGCCGCGATCGTTTGCCGCGTGGTTTCGGGCTCACTAACGCACCACACCGGAGATGAAGCCCGGCTTCCGGCGCGGCGGCTTGACCTGGCTTTTCAGGAAGCAGCGCGCGCCCCGGCCGATGTATCCCGGACGCGCATAGGTCCAGGCGCGGCACTTCTCGTCGGCCTCGCAGGCCGCCTTGCAGGTTTCGCCCCGCGCGTCGGCTGCAACCTCGACGCTGCGCAGGTCGCCGCCGAAACGATCGGTCGCGAGCTCGATGGTGCTGTTGCGCGTTTCCAGCACGCCCGCGCCACGCACCCCGGAGACGCAGCAATTGTTCTCGACGCGCGGGGGAACCGCGCTCTTCAGCCAGCATGCGGCGCCACGATCACCATCGATCGGATAATTGAAACTCCACGCACGGCATTTGCGATCGCGCTCGCAGATCAGCGCGCATGCGGCTGGATCGCCCGAGGGAACCGAGACGCTGGAGTAGTCGGAACCCGGCCGGTCGAAACCCGTCTGTGCCCGCGCGGCATCGGGCGCCATCAGCAAGGCCAGAACGGCGGCGAGGATCAGGCTCGTTCTCGGCATTGCGCACAATCTGTTGATTCTAAACGGACCGGTACCGGGATGTCGCACCCGAACCGCCATTGAACCGCTGTGCAGATGTACGCCGGATGAACAGATTGTCAGCTTATCGCAGCGATTGGCCGCGGCGAGCATGTGAACAGACTATCCTGTGGCTGCGATTGCCTGCCTGATGCGCTTCATCGCAATCAGCATCCGTGGCCCATGACCGGGGAGATCGACAAAGCCGAGTTCGCGATAGAGCTTGGCCGCGCGCTCGTTGAGCGCGTCGAGCACCAGAAAATATGCTCCGATGATATTTGCCGCACCCACACTGCGTTTGAACGCATCCATCATCAAAAACGTCCCGCCGCCCTTGCCGCGATGGTCGAGGTGGAAACCAACCATTGCAAGATAGACAGCAGAGATGGTCGGATAGGTCGGCAGCTTGCTCCGCGCTTCTTCCGGCAGGGTGGTGACATCGATCGCATGCGCGTTGAGGGCGTAGTAGCCGATGACCTCAACGCTGTCGTCGATGCAGGCGACGTAGACGCGCGTATGATCTGCATCCTGTTGGCGCGCTGCGGTTTTCTGAAGGAAATTATCGACGCGGTCGACCCCGCAACGAAAAGCCGCCCGATCATGCCTGTCACGATCGAGCGGCTCAATTCGCAGACGCGCCAGAAAAGCGCGATCGGTCATTTGCTGCCAGCCACCTCGGTATGCATCTTCATCAGCTCGACCAGCTTGTCCGTTGGACCAGCCGCATCCAGCGCGCGGATGAAAGCATCGTGTGCCGGCGGACTGAGCATGGTCCGCTCATAATCGCGGATCGTCTCTCTCGCCATCCTGGCCGCAGCAGCGATCACGAACTCGGATGCATTGACGCCGAGCAGGCAGGCGGCCTGCTCGATCAATTCCTTGGCTTGCGCCGTTGTGCGCTGCTCCATCCGGGCTGTTTTGAGGCCCTGAGCACTAAAATCCGCCTGATATGCCAGCATGACTTTCTCCTCGATAGGAGAATGTACGCCATTTGCCGTACATGTCAATTCAAGGCTAATAATCTGAACAAAATCAATGCACTAAACGCCGAAACCTTCAGAATGCGTACTGCGCGTAGGCCGGCTCGACCGAGCCGCGCCATTCGCCATTGAATTTGGCGAGCAGTTCCTCCGCCGGCGTCTGGCCGGCATCGATGATGCGGTCGAGCGGTTCGAGGTAGCGGCTCTCGTCGCGGCCCGACTGATCGACATAGCCACGGCGGCGCAGGCCCGCATGCGCGAGCGCAAGACAATCCTTCGCCACCTCGAACAGATAGCGGTTGCCGATCTTGGCCTTGAAGCCCTGGGTCGGCACATCGTCGCGCAATTGCTGACGCTCCTCCGCACTCCAGCCCCTGGCGAGTTCCCATGCGGCGTCGAGGCTCGCCTCGTCGTAGAGCAAGCCGACCCAGAATGCAGAGAGCGCCGGCAGGCGGCCCCACGGAGCGCCATCGGCGCCGCGCATTTCGAGATAGCGCTTCAGCCGCACCTCCGGGAAAATGGTCGAGAGGTGATTGGCCCAGTCCGACAGCGTTGGACGTTCGCCCGGCATCTTCTCGTTCTTGCCGTCGAAGAATTTCCGGAACGACGAACCCGAGACGTCGATGTACTCGTCGCCGCGCTTGACGAAGTACATCGGCACATCGAGCGCGTAATCGACCCAGCGCTCGAAGCTCATGCCGTCCTCGAACGCCCACGGCAGCATGCCCGAACGGGCATTGTCGGTGTCGCGCCAGATTTCGGAGCGGAAGGAGAGGAAGCCGTTCGGCTTGCCTTCGGTGAACGGCGAGTTGGCGAACAGCGCGGTCGCGACCGGCTGCAGCGCCAGCGAGACGCGCAGCTTCTTGACCATGTCGGCTTCGGAGGAGAAGTCGAGATTGGTCTGCACCGTACAGGTCCGGTACATCATGTCGATGCCGTACTTGCCGACCTTCGGCATGTAGTTCGTCATGATCTTGTAGCGACCCTTCGGCATCACCGGGATTTCCGCGCGCGACCACGACGGCGTCAGGCCCAGACCGAGAAAGCCGATTCCGAGCGGCGTTGCGATCTCGCGCACCTGCGCCAGATGCGCCATCAGTTCCGAACAGGTCTGATGCACGGTCTCGACCGGCGCGCCGGAGAGTTCGAACTGTCCGCCCGGTTCGAGCGAAATCGCGCCGCCGCCCGTGACATCATAGAGCCCGATGATGTTGCCGCGCTCCATGATCGGCTCCCAGCCGAGCAGCAGCTTCATGCCGTCGAGCAGCGCGCGGATGCCGCGGTCACCTTCGTAAGGCACGGGACGATGGCCCTCGAGCGTGAACGGCGTCTTCTCGTGCTCGGTGCCGATGCGGAACTGCTCGCGCGGCTTCACGCCGGCCTCGATCCAGCCGACGAGTTCGTCGCGCGAGGCCAGCGGGGTCATGTCGATCTGGTCACGCGCCATGGAAACTCCAGAACCAAAGTGCTGCGCTGACGCAGGCTTAGTGCGAGGGGTGGCAGGCCGGGAGGCCCGCGAACGCTTCGGATGCGAGCGAGATCATCTTGCCTGCGCAGCGTCTTTGACGAGGGGAGCGGCCATCTCGCCGCAGGCGCAGCCGAGCCGGTCGAGCAGACCGCACAGCTTCGCGGCGTCGGCGTCCGACAATTTCGCGCCGACATGGCGCTCGATCGCCGCCGAATACGACGTCCACATTTTTTTCTGCAGGTCGCGGCCGGCTTCGGTGATCTCGACAAACTGGCCGCGCTTGTCGGATTCGCATTCGCGCCGCACAGCCAGTCCCTCGTCGACGAGACGGTCGATCAGGCGTGAGGTCGAATACTGCGGCAACAGCATCTGCTTTTCGAGCTCGACGGGGCGCAGCTCGCCGGTCGGCGAGCGCGACAATTCGAGCAGCGCATCGTACCAGGCGAGCGGCGGGAAGCCGGCCTTCTTCAGATCCTGCTCGACGGCGTCGAGCACCCGGCTCTGCACCCGCATCAGCCTGATCCAGGCGGCGGTCGCCTCGCTCGATGGCTTTTTCTTCATGGCGTCATCCCGCCGTTGATCCCAAGGCCAACCTAGCGCGCTGAAAGCACACGCAGCAACGGTCCAGCCATTCATGCATGTGCATTTAATGCGGGGGCTTGTCCAGTCAAGATTTGGGGATGGGATAGAGCATTAACCTCTCCCCGCCTGCGGGGAGAGGTCGGATTGCGCAGCAATCCGGGTGAG
>JBMOOJ010000101.1:0-3724 GCA_049323835.1 Pseudomonadota bacterium | reverse complement strand
CCCCCGCCTTCTCCCCGTCCACGGGGAGAAGGAGCTACTAGGCCGCCGCGATCGCAGCCTGCTTCTTCGGCGGGAAGCGGCCGTAGAAAGTCTCGTTCTTCGCCGCCATTTCGATCAGGAGCTTCGGCGGCTGGAAGCGCGCGCCGTACTTGCCCTGGAGCTTGTGGCAGAGATCGACGAAGTTTTTGGTCCCCATGAAGTCGATGTAGGACAGGGTACCGCCGGTGAAGGGCGCGAAGCCGAAGCCGAGGATCGAACCGACATCCGCCTCGCGCGGATCGGTGATCACGTTATCCTCGACCGTGCGCGCGGCTTCCACCGCCTGCACGACGAGGAAGCGCTGCTTCAGTTCCTCGACATCGAGCGTATCGGGATCGAGCTTCTTGGTCTGAAGTCCGGCGAGTTCGGACCAGAGCTTCTTCGAGCCCTTGCCCTTCTCCGGATAGTCGTAGAAGCCCTTGCCGTTCTTGCGGCCGAAGCGGCCCTGCTTCTCGACCATCTCGACCAGGAGCTTCTTCTGCGACTGATCGATGGCGTTGGCGCCGAGATCGGCTTCCGTCGCCTTCATGATCTTGAGCACGAGGTCGAGCGCGACTTCGTCAGAGAGCGAGAGCGGACCGACCGGCATGCCGGCCATCTTCGCCGCGTTCTCGATCATGGCGGGCGGCACGCCCTCCATCAGCATCTCGAGGCCTTCGGCGGTGAAGCGCAGCACGCAGCGGTTGGCGAAGAAGCCGCGCGAGTCGTTGACCACGATCGGCGTCTTGCGGATCTGCCGCACATAGTCGAGCGCGGTTGCAAGCGCGACGTCGCCGGTGTTCTTGCCGACGATGATCTCGACCAGCATCATCTTCTCGACCGGCGAGAAGAAGTGGATGCCGATGAACTTCGACTGATCCTTCCACTCCTCCGCCAGCGAGTTGATCGGCAGGGTCGAGGTGTTGGACGCGAAGATCGCGCCGTCCTTCAGCAGCGGCTGGGCCTTGGCATAAGTCTCGGCCTTGACCTTGCGGTCCTCGAACACCGCCTCGATCACGAGGTCGCAGTCCTTGATCGCGTTGTAGTCCGCGGTCGGCGTGATGCGCGCGAGGATCGCCTCGCCCGCGTCAGCCTTCATGCGGCCCTTCGCCACCGCTGCGTCGACCTGCCCCTTTGCATGCGCCTTGCCCTTGTCGGCGGAAGCCTGATCGCGGTCGATCAGCACCACGTCGATGCCCGCTTGCGCCGAGACGAAGCCGACGCTGGCGCCCATGAAGCCGGCACCGATGACGGCGAGCTTCTTGACGCTGGTCGGCGGAACATTTTGCGGACGGCGCGCACCCTTGTTGAGGTCCTGCATCGACACGAACAGCGAGCGGATCATCGCCGCCGCTTCCTTGCTGCGCAGGATCTTCGAGAAGTAACGCGACTCGACGCGCAGCGCCGCATCCATCGGCAGCTGAAGGCCTTCATACACGCAGCTCATGATCGCGCGCGCGGCCGGATAGTTGTCGTAGGTCTCCCGGCGATAGATCGCGTTCGCCGGCGGGAACACCATCATGCCCGCCTTCGAGTGGACCGCGCCGCCTGGCAGCTTGAAGCCCTTCTCGTCCCACGGCTGAACGGCCTTGCCGCCATTCTTGATCCAGTCCTTGGCGGTCTTGATCAGATCGGCCGCGGGAACCACGGCGTCGACGAGCTTCATCGTCTTCGCCTTGGCCATGTTGATGTTGTCGCCCTTCAGGAGAATCTGAAGCGCGTCCTGCGTCGGCACGATACGCGGCACGCGCTGGGTGCCGCCGCCGCCCGGGAACAGGCCGATCTTGATTTCGGGCAGGCCGACCGCCGTCTTCGGACTGTCGGTCGCGACGCGATAGTGACAGGCGAGCGTGACCTCGAAGCCGCCGCCGAGCGCGAGGCCGTTGATCGCAGCGACCCACGGCTTGCCGCCGGTCTCGATGTTGCGCAGCGTCTGCGACAGCTCGCGGCAGCGATCGAACAGCACCTGGTTCGCCGCTTCCTCGCCCTTGCTCTTGAGCATGTCCGCGTAGGCGCGGTTCATGCCCTCCAGCATCGCGAGGTCCGCGCCGGCGCAGAACGCTTCCTTCGCCGAGGTGATGACGACGCCCTTTACCGCGGCATCGTCGGTGAGCTGCTTGATGATCGCAGCCAGTTCCTCACCCGAACGCTGGTCGAGCACATTCATCGAACGGCCGGGAATATCCCAGGTGACGAGCGCGATGCCGTCGGCGTCGGTTTCGACTTTGAAATTCTTGTAGGTCATATGTCGCTCCGGATCTCTGCCGTCATCCTGAGGTGGCCGAGCAGAGCGAGGCCCTCGAAGGATGACTTGGTGGAGTTTGTGTCATCCTTCGAGGCTCGGGCTTCGCCCTCGCACCTCAGGATGACGTTGTTCCTCAAACGCGCTCGATGATGGTGGCCGTGCCCATGCCGCCGCCGATGCACAGCGTGACAAGCGCGGTCGTCTTGTTGGTGCGCTCGAGTTCATCGAGCACGGTGCCGAGGATCATCGCACCCGTTGCGCCAAGCGGATGGCCGAGGGCGATCGCGCCGCCATTGACGTTGATCTTGTCGTTGTCGATGTTGAACGCCTGGATGTAACGCAGCACCACCGAGGCGAACGCCTCGTTCAGTTCGAACAGGTCGATGTCCTTCAATGACATCTTCGAGCGCTCGAGCACCTTCTTGGTGACATCGACCGGGCCGGTCAGCATCATCGCCGGCTCGGAGCCGATGTTGGCGAACGCGCGGATCTTCGCGCGCGGCTTCTTGCCGATCGTCTCGCCGCCCTCCTTGCTGCCGATCAGCACGGCGGCGGCGCCATCGACGATGCCCGACGAGTTGCCGGCATGGTGGACATAGTTCACGCCCTCGATTTCCGGATGCGACTGGATGGCGACGGCCTCAAACCCGCCCATCTGGCCCATCATCGTGAACGACGGCTGCAGCGACGCCAGCGACTGCATGGTCGTCGTCGGACGCATATGCTCGTCCTTGGCGAGAATGGTGAGGCCGTTGATGTCCTTCACTGGCGCGATCGAGTTCTTGAAGCGGCCTTCGTCCCAGGCCTTGGCTGCGCGCTGCTGGCTCTGCACGGCATAAGCGTCGACATCCTCGCGCGAGAAACCGTACTTGGTGGCGATCAGATCAGCCGAGACGCCCTGCGGCATGAAGTAGGACGGCACGGCGATCGACGGGTCGACCGGCCACGCACCACCCGACGCGCCGATGCCGACGCGGCTCATCGATTCGATGCCGCCGCCGACGGTGAGATGGTTCTGGCCGGACATCACCTGCGCGGCAGCGAAGTTCACCGCATCGAGGCCGGAGGCGCAGAAGCGATTGATCTGCACGCCCGGCACGCCTTCGCCGTAACCGGCTTCGAGCGCGGCGAAGCGCGCGATGTCGCTGCCGGCTTCGCCGACCGGATCGACGCAGCCGAGCACGACGTCGTCGACCATATCTTCCTTCAGGTTGTTGCGGGCCTTCAGCGCCTTCAGCGGTGAGGCCGCCAGCGCAAGCGCCGTAACTTCATGCAGCGAGCCGTCGGACTTGCCTTTCCCGCGCGGCGTGCGGACGTGATCGTAGATATAGGCTTCGGGCATTTTTGAACTCCTTGCGTCAGCGCCGGGGTCAGCAAGCGCTCGGCTTCGGTCGGGGCACGGTTTACTCCCTCTCCCCGCCTGCGGGGAGAGGGTCGGGGTGAGGGGCAAGGAGAAATTTG
>JBMOOJ010000100.1:4077-8574 GCA_049323835.1 Pseudomonadota bacterium | reverse complement strand
GGGGGGGGCCCCCCCTCACCCCTACCCTCTCCCGGCATACGGGGAGAGGGAGCGCACTGCGCGTGCCGCAACAAACCGAATTCATGTGAGGCCTCTCGCCGAAGCAGCCGATTCCAGAAACGCGCGCGCAATGCCGATGAACTCCGGCTCGTCGAGCAGGAAGGCATCGTGGCCCTTGTCGGTTTCGATTTCGGCGAACGACACGCGCGCACCGCCCGCGTTGAGTGCATGCACGGTGGCGCGCGACTCCGCGGTCGGGAACAGCCAGTCGGACGTAAACGACATCACGCAGAAGCGCGTGACGGTGTCGCGGAACGCTTCCGCCAGAACGCCGTCATGATCCGCCGCCATGTCGAAATAATCCATCGCGCGGGTCAGATAGAGATAGCTGTTGGCATCGAAGCGCTCGACGAATGACGAACCCTGGTAGCGCAAATAGCTCTCGACCTGAAAGTCCGCATCGAACGAGAACGTCGGCAAGTCGCGGTCCTGCATGCGGCGGCCGAACTTGCGATGCAATGCCGCATCCGACAGGTAAGTGATGTGCGCGGCCATACGCGCGACGCCGAGGCCGCGATGCGGATGGGTGCCGTGCTCGAAGTAGCGGCCCGCACGCCAATCGGGATCGGCCATCACGGCCTGACGGCCGACCTCATGGAACGCAATGTTCTGCGCCGAGTGGCGCGTCGCGCACGCAATCGGCAGCGCCGCGAACACGCGATCGGGATACGCGGCCGCCCATTGCAAAACCTGCATGCCGCCCATCGAACCGCCGACGACGGCCAGCAGCGTCTGGATGCCGAGCTGATCGATCAGCATCGCCTGCGCACGCACCATGTCGGGAATGGT
Organism: Pseudomonadota bacterium; assembly: GCA_049323835.1. Taxonomy (GTDB): domain Bacteria; phylum Pseudomonadota; class Alphaproteobacteria; order Rhizobiales; family Xanthobacteraceae; genus SG-bin9. The sequence goes on along the minus strand of JBMOOJ010000100.1, from coordinate 7,725 downwards.
GATGACGGGAAAATCGAGACCCCAGATCTTGCCGGTGTTCGGATTGGTCGATGCGGGCCCGGTCGAGCCCATGCAGCCGCCGAGCACATTCGAGCAAATGACGAAGTAGCGATCGGTGTCGATGGCCTTGCCCGGGCCGACCATCGTGTCCCACCAGCCGCCTTTGCCGGTGACGGGATGCACGTTGGCGACATGCTGATCGCCCGTCAGCGCGTGGCAGATCAGGATCGCATTGGAGCGATCGGCATTCAGCGCTCCGTAGGTCTGATAGGCGATCTGGAATGGCGTGAGTTCGACGCCGCAATCCAGCTTCAGCGGCTTGCCGGCGCCGATCATCGCGACCTGCGAGGTCGGATGATCCGCCTCGTGCGCGCGTTCCTCGATATGCAGCGTGTGGTTCTTCACTGAGTGAACCTTGGACTGGACCCTGACCATCTCGATACCCGGCCTTCTCGCGAAGGCTCCTTACTCAGATAGGTGCTCGGCCATAAAAAACCCGGCCTGAACACATCGTTCGGCCGGGATCATCTGTGTGTCCCCGGCCTGTTTAGCGAGTTGTTTAACGTGGCTGCAAGCCGGCCGGCTCAAATGACCACGGAGTGAGGGAAGACTAGTGCTGGGCCGCCTGTCCGTCAAGGCGCGCGGGGTGGTTAACGGGGCGGAGCATCACCGCTTTAGTGGTGTCGTCCCGGGCGAGCAACGCGAGACCCGGGACCCATACTCCGTGATCCATTGATAAGGCACGGCGTATGGGTCCCTGCTTTCGCAGGGACGACAGAATCCGATTACTCGAACAAGGTTTTCTTTGCTTTCGGGCACCGTCTTACCTAATCAGAAGACCTCAATAGAGCTATTCAAGGCCGTCATGTCGAAGCCTCCCGCCCCCATCTCGTTGCAGGACCTGCGCCGCGAAATCGATACCATCGATGAGCAGGTGCACCGCCTGCTCATGCAGCGCGGCGACATCATCGATCGCCTGATCGCGGTGAAGCAGACGCAGGAGGTCGGCTCCGCATTCCGGCCCGCGCGCGAAGCCGACATGATGAAGCGGCTCGCCGAACGCCATCGCGGCATCCTGCCGCTCGATACCGTCGAGAGCATCTGGCGCGTCATCATCTCGACCTTCACCTACGTGCAAGCGCCGTTCTCGGTGCACGCGGATTTGTCGCCGGGCGAGTCGGCGATGCGCGACTCGGCGCGTTTCCATTTCGGCTTCACGGTGCCGTTCATCGCGCATCTCGGCGCCGGCGCGGCCGTCGAAGCCGTTGCGAAATCCAAGGGCGATCTCGCGCTCGTCTCGGCTGCATCGAGCCGCACTGCGTGGTGGACGGCGCTGGAGGGCGCGGGCTCGCCGCGCATCATCGCCCGCCTTCCCTTCATCGAGCGCGCCGACCATCCGGCGGCGCTGCCGGTGTTCGTGATCTCGCGCGTGGCGGACGAGGCGCTCGTCACCGACATCGAGGTGTGGAGCGTGCGCGTCTCCGGCTGGGGCGCGGAAATCGCCCGTGCGCTGGCGCCGCTCGCGGACTTCATTGCGGTGCCCGACACGGCCTCCGACGGCGCATCGCTGCTGGTCTCGGTCCCCTCCAGCGAGGGGCTCGACGGCATCACCACAGCCCTGCGCCGTGCGGGGGCCACGGTGCGTGGAACAGCCCTCGTCGGCAGCCACGCGAAGCGCTATACGGTGCCCCAGCCCGGCTAAGGGCCGCGGCTGAACTGACTGAATTCCTGGAGTTCTCGAGCCATGACTGCCCCCGTGCCGAATCCCGGCATCCTGGATATCGCACCCTACGTGGCCGGCAAAAGCGGCGGTCCCGCCAACGTGCGCATCTTCAAGCTGTCCGCCAACGAGACGCCGCTCGGCCCGTCGCCGAAGGCTATCGAGGCATTCCGGGCAACCGCACTGCATCTCGAAGACTATCCGGAAGGCTCCTCGCGCGTGCTGCGCGAGGCGATCGGCCGCCGCTACGGGCTCGATCCGAACCGCATCATCTGCGGTGCGGGCTCGGACGAAGTGCTCAACATGCTCGCGCACACGTTCCTCAAGCACGGCGACGAGGCGATCCACACCGCGCACGGCTTCCTGGTCTATCCGATCGCGACCATGGCCAGCAGCGCGACGCCTGTCGTCGCGGCGGAGAAGGATTTCTGCACCGACGTCGATGCGATTCTCGCGCGCGTGACGCCGCGCACGAAGATGGTCTGGCTCGCCAACCCGAACAATCCGACCGGCACGTACATCCCGTTCGATGAGGTGAAGCGGCTGCGCAACTCGCTGCCGCCGCATGTGCTGCTGGTGCTCGACGCGGCGTACTCGGACTACGTCTCGCGCAACGACTACGAGTCGGGGATCGAGCTCGTCGCCACCACCGACAACACGGTGATGACGCACACGTTCTCGAAGATCCACGGCCTCGCCGCGCTGCGCATCGGCTGGATGTTCGGCCCCTCGAACATCGTCGACGCGATCAACCGCATCCGCGGCCCGTTCAACGTTTCGCATCCGGCGATGGTCGCAGCTGCCGCCGCGATCGAGGATCTCGAACACGTCCGCAAATCGGTCGAGCACAACGCGCACTGGCTGCCGTGGCTGACGGAAGAGATCACCAAGCTCGGGCTGAAGGTGACGCCGAGCGTCGCCAACTTCGTGCTGATCCACTTCCCGACGGAGAAGGGCAAGACCGCGGATGAAGCGGATGCGTTCCTCACCGCACGCGGGCTGATCCTGCGCGGGCTGAAGAACTACGGCATTCCGCATTCGCTGCGGCTGACGGTCGGAACCGAGGAAGCGAACCGCCTCGTCATCAAGGCGCTCACCGAGTTCATGGGGCGCAAGTGACCACTCCAGCTCCATTGTTCCAGCGGATCGCGCTGATCGGCTTCGGCCTGATCGGCGGCTCGATCGCACGCGCGGCAAAAGCACAGGGCCTCGCCGGCGAGATCGTCACAACCGCACGCTCGAAAGAGACGCGGGCGCGGGTGATCGAACTCGGCATCGCCGATCGCGTGCTCGACACCAACGCGGAGGCCGTGAAGGATGCCGATCTCGTCATCCTGTGCATCCCGGTCGGCATTTGCGGCGATGTCGCGAAAGAAATCGCGCCGCATCTGAAAGCCGGCGCGATTGTCTCCGACGTCGGCTCGGTCAAGGGCGCCGTGCTGCGCGACATGGCTGCGCATCTGCCGGCGGACGTGCATTTCGTTCCCGCACATCCCGTCGCGGGCACCGAGCATTCGGGTCCGGACTCGGGTTTCGCCGAACTCTTCATCAACCGCTGGTGCATTCTCACTCCGCCGGAGAACGCGAACGCGGCGGCCGTCGACAAGCTAGCGACATTCTGGAGTGCGATCGGCGCCAACGTCGAGATCATGACTGCCGATCATCACGATCTCGTGCTCGCGGTGACGAGCCATCTGCCTCATTTGATCGCCTACACCATCGTCGGCACGGCCGATGAACTGGAAGACGTGACGCGATCCGAAGTGCTGAAGTTCTCGGCTGGCGGCTTCCGCGACTTCACCCGCATCGCGGCGTCCGATCCCACCATGTGGCGCGACGTGTTTCTCACCAACAAGGATGCGGTGCTGGAAATGCTCGGCGCGTTCCAGGAAGACCTGTCGAAGCTGACGCGGGCGATCCGCCGCGGC
>JBMOOJ010000100.1:1890-3977 GCA_049323835.1 Pseudomonadota bacterium | reverse complement strand
CCGCATCGCGGCGTCCGATCCCACCATGTGGCGCGACGTGTTTCTCACCAACAAGGATGCGGTGCTGGAAATGCTCGGCGCGTTCCAGGAAGACCTGTCGAAGCTGACGCGGGCGATCCGCCGCGGCATCGTCTCGATCGGCCAGGATGCGGCGAGCGCCGACTTCGGCCGCCCGCACGCGAGTTTGGCGAAGAAAGACTGAGTCTCTGTCGTCCCGGGTGAGCAACGCGAGACCCGGGACCCATACTCCGCAGTCTATCGATAATGCACGGCGTATGGGACGACGCTTGAAGTCAGAATAACGGCGGAATCTGCCCGACGCGCAGCGGGCCGACAAAGACGTTGCCATCGACGAAACGCACCGGGATGTTCTGCGCCTTGCGGCCTTCAAGCGTTGTCGCGGGGCCAAGTTGCGCGAGCCCGGCATCGATCCCCTGTTTCACAACCCTGTCGAGACCGGGGATCGCCTTGTTCAGCGCACCGATCAGCTTGTTGACGTCGCTGGCACTGACGCCGCGCGCGACGCGATCAACCTGCTGCTGCGAAACGCCGTCCTGCAGGAGCTTGTCGATGCCAAGCGCCGGCGCGATCTTTTCGACGCCGGCAATGGTCATTTGCAGCTCGCCATTGAGCAAACCGCCCGGGCTGATGCCGAGCGATCCGGCAGCGACCGAGAGGAAGTCCTTCTGAGAAATCCGCGACTGCACCACATCGATGCGACCGCCTGCGGCCTGTATCTCGCGGAAGCGGTCAGGCCACGGCTTCGGCGAGAAATCCTTGAGGCCGCGCAACATGACGCGGATATCCGCATCGAACGGTTCAGCGAACAGCGGGTGAATCGCCTGAACGCTGCCTTGTGCAATCTGCAACACGGCCTCGATCACCGGGTTGTCCGCCGCCGATCCCTCCGCGAGGCGCGCATGCGCCTCCACATGCTTGCCGCGGAATAGCGGCGCCGGCACCGGCCCGGTCACAAGATCGATGGCTGGATTGTCGAATTCGAGCGACGTGCGTTGTGGCACCTCGGGCAGGCCAAGGACGCTGCTGCGCCCCTTGCTCCACGACGCCGAAACAAACGGCCTCTCGCCGCGCTCGGCAAGCGTCACGGGCCCGGTGAAGTCCGCAATCAGGCGCTTCGGATCATAGACCTGCGCCACGACAGCGATAGCGGCCAGTTTGGCGACCAGCCGCGTCTGCGCCGTATCGGGCTCAGCCGTCTGTGCGAGCAGGACCACACTCACGTCGCTGCACCGAACCTCGAAGCGGAACGGGAAGCCGCTGACCGCTCGCTTTCCGCAGTCATAGATGCGGCCCGATTTCGCCTCCCGGGCCCGCCAGCCATCGAGCTGCTCGCCGATCTTCGCCGACGCAAAGAACCAGAAGCCGCTCCAGGCGATTGCGCCGACGATCACCGCGACCGGCATGAACAGCAGGCCGAAGCGGGAGCGAGAGGTAGCAGCTGGAAATGATGTCATTTGAAGACCTTGCGACAGAAATCAGGCAATAGCGCGATGGCCGGACTCCGGCAACGGGATCCTGCCCGAATGCCCGCCATGCAGCGGCTCGCGGCGGATTTCACCGTCCGTGAAAATCATCTAATCAGACACGCAATGTCATCCACCGCCCACCCTGCTGACCAGACCTCCAGCCGCGACCTGTGGGTGTTCGGATATGGTTCGCTGATGTGGCGGCCGGGCTTCGACTTTGTCGAGAAGGTCCAGGCCCGGCTGATCGGCGAACACCGGGCACTCTGCGTCTATTCCTTCGATCATCGCGGCACACCGGAAAAACCCGGCCTCGTGCTCGGGCTGGATCGCGGCGGCGCCTGCAGGGGCGTCGCATTTCGCGTCGAGGCCGCAAAGCGCGAGGCGACGATCGCGTACTTGCGCGACCGCGAGCAGACCACCAAGGTCTATCGCGAGGTCATGCGCTCGGTCTGGCTGGACAACAGCGCCCGCGAGCGGGTCAGCGCGCTGACCTACGTCGCCGACCGGTCGCATGTTCAGTATGCCGGCAGACTCACGCTCGCGGAGCAGCTGCGACTGGTTCGTCAGGGGCATGGCCGCTCGGGGATCAACAGCGATTAT
>JBMOOJ010000100.1:0-1880 GCA_049323835.1 Pseudomonadota bacterium | reverse complement strand
TGTCATCTCGACGGTGGCTGCGATCGAACAGCTCGGATTCCGCGACGCGCAGCTGCACCGGCTTGCCGCGATGCTCAAGGAGCACGCGCATCCGCTGACGGAGGAAGCCCCCAAAATTTAACCGCTTGCGTCTTCGGATGGCGTGAGGACCGGCGAACGTCCGAATAGCGCCGCCTGTTCGCGCAGCCCCGCCTCCAGCAGTTTGTTCGAAGCGCCCTCGATCGTCGCCTCGAGCGTGCGCAGGAAATCGTCCGCCGGCAGCCCCGGTGGAATGGGATCGAGAATTTCGATCACCAGCGTTCCCGGATAACGCAGGAATTTGCGCCGCGGCCAGAACAGGCCGCTGTTCAGCGCGACAGGGATGCACGGCACATCGCATTCGACGTAGATCTGCGACACGCCGTACTTGTAGGTCGGGGGCGCACCGACGGCTTTGCGTGTGCCTTCGGGAAAGATGATCAGTTGCCGTCCGGAACGAATTTCCTCGCGCGCCCGCTTCGTCATATCGACGAGCGCCGATTTTCCGGCCGCGCGGTTGATGGCAATCATCTCGGCCTTGATCAGGTACCAGCCAAAGAAGGGCAGCCACGTCAGCTCGCGCTTGAGGATGTAGAGCGGCTCTTGCAGCACCGATACGAGCGCAAACGTCTCGAACATCGATTGATGCTTGGCGGCGATGATCAGCGGCTCGTTCTTGAGCTTTTCGAGGCCGCGATACTCGAGCTTTACATGGCAGATCTTTTCGAGAAGCCAGATCGAGGTGAGCCCCCACATTCTGGCGATCCACAAGATGCCGTAGCGCGGCATCAGGTAGGTCGGGATGCCGAGCAGCACCCAGAAAACAAGGTTCGCGTAGAACACGACGTTGTAGATGATCGAACGCAGAACGATCGAGAATTTCGACACAGGCGAGTTTCCGTTTTCTGCCAGCCGTGGCTGGGCCTATCTGGCGACGATCATCGACGACCGCTTTGCCGGTTCGCCGGGACGCGGCTTGTCGTCAGATCCCGGGTTTAGCGCCACATCGACCCAATCGATGCGGACCCGGACCTCAGCCACAAGATACTTCACGTATTCGACCAGCAAAAGGCGGAACGTCGCGGCGCTGGACCACCATGGCTCGTCGCGCCACTTGTCGCCGATCACCGCAAACGGGATCAGGGTGATGTCCGGCATCGAGTGGGACATTTCAACGATCGCGCGGGGCATGTGATAGTTCGATGTCACGACGATCAGCGAACGGAACCCGCGCTCGTTCGCCCAGCGTTTTGTTTCGGCGGCGTTGCTGCGCGTGTTGACCGCCGAATGATCGAGATCGACGCAGCACTTGAACATGGACTGCCGCTCCGGAATCGAGCGGCCGATGTCGTTGGCGCGGTTGGCGGGATAGACGCCGGAAATCAGCAGCCGCTTGCCGTAGCCCGACGCCAGCAGCTCCATCGCGTCCGCCACCCGGGACGACCCGCCGGTGAGCACGACGATGCCGTCGGCGTTGCGCTCCGGCCGCCGCTCCTCCGAACTCAACCCGGAGAGGAAAAACACAAAGCCGGCCGCAACCGCAGCGATGGCAAGCAAGCATGCGCCGGCTGCAACTCGGCTCACGCGCCGGCGGCGCGCGCGCGAAGCGTGACCCTGCCCGGTCTGGTCAGCTCTCGAATCCATCCCCGACCGCTTGATCCCTTTCCTAGTACCCAGTTTCCGAAGTTCGTGATTCATCGCAGCAAGTCCCTTGCACGAACTTCGGAAACCAAGGGTACTAGCAAACCTATGATTCGAGTGTGGCGGTTCAGAAGTCCGCATCATTGTTGCCGCGCCTTCGTCATGCGGACTTCTGAACCAAAGCCACACTAGATCAATAAGTTACTAGTGTCCTTCGATTC
>JBMOOJ010000099.1:54062-77662 GCA_049323835.1 Pseudomonadota bacterium | reverse complement strand
AGCGACACGATCGAGGACGCACATTCTCAACGATAATGCGCGTTCTACGCGAAGAACTGGGCTACGAAGTTCACTATCGGGTTATCGATTCCCGTCCGTGGGTGCCGCAGCGGCGTGAGAGGATATTCATTGTCGGCTTCCGCGACCCAAGCCGCTTTGATTTCGACATGCTACAGATTCCGGATGCAAGTCCGCGACTGGGATCGATCCTCGAAAGCGAAGTCGACCCAAAGTACACATTGACCGCGCATCTCTGGAATTATCTGAAAGACTACAAGGAAAAGCATCAGGCAAAGGGCAACGGCTTCGGCTACAGCCTGTTCGGACCGGACGATATCGCCCGGACATTGTCCGCTCGCTACTTTAAGGACGGCTCCGAGGTTCTGATTTCTCAGGGCCGCAAGCGGCCCCGGCGCCTCACGCCAAGAGAGTGTGCAAGATTGATGGGATTCGAGCGTAGCGACGGCTCGGAGTTCATTATCCCGGTTTCGGACACACAGGCTTACAAACAGTTCGGTAATGCCGTCGTAGTACCCGTCGTGAACGCCGTGGCAGAGCTGATAATGCCTCACGTTGTCGACGCCCTAAAACGAACGCAAAAAGAGCACCCCAAGCTTCCCTTCCCTGCGGTCAGAGAGCCCGCTTTCGCAGATGGCTGACGTCGTCTCTCCGGAAATGAGAAGCCGGATGATGTCCGGCATCCGGGGAAAAAACACGAAGCCTGAGATGATTGTGCGCAAGGGGCTGCATGCACGCGGCTTCCGTTACATTCTTCATGACAAGCGCCTGCCCGGCAAACCCGATCTCGTTCTCCCGAAGTATCGCGCCGTAATCTTCGTTCATGGCTGCTTCTGGCATGGCCACAATTGCCACCTTTTCAAATGGCCGAAGACAAGGAAAGATTTCTGGCGTCAGAAAATCGAGAGAAACAGATTTAACGACAAGAAAGCTGCTATGGCCTTATCTGCCGTTGATTGGCGCATTGGCGTGGTTTGGGAATGCGCCGTAAGATCGAAAAACCCAGAGGATCTTACTGCTATTATCCAGTCCTTGACGAGTTGGATTTGCTCGGAAGGCAAAAAAATTGAGATCAGAGGGTGCTAACTGATGTCTTCAAAAGAACTCGGAGAGTGGCTTAGGGAGAATCAAGACAAGTCACCATACTGGGTAGCAAAAAGACTCTCGTCGAACGACACTGGACTGACCGGCGGGCATCAAGGCGGTCCGCTTATCGCGCGAACGGCGCTTTTCAAGCTGTTCCCAAAGCTTGCCGAGCAAGCTTCTATCACCGACGACCATTTTCCTCTTAAGCTGGATTCCCATGGTCAAGAATGTCTTGCGCGAGCTGTTTGGTACAACAGCAAAGCGGAGGGACGCTTTACGAACTTGGGTGGAAGAAAGTCATCGCTCCTTGATATAGATAACACAGGTGCTCTTGCTGTTTTTGCGTTTCGATTTGACGCGCAGAACAAAGTGTCTGAGTGCCGAGCTTGGCTGTGCAGAAACCTCACAGAAGAAGAGTTGTTCGAGCAATCGATTGGCCCCGTTGAACCAAAGGAGTTCCTAATCTGGTTTGACGATGCATCTCGATCGTTCGAGCCAGTTATACATCCTCACAACAATCCCTGTTTCCTCCACCCCGAGAAAATCCCACATGCTTGGATGAGGAAATTTCCTAGCGGCGAGGAAATAATCGACAAAGTAATCGAGCTACGACCTAAACGCTCAAGCGATCCGGATACCCGCCTGGTAAGAAGGCGAGAGTGCGAGTATGAGCTTTTTCAAAGCATCGAATCGGCGACGTTTCTGCCTCGAATGACCGATGGCTTCAGGTCAATGACTGACTTCACAAGCCTTGCCCAAAGCATTCTGCAAAGCAGAAAATCACGCTCAGGCAAGTCTCTTGAACTTCATGCACGACAGATTTTTGTCGAGGAAGGTTTGAAGCGCGATCAAGAGTTCTCTCATCAGCCCAAAATCGATGGAGCCCCCGATTTTGTGTTCCCATCGCAATCGGCCTACGTAGATCCGGACTTCCCGGTCCATCAGCTGAGAATGATGGCGGCAAAAACCACATGCAAGGACCGATGGCGACAGGTTACCCGGGAAGCAAAGAGAGTTAAGATAAAGCACTTGTTGACGCTCCAACAAGGAGTTACTGAAAGTCAGTTCAATGAAATGGAAGATGCTGGCGTCCGCTTAGTCGTGCCAAAATCGCTACATACGTCTTATCCAGAAAGCGTGCGTGCACGACTCCTTAGCTTTGAGAACTTCATCAAGGAAGTTCAGAAACTTTCATCGCGTCGCTAACGCAGAACCTTGTCGATCAACGGCGCCCCTTCTTCCGCCAGCCAGTGCCCCTCGTCGCCGGATTTCGGCACGATGCGGAAATCCACCTTGCCGCCGGATGCGCGAAACGCATCGGCCATCTGACGCGAGAACGCTGGCGGAAAATAGGAATCATTTTCCGCGACGATCCAGTCGACCTTCACGCGCGCGCCCTTGCCGAACTGGCCTGCGGCAGCAATCAGCCGCTCCGGCGCGCAGACCTCGCCCGGGCGATCGTTGGCGCGGCCGCCGCGGCCCGGCGCGAAGACGATAATGCGGGCGACGGCCGCCGGATCGGCATTCGCCAGCGCCAGCGCGCCGAAGCCGCCGGCCGAGTGTCCGACGATGATGGTGCCATCTTTCCGGATGAACGGCTGCGCACGCATGAATGTCAGCGCCGAGCGAATCGATTCGGCGGTTGCCCGTCCCGCCGACAGGTAATTCGCGTTGGCGCAGCCGCCCTGCTCTTCGAGATACGGCCCGCCTGTCGCGCCGTGCCCTGGCCGCTCAGGCACCAGCACGGCATACCCGCGGGCGACCAGCGCCTGCGCCAGCGCGCGGTATTCCGGCTGCGGCATCTGCGCCCGGCGAATCGCATTCTGCGTCGATGCATGAGCAATCACCGCCAGCCGGAAAGGCCCACCGCCCGGCGGGCGAAACAGAAATGCCTGCGACAAGGTGGACGGATCGGGTGACGGCACCCGCCAGAGCTGACGCCGGGCAAAGCCTTCTTCCGCCGACTGCGCCCCGGCGCGGCCCTGCGCGGCGGCCTGGCCGGCGACAGCAATAGCGAAGACAAAAATCGCCGCACCGAGGCCTTGCTTCAGCCGAATCGGGAAAACCGTTGGATTTTTCATCATTCCGGGGCCTGCCGGCGGTGCCTGTGACCGGTCGCGATCACGTGTTCGCTTCTAGCATCGCATTCATGTTCGTCAGACGCACCCGCTCCGGGCCCTGTCACGTTTCGAGACAGCGACAGCTGGAACATGATGCCGAAAATCCACATATTAACGGTTTATTAAACACAGACCTTGAAGCACGCCCGCCGACTTGCTTTGATCCGATCATGAGCACAACCCTCATCGAGGTTCGGCCGGCCAAGACTGCGGATGCATCCGACGTCGCGACGACCCATGACGAAGCATGGCGCTCCGCCTATCAGGGCATCATTCCCGGCGCCGAACTGGAAAAGCTGATCAACCGCCGCGGCCCGCAGTGGTGGGACAGCGCGATCCGCAAGGGCAGCCGCGTCAGCGTGCTGTCGTTCAGCGACCGCATCGCCGGTTACGCTAACTACGGCCGCAACCGCGCGCGCAGCCTGCACTTCGAAGGCGAGATCTACGAGCTCTATTTGCGGCCCGAATTCCAGGGCCTCGGCTTCGGCCGCAAGCTGTTCACCGCCGCGCGCCGCGATCTCGCCCAGAGCGGGCTGAAGAGCATGGTGATCTGGGCGCTCTCGGACAACGAGTCGGCGGTGGAGTTCTATCGCGCACTCGGCGGCCGCATGGTCGCCCGCTCGTCGGAGCGGTTCGGGCAGAAGTCGCTCGACAAGGTCGCGTTCGCCTGGACCAACTGACGCCGATCCACGAATCATGATCATCTCCGGCATGATCATCTCCGGCGGACATTGAGCATGCGCCGGATCGTCCGCTTCCTTCGCAGCATCGTCCTCGCCACGCTGGCTGTCGTCATCGTGCTCGGCGCTGTCGTGGCATTTCGCACGCTGACGATGACGTCGCGGCAATTGCAGGTCGCGCCGCTGCCGCCGATTGCCATCGATGCACAGACCGCAGCCGAACGGCTCGGCGCGGCGATTCGCTTTCCGACCATTTCCAATCTGCTCAATCCCGAGCAGAGCGCCGACGCCTTCCGCGGCATGCACGCGCACATGCAGGCGAGCTTCCCGGCATTTCACGCGGCAACAAAGCGCGAGACCATCGGCAACTACGGGCTGCTCTACGCCTGGCAAGGCAGCGATCCGGCGGCGCGGCCGATCGCGCTCCTGGCGCATCAGGACGTGGTGCCGATCGCGCCCGGCACGGAGGGCGACTGGCAGGCGCCGCCGTTCGGCGGCGTGGTGCGCGACGGTTTCATCTGGGGCCGCGGCTCGTGGGATGACAAGGGCGGGCTGTTCGCGATTCTCGAAGCCGCCGAGATGCTGGCGAAACAGGGTTTCCGCCCGAAGCGGACGATCTATTTCGCCTTCGGGCACGACGAGGAAGTCGGCGGCCACCGCGGCGCCAAGGCGATCGCGGAGTTGTTTAAGTCTCGAGGTATCAAGCTCGAATACGTCTTCGACGAAGGCATGCTGATCGCCGAGGGCGTGCTGAAAGGCATGGACAAGCCGATGGCGCTCATCGGGGTCGCCGAGAAGGGATTCGTCACGCTCACCCTGAACGCCACCGCCACGCCGGGGCATTCATCGCTGCCGCCGCGCGAAACCGCGATCGGTATCATGAGCGCGGCGCTCGCACGCCTCGAAGACAAGCGCATGCCGGCCGAGATTCGTGGCGCTTCGCGCGAGATGTTCGAGACGATCGCGCCGGAGATGCGCTTGCTGAACCGGATCATTCTCTCGAACCTCTGGCTGTTCGAGCCGGTGCTGAAGCGCGAACTGGAGAAAACACCGGCGGCGCAGGCGTCGATGCGCACCACCACCGCGCTGACCGTGTTCAATGCCGGCAATCAGGAGAACGTCCTGCCCGGACAGGCCAGCGCGACGGTGAACTTCCGCCTGCTGCCGGGGGACACGGAGGCCGGTGTCATCGATCATGTCCGCAAGGTGATCGGCAATGCCAAGGTCGCGATCCAGCCGAGCCCGGGCAACAGCGAGCCGCCGCCGGTCAGCACCACCCGCAGCGCCGGCTATCAGGCATTAAACAAGACATTACGCGAGGTGTTTCCGGACGCTGTCGTGGCGCCGACCTTGATGCTGGCGGCAACCGACTCGCGGCACTATGCAGGCGTCGCGGACAACATCTTCCGCTTCCTGCCGGTGCGCGCGAAGAACGATGACCTGAGCCGCTTTCACGGCACCAACGAGCGCATCTCGATCGACAACTACCTCGAGATGATCCGTTTCTATCGCCGCTTCCTTGAAACGGCGGCGGCGCCTTAGGCTTCAGACCGCCGACGGGCCGAGTGGCTGCCGATCTGAAGTTCCTGCATTCGCTGACGCAACTCTCAAACAGGAACTTCAGATCGAAAACGGCACTCGATTCATAGATTGCTAATGCCCTTTAGTTCCTGAAGCTTGTTTGAGCGATCGCGGCAACGATTACAAACTTCAGAAACTGGGCACTAGCCCATGAATGGCACACGCCGCACGCAGCGTATTCACCAGCAGGCACGCCACCGTCATCTGCCCGACGCCGCCCGGCACCGGAGTAATCGCGCCAGCAACTTCGCGCGCTTCGCCGAACGCCACGTCGCCGACCAGCCGTGTCTTTCCGTCAGCCAGCGGAATGCGGTTGATGCCGACATCGATCACGGTCGCGCCCGGCTTGATCCAGCTTGCCTTGACCATCTCGGCCTTGCCCACGGCTGCGTAAAGCAGATCGGCCTGCTTGCAGATCGCGGGAAGGTCGCGTGTGCGCGAGTGCGCGATCGTCACCGTCGCGTTTTCGTTGAGCAGCAGCTGCACCAGCGGACGGCCGACCAGGTTGGAGCGGCCGATGATGACGGCGTTCATGCCTTCAAGCGAGGCATGCACGGTCTTGCTCAAAATGATGCAGCCGAGCGGCGTGCAGGGCGTCAGCGCCGGCAGGCCGTTGGCGAGCCGGCCGGCGTTGACCGGGCTCAGGCCATCGACATCCTTGGCCGGGTCGATGGCCGCGACGATCGCTTGCGGATCGAGCCCTTTCGGCAGCGGCAGTTGCACCAGAATCCCGTGAACGTTCGGGTCGCGGTTGAGTTTGTCGACCACCGCGAGCAGTTCCGCCTGCGAGGTGGTCGCCGGCAACAGATGCTCGAACGACGCCATGCCGGCCGCTTCGGTCTGCTTCACCTTGCTGCGGACGTAGACCTGGCTCGCCGGATCGGCGCCAACCAGCACAGCCGCGAGACCCGGCGTCACGCCATGGCTCGCCTTGATCCGCGCGGCTTCCGTGGCGACGCGGGTGCGCAAATCGGCGGCAATGACTTTTCCATCGATGAGTTGAGCGGGCATGTTTCTCTGTCTTCTCCGCTGTCATGCCCGGCCTTGTGCCGGGCATCCACGTCTTTAAGTGCCTCGGAATAGAAGACGTGGATGGCCGGGACAAGCCCGGCCATGACGTCGCCTAATGGTGTCGCCTCAATCAGCACCAGCCACGAGCTTTTGCAGCGTCTCACCGAGCCGCTTCGGATCACCGTCGATTGCAAACTGCTTGCTGCGCGAGGTGACGCCCGACAGCAGACGCACATTCGCCTGCGGCACTTTCAGCGCCTTCGACATCAGCCTGATAACCGCGCGGTTCGCTTCACCGCCTTCGGCCAGCGCCTTCACGCGCACTTTAAGAACCGGGCGGCCATTGGCATCCATCTCGATTCCGTCGAAATCATCGCGGCCGCCGCGCGGCGTCACGCGCAATGCGACTGCAATACCCTCCGCGGAATAGCGCCAGGGAAATGCCAAACCGCCGGCCCGCGATCAGACGACGTTCGGATAAATGTAATAGGTGATCACCCGCTGAATGAAGAGGATGATCAGGATCACGATGATCGGGGAGATGTCGAGACCGCCGAGGTTCGGCATGACATTGCGGATCGGCCGCAATACCGGCTCGGTGATCCGGTAAAGGAACTCCGCAACCGAAGAGACGAATTGATTGCGCGTGTTCACGACATTGAAGGCGATCAGCCACGACAGGATCGCGGACGCGATGAGCAGCCAGACGTAGAGATCGAGGACGATGAGAATGATGTCGAGAATGGCGCGCATGGGCGGTGCTGGCTCTCAGGACGGCGGGACTGGAACTGGCCGCAACGTATAGTCTCGACCCTTTTCTCACAAGGGAGGCGAGCGGCAAAACGCCACGAAAACAGGCGATTTCGACCATTCTTGACTTGGCGTTGGGGGAGCGAGTAAATGACGCCCGCGTGTCGGCCGCCGCGAGTTTTGCCGCGGCCTGCAAGGGGCCATAGCTCAGCTGGGAGAGCGCGTCGTTCGCAATGACGAGGTCGGCGGTTCGATCCCGCCTGGCTCCACCAACTTCCCGCCAATCCTCCTCTAGCTCAGATCCTGCGTTACCTCGGTGACCGTCGCGCGGAAGCCGCGCTTGGTGAAAAAGGCGAGGCTGCGGGCGTTGTCGAGCGCGATCATCGCGCGGAGCTGCGTGATGCCGCGCCCTTTCGCCCACGCGGCGATGTGCTCGATGAACTGCTCCGCAAGACCCGTATGACGCAGCTCCGGCGCGACAAAGACATCGTGAATGTAGACGTGCTCTGGCGAGCTGAATTCCGGTTCGGCCGCATAGGCCTCCGCAATCGCATACGCGCAGAGCGAACGGTCTTCCCGCTCGCTCACCAGAAACAGGAGCTTCTCGGCCGCGCCGGGCCGCATGAACCAGTTCCGGTAGAGCTCGCCCGCATCGTCGGGAACGAAGAACCGCCGCGCATCGTAGCCCACATGGGCGGAGAACAGCTCTCCCGCCATCGCGGCAATGCCGTCGATATCGTCAATCGTCGCCTTGCGCGGGTGTGGAGCCATGACGCGGATCATACGCAGCAGCATATGGTCCGCGCAGACACGATTCCGTCAGCAGCGCTCACACGCTGGAGAACTTCGGCTTCCGTTTCTCGACGAAGCTCGCAACGCCTTCCTTGAAGTCGGCGCTGGCGAGCGAGATCATCATCTCGCGATTGGCGACCGCGGTCGCCTCGGCCATGGTCTGGAACGGCACATCGTAGAGCTGCTGCTTGATCGTGCGCATGGATGCGGGCGCAACATTTTCCGCCAGATCGCGCGCATAGGCCATCGTCTCCTCGCGCAGCTTCTCGAGCGGATAGAGCCGATTGACCAGACCCATGCGCAGCGCCTCGTCGGCGGTGACGCGGCGGGCTGACATCAGGAGATCGAGCGCGTTGGCGTGACCGACGATGCGCGGCAGCATCCATGAGATGCCATGCTCGGCGATCAGCCCGCGCCGCGCGAATGCGGTCGTGAACACAGCGTTATCGGCCGCGAAGCGGATATCGCAATAGAGCGCATGCACGAGGCCGATGCCGGCCGTCGCGCCGTTGAGCATGCCGATCACCGGCTTCGGGATCGCCGGATAGTAGCCGTTGCGCGTCTGCCAGTCGGCGCGGCGATTCATGTCGAACGACGGCAGCGCATCGCGCCGCTTGATGTCATCCGGATCGAGCGTCTTCAGCGCATCCATATCGGCGCCGGCGCAGAAGCCGCGGCCCGCACCTGTCAGAACGATCACGCGAACGTTCTTGTCGGCCGCCGCCGTGGTCATCGCATCGCGCACATCGCGCTCCATCACCGACGTCCAGGCATTCATGCGATCGGGACGATTGAGTGTTATCGTCGCGATAGCATCTTCGACGCTGTAGAGAATTGCCTCGTAGGCCATGATGCCTCCCTGTGTGTTGTTGGTTCTTGCGTTAGGATTTTGTCTGCGGACCGCGCTTGAAGTATTCGCCGGTTTCCGGCCGATCCTTCAGCCAGCCGGTCCAGCGCTGGAACACCTTGTTCATCCGCTCCGGCGCGACGCCAAGCTGGCTCATCGCCACGCCGCCGTTCACCGACTCGCGATATTCCGAGATCAGCCCATCGCGGACGATGAAGCGGCTCATGCCGTCGATCACCACAGGCTTGCCCTTGAAGTCCGGAATCGTCGACGTGAAGCTGGACAGTGACCAGGCGTAACCCATCGTTCCGTCGAACACCGGGTCGAACATCTCCCAGCGATAGTCCGTCGCATCGCGATGAAACATATCCTGCATCATGTGCGCGATCTCGGCGCGGCCGGTGTGCGGGCCGTAGATGTAATCGTAATAGACTGCGTCCTCGGTGAAGTGCGCGGCGAAACGTTTGCCGTCGCCGGATTCGGCCGAGAGCGTGAACTGCCGCAGCAGTTCTGCGAATGCGCGATTGTCCACCGCGTGCCTCCCCGAGTTATGGAAGCATCTTGCGCAAGGATCATCGCGCGTTTCAAGCACACAGACGTTTCGCAGAACGAAACACCTTCAGATGCAGCCGGATTCGGGAATCGGAATGCGGGGCGGTTATTCCGCCGCCATGGCGAGGGGTGTCTCGCACGGCGCGCCGCGCAACCATCGATCGAGAAACGCGGTGAGCCACGCGCGCTCCATGACGTCATAGACCGCGCGATAGGCGAAGTGCTGCGCGCGCGGATGCGCACCCGGCGCATCGAATCGCGCCGCACCGCGGGTTGTCCAGCGATGCATCATCGCGGTCGTCACATCCGGATGAAACTGGAGCCCGAATGCATTGCCGCACCGGATCGCCTGAACCGGAAAATCGTCGCCCTCGGCGAGGAGTTCGCATCCCGACGGCAGATTGAAGCCCTCGCAATGCCATTGATAGACATGCCCCGGCCATTCCCCGCAAAGCGCGCGGCCCGCCGCGGTCGGACGGATCGGGTAGTAGCCGATCTCCTCGCGGCCCTGGCGATGCCGCGAGACCGTCGCGCCGAGGCTCTTCGCCAGCATCTGCGCACCGAGACAGATGCCGAGAAACGGCCGGCCTTCGCCGAGTGCGGCCTCTGTCCATGCGATCTCGCGTTTGATGAAGTCATCCGGATCGTTGGCGCTCTGCGGCCCGCCGAAAATCACCGCGCCGGAGTGGCGCGCGAACGTCTCCGGCAGAGGATCGCCGAAACGCGGGCGGCGGATGTCGAGCGGATAGCCCATCGCCCGCAAGGCATTGCCAATGCGGCCCGGCGTCGACGTTTCCTGATGCAGCACGAGCAGAACCGGCCGGTGATGCCTGAAAGCAAGTGCAGGATCAGGGACTGGCAGCGGCGCTGCGCTCTCGATCTTCGCATCGTGCAGTCTGTCGCGAAGGCGGCTCATGACATTCCAAGCGTAGTCCGAGTTCGTTAAAACTTGCCTTTGAGGCTAGGCTATCCAAAGCAAGCCGCGGGCCAAACGAGGTCCGGTCCTTGGTCGCAGCGAACGTGGATCGCGTTCAGCGCTTGCGCTGGATGGCGCCAGCGGCGGCCAGAATGATGCCGCGCGGCACAAAGCGCATGAAGAACGGGATCATCCGGACCAGCAGCCCGGGCAGGACGACCCGGCGCCCGGCCATGACGCCCCGGTATCCGGCGGCAGCGACATCCGCGGGCCGCACGTTCAGGATCAGGGAATCGAGGCCCGGCTTGAAGCCTGCACGCTGCTGGAATTCGGTCGGCACCGGCCCAGGACACAGCGCGGTGACGCGCACACCCTGCCCGGCCAGTTCGAGATGCAGCGCCTCGGACAGGGACAGCACATACGCCTTGCTGGCGTAGTAGACCGCCATGCCCGGCCCGGGCAGGAAACTTGCGATCGACGCCACGTTGATGATGCCGCCGCGATGACGGACCAACTGATCGGTGAACCGCAGGGTCAGATCGGTCAGCGTCTTCACGTTCAGGTCGATCATGTTGAGCTGCCCGGCCGCGTCGAGCACCTTGGCGTCGCCAAACATGCCGAAGCCGGCATTGTTGACGAGGTACTCGACCTCAACGCCCGCGGCCGCCAGTGCCGCAGCAACCATCTCGCCCGCATTGGCTTGCGACAGGTCGCAGCCGATCACGATCGGCGCTGCACCGCCCTTGGCGGCGATCTCCTTTGCCAGATCCTCAAGGGTTTCCAACCGGCGCGCGACCAGCGCCACGCGATGTCCCTTCGCCGCGAACAGCCGCGCGAACTCGGCACCGATCCCGGCGGAGGCTCCTGTGATCAGCGCGACACGTTCACTCATGGACATGCTTGAGGGATAACACCGGTAAGAGATGAGTATTGCGAGCCCTATGTGGTCTCGTCGAGCTGCGATTGACCCGAAACCTTCTGACCTGACACCTGCCGTTTGAGATCGATCCGGTCGCGGGACGAAATCCCGAGCAGATCGGCCGCCCGCCAGACCACGCTGTCCTCGAACTCGCTGGCATGACCGTCTGCATAGACCAGTTCCCACATCATTTCGATGATGCGCAGCCGGCCCGTCTCGTCAACCGAACGCATGATGACGCTGGTGAAATGGTACATGTCCACCGCGTCGCCTTCGGCGCGCATGGCTTCGGCAATCAGCTTGTCGGCGGTTCCGGCGTCGAGCTTGAAACGAAGTTCCAGCAGCGCATGCAACTTGCGCGTTTCGACCTCGGACGGTTCACCGTCAAGCGAGATCACGTGAATGAGCAACGCCGTCGCGGCGAGGCGGTAATCCGCTTCGTCGAACGTCCGCTGCTGATCGGACGGCGCAATGACGTCGGAAATGAATTGGCGCAAACGGTCCAGCATCGTATCGGCAATCGCATGGGGCGCACCGCAAGAATGCAGTGCGGGATGGAATGTCCGCGCTCTATGGCCCGAAAACAGGTCACTTGCAATCTCACCGCCGTTCCTGAAGGGCGTCCAGGTGATCAAAATGACGGCAGCGGCCGGGGGCTGGCAGCGCCGCAAGATTGCCGCGCAACCGCGCGAAACCAGCCGATCTGATCCGGAAAACCCACACCCGTGCTGGACAGGCTGGATGGTGACAGGCATCAACGCGGGTGCCGGTGACCGATTTCGATGCCTGACGATTGCGACCGAGCGACGGAATGACTGACGCCACCCAAGCCGCCCCCGCCGAGGGTATTGCCGCGCCGCTCCGGCACAGCCTGTTCCGCCGGATCTGGCTGGCGAGCCTGATGTCGAATCTCGGCCTGATGATTCATGGCGTCGGCGCGGCCTGGGCGATGACCCAGATGACCTCGTCCGCCGACATGGTCGCGCTGGTGCAAACCTCGCTGATGCTGCCGATCATGCTGTTTGCGATCACGGCCGGCGCCATCGCCGACATGTTCGACCGGCGCATTGTCGGGCTGATCGCCCTGCTGGTCGGCCTTTCAGGCGCGATCGCCCTTTCGGCGCTGGCGGCGATCGGCCTTCTGACGCCCTATTCGATGCTCGCCCTGTGCTTTGTCATCGGCAGCGGCATGGCGCTGTTCGGCCCGGCCTGGCAGGCGTCCGTGAGCGAACAGGTGCCACCGGAATCGCTCTCGTCGGCCGTGGCGCTGAACGGCATCAGCTTCAATATCGCCCGCAGCTTCGGCCCGGCGATCGGCGGCGTCATCGTCGCCGCCGGCGGCGCGATGGCCGCGTTCATCTGCAATGCCGCGCTCTACCTGCCGCTCTTGATCGTCCTGTTCCTGTGGCGGCGATCGCTCGAACCTGGACGGCTCCCGCCGGAGAAACTGAACCGCGCGATCATCTCCGGCGTGCGCTATGTCGCCAACTCGCCGTCGATCCGCATCGTCCTCACGCGCACGCTGATCACCGGCATTGCCGGCAGCTCCATTCTCGCGCTGATGGCGCTGATCGCCCGCGACCTGCTCGGCGGCGGCGCACAAACCTTCGGCCTGATCCTCGGTGCGTTCGGAATGGGCGCGGTCGTCGGCGCGCTCAATATCGGCATCGTCCGCAAGAACTTTTCGAGCGAGGCCGCGATCCGCGGCTGCGCACTGGTCATGGGCCTCGCCATCATCGCGATCGCATCGAGCAAGATGATCGTCGTCACTGCCGCGGCACTTGTTGTCGCGGGCGCGGCATGGATGCTTGCGGTCACCCTGTTCAATATCGGCGTGCAGTTCTCTGCGCCGCGCTGGGTCGCGGGCCGCGCGCTCGCGACATTTCAGGCTTCGATTTCAGGGGGCGTCGCGATCGGAAGCTGGCTCTGGGGCCACATTGCCGACCTCACCGGCGTCCGCGAGGCGCTGCTGTTCTCGGCGATCATGCTGCTGATCTCGCCGGCGATCGGCCTCTGGCTGCGGATGCCGGCGGTCGCCGGCCGCAACGACGAGGCCATCGACGTGCTCGCCGATCCGGAGGTGAAGCTCTCGCTCACCGCCCGCAGTGGACCGGTGGTGGTCGAGATCGAATATCGCGTGCCGATGGACAAGGCGCGCGAATTTCACACGCTGATGCAGCAGGTGCAGCTCACCCGGCAGCGCAACGGAGCCTACGGCTGGTCGATCGCGCGCGACATCGCCGACCCGGAACTGTGGACCGAGCGCTATCACTGCCCGACATGGCTGGACTATTTACGTCAGCGCAACCGCGCCACGCAATCCGAGCGCGCGCTGCATCAGCAGGCGATCGCCTATCACTCCGGCATCGAGCCGGTGCGCATCCGCCGCATGCTGGAGCGGCCATTCGGCTCCGTGCGCTGGAAGGACGATACGCCCGATCGCGGCACCGACGCGATCACGCCGATCTCGACGTAACAGACGATCAGCGCCGCGTGATGCGGAACACCGGCGAATGATCCGGCTGCGTGGTGACGATGCCCACGGGCATCACCGGCCGCGCGCTGGTGATCTCGACCTTGAAGGCCTGGATGATCTTGGCCAGCGCCAGCGTCGCCTCCACCAGCGCGAAATGCGCGCCGATGCAGATGCGCGGCCCGGCGCCGAACGGCATGTAGGCGAAGCGATCCGGCTGCGGCGCGCCCGGCATGAAGCGCTGCGGAATGAAAGCATGCGGGTCTTGCCACAGCTTCTCGTGCCGCTGCAGCAGCCAGGGCGAAATCAGGATCACGTCCTTTTCCTGTACCGGCAGCCCGGCCACGGTATCGGGTCCGGTCGCCGCGCGGGCAACCAGAAACGCCGGCGGATAGAGCCGCATCGCCTCGTCGACCACGGCGCGGGTGAACGCGAGTTTCGAGATGTCGGTCGACGCATCGATCTCGATCGAGGCAACGCTGTCGGCCAGCTCCTGCTGCGCGCCCTGATCAAGCGACAGCAGATACAATGACCAGAACAGCGCCGTCGCCGTCGTCTCGTGACCGGCGAGGATCATGGTCGCAACCTCATCGCCGAGCAGTTCGTCGGAGAATGCTTCGCCGGTTTCCGGATCGCGCGCGGCCACCATCAGGTCGAACAGATCGCGCGGTGCGCCCTGTTGCCCGGAAAGCTGCGCAGTCATCGAGCGGCGCTCGCGGATCAGTTTGCCGACGAAGCGCGTCCAGCGGCGGCGGAACAGGGCGCGGCCGATATCGGCAGGGCTCGGGATCGCCAGCGGCAGCAGAATATCGAGCATGCGCGGCGGGGCATAACGCTCCGAATACTCGATCACGAAATCGCGCAGCGTCGCGCCATCCCGCCCCATCTCCAGCGAGAACATGGTGCGGCCGGCGATCTCCAGCGTCATGCGCTGCATCGCCTCGCGCAGATCGAGCGGCTGGCCGGTCTTGCGCTTCAGTTCGTCGATCGCTTCATCCGTCGCCGACAGCATGTGCGGCACGAGCGTCGTCACCGCGCGCGGCGTGAAGGCCGGCGCAAGCGTGCGGCGCTGATGCTTCCAGGATTTGCCGCGCGCGATCAGAAGACCGTCGCCGAGCATCGGCCGCAGCACCCGCAAGCCGACCGGCGTGCGGAAGTAGTTCTCGTAATTCTCGACCAGCACGTAGCGGATCGCATCCGGTGTATTCAGGATATAGCTGTTCCGGCCGAGAAACTTGCCGGCGATGACATCCTCGCGATACGCACGCTCGCCCCAGCTCGTGATCGCGTTCGTGCGGATCGCCTTCATCCGCTCGACGGCGGTCATGTCGTCGGGCGCGACGGGCGGACGCGGCGGCACCAGCGGCGCACGCTTCAGCGGATAGTCCAGGGCCTCGGCCGTGCTCATCGGGCGGTCTCCAGTTCGCGATATCGCGCGTTCGCTACTGGCGAACATAGCTTTTTCAGTGACGATGGAACACATCCGTCACAAAATAATCGTCAGACGCGGGCCGGTCCGCGTCTGACGTGCAACGTTATACCGTCGCGGAGCCGCGACTACTGCGGGCTGATCTTGCCGGTTTCGATGACCGCCTTCCAGCGCGCGATCTCGGCGGTGAGGAACGCCTTGAACTGCTCGCCGTTGTTGGCGACGACATCGAATCCGACCGCCTCGAACTTCGCTTTGGTTTCCGGATCGGTTGCCGACGCCGCGAGTTCGGCTTCGAGCTTGGTGCGGACCGCGGCCGGAAGCCCCTTCGGTGCAGCGGCCGCCTGCCAGGAGTAAACCTCAAGCTCCGGCACCCCGGCCTCGGCCATGGTCGGCACGTCCGGCAACGTCGCGGTACGCTTGTTGCTGGTGACGCCGAGTGCTTTCAGTTGCCCCGCCTTGATCTGCTGCGCCACCGCGCCGAGATTCTGGAACGAGACGTTGGCGTGGCCTGCGATCAGATCGTTGATCGCCGGGCCACCGCCACGGTACGGCACATGAATGCCGGTGGTGCCGGTCTTCTGCCAGAACAGCGCCGCGGTCAGATGATCGGACGAGCCGATGCCGGACGACGCGAACGTCACTTTCTCCGGATTCTTCTTCAGATGCTCGATCAGTTCCTTGACGTTGCTGGCGGGGAATTGCGGGTTGGCGACCAGCACGTTCGGCGTTCGCACCAGCACGCTGAGCAGATCGAAGTCCGCCATCGGGTCGTACTTCAGATCCTTGAACAGCGCCGGATTGATCGCGAACACGCCGATCGATCCGATCAGGAGCGTGTAGCCATCGGGTGCCGCCTGCTTCATCGACGTCGCGCCAACCGATCCGTTCGCTCCGGCGCGATTGTCGATCACGACCGATTGCTTCACGCGATCCGCGAGCTTGTTGGTGACGAGCCGCGCTGTCATGTCCGACGCGCCGCCGGCCGGGAACGGCACGACGACAGTGACGTTGCGCGCCGGCCATTCCTGCGCGGCGGCCGGCAGCAGCCCGGCAAGTGACAGAACGAACGCAATCGCGAAACGCATGGTTGTTTCTCCCTTGGCTGATTTGCCGGCGCTCTTTTTGCGCGCCTTGAAGCCAAGGGTATTTCGGCACAGGCGCGCCGCAGGTGCAAGCGCAGGGCACCCGGCCAATTGCCGCAAATGATTGCAATCATTTTGCCCGTCAGGCGACGCGCGACTTTGCGAACAGTGCATTCAGGTCCGCCTGCGAGATTTGCTGCCCGGCAAATCCAAGCGTGCCATGATCGCGCAGCTCATCGGCGCACCGCCGCACGAAGCCGAGCGCCGAACGCGCGATGCTGCCGCCGAGGCTGATGCGCTGGACGCCGGCAGCAATGAGTTCGCGCGCATTTCCCTCGGCCGTCCCGAGGCCCATCACCACATTGATCGGCCCGTTGATTTCGCGCACCAGTGTCTCGACCGTGACGAGATCGGATGCGCCCGGCGCGTAGAGGCAATCGGCACCGGCCTCGCGGTAGAGGTTCGCGCGGCGAACGGCTTCGGCAAGACCCGTTTTGCCGGACACCAGAAACGGATCGGTTCGCGCGGTCAGAACAAAATCGCTGCCCATGCCGTCGATGACGGCGCGGGCTGCCGCGATGCGTTCGACCGCCAGCTTCTCGTCGTAGAGCCCGGGCTGAGCGGGAATCTTGTCCTCGATGTTGCTGCCGGCGACGCCGGCCTCGATCGCCAGCGCGATCGTTTCCGCCACATCCTCGGGGCTGTCACCGTAGCCTGCTTCCAAATCAGCGTTCACCGGCAACGTGACCGCATTCACAATCTTGCGAATGTGCTCGAACATTTCCTCGCGCGGAACGGCAAGCGCCGCTGCGGTGACGCCGTAGTCCTGCTTGCCGAGCGCGAATGCAATGCCGGCACTCGTCGTCGCGATCGCCGGAAAGCCCGAAGCCGCGAGCACCAGCGCGCTTCCGGCATCCCAGGCATTCGGCATGACAAAGCCTGTTTTGGCCGTGTGCAGCGCCTTGAACACGCGATCTTTGCTCATCATCATCTCCATCAACGATTGAACAGCGGCGTGCGGATGTGGCCTGAGGGCGCGTACGACAGCGACGCCTCCAGCCTTTCCAGCGGAACGCCGCGGGCGAGCAGATGATCGACCGCGATCTCGACAATCAGCGGTGCGAACTTGTCGGCGGGGCATGCGTGCGGACCCGTCCCGAATTCGAGATACTTGCGGTCCGCTCGCGCGATATCGAAACGGTCGGGATCGGGGTTGAGCGCCGGATCGCGGTTGGCGGCCGCAAGCAGCACGATGATCATCTCACCCGCACGCAGCCTGTGCCCGGCGATCCCGGCGTCACGCGCCATGAAGCGGAAGGTGCTGTTGGTGGTCGGATCGAACCGGCACACCTCCTGGATCAACGGCCGCAGCAACGTGCGATCGGCCGCCGCCTGCTTGTGCAGCTCCGGCCGGCGCGCGAGCGCGAGCAGCGTCAGGCCGGTCAACGACGCCATCGCGGCATAGCCCTGGATCATCAGGCCGACGGCATTGGCGACGACATCATTCTCGTCATCACAGCCCGCACGCTTCGCTTCGATGACCAGCGCATCCAGCAGCGGGCCCCGCGCCGTTACATCACCTTTCAGCACGCGCACGAGATCGAACAGCGCCTGTGCACCCTGATGCCCTCGCGCGATGATGTCCGGCGTCGGCACGGGAATGCTGGTGCCCGTCGCCGCGGCGGCTGCGCCGTAGGCACCAAGCCAGCCCATGACATCGGTGAGCCTTTCGCGCGGAACACCGAGCAGCAGCGCAACCACCTGCACCGGCAGCGCGAACATGAACTGCGTGGTCTTGGCCGGGTCGAACGGCAAGCCGATCTCGCTATCGAGTTCGTTTGCGCGCGTCCGCGTCCGATTTGCGAGAAGCCGCAGATCGACACTGCGCACCGCCGCGGTGACGGCTTCTTTCAGCGGGCCACGGACCTCGTCGTCGCGCAGCCGCACCAGCCGTCCAAAAATTTGCGCCGCAGCACCGTCGCGCAAACCCGCCGGAACAAGCGCGTGCAGTGGACGGGTCAGGCAGACATCGCTGGTCAGCACCTCGCGCACGGCAGCCGCGCTTGCCGCCACCCACCAGCCGTTCGTTTCGTCGCGGAAGAAGCCGCGCTCGCGGGCCAGGCGGCCGTACCAGGGATACGGATCGGGATGCGGCGGCGCGGCGCGGACATGCTGCGGCTCAGCCTCGGAAATGCTGGCGGGCATCAATCTCTCCTCAACTCAGGTGATCGTCGCCCTTGCCAAGCCATTTGTCCAAATCATAATATTTCTGATATTCATCAGCTTTTTGCATATGGCCGGACGCCGATGGACAGCGAATCCCTTCTCACCTTCGTCACCATCCATCAGGCCAGCAGCTTCTCCGCCGCCGCCGATATGCTGGGCCGCTCACAGCCGGCGATCAGCCGCCGCATCGCGCTGCTGGAGGAGCAACTCGGCGTGCCGGTGTTCGAGCGCGTCGGCGGCGGCGTGACACTGAGCGAGGCTGGCCGCACCTTGCTGCCGCATGCGGAGCGCGTGCTGGCGGCGCTTCGCGATGCATCGAGCGCGATCGATGCCTTGCGCACCGGAACCGCCGGACGCATGGCGATTGCAGCCGTCGGGACACTGGCCGGCACCAATCTCACGCCGATCCTGAAGCGGTTCACCGCCGGACACCCGGCGATCGATCTTGCGATCCGCACCGCCAGCAGCGCCGAGGTCAGCGATCTGGTCCGGCGCGGCGAGGTCACGCTCGGCCTGCGCTATCTGCTCGATCCGTCCCCGGATCTGATCTGCGAGCATATCGCGTCGGAAGCGATGGTGATCGCCTGTCCGCCAGGCCATCGGTTTGCCGGGCGCAGGATAGCCTCCCTTGTCCAATTGCGCGACGAAGCGTGGTTCGCTTTCCCGAACGCTTTCGAGCAGCGCGAGACGTTCGCCGACAACATCTTTGCCCAGTTTCAGGCACGCGGCATCGGCGCCATCCGATGGACCCCGCTCGACAGCCTGACGGCCAAGAAGCGGCTGATCGAGGCAGGGCTCGGCCTGGCCTTGCTCCCGGTGAGCGCCGTCGATGACGAACTGCGGCAGGGTTCGCTCGCCACCATAACGGTCACCGATCTGAATGCCGCGAATCCGGTTTATGCGATCGTCCGCAAGGGCGGTTATCTCAGCCCGGCGACAGTGAAACTGCTGACACTTCTGCGCCGCTCGTCGGGTTTTGCATCGAGGCCGGGCCGTAAGCCGCGCCGCGAAACAAAACGGCCGCCTTCCCGGCGGCCGTTGTAATACCTTGACGCGCGTGTGGCGATCTACATCGCCCGCACGGTGGCGACGAAGCGCGACATCTCTTCCTTCAGGTGATCGCTCTCCTGCGAAAGCATCTGCGCCGAGGTGAGCACCTGCGCCGAGGCCGTGCCGGTCTCGCGCGCACCCTTGTTCACTTCGACGATATTGGACGCGACCTGGCTCGTGCCGTGCGCGGTCTGCTGGATGTTCGAGGCGATCTCTTGAGCCGCAGACCCCTGCTGATCGATCGCGCCGGCAATGGTGGAGGCGATATCGGAGATCTTGCCGATGGTGTTGCTGATCTCCTTGATCGCCGAAACCGATTCCTGCGTCGCGGTCTGCATGCCGGTGATCTGGGCGCTGATTTCACTGGTCGCCTTCGCGGTCTGCGAGGCCAGCGCCTTCACTTCCTGCGCGACCACGGCGAAGCCGCGGCCGGATTCGCCCGCGCGCGCCGCCTCGATGGTGGCGTTGAGCGCCAGCAGGTTGGTCTGCTCGGCAATGGTCGTGATCAGGCTGACCACGTCGCCGATGCGGATCGCAGCCTTCGACAGCTCGCCAATGCGCGCATCGGTATTTTGCGCCTGCTCCACAGCCTCGCTGGCGATCCGGGTCGATTCCTGCACCTGCCGGCTGATCTCGGCGATCGATGCGCTCATCTCCTCGGTCGCGGCCGCCACCGATCGGACGTTGGCCGAAGCTTCTTCCGACGCAGATTCGACTACACCGGAGAGCTGCTCCGTCATCTCGGCGGTCGATGTCAGTGTGCGCGCCGACACTTCCAGTTCCGACGATGCCGACGACATCGTCTGCACGATGTTGCCGACCGCGGATTCGAATTGATCGGCGAGCTTGTGCATCTCGGCCTTGCGCTCGGCGACGACGCGCTTCTCCGCTTCCGCCCGCTCGGCGCGCAAGCGGCTGGCCTCCGCCATGTTCTCCTTGAAGAAGCGGACTGCGCCCGCCATCTCCGCAATCTCGTCGGAGCCGCCGGTCGCAACCTCGGTGTCGAGATTGCCGGATGCGATCGCCTTCATGCTGCCCTGCAAGCCGGAGAGACGGCGCACCACGCCGCGGCCGACATAGAACCAGCCGATCAGGAATGCCACCACAAGGCTCGTGACCGCGATGGCGATCAGAATCAAGCGGCCTTGAGTGATCGCAGCCTGCGAATCGCTGACGGCAACGCCCGCCGCTGCCTCGCTCCGCTTCTCGAGGTCGGCCACCTGCTCGCCGAACGCTTTCGCAAGCGAACGGTTGTCCATGACGATCTTCATGGCGGCGATGCTGCCTTCGAGCTCCTTCTTGCGGAGGTCGAAAACGTTGTTCTCACGCTTGCCGAATGCAAGGAAAGTTTCGAACAGCTTTGTGACGGCATCGTCCTTGAGAATCTTCAATGCCTTGTCGATCCGGCCCGAGGTGGCGTTGAAGCGGTCGCGCACCGGCGGCAGCAGGTCGAGCGTCGGCAGGTCGGCCGCTTCGACGAGAATGCCGAGCATCAGGTTCGCTTCGGCACGCAGATCAAGAATCGCCTGAAGTTTCGGCAGGTCCTTGTCGGCCAGCGCCGACAGGGTCTTCTGCACGACCGCCATATCTTCGAGCTTCACGCCCTGCATTTCGATGGTCAGGGTGAAGCCGGCGTCGTCGGCCATCGGCGCGAGCTTTTCGGCAAGCTTCTGGTGAGCGCCGCGCAGCTCGGCGACGAGCTTGATACGATTGGCCGCGATCGTCTGGCGTTCGGTCACCGCCTTCGCGAGACGATCGAGGTTTTCCAGCATGCGGCTGTTGGTTTCGCCGAATTTCCTGGCGTCTTCCGCACCGAGCGCATCGATCGCCCGGGTCAGCGCCTCGCGGGCGGAGACGAGTGCCTTCGATGCTTCCTCGCGGCCTGCAGCGTCGGTTGCGGCAAGCAGGCTCGGCGCTGCGGACGCGACATCGCCTTCCGCCTTCACCACCTTCGCGGTGCGGGCAATGTCGGGGAGGCTCTTTTCGGTTACCACGAAAAGCGCATGCCCAATGCGACCGTAGGAGTAGATGGCGCTGACGCTCGCCAGTACGGTCAGACCGGCAACCACTCCGAACGCAAGAAACAGGCGGCCTCGTAACCCCAGACGGGCCCACGACATCGTTGCGGCCTTCATTGCAATTTCCCCCTCGCAGTCAAACGATAGTCATGCGCGGCGCTCCGTCCCGGGAACGCCGCGCACGGGATCCGCGTTACGAACCGGACTTCTGAAGCTTGTCGACCGCCTTGAACGAGCCGTCAGCCTGGATGACGGTGAGGAACACCTGATCCGAACCGCGGTTCGAGGTCGGGCTGTAGCTGAGCTTCACACCACCGAGATCGATGGTGCCGGCCTTCTGGATGGCCTCGATCATCTTGGCACGGGTCGGTTCGCCGTCGATCTTCTCGAGCGCGGCGGCAATCGCGCGGCCGACCATGTAGCCTTCGAGCGAGACGAAGCCCGGCTGCGCATCGGCGGAAACCGCCTTGAGCGCCGCATGATACTTGCCGACCACCGGAATGCTCGCATCCTTCGGGAACGGCACGACCTGCGTGATGACCACGCCCGCGCCATCGGCGCCCAGTTCCTTCGCCAGCGCATCCGAGCCGACGAACGAGATGTTCACGAAGGTCGCGTTGAGCTTGATCTGCTTGGCGAGCTTGATGAACTCAGCCGCCGGCTTGTAGGGGCTGATCATGATGACCGCTTCCGGATCGGCCTTCTTGATCGCAAGCAGCGCCGCCTTCACGGCCACCGTATTGCGCTCGAAAGTGCCTTCACCGGCCAGTTCCATCTTTCGCTTCTCGAGCGCGCGCTTCACGCCGGCAAGACCGGCCTGACCGAAACCGTCATCCTGATACATGATCGCGATCTTGGTGACGCCGAGATCCTTGGTCAGGCGCTCCACCATCGCTTCGGTTTCCTGGAAATAGCTCGAGCGAATGTTCATCACGCCCGGCTTGTAGGGCTCGCGCAAGAACTCGGCGCCCGTGAATGCGCCGATAAAGGGCACACCTGCCGCATTGGCGATCGGCTGCGTCGCGGCCGACGTCGGCGTGCCGACCGGACCTGCGATCGCAAACACCTTGTCGTCGGAAAGCAGCTTCTTCACCGCTTCGATTGACTTGTTCGGCTCATAGCCGTCATCGACGCTCTTCAGCTCGAGCTTCCGGCCCTTGACGCCGCCGGCCTTGTTCACTTCGGCGAATGCAGCTTCGAGACCGAGCTTCATGCCGAGGCCGAGCGCCGAGGCAGGGCCGTCGAGCGGAGCGGCCTGACCGAACACGACCTTGTCGGCGGAAACGCCGTCTTCAGCTTTGGCAGGGATGCCGGCTGCAACCAGAACGGCAAAGGCAAGAGGCAGTGCACGAGACTTGAATGCGCCCATGAAGATTCCTCCGGGGTGATGCGGTGATACGGACGTGGCCCACGCATCCTCCTCTCGAAAACTTCAAGATCGCTTAACCGTAGGATGCTCTTACCGGCGAACGGTTATCTGGTACCTCACAGAACCTGCTCGACACACCTTATTGGAAATTATGATATAACTATCAGATGATTGCGCATTTTGACGCATGTCGCGCAGCGCCAGCAATTCCCTCGGTATCGGAGCCCTCCGCGAGGTATCCGGCACCTCTTTCCCGGTACGTCTGACCAACCTGAGGTAGACGATCACGCTCCTTCGCGTACTGATGGTCTTGCCGTCGAATGGAATTTCCGACCTGATTCGGCCTCCCGTCACCGGATCAGAGCTGCCGGAAAAGCCAAGCGCGAAGAACGTTCGTCATCCGATCGTGCACGCTGGCGTTGTATGCTCTCCGGAGTTCGCACAAAGGCTCGCCTATGATGTCAGTGGCAAGTTTTGAAAGTGCAGGTCCGTCCGTCATCAAATCGATACGGCAGCGCGACTTCGTGAACACCTGGCTGCGTCTGTTCGCTGCTCGCGCCATGCTGCCGGCGATTGCCGACTTCAACCCGAACCGGATGGAGGACGAGGCGCCCGATCTCGCTTACTTCGACGTCATCGATCGCGGCGGCGAGACGCGCTATCGCACCACCGATGCAG
>JBMOOJ010000099.1:14856-54052 GCA_049323835.1 Pseudomonadota bacterium | reverse complement strand
CTCGTTTGGATTCCTCGCCAGGCAGCGCGATCTGCAAGACGTTCTGAGCCCCAACATCTGGCGCTACTCGCAGCCGATCTACGATACATGCGTCGCGCGGCGGCTGCCGGTCTATTCGGAGTTTTCCGTTCTCGATGCGGCGGGCAGCGAGGTGATGTACGAGCGGCTGCTACTGCCCTTCGGCGACGCCTCCGGCGTCAAACAGATCATCGTATCGCTGAAATCGATCTCGCTCGAAGGGCACTTTATCAACAAGGATCTGATGCGCGGCGACGATCACGATCCGAGATACACGCTGCGCGCCGTGATCGACCGGCTTCCGCCGAAACGCCCGCCGCCGGCGTCAGCCAGGGACGACATCATCGAGAGCTGACCTTGCGGGACCGGACTGGTCCGCGTATCCGCCTGACCGTCAGTGCATCCGCGGCTGCTTCAGGAAAGAAGCACGATCAGCGGACTTGAGCACCACGTCCACTTCACGCCGGTCACGGCGCAAGGTCAGCGGCACTTCAACGCCTGCGCTGCCGAGACCCCAGACCTTGCGGTAGAAATCCGCCTGGCTGCCGACCCGCTCGCCATCGACTGCGACGATCGTATCTCCGACCATCATCTTGGCGCGCATTGCCGGACCATCCGGCGCGAAGCCGATCGCAACGACCGCATTATCGATCTCGCTCGCGAACATGCCGAGCCACGGGCGCGCGGGCTTGTTGAGCTTGCCATACTTGCGCAGATCGTCGAGTACGGGCGTCAGAAGATCGATAGGAACGATCATGTTGAGGTGCTTTGCCACGCCCTGCTGGTCGGTTTCGAGCTGAAGCGAGCCGATGCCGAGCAGCTTGCCGCGTTCCGAGAGCAGCGCGGTGCCGCCCCAGTTCGGATGCGACGGCGCGGTGAAGATCGCTTCGTCGAGCAGATACTCCCAGTAACCCGCGAACTCACGCTTCGCGACGACCTCGGCCGCAACCGCGCCGGCACGGCCGCCAAGACCGCCGACGATCACGCGATCGCCCGTCACGATGCTGCTCGACATGCCGATGTCGATCGGATCGACATCGATCGAACCCAGCGCCTGCACCAGCCCGAATCCGGATTCCGGATCGAAGCCGAGCGGATAGCCTTCGATCACCTTGCCGTCGCCGTAATGCAGCCACGACGTTTGCGCTTCGGTGATCAGGTAGCCGATGGTGAGGACGAGCCCGCGGTCGATCAGCACGCCGTTGCCGGCGCGCTCGGTACCGAGCGTCTGTGCGGTGAACGCATCGTTGGGAATGATCGAATGAACGCCGACGACCGACGCCAGCGTGCGGTCGAGGTCGAAACTGAAGTCCTGTGCCCGCGGTTGCGAACTCTGCGGCACCTTCCATTGCATCTTCAGGGTCATCGCGACGATCTCCGTCGGCGGTTCACATGAGCACCATGAGATGGGCGGAAATGCCGCCCAGTCAAGTTCGGAGAACTGCACCGGATTGCGGGCAACAATTGCTGCGAAACCGGTCACATCAAGCTCGACCAGCCGCCCTGTAGGTTGGAAGGTAACTGAACGCCACAAGGCGAGTGGTGCCGCAAACAGGACTCGAACCTGTGACCCCGTCATTACGAATGACGTGCTCTACCAACTGAGCTATTGCGGCGAACCCGACCGGCACGGCAACGAACAACGCCGCACCATCACAGCCGAACGGAATATCTCCCGCTCTGCGCGCTCCTGATATCGGGCAGCGGAGCACTTTGCAAGAACAGGCGGGAATAAGGGCTGCAGGCCTCTTCGACCCAGCAACCCATTGCCCTGAAAACAGGCCGGAAATCCGCGCTTCACGCACTCCAGCGCGCCAGGAACCCGCGCCAGCCGCCCGCCTGCTGGCGGGGCGGATGCGGCTGTTCGGCGAAATCCTCGTCGGGCGCTTCCTCGGCGATCCCCGGATCGTCCGGTGCCCGGACGATGGGAATCACCGCCGGAATCGGTGCAGCCGGCTTCGCATCGAGCCGCGCCCGGAAAACTGGCGGTGGGGCGGCCGGGGACGGGGCTGACGCCGCCGGTGCGGGCGGGCCCGGTTCGATGGCGGCCTTCGGCAAATTGTCTTGCACCGGCTTGCCGTCCGCGGCATCGATCGCGGGCGGTTTCGGCCGCTCGATCATCGTCTCCGCGGGCTCGATTCCGGCATCGGCCGGTGCGCCCGAGGGCAGCGCGGCGAGCGGCGTCAGCCATTGAAACGCATCCAGCCGTCCGGTCACCGGCGACACCGGACGCCAGCGATCGGATACATAACTGTCCGCCGTCCACACCGCGTCGGGTAACGCGCGCACCGCGCGCAGCATCCAGCCGCGCGCCTTGCCGCTGTCGCCATGCTCGGTGCGTTCGATCTCCGCCATCAGCATCGCAACGCGCTGCGTCGGCGCGGCGAGCAGCGGCGCCAGCGCCTCGCGCGCCCGTGCGAACTCGCTGGCATCGAGCGCGGCCCGCGCGACCGCCAGTGCGCTCTCGATATGATCCGGCATCTTCTGCGCGAGCGTTTCCACGCGGACGAGACGCTGCCGCGCGGAATCGCCAAGCCGTACATGCGCATAGGCATCGGCGAGATCGGGATGCGGGTTGGCAAGCCAAGCCGTCTCGATCAGCTTCATCGCACGGCGCACCTGATGCTGCTCGCTCTGAAACTTCGCCGCAAGCACGGCGGCCGGAACGAGCGTCGGCGCGAGCTTCACCGCCTCCGCGGCCATGTCGCGCGCGGCATCGCGATCGGACGTCTCCAGATCGAGCGCCTGCGCGGTCATAAGAACGCCGCGCTGGCGGCGATGCGTGGCACGATCGATCAGTCCGGCGGCGGCATTCTTGTCGAGCGTATCGAGCGCCCCACGCCAGTCGCTGCGGGCGCAGCGGAAACCCAGCACCGCATGCGACGCCCAGGGCGAGGCCGGGGCGAGCTTCAGCGCCTCCTCGGCAATCGCGACCGCCGTGAACGGATCGTCGTTGCGCTGCGCTTCGATGAACAGACCGCGCAGGCCGAGCAGCCGCGTGTCGCTGCGCTCCGCCATGGCGCGGAACGCCCGCTCCGCGCCGGGGCGGTCGCCATCGAGCTGGGCCGATTGCGCGTCGAGCAGAAGCGACAGCGGATCGTGCGATGCGATGCGGCGCGCCGTTTGCGCATGACGCCGCGCGGCGCTTGAATCGCCGTGGCCGATCGCGAGCAGCCCGTCCGTCACCGCCTGCCGGCCGCGCGCAAGCCGCCGCTCGCGTTGCGCCCGCCGCAACCGCTCCGGCGTGCGCCAGACACCCCGCACGACGGCCCAGACCATCGCAGCGACCGCGAAGACGAGACCGAGAACGGCGGCGAACACCGGCAGCGTCGTCTCGACGCGCCATCCGCGCCAGACGAGACTCACGGTGCCGGTTTGGTCGGCAACCCATGCAGCGCCCAGCGCCGCCGCGGCAATTACAACGAGAAAGACAATGACGCGGATCATCGGCAACCCTATTGCGCCGGTTTGCCGAGCGCCGCAAGCGCGCTTGCCGCAAACCGGCGCGCCGCTTCCCGCGCCGCATCGCGAGCCGCGACCTTGTCGAGCCAGCCTTGCACCGGCGCCCGCTGTGCCGCCGGCAGTTCCATCACCGCGCGGCGCGCCGCCGCCACATCGTTGGCACGCGCGGCGGTCGCGATCGTTGCCGTTGCGGGGGGCTGGCTTTCGCTTGCTGCATCGACACGTTCGACGCGCACGAGCTTGGCCGCACTTTCCTGAAGCCGGTCGAAAACACCGGTACCGGCGGTGGCGGCTGCCGCAGGCTGCTTCGCCTGTTGCGGCGCGAGTTGCGGCAACACCGCAAGCAGTTCGCGCGAAAGGACCGCATCGCTCGGCACACCCGATGCCGCAAACGCATCGAGCGGCTGCAACGCCGCATCGGGCGCCGCGTCCTTCGCGGCCGCAAGCGCCGCCGCGAAGGGCTCGCCCTGTCGCACGGCGAGATCGAGCGCGCTCGCTGCAACCACGCGGCGAAGCGGACGATCGTCCGGCGGCGCGACAGTGCGCTGCGCCACCTCGTTGAGCGCGCGCTGGGCGGTCTCGATGCGGGCGATGCGCTGGTCGATCGCAGCAAGATCGGGTGACGCCGCGGCACCGCCATCGCGCGGAGCAATATCCTTCGCGGCCACCACGGCCCGCTCGAGTTCGCCGCGCAGGTTCGCAAGCGCCTCGTTGACCGATTTCAGCGAGGCCTCGATCTGATCGACGCGCGTCAGCACGGCCGGATCCGACGTCGGCGGTGACGGTGCGTTTGCTCTTGCAGCCACGTCGGCTTCGATCCTTGCGAGCCGCGATGCCAAAGCGTCGGTCGCGCTTGTATCCACCGGCGCGGCCGAGATCGCAGGCGCCGTGCGATTGTCCCCCGACAATCCCAACAGCCATGCGCCGAGCAGGATCAGCGCCGCCGCCGTCGCGCCGGACAGCGCCGGCGTCAGCGCACCCGACGCATTTTCGAATCGCGAGGCCCGAACCGAATCGAACCATGGCCGGGAGCGATCGCTCGCGGAGGCGCGTGCGGTATCCTGCGCACGGGAACCGGCGTCGTTCTCCGTTACCTCGGATGGGTCGAGATCGATGGTCGGCGGTGGGCGCTTGGCACGATCGGGCGAACCCGCATCGGGATTGTCACTGCTCATGGTCCTCCCTCCGCCCCGGTCGCCACATGAGCGTGGATTGATGACTGAATCGGTGCACCCTACCCCGAACCACGACCCAACGCACGCAACAACGTGTCCAAAAGTGCAGCTTCATTCGGCGCGGAGGCCACCGAGACTCGCACGGCACCTGCCTCGCGCAGCTCGGCGCCGATCGATTCGGACAGGCAGCATTGCGGCAGCGACAGTGCCGAGATTTCGACACCGGCATGACGCGCGGCATCGACGAACGCACGCGCACTGCGCCGCGAATAGTGCAGAACGGCCTCGATCTGTTGCGCGGCAAACGCCTCGCAAACATCGTCGGGCAAGCGGCCAACCGGCACCATGCGGTAGACCGTTTGCGTGACAACGGTCATGCCCTGCGCACCGAGTTCACCCGCGAGATCACTCGCGAGATCGGCTCCCGCAAGATGCAGGAGAACGGCGGCACGCTTTCTTTTTTTTAAAGCCGCCTTCACGCGCTCGGCGAGCGCCGCTGCGTCACCGCCGGCATCGACCACGTTGCGAAAGCCGGCGGCGCGCGCAGCCTCCGCGGTGTGTCCGCCGACAGCAAACAACGGCAGCTCCAGCAAGCGTGCGGTATCCCCGCCGTTCTCGACGGCGCGCAACGCGTTGGCGGACGTCACAATCACGCCATCGAACGCAGCGTCGGCATCACCATGTGACTGCACGGGTTCGAAACGGAGGATCGGCGCCAGTACCGCTGCAATCCCCATCGCGCCGAGCGCGGCGGCAGTCGCGGCGTTGTCCGGATGCGGGCGCGTCACGAGCACACTCATCGCACGACCGTCCGGTAAAGCGCCGCCCGGGTGAAGGGTTTTGCCAAGCATAAGGATTGCATGCCGCGACCTCGCAATGCTACGCCGATGGCCAGCAAGAACGCTGGTTTGGCGTCGAACGCAAGAGCCTGAATCAGACGCCGGATTTTGAGGGTCGACGTTGGCAACGCAAACGCCCGCTTTGGTGCTCGGTATCGAGACCACCTGCGACGAGACGGCGGCTGCCGTGGTCGAACGTCAGGCGGATGGCAGCGGCCGCATTCTCTCGAACATCGTGCGCTCGCAGACCGACGAGCACGCCCCGTTCGGCGGCGTAGTGCCGGAGATCGCCGCGCGTGCGCATGTCGATCTGCTCGACGGCCTTGTCGACGCCGCGATGAAAGAGGCTGGCCTCTCGTTCAGGCAATTGACCGGCGTCGCGGCCGCGGCTGGACCGGGCCTGATCGGCGGCGTCATCGTCGGCCTGACGACGGCCAAAGCCATTGCGATGGTTCACGGCACGCCGCTGATCGCAGTCAATCATCTTGAGGCGCATGCGCTGACGCCGCGGCTGACCTGCGCGCTGGCTTTTCCATATTGCCTGTTCCTCGCATCCGGCGGCCACACGCAGATCGTCGCCGTGCTCGGCGTCGGCAAATATGTGCGGCTCGGCACCACCGTCGATGACGCGATGGGCGAAGCCTTCGACAAGGTCGCGAAGCTGCTTGGCCTGCCTTATCCGGGCGGACCGCAGGTCGAACGCGCCGCCGCCGATGGCGATCCGAAACGCTTCGCATTTCCGCGTCCGATGCTCGGCCGGCCGGAAGCCAACTTCTCGCTCTCCGGCTTGAAGACCGCCGTCCGCAACGAAGCCGATCGCCTGGCACCGCTGGAAGCGCAGGACATCGCCGATCTCTGCGCAAGCTTTCAGGCGTCCGTGCTGGAATCGACGAAGGATCGTCTCCAGACCGGCTTGAAGTTGTTCCAGGAGCGGTTCGGCGCACCGCGCGCGCTCGTTGCTGCCGGAGGCGTTGCCGCCAATCAGGCGATCCGCGGCGCGTTGCAGGAGGTCGCGGCAAAGGCACAAACCACGCTGATCATTCCGCCACCCGCACTCTGCACCGATAACGGTGCGATGATCGCCTGGGCCGGCGCGGAACGCCTTGCGCTGGACAAGATCGATCCGCTCGATGCGCCGCCCCGCGCACGCTGGCGGCTCGATGACGAAGACGCTGCGAAGACTGGCGGCAACTCCCGGCTTAACTTCTAGAGCAGCACAGACATGACGGCATATCAGGATATCGCGGTGATCGGTGCGGGCGCGTGGGGCACGGCGCTGGCGAATGCGGCTGCGCGCGCGGGCCGCAACGTGACGCTGATCGCACGCGACCGGGCATCCGCCGACGTGATCGCACGCGGCCGCGAAAGCGCGCGCCTGCCGGGCGTCGCACTCGATCCGAACGTCGCCGTCGCTGCATCCAGCGACAATATCGATGCACCGGTCGTCCTGCTCGCCATGCCGACGCAGTCGCTGCGTGCCGCGCTCGAAGAGCTGCGCGGCCGCCTTGGCAAGAACCCGATCGCCGTATCTTGCGCGAAAGGGATCGAGCGCGGAACGCTGCGCTTCACGACCGAGGTTATCGCCGAAACTTTGCCCGAAGCGATGCCCGCGATCTTGTCCGGACCGAGTTTCGCCGACGACGTCGCCCGCGGGTTACCGACGGCGGTGACGCTCGCCGCGAGCGACGAGACGATCGCCGCCGCGCTCTGCCAGGCGCTCGGCTCGGCGACGTTCCGGCCTTATCACACGACCGACGTGCGCGGTGTCGAGATCGGCGGCGCGGCGAAGAACGTGCTGGCGATCGCAGCCGGCATCGTTGCGGGCAAGCAGCTCGGTGCGTCGGCGCTGGCGGCCGTGACCACGCGCGGTTTCGCCGAGCTGGCCCGCTTCGGCCGCGCCTGCGGCGCCCGGCCCGAGACGTTGGCGGGCCTGTCCGGCCTCGGCGATCTCATTCTCTCGTGCTCCAGCACGCAGTCGCGCAACTTCTCGTTCGGCGTGGCGCTGGGTCAGGGCGCAAGTCCAAGGGAAGCGACCCGTAGTCTTCTGGTCGAGGGAGCTTTCACGGCCATCGCCCTGCTGGAGCTCGCGGAGCAGCAAGCGATCGAGATGCCGATCTGCAAGGCTGTCACCGCAATTCTGGAAAACCGGGTTGCCATCGACGACGCCATTGCCGGATTGCTGGCGCGCCCGTTCAAGGCGGAGGAGTAGGGCATGATCCGGACCCAAAGAGCCGCGTTAGCGCCAAGTGGGAACCGGCTTTCCGACAAGATCATGCTCAAATAGAACATCGAAATATGATGACGCGACGTTTCTTCTGACAAAGAGAGAGCATCTGATGGCCTACTGGCTGGTGAAATCCGAACCCGATGCCTATTCGTGGGATCAGCTCGCGGCCAGGGGCGCGAAGGGCGAGCCCTGGACCGGCGTGCGCAATCACACCGCCAAAGCCAACCTGATGAAGATGAGGAAAGGCGACAAGGCCTTCTACTATCACTCCAACATCGGCAAGGAGATCGTCGGCATCGCCGAGGTGATCAAGGAGCACTATCCCGACCCGACCGACAAGAGCGGCGCATTCGTGTGCGTCGACGTGAAGGCTGACAAGCCGCTCAAGACCGCCGTGACACTTGCCGCCATCAAGGCCGACAAGAAACTCGCCGACATGGAGCTGGTGAAGCTTTCGCGCCTCTCGGTGCAGTCGGTCACCGCCGATCAGTGGAAAATGATCTGCAAGATGGGCGGCCTCTAGCTTGGCATCGCAAGCCGCGAAGGCGATCGATAATCCCGAAGCCTTCATCCGCGCCAACACGCGGCTCCGTCCGGTGCCGCTGGTGCCGGACATTTCCATCCACGTCGCCGACGAAGCCGTGCCGCTGTGGCAGATGACCGAGGAAGAACTCGGCGCCACAGGATTGCCACCACCATTCTGGGCATTCGCATGGGCCGGCGGACAGGCGCTCGCCCGCTACGTGCTCGACCATTCCGAAACGGTCCGCGGCAAGCGGGTGCTGGATCTCGCGACCGGCTCGGGACTCGTCGGCATCGCCGCGATGAAGGCGGGAGCTGCTTCGGTCGATGCCGCAGACATCGACCGCTTTGCGCTCGCGGCCGCCGATCTCAACGCGCGGCAGAATGGCGTGACCGTCGTTACGCTCTCCGAGAATCTTCTGACCGCCGGCACGCACGCAGCGTGGGATACGATTCTCGCCGGCGACATCTTCTACGAACGCGATACGGCGGACGCCGCGCACGCCTTTCTGTCGCGGCATGCCGCACGCGGCGCAACGGTCTTGATCGGCGATCCCGGCCGAAGCTACTTGCCGAAAGACAGGCTCATCCGGCTCGCCGAGTATCAGGTGCCGGTCACCCGCGAGCTGGAGGATATGGAGATCAAGCGGACCAGCGTCTGGACGCTCACATCGGCGTGAGCGGCGCAAACCGGGGAATCTTCAACCAAGCATTAACCATAATCGCCCATAAGTTGTGGCCGGGGGCTTCCGTTGAAGGTTTCGTTCATGAACCGATCAAATCAGGTGAGCGGACTCGGAATGCTGTCCATCATGCTGGCGCTGGCCGGCATGTTGATCGGCGTGTCACAGACCGAAGGATGGACGATGCGGACAACCGCGAACACGTCCCAACCCGCCATGACGCTGAACAAGGCGAACCTGATCCGCCCGGCAAGCTGACTGCTGATCGAACAGCGGGATGGCCTCAGGCGGCGGCCGTCGCAACAACCCTTGCCAGCAGTACCTCGCGGCGCGCCAGCGAGCTCTTCGTCTTCAGGGTCGATGCAATGCGCTGAAGCGCGCCATCTTCGAACGCCGCGAAGATCGTATCGTGCACGTAGCTCTTGCGGCAGATCGCGGGCGTATTCGACAGCTCGTTCGCCGCGGCGCGAACGGCATCCATCACCTGCCGGCGGCGGCCGCGTTCGCTCGAGGCTGGCTCGATGCGCGACAGGATCTCGAGCGCAGCCGCTGACGCAACCAGCGTGCGGAAATCCTTCAGCGAAATCGTGATGCCGGCGATGTCGCGCAGGAAGTTGTTCACCTGCGTCGTCGAAACGTTACGCACGATGCCGCTGCCATCGCGATACTGGAACATGCGCTTGCCGGGCACCTCGCGCAGCACCTGCAACGCATGCAGCAGCCGCGGCGCCTTGCAAGTCTTGCTGATGTCCTTGCCGCCCTTGCCGCGGAAAGTCAGCGTCACGCTGCGGTCGTCGAGCAGCACGTTCGACTTCAGCAGCGTCGTCGCGCCGCGCGTGCCGTTCATGCGCGCGTAGGATTCGTTGCCGGGACGGATGGCAGTCTTAGAGATCAGCTCGATGACCGCCGCGAGCGCGAACTCGCGCGTCGGCTCGCTGCCGGCGAGGTGCCTCGCAACGTTGCGGCGGATGCGCGGCAGCGCACCGACCAGTTCACTGAGCCGATGCGCCTTGCGCGTCTCCCGCACTTTCTCCCAGTCGGCGTGATAGCGATACTGCAGACGCCCGGCGGCATCGCGGCCGACGGCTTGCAGGTGCAGCGACGGATCGGCGGCGTAAAGAACATCACGATAGGCGGGCGGCACCGCGAGCGCGTGAAAGCGGCGCACGGTCGAGGCATGGCGAACCAGCGATCCGTTCGGTCGCACGAAGGAGTAGCCGCGCCCCCGACGGATGCGGCGGATGGTCAGCTGGTGCGGAGCGCCCAAAGTCAGGCCAAGTTCCCGGGCCAACCCTTCGACCGACGGCCGGGAAAGTTCGGGCCCGGAAGTGGCGAGATCGGCCGCCTCCGCTTCTGCCAAAGCGAAATTCTGTTGATCTATCATTATCTTACGCCGCCTACGCCTGCACCTGAGAACGGCGAGCCCGCCCGGTTGGTTCCTAGCGTGGCCGCGAGGGGGCCATTTAGGGGGTCGGCCGCGGTTTAGCTACCCCAAATCCGCAGGGCGGGTTAACGGAAGACTGTCGGATTCCGCGAAATCCCTCGGTACTACAACCAATCCCGGCTAGGAATTCCGGCGGAGCATCCCGGGATGCCGCTCCCTGGCGCACGCGAAGCCCCGTGCTCACGGCGTCTGCCGCACCCGCCGCACAGAATCGTTTTTCGCGCCGCCAAAAGTCCTAGTCATTTCGTCTTGTCGCGTTCGCGAGCGGCGTCGCATAATTGTGCCAACAACAGAAACGAGCTTCGGCCGCCGCGCGCGGCCGTTTGTCCTGGTGGAGGAACGAATGTCCGAGAAGATCTACGACGTCACGGCGGATTGGGCGAAACGCGCCTTCGTCGATCAGGCCAGATACAAGGACATGTACGCGCGCTCGATCAAGGATCCGAACGCCTTCTGGGCGGAGCACGGCATGCGCGTCGACTGGATCAAGCCCTTCACCAAGGTCGAGAACGTCTCCTATGCGCCGGGCAACATTTCCATCAAATGGTTCGAGGACGGCGTCCTGAACGTCGCGCACAACTGCGTCGACCGCCATCTCGCCAAGCGCGCCGACCAGACCGCGATCATCTGGGAAGGCGACGATCCGTCCGAATCGAAGCACATCACCTATCGCGAATTGCACGACGAAGTCTGCAAGATGGCAAACATCCTGCGGCTGCGAAACGTCAAGAAGGGCGATCGCGTCACCATCTACATGCCGATGATTCCGGAAGCGGCCTACGCGATGCTGGCGTGCGCGCGCATCGGCGCGATTCACTCCGTCGTGTTCGGCGGTTTCTCGCCGGACTCGCTCGCCGGCCGCATTGAGGATTGCAAATCCAACGTCATCATCACCGCCGACGAAGGCCTGCGCGGCGGCAAGAAGGTGCCGCTCAAGGCCAACGTCGATGCGGCGATCGCCAAGTCCGGCGGCGTCGATCACGTGATCGTCGTCAAGCGCACCGGCGGCAAGGTCGACATGAATCCGGTCCGCGACGTTTGGTATCACGAAGCCGCCGCGATGGTGACGAGCGAGTGTCCCGTCGAGCCGATGAATGCCGAAGATCCGCTGTTCATCCTCTACACGTCAGGCTCGACCGGCAAGCCAAAGGGCGTGCTGCACACCACCGGCGGCTACCTCGTCTATGCGTCGATGACGCATCAGTACGTGTTCGACTATCACGAGGGCGACATCTACTGGTGCACCGCCGACGTGGGCTGGGTCACCGGCCACAGCTACATTCTCTACGGACCGCTGGCGAACGGCGCGACCACGCTGATGTTCGAAGGCGTCCCGAACTATCCGTCGAACTCGCGATTCTGGGAAGTGATCGACAAGCACCAGGTCAACACGTTCTACACCGCGCCGACCGCGATCCGCGCGCTGATGCAGGGCGGTGACGCGCCGGTGAAGAAGACCTCGCGCAAGTCGTTGCGCCTGCTCGGCTCGGTCGGCGAGCCGATCAATCCGGAAGCGTGGGAGTGGTACTATCACGTGGTCGGCGACAGCCGCTGCCCGATCGTCGATACGTGGTGGCAGACGGAAACCGGCGGCATCCTGATCACGCCGCTGCCCGGCGCGATCAAGCTGAAGCCCGGCTCGGCAACGCAGCCGTTCTTCGGCGTGGTGCCGGAGATCGTCGATGCGGAAGGCAAGGTGCTGGACGGCGCCTGCACCGGCAATCTCTGCATCGCCAAGTCGTGGCCCGGCCAGATGCGCACGGTCTACGGCGATCACAAGCGCTTCGAGGAAACCTACTTCTCGACCTACAAGAACAAGTACTTCACCGGCGATGGCTGCCGCCGCGACGAGGACGGCTACTACTGGATCACCGGCCGCGTCGACGACGTGATCAACGTCTCGGGCCACCGCATGGGCACGGCGGAAGTCGAAAGCTCTCTCGTCGCGCATCAACAGGTGTCGGAAGCCGCCGTCGTCGGCTACCCGCACGACATCAAGGGTCAGGGCATCTACGCCTACGTCACGCTGATGACCGGCGCGCAGCCGAGCGAGGAACTGCGCAAGGAACTGATCGCGTGGGTGCGCAAGGACATCGGTCCGATCGCCTCTCCCGACCTGATTCAGTTCGCGCCGGGCCTGCCGAAAACCCGTTCCGGCAAGATCATGCGGCGCATCCTGCGCAAGATCGCCGAGGACGATCCGTCGAGTCTCGGCGATACGTCGACACTGGCCGATCCGGCCGTGGTCGACGATCTGGTCAACAACCGCCAGAACAAGCGCGGCAGGAGCGCTTGATTCATTCAAGAGACATGATGATGGGCGGGGTGCCGCAAGCGCTCCGCCCATTTTTGTTTGAGCGGTTCCAGCGACGTTCCGGGGCCATTGGCCCGCTTCAAATTCCCGGCGAGTGTTGTTTCCAGGTTATTTACTTTACCGCCAACTTTTCCTTTGAATGCCGTCGCTTTCGCCCGCTCTGGCCCGGCTGGAAACCAGCAGGTCAGACGCTTCACCTATGATTCATGATGAAGTTTTCGTTGCGTTCCGGCGTTGTTGGAGTTCGGTGATGATTGCGTTGAGAATGATTGCGTTGAGGCATGCGTTGGCCGCGGTTGCATGGGGCGCGGGCGTTCTGGCGGCATCGGCGGCCGTAGCTGCGCCGCAGGTGGTGCCGTTCCGCAGCGGCTATTACCCGGGCACGATCGTCGTCAAAACCAGTGAGCGGCGGCTTTATCTGGTGATGGATCAGGGCGTCGCCGTTCGATATCCGGTCGGCGTCGGCCGCGCCGGCAAGCAGTGGGCCGGCACCGCGCGCATCGACGGCAAGTATCGCAACCCGGC
Organism: Pseudomonadota bacterium; assembly: GCA_049323835.1. Classification (GTDB taxonomy): domain Bacteria; phylum Pseudomonadota; class Alphaproteobacteria; order Rhizobiales; family Xanthobacteraceae; genus SG-bin9. The sequence continues at coordinate 40,843 of JBMOOJ010000099.1, read as the reverse complement.
GTGGGCGCCGCCCGCCGACGTGAAGCGCGACAACCCGAATCTGCCGAGCGTCATCCCGGGCGGATCGCCGCACAACCCGATGGGCGTCGCCGCGATGACGCTGACCGGCGGCGAATATGCGATTCACGGCACCAACAAGCCGAGCTCGATCGGCGGTTATGTGTCTTATGGCTGCATCCGCATGTACAACCAGGACATCGCCGATCTCTACGAGCGCGTGTCGGTCGGCACGCCGGTCGTGGTGACGCGCTAGGCTAGCTAGTGCCCCGCAGCCTCAGCGCCACGGGTGCGCGGATCGGGCGCGCCGGCAATGCCCTCCGGCGTCACAGCGATGGAGTTCGCCGACGTCTGGCCGAGCCTGTCGTTGATGACGTGGCCCCTTGCCTTCAGCGCGGCGATCGTCTCGTCGGTAAAGCCGCGCTCGATATAGAGCTGATCCGGCATCCACTGATGATGCAGGCGCGGCGCGGCAACCGCACTCGCCGCATTCATCTTGTGGTCGATCGTGTTGACGATGACCTGCAACACCGCTGAGATGATGCGGCTGCCGCCGGGCGAGCCGGTGATCAGCACCGGTTTTTTGTCCTTCAGCACGATGGTCGGTGTCATCGATGACAACGGCCGCTTGCCGGGACCGGGCAGATTCGCCTCGTAGCCGATAAGCCCGAACGCATTCGCTGCGCCAGGCGCTGCCGTGAAATCGTCGAGCTCGTTGTTCAGGAGGACGCCTGTGCCGTCGGCAACGAGTCCGACGCCGTAGCTGAAATTCAGCGTGTAGGTATTGCTCACCGCATTGCCGAACTGATCGATCACCGAATAGTGCGTGGTATTGCTGCCTTCGCGCGGCGCCGGAGGCGCGGCGAGTTCAGCGGCTGGCGTCGCGCGATCCATGCGGATCGATGCGCGCATCTGCTTCGCATAGTCCTTGTCGAGCAGGCGCGTCAGCGGCGCGTTGACGAACGCCGGATCGCCGAGATAGCGCGCCCGATCGGCGTAGCCGCGTTTCAGCGCTTCGGTGAGAAGGTGCAGCGTGTCGGCGGAGGCCGCGCCCATCGTGCCGAGGTCGTAGCCTTCGAGAATGTTCAGCGCCTCGACCAGCACCGTGCCGCCGGAAGATGGCAGCGGCATCGAGACAAAATCGTAGCCGCGATAGCTGCCGCGCACCGGCTGGCGGATCGCGGCGCGATAGGTTCTCAGATCGTCAGTTGTGATGATGCCACCAGCCTCGCGGATACCTGCAGCGAGTTTTTCGGCAACCGGTCCCTCGTAGAATCCCGCCGGGCCGCGTTCGGCAATGGCGGCGAGCGTCGCGGCAAGGTCGCTTTGCACGAGTTTGTCACCTTCGCGCAGCGCTGTGCCGTCCGGCCGCGCGAGCACTCTTAGCGTCGACGGCCAGCGTGCGAGGCGCGGATGCCACGATGCGAAGGTGTCGGCGCTGTCGTCAGTAACGATGAAGCCGTCGCGGGCGAGGGCGATCGCCGGCGCGAGCAACTCCGCAAGCGTGAACTTGCCCGAGCCGTAGCGTTGCAGCGCAAGCGTCAGACCTGCCACCGTTCCGGGCACGCCGATGCCGAGTGCGGAATCGCGCGACTTCGCGTTGTCGGGTTTACCGTCCGTACCGAGAAACATGTCGCGCGTCGCCGCCGCCGGCGCGGTCTCGCGATAGTCGATGGCGATGCTCTCGTTCTTGTCGGCGAGGTGGATGACCATGAAGCCGCCGCCGCCGATGTTACCGGCGCGCGGGTAGGTCACCGCCATGGCGAAGCCGGTCGCGACTGCGGCGTCGATCGCATTGCCGCCTTTCGCGAGGATGGCGGCACCGGCGCGGGTCGCGAGCTTTTCCTGCCCGACCACCATGCCCTGGCGGGCCATGACGGGGCGGGCTGTTTCATGGGCGGGCTGATAGGGGCCGCGCCGTGCGTCCTGTGCTGCGGCGGCAAGTGGCGCAAACGCGATCAGACACGCCAGCAGTTGCGCGGACGCACGCTTGGTCAACGAAATCATTCCCCGCCCCCGCAAATTGCGCGCTTTGACAGAAGGACCGCTCAATGTCGTCGTGGCTATATGGGCTTTCGGATAGGGTGAGCCAACGCCTTCGGATGATTCGGCGGGAGTTTTTATGGACCAGCCTGTCGAAACAGCCGGCCGCCAGAGCGGGATTTCACCGGCGTACCCCCCAAAGTCTGCCGCCGTTGGCTGGATGCTGTTCGATTGGGCGGCCCAGCCGTACTTCACCCTGATCACCACCTTCGTTTTCGCGCCTTATTTTGCGTCGCGTGTCGCGGAGAGCCCCGCCATGGGGCAGTCGATGTGGGGATTCGCGACCGCAGCTGCCGGTCTCGTGATTGCGCTGCTGTCGCCGGTGCTGGGCGCGATTGCGGATGCCAGCGGCCGCCGCAAGCCCTGGATCGCCGGGTTCGGTGCGTTGCTGGTGATCGGTGCATCGCTGATGTGGATCGGCAAGCCCGGCGATCCGTCGATCATCGTGCCGCTTCTGATCGCCTACGCGATTGCGACCGTCGGCGTCGAGTTCGCCACCGTCTTCAACAACGCTATGATGCCGACACTGGTGCCGCCCGAGCGGATCGGCCGGCTCTCAGGCACCGGATGGGCGATCGGTTATGCGGGCGGCATCCTCAGTCTTGTTCTGGTGCTCGGCTTTATGGCCGCCAACCCGGCGACCGGAAAGACACTGTTCGGCCTCGTGCCGATCCTTGGCCTCGATCCCAAGACATTCGAAGGCGACCGCATCACCGGTCCGCTGACCGGCCTGTGGTTCATCATCTTCGTGCTGCCGATGTTTCTGCTGACGCCGGATATTCCGGCGCGCTTGCCGTTGCGCGTTGCCGTCCGCCACGGTCTGCGCGAGCTGCGGGCGACGCTTGCCGAGCTGACGAAAAACCGGTCGATGACGGTTTTCCTGATCGCCAACATGATCTACACCGACGGCCTCGTGTCGCTGTTCGCGTTCGGCGGCATCTATGCGGTCGGCACGTTCGGCTGGAACACGATCCAGATCGGCACGTTCGGCATCCTGCTTGCGATCTCCGGCGCATTCGGTGCGTGGCTCGGCGGCAAGCTCGACGATCGTCTCGGACCGAAGACGGTGATCGCGGGAAGCCTTCTGATCCTGCTATCGTCGATCGCGGCAATCCTGCTGATCAACAAGGACTCGATCTTCTTCATTCCCGTTGCGGCGCCGGTGCCGAACGGTCCGCTGTTCGCCGCGCCCGCGGAAAAAGCCTACCTTGCCCTCGGCGCGCTGATCGGTCTTGCGGCGGGGCCGTTGCAGGCGGCATCGCGCACCATGCTGATCCGCCTCGCGCCGCGCGAGCGTATCACGCAGTACTTTGGGTTGTTCGCGCTGACCGGAAAGGTGACATCATTCCTCGGGCCGCTTTTGATCGGCGCGATCACCGCGGCAACGATGAGTCAGAAGGCCGGCATGGCGGTGCTGGTGCCGTTCTTCCTCGCAGGCCTTGCGCTGCTGTCGCGGGTGAAGCCGTCATCCTGAGGTGCACGCTCCTTCAGCGCGCCTCGAAGGATGACTCGTACGAAGCTGCCACCCTTCGAGGCTCGCCATAAAGAATGGCTCGCATCCCGGATCAAGTCCGGGACAGGCTCTCAGGGTGACGGCTAAATCTCAGTGCTTGAAGTGCCGGGTGCCGGTGAGCACCATGGCGATGCCGTGCTCGTCGGCGGCCTTGATCACTTCGTCGTCGCGCATCGAGCCGCCGGGTTGAATGACGGCGGTTGCGCCTGCCTCGATCGCGACCAGGAGACCGTCCGCGAACGGGAAAAACGCATCCGATGCGACGACCGAGCCTGCGGTCATCGGCTTGGCGAGCTTCGCCTCGGCCGCAGCATCCTGCGCCTTGCGCGCGGCGATGCGCGCCGAATCGATGCGGCTCATCTGGCCCGCGCCGATGCCGACAGTGGCCAGATCCTTGGCGTAGACGATGGTGTTCGACTTCACGTGCTTGGCGACGCGGAACGCAAAGCGCAGATCGCGCAGCTCGGCCTCGGTCGGGGCGCGCTTCGTCACCGTCCTCAGCGTCATCGCATCGACAACTGCATTGTCGCGCGACTGAACGAGCAGACCGCCCGCAACGGTTTTCGCGGTGAGGCCCGGGGCGCGCGGATCAGGCAGCCCGCCGGCGAGCAGCAGGCGTAGATTCTTCTTCGTGGCGACGATCGCGATCGCTTCATCCGTTGCGTCCGGCGCGATGATGACCTCGGTGAAGATTTCAGTGATCGCGCGGGCAGCCTCCGCATCGAGCGTACGGTTCAACGCGACGATGCCGCCGAAGGCCGAAGTGGAATCGCACGCGAGCGCTTTGCGATAAGCGCTGACGAGATCGCTGCCCTCCGCCACGCCACACGGGTTGGCGTGCTTGACGATCACGCAGGCGGCCGTGCGTTTCGCATCGAACTCGCCGATGCACTCATACGCGGCGTCGGTATCGTTGATGTTATTGTAGGAGAGCTCCTTGCCCTGAAGCTGGCGCGCGGTCGCCACACCCGGGCGCTGTTCGGCGGTGGCGTAGAACGCCGCATGCTGGTGCGGGTTCTCGCCATAGCGCAACGCCTGAATCAGCTTGCCGCCGACCGCGCGGAAATCCGGCGCCTGAATGCCGAGCTTGTCCGCGAACCAGTTCGAGATCGCGGCGTCATAAGCGCCGGTGCGGGCGTAAGCCTTGGCCGCGAACCGCTTGCGCAGCGCGAGCGTGGTCGCGCCCTGATGCGCGGCCATCTCGTCGAGAACCGCCTGATAGTCGCTCGGCTCGACGATCACCGCGACGTCGTCGTGGTTCTTGGCGGCGGCGCGGATCATCGCCGGTCCGCCGATGTCGATGTTCTCGATGCAATCCTCTTCGCTCGCCCCCTTCTGCACCGTCGCTTCGAACGGATAGAGATTGACCACGAGCAGATCGATCGGCGCGATGTCGTGCGCCTTCATCGACGCAGCGTGATCGGCGTTGTTCCGGATCGCGAGCAGCCCGCCATGCACCTTTGGATGCAGCGTCTTGACGCGGCCATCCATCATCTCCGGAAAGCCGGTGAGATCGGAGACGTCCTTCACTTTCAACCCGGCCGCCGCAATCGCCTTGGCCGTGCCGCCGGTCGACACCAGTTCGACGCCATGATCGGCGAGTGCGCGGGCGAATTCGATCAGCCCGGTCTTGTCCGACACGGACAAAAGGGCACGGGTGATGCGGCGAAGATGGTCAGCCATCGATTGATCCAGGGTCTGTCCGGAATGCGGAAAGGCGCCGCGTAGCACGGTTTTTCCGGTGGCGGAACCGCTTGCCGTGGCATGCCTGACATTGGCCACAGGGAGTGCCGGCCGCCGGGTTCAGAGCGGCAGCTCCGGTTCGCGCTGGGTGTTGCGGCGCGCGCTGGTTGCGGCGGGTGAGCCGGAGGAGCGGGCGAAACTCCAGCGGATGCTGGTGGCTTGCCGCGAATTCTGCGGGATCACGATCTGCACGGTGCGGCGGGGGCCGTCGGTGCCGGCGAGGAACACGCTGTCCTCGAGTTCGACCTTGTCGTCGAGCGCCTCGAAGGTCCACACCTCCTTGTTCGGCAGCACCAGCATGACGCCGCGGGCGTCGCTGAGTCGGCTGGCCTTCACCGACGGATGCAGATGGAAGCGCAGCGCATAGGCGTCGTTGGCGTTCTTGGTGCGGGTGCCAGGTGCCGGCGTCAACGAATCTTCGCCGTCGAGCCGCAGTCCGTCGTGCGACATCATCAGTACGCGCCGGTGGATCATCCCGAACTGGCTGAGATAGCCGTCATGAGAGGTGGTCAGCAGGATGCCGTTGGCGACGGCTTCGCGGTACGACTCCACATTTACCGGGCCGCTGACGACCGGCGCGCCCTGTAACAGGCGTTTCATGGTCGTGCGTTCGACGAACTGGCATGACGATGTGTCGCGATAGGTCAGGGTCGAGTGCGCAGCCGTGCCGCGCGCGAACGCGCGCCAGTTGTCGCGGCCGGTGGCAGGCATGCCGCAGTTGACGACGATCCGGCAATTCCCGGACGAGAACTCGAACGAGAGGCAACCCGCATGCGCGTCATGGCTGACCGCGGCCGGCGGCGGCGGGCCGGTATCGATGATCAGCGTGGTGGCGCCCGCCTCAAGACGCTGGAATCCGGTGTGCGGCATGTGCGCCATCGGCGTGCCGTGCGTATCGTCGTAGGCGAGCAGCGTCGCGACCATGCCGGACGGCACGTTGCTCATGCCGTTGAACAGCGCGAAGCTGCCGTCGTTGTGCCGGAAGAAGCGCAGCATCGGCATCATGCGGTCGATCGCATTGAGCAGCGCCGGCGGTGGCGCGATGTTGCGCGCGGCAAAGGTCTGGCGCAAGGGCAAGAGGTCGAGCAGCAGTTCGATCAGCGCGCCGGGATTGCGCGAGACATGCCCGCCATCCGGCAGGATCTGTTTCTGCAGCTCGTCCGACAGCTTCTTTGTCGCCGAGCGGATGTGGCGGCCCTGATTGGCAAGGCAGAGCGAGGCGTAGCTCAGCGCGGTCAGCACCTGAAGTTTAGGCACGCCATCGGGGATGTCGATCATCACGTAGCGCAGATGGCGGATTTCGCGGGTCAGCGCCCGCAGATAGCGGCGGTAGAACTTGCCGTCGGTCTCGTTGAGAATCAGCGGCGCCTGCGAGAGCAGCGAGATGGTTCGCCGCGCCAGCACGTCTGCACGCCACGCAATCTTTCGTTTGCGCTTCGGATTGGAAATCCAGTCCTCGACCAGCGCGCGGGCATTGGCGCGCGAGATCGCGGTGTCGGCGGCGCGCAGATGCCGCAGCCAGCCGAAGCCGAGCAGCGCCGCCTCCCAGTCCTCCGACGGCGGTTCCAGATCGAAGATCGATCGTCCATGGCAGTTGACGATCTTGCCGGCGAAGACAAAGCGCCCGGCATAGATTTCGGCGGCACGGGTGGCGTCGGTGGTCCGCAGGTCGTGCGGGGCGATGATCAGCCGGTCAGTGCGCCCGGGCCATAGCCGGGACAGCGCCAGCGAATTGCTCCCCGCGCGCGCAGCCATAGTCCGGGCAAACCGGCCCAGAACCATGGTGGAGATGCGTCTGCGGGGTGCGACGGACACGGCGCCTTTGCGGATGGTGGGAATCGCTGCCCATTCTTTTAATCCGGAATTGGATTCGTGACACCCTTTCGGACACCGGTCCGGAATGGCGCGTAGACCGCAAGGCGAACAGCCGCGGAAGCGCCGAATCGATTTTTCCGGCGGTTTCGGGCCATGAGCAGCCGTCTTTGGCAGTCTGGCCGGCTATTGGATCACGGACTGCGATCAGGCGCGATCAGGATTTGACGAGGCGTGCGGCATAAAAGCCGTCCATTCCGGCCTTGCGCGGATCGGCATGGGGCAGATGGCAGGGCAGGGTGCGCAGGTCGCCATCGGCGGTAATCAGCTCATTGCGGCCGCCGACCTCTCCCGGGGTTATCGGAACCCGCCGCAGGCTGCTCTCCGCAGCCAGCGTCGCCGCAACGGCGTGTTCGCCCTCTTCCGGTTCGAGGGAGCAGGTGCAGTAGATCAGGGTACCGCCCGGCTTCAGCAGCGAGACGGATTTCTGGAGCAGCCGCCGTTGCAGCATCGCCAGCGCGCCGATGTCGGCTTCGCTCTTCAGCCAGGCGATGTCGGGGTGACGGCGGGTGGTGCCGGTCGAGGCGCAGGGTGCATCGAGCAATACGCCGTCAAACGGCTCGCTCGTCCAGTCCGTGGCGTCGGTGACCAGCGTCTCGGCGCCGAGGTTGAGGCGAACGAGATTGTCCCGTAGCCGCATCACCCGATTCGGCGAACGGTCGATTGCGGTCACCCGCGCTCCCGCAGTTGCAAGCTGCGCGGTCTTCCCGCCCGGCGCCGCGCACAGGTCGGCAATGGACTTCCCGGCGACGTCGCCGAACAGGCGCGCGGGAATCGCCGCGGCTGCATCCTGCACCCACCAGACTCCTTGCGCGAAGCCGGGCAGCATCGTCACCGGCCCATGCATCAGCGTGCGGATCGAACCGGTCGGCAACACGTCACCATGCAGTTGTGCGGCCCATTGGCTGGCATCATCCTTCACAGTGATGTCGAGCGGCGGCTCATGGCTCAGCGCCATCGCGATCGCGCGCGCGTTTTCCTCGCCATAGTTCTTCATCCAGCGCGCCAGCAGCCATGCCGGAATATCGACGGGTTCAGCGGCGGATTCCTGTACCATCGCGTGCCCTTCGCGCGCGCAACGGCGCAGCACGGCGTTGACCAGACCCGCATAGCGCGCAGCGCGCCGGTCCGCCTGCACAAGCCGGACCGACAGGTCGACGGCGGCGTGATCCGGCACGTCCATCCAGAGGATTTGCGCAGCGCCGATCAGCAGCGCGCTTTCGGCGCGCGGCGCATCACTCGGAATGCCGCGGTCAAGCAAACGGCCAAGCAGCTTGCGCAATGTGCCGAGTTTGCGCAGCGCCGTCGCAGCCAGGCGCCGCATCAGCGCGCGATCGCGATCGGACAGTGTCTTGATGCCGGGATGTGCGGCCGGCCCGTCGAGCTGGTCGTCCAGCATCCGCCGCTTGTGCAGGACTCCGTCGAGAACGTCGGCGGCGATTCGGCGTGCGGCAAGGCCGGGGACGTCGGCCGCCTGGATTGGTCGGGACTGGTTCATGATGACGATACGTTCGGAATCGCGGAACAGTTCATGATTCCGGATGAAACTTTTTCTTCCGCATGGGTGAAACCCGATCGCGAATTTGCCTCATGTCTATATATGTGCGGCACGTATGAGTGATACTCATCAAACGTAGAACGGGATATGCCGGCGGCGTGTCCGTGCGTGCCGGTGACAAGGGCTCGAAATGACCAAAGCCTCAATGCCAGATGCCGCAACGCCACCCGGATCCGCAGGGACAGCCGGCGGCAAGCGGCCGTTGCCGGCGGCGGCCGAGCGGGCGCTGGCCGAGGCCGAAGCCCGCCGGGCGGCGGCGCGCGCGGAAGCGGCGGCGCGGCCGAAGGAATATCAGGGACCGCAAGGGCCGGAGCCGACCCGCTACGGGGATTGGGAAAAAAACGGCATCGCGTCAGACTTCTAGGCGCCAGGCCGGACGAAAACTTGCAGCTGCGCAATCACAGATTGTGCTTGCGCCTTTCCGCGACTCGCCTTAGTCTAGGCATATGTTCCTAGCTCCCCGCATCACGTCGCCATGGCGCGGCCGTCTGGCCGCCGTGCTGCCATGGGTCTTCGTTCTGGGCGTCGCCGCGGGCGTGCTGCTCAACGGGCGGGGCTGGCAATCGTGGAAAGCGCCGGTCGAAACCGAATCTCCCTATGCGCGCGACAGCGAGATCGTCTGGCGCCGCGCCGGCAATCCATCCGTGCGCCATCCGGTTGACGTGATCCGCACCATCGATGGCGATACGTTCGAGGCGCGCGTGCATCTGTGGCCGGGGCTCGATCTGATGACGCGCGTGCGTCTGCGCGGCATCGATGCGCCGGAATTGAAGGCGTCGTGTGTCGAAGAAGCAAGGCTCGCCGACTCGGCGGCAACCGCGTTGCGCAAGCTGCTCGAGGAGGGCGACGTCGCGATCTACAACATCGGGCCTGACAAATACTCTGGCCGCGTTGTCGCCGATGCCGGGACGAAACGCACGCCAAACATTTCAGCGGCGCTGCTGAAAACGGGTCACGTGCGCACGTACCAAGGCGGCCGCCGCGGCGGCTGGTGTTAGGCGAGCGAACTCACGCTCGTCATGCCCGGCAATGACGAAGTCAGGTGTAACGCGACAGTTGGTTACGTGCGACGCATTCGACTCCACATGAAGCTGAAATGATCTCGCTAGCGGGCTGTGCGGATCGATCGCTGCTGCCTCAGCGCAATAGCGGCTGGACGCAAATAGCAATCCGTCACCCGGAGGTGCCCGAGCGAAAGCGAGGGCCTCGAACGGCGACGGGTCGACCTGTCATCTTTCGAGGCTCGCCGCAAATTCGGCTCGCACCTCAGGATGACGCCCAAACTATCGCGCGAGCGCGTAAGGCCCGCCGCGCTCCAGCGCCCGCTTGTAAGCCGGGCGCGCTTGAAGCTTCGCGAGCAGCGCCATTGCCTTCGGATGACTGCCGTTGTCGAGGCCGGCGCGCTGAGCGGCGGCTTCCAGCGGGAAGCTCATCTGAATATCGGCGGCGGTGAACTGGCTGCCGGCAAAGTATTCGCTCTTCTGCAACTCGCCTTCCCAGTACGCCATGTGGCGCTTGAGCGTCGGGTCGACGAGATTCTTCAGCAGCTGCCCCATCACCATCCTGAACATCGGGCGCACGAAGGCGGGCGCACGGCCGGGCAGCACGCTGAACACGAGCTTCTGCACCAGCGGCATCATCGCCGACCCCTCGGCATAGTGAAGCCAGTAGGTATAGCGCAGGCGCTCCGGCGTCTTCGGCGGCGGAATCAGCCGGCTGTTGCCATAGGTCTCGACAATGTATTCGACGATGGCGCCGGACTCGGCGATGGTGTTGCCGTTGTCGGATATCACCGGCGACTTGCCGAGCGGGTGCACCTCGCGCAGTTCCTTCGGCGCCAGCATGTCCGAACCACGCTGATACCGCTTGATCTCATAGGGGACTTCCAGCTCCTCAAGCAGCCAAAGCACACGCTGCGAGCGGGAATTATTCAGGTGATGAACAGTCAGCATGGCAACCCATCTCGTGAGAGTGACAACCCCGAAGGTACGGCTATACGCGGCCGCGTTTCGATCGAAAAAGCGTATCACATTGTATCTGCGGCATCGCACAAGTGAGTCCTTTTGACAGCCGTGACCTGCTCGGCGACGATCCCACCCATTGGAATGAGGGCCAAACGCACGTGAAGACATACCGGATTGCCGCCATTCCCGGCGACGGGATCGGCACAGAAGTCATCGAGGCCGGCGTCGAGGCGCTGAATGCCTGCGCCAGCCGCGACGGCTTCACCATCGCCTTCGACCACTTCGACTGGGGCAGCGCCCGTTACAAAAAGACCGGCGCCTTCATGCCGGCCGACGGCCTCAACCAGATTCGCAAGCACGATGCGATCCTGTTCGGCTCGGCCGGTGCGCCGGACGTCCCCGATCACATCACGCTATGGGGTCTGCGGCTGGCGATCTGTCAGCCGTTCGACCAGTACGCCAACGTGCGGCCGACGCGCATCCTGCCCGGCATCTCCAGCCCGCTCCGCAACGTGAAGGGGCCGGAGCTCGACTGGGTGATCGTGCGCGAGAATTCCGAAGGCGAGTACGCCGGCGTCGGCGGCCGCGTGCATCGCGGACTGCCGGAAGAAGTCGCGACCGACGTGTCGATGTTTACCCGCACGGGAGTCCGCCGCGTGATGCGCTTCGCCTTCGGCCTCGCCCGCTCGCGGCCGCGCAAGCTGCTGACCGTCGTCACCAAGTCGAACGCGCAGCGCCACGCCATGGTGATGTGGGACGAGATCGCGGCCGAAGTCGCTGCCGAATTCCCCGACGTGACCTGGGACAAGATGCTGGTCGACGCCATGACCATGCGCATGACGCTGAAGCCGGAAACCATCGACACGATCGTCGCGACCAACCTGCACGCGGACATTCTCTCCGATCTCGCAGCCGCCTTCGCCGGCTCGCTCGGCATTGCGCCGACCGCCAATCTCAATCCGGAGCGCACCTTTCCCTCGATGTTCGAACCGATCCACGGATCGGCCTTCGATATCATGGGCAAGGGTATCGCCAATCCGGTCGGCACCTTCTGGTCGAGCGTGATGATGCTCGACCATCTCGGCGAACCGAAAGCGGCAGCACGGCTGATGCGCGCGATCGAGCGCATCACCGCCGACAAGGCGCTGCATACGCCCGACCTCGGCGGCAAGGCGCGAACGGCCGACGTGACACGCGCAGTCTGCGAGGCGGTAACGGGAGACAACGCCTAACGAGCCAACAGTCAAAAGACGTCTCAACAAGAGACGTTTCAGCAAAACACGTGGGAGGACTTGATGCGTACGCTTTGGTCTTTGCTTGCGATTGCGATCACGACGCTGGTTGGGGCGGCAACACCCGCCTCTGCGCAATCTTTCCCCTCACGCCCGATCACCCTGATCGTGCCGGCGGCCGCGGGCGGGCCGACCGATGCGGTCGGCCGCATGGTGGCCGACTCGATGAGCGCCACGCTCGGCCAGCAGGTGCTGGTCGAGAACGTCGGCGGCGCCGGCGGCACCATCGGCATGGCGCGCGTCGCGAAGGCGCCGGCCGACGGCTACACCGTCATCGTCTGGCACATTGCGCAAGCCACCGCGCCCGCGCTCTACGACAACCTGCGCTACAACGTACTCGACGATTTCGATTCGATCGGCCGTATCGCCGACGTGCCGATGACGGTTGTCAGCCGCTCCGACCTCATCATGAAGAACGCCGCAGAACTGTTGTCATGGATGCGGCAGAAGCAGGGCGGCGTCACCTACGCACATGCGGGCATCGGTTCGGCCTCGCACCTCTGCGCGATGATGCTGATGAGCGCGACGGAGACGAAGATGACGGCGGTTTCCTATCGCGGCACGGGCCCTGCGATGAACGACCTGATCGGCAAGCAGTTCGACATGATGTGCGATCAGACCACCACGACCACCGCACAGATCAAGGCCGGCACGATCAAGGGTTACGCCGTCACGACGCCGCAGCGGTTGAAGGTGCTGCCGGAATTGCCAACGCTGAATGAGGTCGGGCTGAAGGGCTTCGAGGTCGCGGCCTGGCACGCGATGTGGGCTCCGAAGGGTCTTCCGGCCGATGTGTCGGCCAAACTCAACGGCGCGTTGCAGACAGCGCTCAAGGATCAGAAGGTGATCGACCGGCTGGCGGCACTCGGCATCGAGCCGGTCAGCGCCGACAAGGCGACACCGGAGGCGCTCAAAGCGCACCTCACCGCCGAGGTGGAGAAGTGGGGCAAGGTGATCAAGGCCGCCGGCGCAAAAGCGGAGTGAGCATCGCTACAGCCGCCGCCCGGCATGCGGCACGAGATTGGTTTTACCCTGCTTCGCGCAGGAGCCAAATTGGAGTCCTGCGAAGCGCCTTTGGCGCGAAGCAGGATGGAGCGGGCGAAGGGATTCGAACCCTCGACCCCAACCTTGGCAAGGTTGTGCTCTACCCCTGAGCTACACCCGCATCCGAGAGACGGCGGCCAAAAGGCTCGCCGGAGGGGTGTCGTATGCCAAAAGCGGGGGGCGAATGCAACAGCGGTGGCATTAACCGGAACCGCAAATCGGCCCGAAAACAGCCCTTCGCGCACCACCCGATTGCAAATTTGCCCCTCCAGCGCCATTTAGGGCGGGAACGTGCTAAACCGCCACGCAACAAGCCGAAAATCAGCGAGGATCGTGTGACCATACTCGAACAGAGCGGCGGGACGCCTGCGCCGGGCGCATCCGACCTCATCAAGGACACCACCACCCAGACGTTTGTGAAGGACGTGATCGAGGAATCGAAGCGCCAGCCGGTGCTGATCGATTTCTGGGCGCCGTGGTGCGGCCCGTGCCGTCAGCTCACGCCGATTCTCGAAAAAGCCGTGAAAGCGGCCAAGGGCAAGGTGAAACTCGTCAAGATGAACATCGACGAGCATCCGGCGATTCCGGGCCAGATGGGAATCCAGTCGATTCCCGCGGTCATTGCGTTCGCCAACGGCCAGCCCGCCGACGGCTTCATGGGCGCGCTGCCTGAAAGCCAGGTCACGGCGTTCATCGACAAGCTGACCAAGGGCATGCCCGCACCGGGCGATGACGTTGCCTTGATCCTCAACGAGGCCGAGGCCGCATTCGCTGCAGGCGACCCCGCGACCGCTGCATCGATCTATGCAGAGGTGCTCGGCATTGATGCGACCAACATCACGGCGCTCGCGGGTCTGGCCCGCTGCTACGCCGAAACCGGTGCGCTCGATCAGGCGAAACAAACGCTGGCGATGGTTCCGGAAGCCAAACGCGAAGACGCGGCTGTGAAGGCCGTGCAGGCGATCATCGATCTCGCCGAGCAGGCGAAGTCGCTGGGCCCCGTCGCCGAACTGGAGCAAAAAGTCGCAGCCGATCCGCTGGACCATCAGGCCCGCTTCGATCTGGCGACCGCGCTCAACGCCGCAGGCAAACGCGCCGAGGCGACGACGCACCTGCTTGAGATCGTCAAGCGCGACCGCAAATGGAACGACGACGGCGCACGCAAACAGCTGGTGCAGTTTTTCGAGGCCTGGGGCTTCGCCGACGATGCAACCACCGAGGGGCGCAAGCGGTTGTCGACCATCCTGTTCTCTTGAGATCAGCAACCGCCGACGGGGACCGCCATGCCGATCAATGCCGAATATCGCGGACCCGGCGAACTTCCGGAGGTCATCCCGGTGTTTCCGCTGCCCGGCGCACTGTTGCTGCCGCGTGGCCAGATGCCGCTGAACATCTTCGAGCCGCGCTATCTCGAGATGGTCGATGACGCCTTCCGCGACGGGCATCGGCTGATCGGCATGATCCAGCCCGACGTCACGCATTCATCGAAAGCGGAACGGCCGGTATTGTTTCGCGTCGGCTGCGTCGGCCGTATCACCCAGCTGGCTGAATCCGGCGACGGCCGCTACATCCTCGAACTCACCGGCATCTCGCGCTTCAAGATCGTCGAAGAGCTGACGGTGTTGACACCCTACCGTCAGTGCAAGGTCGACTTCTACTCCTTCGCCGACGACTTCACCGCACGCAAAGGCGAAGATGATGTCGATCGCCAGGCCGTGCTCGATGCATTGACGGACTTCCTCCGGGTCAACGATCTGAAGGTCGACTGGGAAGGCGTCGAAAGCGCGCCGAACGAAGCGCTGGTCAACGCGCTGGCGATGATGTCGCCCTACGGCCCGGCGGAAAAACAGGCGCTGCTCGAAGCTCCGGATTTGAAGACTCGCGCCGAAATACTCGTCGCGGTCACCGAGATGGATCTGGCGAAGCGCAAAACCAGCGGCGGCGAACCGCCGCTTCAGTGATCGTTTCCACAGCAGCTACGCTTCAAAGATCCGGCTGATGTCATCGAGCGCCGCGTCCGTCAGCGTCGCGAGCTTCGCATCCATGACCACCGATTGCCCGAGATACGCCCAGTAGAGAAACGTCGCGCGCGTTTGCGCTCGCGCGCCATCGACGCCGGAGGCGATCAGAAGCTTGGCGAGATAGGCCACCCTGCGCGCATCGACAGCGGCGACCGCCGCTGCGACCTCTTTATCCTCGGCAGCCCATGACCGGATCGCGCGCTCCAGATTCGGGCGATTGCCCATCCCGAGCTTCATCAGCCGCCGCAGCCGCTGCGGCTCGACCTTCTCGGCCTCGATCTGTTCGATGATCTGGTCTGTGGTCCATTGCTGCCAGTTTTGCAGGACTTGCGTCTTGAAGTCGGCGATGTCCTCGAAATGCCAATAGAAGCTGCCGCGCGAGACCTTCAGTTCGGCCGCCATCGCGCCGGCCTTGAGCGCGCCCGGCCCGCGCCTGGTCAACGTTCGCAGCCCGTGTTTCAGCCAGTCGGACTTTGTCAGGCGGTCTGTCATAGCGACGACCATACACAGGTGTATTGACACCGGCCAGATCGCCCGGCATAACCATACACAGATGTATGGTTGGCGAGTACGATCATGAATTGGCAAACCACCGCCTTGGGCGTTGCCGGAGTGATTGGAAGCGGCGTCGCTGCGGTCCACGGCGTGCTGACGCAACGGCTGATGGTTCGCCCGTTTGAAGAACTGGCGCACACCGACAAGCGATTCAGCGCAACCATCCGGCGGCTGATCCCGGTGCTGCTGCATTTCAGCACGGCCGCGTGGCTCGCCGGTGGAATCGCGTTGATCGTCGCAGCCATCTGGCTCGATGCACCCACGAGGTTCGCAACCGGTATCTTCGTTGGCGGCCTCTATCTCTTCGGCGTGATCGGCAATTTCTGGGGGACGCGCGGCCGCCATCCTGGCTGGATGCTGCTGGCCGTCGCGCTGGCGCTGATCGCTTTCGCGATCATGCCATTGTCGTAACGGCCGGCCCTGAACGTCTGCGAGACGCGAATGTATCTTCGCGTATCCCCGGCGAATCCCTGGCGAAAAGTCTGACCCGCCCTAGCGCAAGTGTGCTACACGATCCGCCAGCAGCCACATTCATGAGCGGGTCATGGCCACGTCCCCATCCGAACGCAACGAAAGCACCGTCGATCCGAAACTGCTGGAGATCCTGGTCTGCCCAATGACCAAGGGTCCGCTGGAGTTCGACAGCACGCGGCAAGAGCTGATCTCGCGCGCGGCCAAACTCGCATATCCGATCCGCGACGGTATTCCGATCATGCTGCCGGAAGAAGCGCGCCGGCTCGACTGACGGCCCTTTCGCCAGCTCACTTCAATCCTCGTTGGAAGGCAAAACCGATGCTCAAGGTGTGGGGCAGAAACAACTCGTCGAACGTACAGAAGGTAATGTGGACGGTTGGTGAGATCGGCCTGCCTCACGAACGCATCGATATCGGCGGGCCGTTCGGCGGCACGAAGGAAGAGCCCTACCTGTCCAAGAATCCGAACTCCGTGGTTCCGACGCTGGAGGAAGATGATGGATTCATCCTGTGGGAGTCGAACTCGATCGTCCGCTATCTCGCCGCCAAACACAGCGCCGGCATTCTCGAACCCGCCGACCAGAGAACGCGCTTCAGCGCGCAGCGCTGGATGGACTGGCAGCTCTCGGTGACGAACGCTGCGATCACGCCGGTCTTCTGGGGGCTGGTGCGGACGCCGCCGGAGAAGCGCGACCTGAAGGCGATCGATGAGGCCAAGGCGAAGTGCCATGACGCCATGAAGATCATGGACGCGCAGCTCGGCAGGACCCGCTTCCTCGCCGGCGATGCCTTCTCATACGGCGATATTCCGCTCGGGCCGTTCACCTATCGCTATTTCCGGCTCGTGCCGGATCATGCGCCACTGCCGAACGTCGAACGGTGGTATAAGGAGATCAGTTCGCGCCCGATGTTCAAACAGCATATTCTGGATATTCCTTTTACGTAGGCTCATTCAGCGGCAGGCAATCATGCCCCACGCGATGCGTTTGCCGATTGCGGTAGCCCTTCTCACACTCACGACAACGCTCGGATCGCCCGCGAGGGCTGACGATTCGAAAGTCTGCTACAGCGATAAAAGCGCACCTCGCGAGACAATCCAGTCGTGCGGCAATTTGCTGCGCTCCAAGAAGGTGAGCGCGAAAGATCTGCCTGCTGCGCTGTCGCGGCGGGCGGCTGCTTACATGAAACAGGGCGACCTCGAGGATGCCCTGAAGGATGCCGACGCGGTCATTCGTGCAGCACCCTCATCGGACGCCGCCTTTGAACTTAGGGCGCATATCTGGTTGCGCAAAAATGATCTTGAGCGAGCCAGACGTGACGCAGATGATGCCGTTCGTCTTGGCCCGAAAGCCATTACCTCCTACAACACGCGCGGATTCATTCTGCATCTGTCGGGACATTTCGATCAGGCCATCGCGGATTTCGATCAAGCCCTCAAGCTTGATCCAAAACAGGCCAGCCTCTTCTCCAACCGCGGGATTAGCTGGCAGGGAAAAGCCGACTATGCCCGCGCAATGGCCGACCAGAATCAGGCCATCAAGCTGAAGCCGAAGGAGTCCGTCTTCTACAGCGCCCGCGGCGGCCTCTATCGCGAAATGGGCGATTTCGACCGCGCGCTCGCGGATTTCGATCAGGCCACACGAATGAACCCGGCGCTCGCACCACCATTTGCCGGGCGCGGCCCGATCTGGCGCGCGCGCGCCGAATTCGATCGCGCCATCGCCGAGTTCGACAAGGCAATCGCGCTCGATCCAAATTTTCTCGGGGCCTATGCCGGACGCGGCCTCGCCAACGAATCGCGCGGCGATCTCAACGCGGCAAAGCGTGACTACAAGCTGGCGCTCGAACGGCCTAATGTTGCTCCGGTCGGCGGAGGCATTGCGATCCATACAACAGGTGAGCGATACCGAAGCATTGCGCAAAGCCGATTGCAGGTTCTGGAAGCGAGTGCAGCGTCACGGCCCGCGCCTGTTCCGGCGCCCGCACCCTCCACCGCCATCAAGGAGCGGCGCATCGCGCTGGTGATCGGCAACAGCGCCTACACCGGCGCAAGCAAGCTTGCCAACCCGGCCAATGACGCCGCGACGATCGCCAAGGCGTTGCGCGGTATCGGCTTCGAGGTCAGCGAGGGCCTCGACCTCACCACGCAGAAGATGAAGGACACGATCAACGATTTCCTCCGCCGCGCATCGACGGCGAGCATGGCGGTGATGTTCTATGCCGGGCACGGCATGCAGATCGACGGCAAGAACTATCTGGTTCCGACCGACGCCCGTCTCGACAGCGGCGACGCGATGATCGCCTCCGTCAGTGACGTCGATACGATTCTGGCCGGTCTCGACGATCAGTTGCGCACCAACATCGTCATCCTCGATGCCTGCCGCGATAACCCGACCGTGCAGCAGACCCAGACCACGGTCGCCAGCCGCTCGGTGCAGATCCGCTCCGGGCTGGCCGCGCAATCTGGTCTTGGCGCGGGCGCGACGATCGGCGCGGGTACGCTGGTCGCGTTCGCGACCGCACCGGGTCAGGTTGCACTCGACGGCGACGGCGCCAACAGCCCGTTCTCGGCCGCGCTCGCCCGGCATATCTCGACGCCGGGGCTGGAAGTGCAGCAGATGCTCACCCGCGTCCGCGCCGAAGTCGTCGCCGCAACCAGGAACAAGCAGGTGCCGTGGTCGAACTCGTCACTGCTCGGCGAGGTGTTTCTGGCGTCGCGTTAGGGCTCTTGCGCAATCAGCGCTGCAAGATCGGGAGCCGGCACTCCGCGCTGGAACAGCAGCAGATCGAGCGGCGGCGGCTCGGAGCCTGTCAGAATCGACAGACAGGCGTGGCACTGACCGCGATGGTGCGTCTGGTGATTGAAGAGATGGGTCAGGATATCCGCCCGCGTCTGTTCATGGGATTGCCCAGATGTGGTGCGATAGGCGATCGATGCCGCGAACGCCGCCTCGTCATAACCGCCCACCACCCGGATGATGCGCTCGTCTTCCGCCTGCCGCGCCCGCGCCAATGCCATGCGATCCTCGAACAGGATCGCATCGAGCCGGTTCGGATGCTCTCCTTCACCGGTCAGCCGCTTCAGCCAGATACGATCGGCCAGAAGCAGATGATTGAGCGTACCGTGCAGGCTCGCGAAGAAGACGCCAACCGCACGCCGGTAGGATTCATCGGGAAGCGCGAGGGCTGCCGCATAGAGGCGCGCATTGGCCCAACGATTGTAAGCGGCAAGCTGGCGAAACTGGCTTTGCATCATGATCAGATTCGGTATCCGGAGTTACAGCGCTTCGCCCTTCAGCAGCCGTGGCACCTCACCTGTTAATCCCGCCGCCTGCCGGATGAAGGCGCTCTTCAGCGGCGGCAGGCGATCGACGAGGCCAAGGCCGATGTCGCGCACCGCGCGCAGCGGCGCCACGTCGTTCGAGAACATCACGTTCAGCGCATTCGTCGCAACACCCATCGCCATGGTGTCGAAACGCCGCCAGCGCTGATAGCGGTCGAGCACGTCGCCC
Source organism: Pseudomonadota bacterium (assembly GCA_049323835.1). GTDB lineage: Bacteria > Pseudomonadota > Alphaproteobacteria > Rhizobiales > Xanthobacteraceae > SG-bin9. The sequence continues at coordinate 21,256 of JBMOOJ010000099.1, read as the reverse complement.
TGGCCGATATCGATTCCGAGCCGCGCGGCATCGACCACCGCCTCCGCCAGCGCGGCCGCATCCTTGATGCCCATGTTGAGGCCCTGCCCGGCAATCGGATGGATCACATGCGCGGCGTCGCCGATCAGCGCCAGGCGTTCGGCGATGAATGAGCGCGCGACGAAATAGCCGAGCGGAAACGCGCGCGGTTTGTCGAGCGCTTTCACCTCGCCGAGATGCAGGCCGAAGCGCTGTTCGAGCTCGGCGTGAAAATCGCTCTCGTTCAGCGCGACGATGCGCTCGGCATCCTTGCGCGTCTCGGTCCACACCAGCGACGAGCGATTGCCTTTCAACGGCAGGATCGCGAATGGCCCGGCGGGCAGGAAATGCTCTTCGGCACGGCCTTGATGATCGCGCTCGTGACCGACGGTGACGACGATGCCGGACTGATCATACTCCCAGCCGTGCGTGGCGATGCCGGCGCGCTCGCGCAGTTTCGAGCGCGCGCCGTCGGCGGCCACGAGAAGGCTGGCCTCGATGATATCGCCGTTGGCGAATTCCACGGCGATGCCGCTGTCCTTCAATTCATAACCCTTCACCGCTTCCGCGCGCAGCGTCACGCCTTCGGCCTCGGCGCGCGCCACCAGCGCATCGATCAGCTGCCGGTTCTCGACCATGTGTGCGAACGGCTCGCCCGGTTCGACGTCGCCCTCGAACGTCAGGAAGGTCGGGCGCATCGCGTCGTCGAGGCGGCTGTCGGTCACCACCATGTCGAGGATCGGCTGCGCCTCCCCGGCGACCTGATCCCACACGCCGAGTGCGCCGAACATGCGGCGGCAGGCGGCGACGATCGCGGATGCACGCGGATCGCGGCTCGGCCGCGTCGCCAGCGCCGGATCGGCGACGATGACGGGAATCCCCTCGCCAAGGCCCTGCCGCAGCGCCAGCGCGAGCCCGAGCCCGGCGAAAGCGCCTCCGCATATGACAATCCCGCGTTGTCCCGCCATCAAACCAAAACCCGCTCTTGCCTCACACCTCGCGCCGGGCGACATAGACGCCAGCCTTCCGGCGGGCCGGTTTTAACAGCAATCGGCCGCAGCCGGAAACCATCATCGCATCAATACATTGCGCCATATCTGCGCACGGACGCCCCATGTCGAAAAGCCTGATCGATCTGCTCTCCATTCTCGATATCGAACAGATCGAGGTGAACCTCTTCCGCGGCACCAGCCCGAAGACGAGCTGGCAGCGGGTGTTCGGCGGTCAGGTGATCGGCCAGGCGATGGTCGCGGCCTGCCGCACGGTCGAAGGCCGCATGCCGCATTCGTTGCACTGCTACTTCATCCTGCCGGGCGATCCGCAGGTGCCGATCGTCTATCAGGTCGAACGGCTGCGCGACGGCAAGAGCTACGCCACGCGGCGCGTCACCGCGATCCAGCACGGCAACGCGATCTTCTCCATCATGGTCTCCTTCCACGCGGAGGAAGAAGGCTCGTTCAACCACCAAGAGATGATGCCGGACGTGCCGCCGCCGGAGAAACTGACGGCGGAGGAAATCTCCAAGCAGCCGATGTTCCGCGAGATGCCGGATTTCATCCGCCGCTACTATGAAAGCGACCGGCCGATCGAGCTGCGCCCGGTCGAGCTCGGCCGCTACTTCGGCCAGAAGATCGATGACGGCCGTATCCACGTCTGGATTCGCACCGCCGCCAAGCTCCCGGACGATCCGGCGCTGCACATGTGCGCGCTCGCCTATGCGTCCGATTTCTCGCTGCTCGATGCCGTGATGGCGCGGTACGGCCGCACTCTTTTTGACAAACGCATGATGCCGGCGAGCCTCGACCACGCCATGTGGTTTCACCGCCCGTTCCGCGCCGACGAGTGGCTGCTCTACAGCCAGGATTCGCCGAGCGCCCAGGGTGGCCGCGGCCTGACCCGTGGGCTGATCTTCAAGCCGGACGGCACGCTGGTCTCGTCCGTCGCGCAGGAAGGGTCGGTGCGCGAGCGCCGTATACCACCGGCCTGATCGTTTCCGGCCGCCGCTGCCGCAAATTTATGCGGGACGCCTTCCCGACAGCCACATCCTCTGGTTATTTTCCGGGCCATCCGCCTTTGAAACCGGCATAGACTGGTGCAGAGGATCAGTCCGCACGCTGTCAGGAAAGAAGCCCATGAAGCTCGTTGTTGCGATCATCAAACCGTTCAAGCTCGATGAAGTGCGCCAGGCGCTCACCGCCATCGGCGTCCACGGCATGACCGTGACCGAGGTCAAGGGGTACGGCCGCCAGAAGGGCCACACCGAAATCTACCGCGGCGCCGAGTATGTCGTGAACTTCCTGCCGAAGCTGCGCATCGAGGTCGCGGTCGACTCGGCCATGACCGAGAAGACGATCGCGGCGATTACCGGCGGTGCGCGCACCGGCCAGATCGGCGATGGCAAGATCTTCGTCACGCCGATCGACCACGCGCTGCGCATCCGCACCGGCGAAACCGACAACGACGCGCTGTGATCCTGTTGCGCACGCCGGGCGGGCTGCGCGGAAACCAAAATTGCAGAAACAGAATTCGAGACGCGGCGCATCACATCACTGCCGCTGAGTGAGCCGGGGGACATCATGATCAAGTTTGCACGCCGCGCAGCGCTCGCTGTCGCGCTCTTTGCCGGTATATCGATCGCCGCACCGTCGATCGGCCTTGCCGCCGATGAGGTCAAGATCAATCCCGCCGATACGGCCTGGATGATCGTCGCCACCGCGCTGGTGCTGATGATGACGATCCCCGGCCTCGCGCTGTTCTACGCCGGCATGGTGCGCAAGAAGAATGTACTGGCAACCATGGCGCAAAGCCTTGCGGCCGTAGCGCTGATCTCGATTCTGTGGGTCGTGTTCGGCTACAGCCTCGCGTTTGTCGGTGAGGGCAAATGGATCGGCACCCTCGATCGCGTCATGCTGTCCGGCATGACGATGGAGAGCGTCAACGCGGCCGCGAAGAACATTCCGGAAGGATTGTTCGCGATCTACCAGATGACGTTTGCGGTGATCACCGTCGCGCTCGTCGCCGGCTCGGTCGCCGATCGCATGCGCTTCTCGGCCTACATCGTGTTCTGCGCCGGCTGGTTCACGCTCGTCTATGTGCCGCTGGCACACTGGGTCTGGGGCGGCGGCTTCCTTGCTGAAGCGGGTGTGATCGATTTCGCCGGCGGCCTCGTCGTGCATCTGTCGGCCGGCACCGCGGGGCTCGTCGGCGCGCTTGTGCTCGGCAATCGCCGCGGCTACGGCACGGAAAATCTCGCGCCCTACGATCTCTCGCTCGCGGTGATCGGCACCGGCCTCTTGTGGGTCGGCTGGTTCGGCTTCAACGGCGGTTCGGCGCTGACCGCAAGCTCGCGCGCGGTGATGGCGATTCTCGCCACGCATCTTGCCGCCTGCGCCGGTGCGCTGATGTGGTCGGCGCTCGAATGGATGACGCGGCGGAAGCCGTCGGTGCTCGGCATGATTTCCGGCGCCATCGCCGGCCTCGGCACCATCACGCCGGCATCCGGCTTCGTGTCGCCGGGCGGCGGCATCATCATCGGCCTGATCGCAGGCGCGGTCTGCTTCTGGGCCTGCACCAGCCTGAAGATGCGCCTGAACTACGACGACACCCTCGACGTCTTCGGCATCCACGGCATCGGCGGCCTGATCGGCACGCTGCTCGCCGGCGTTTTCGCCGTGGCGGCGATCGGCGGCACGGCCGGCCTGATCGAAGGCAACCCGAACCAGCTTCTGCTGCAGGCCTATGGCGTCGGCGTCACCTTCATCTGGACTGCCGGCGTCACCTTCGTCCTGCTGAAGCTGATCGACGTGATTGTACCGCTGCGGGTTTCCCAGCAGCAGGAAGTCGAAGGCCTCGACATCACCCAGCACGGCGAAGCGCTGCAGTAGAACGGCTTCCTCCTTCCACATTTGCCTTCCTGCTGAGCAGGATTATGTCGATTTGCCAGCTGTGCCCATTTCGTGGGCACAGCTGGTCATCCTTTGAGCGCGACAGTTTGGCGCAAAATGCAGCCTGAGCGGGCAGGCGGAAAAAACCCCGGATTCATAAACCGTTAGGAAATTCCGGCCGTCTGGCACGGCATTTGATTCCTATGCGAGCGGCTGTGCCCGCGTCGTGAACATCTCCGCGTGGTGATCCTCAGTCGTTGAGAACGCCCGCCCCGTGCGGGCCAAAGCGGGGAATGGAACCCATGAAAATTGTTATGGCCATCATCAAGCCATTCAAGCTCGAAGAGGTCCGCGATGCCTTGACCGCCATCGGCGTTCACGGCCTGACGGTCACCGAAGTCAAAGGCTATGGCCGGCAGAAGGGCCACACTGAAATCTATCGCGGCGCCGAATACGCCGTGAGCTTCCTGCCGAAGATCAAGATCGAGGTCGCGATCAATTCCGACCAGGTCGACAAGACCATCGAAGCCATCACCGCCGCCGCGAAGACCGGCCAGATCGGCGACGGCAAGATCTTCGTCATGGGTCTCGACCACGCCGTGCGCATCCGCACCGGCGAAGCCGATGCCGCCGCGCTTTGATCCCGCGCCCCGTTTCATTCAATCAGGAGAAGTACAAATGACGTTCAAGCGTCCCCTCAGCGCGGGATTGGCGGCTCTCGCAGTCGGCATGATTACCTCGACCGCAGCCTACGCGGCACCGACGATTAACAAAGGTGACAACGCCTGGGTCATGACCTCGGCGATTCTCGTGTTGCTGATGACCATTCCCGGCCTCGCGCTGTTCTACGGCGGCCTTGTCCGCTCGAAGAACATGCTCTCGGTGCTGATGCAGGTGTTCTACACCGTCAGCATCGTCTGCATCATCTGGGCGCTCTACGGCTACAGCCTCGCCTTCACCGGCGGCTCCGATTTCATCGGCGGCTTCTCGAAGGCCTTCATGCAGGGCATCACCACCGAATCGGCGGCCGCGACCTTCTCGGTCGACGTCAACATTCTGGAGATGATCTATTTCTGCTTCCAGATGACGTTCGCGGCGATCACGCCGGCGCTCATCGTCGGCGCGTTCGCCGAACGCATGCGCTTCGCGGCGCTGGCGCTGTTCGTGCCGCTCTGGGTGACGCTGATCTACTTCCCGATCGCGCACATGGTCTGGTACTGGGCCGGTCCGGACGCGATCACCGATGCCGCAAAGGCGCTGGCAGCAGCCGGTGACGAAGCAGCCAAGGCCGCCGCCAAGGCCAAGCTCGACGAGGTGATGGCGGACGCGGGCTTCATCTTCAAGAAGGGCGCGCTCGACTTCGCCGGCGGCACGGTGGTTCACATCAATGCCGGTATCGCCGGCCTTGTCGGCGCCATCCTGATCGGCAAGCGCACCGGCTACGGCCGCGAGCTGATGGCTCCGCACTCGCTGACCATGACCATGATCGGCGCGGCCCTGCTCTGGGTCGGCTGGTTCGGCTTCAACGCCGGCTCGAACCTCGAGGCATCGGGCGGCGCGGCGCTCGCCATGACCAACACGTTCGTTGCGACGGCTGCGGCGGCGCTGGCCTGGATGTTCGCCGAATGGATCATCAAGGGCCATCCCTCGGTCCTCGGCGCGCTCTCGGGCGCGGTCGCGGGTCTCGTCGCGGTCACGCCGGCATCCGGCTTCGCCGGTCCGATGGGTGCGATCGTGCTCGGCCTCGTTGCCGGCGTGGTCTGCCTGTTCTTCTGTACGGTCGTGAAGAACTCGCTCGGCTACGACGACTCGCTCGACGTGTTCGGCGTGCACGGCGTCGGCGGCATCATCGGCGCACTCGGCACCGGCATTCTGGCCAACCCGGCGCTCGGCGGCACCGGCGTGATGGACTACACCATCGGCAAGGTCGGCGAGTACGACACGGTTGCGCAGATGATCGCGCAGTGCTGGGGCGTCGGCGTGACGATCCTCTGGTCGGGCATCGGTTCGCTGATCCTGTTCAAGGTGGTCGACGTGATCGTCGGACTGCGCACCACGGTCGAGAGCGAGCGCGAAGGCCTCGACATCACCGAGCACACCGAGCGCGCCTACACGATGTGAGGTTCCTCCCGGGGTGCGGCACGAGTACCGCCGCACCCTCCACTTACGGACGGCGCAATACCCGGCAGTGTGCCCGTTCGTTTGGGGGCTCCAGCGCAAGCTGGGGCCCCTTTCTTTTTGCCTGCTCAGGCGGTTCGTAGCCCGGACGCAGCGAAGCGAAATCCGGGATAGCCTGTGCCATGGTCCGATACAGGCGCAATGCCGTTCCCGGCGGCAGCTTCTTTTTCACTGTAACGCTCCGCGACCGGCACTCGCGGGTTCTTGTTAATCATGCCGGTTTGCTGGGTGCGGCTTTCCGCAAGGTGCGCGCAGAACGGCCCTTTGCCATCGACGCCATCGTTATCCTGCCGGATCATCTGCACGCCGTCTGGACCTTG
>JBMOOJ010000099.1:0-14756 GCA_049323835.1 Pseudomonadota bacterium | reverse complement strand
AAAGTGCGAAGCGGTTTTCGGACTAGACCATGCTCAAACTCAAGGGTGTGGCGAACCTCGCCGCACCCTCCACTTACGGACGGCGCAATACCCGGCAGTGTGCCCGTCCGTTTGGGGGCTCCAGCGCAAGCTGGGGCCCCTTTCTTTTGGCCTCACGAGCGATCTGGAATCGATCAGGTTGACTGTTGAGATTGGTGATTCCTGTCAAGACTTGTGGGTAGGGCAAAAGTTATCCGCTACCCGTAGCGGTAGGCTTGACGGGAATCACTCGAGCCGCAATGCTTGTGGTTGCGGCACATTTGCGAAAAGGGCCGACCCTTTCGGACCGACCCTTTTCGGAGGTGTGGCTGAGCGGTTGAAAGCACTCGTTTTAGGTACGAGCAGAGAAAACCGGGAAGCAGGCCCTGCAAAGCTGGCAACCCTTAGTATCTCTCGGGGGTTCGAAACCCTCCACCTCCGCCATCAACAGCGGCGGTCCCTTCCAAGGGGCCGCCTTTTTTATTGAAGCAAAGACTTTCTTCCCTGTCGAATCTCTCACGATTCGACTCGCCAAGCAAGGTTTAAACGGCATTATAACCCGGTTACAACCGGGTCTTTAGTATGGCGCGTCCCTCGAAGCGGCAAGAAACCGAAACCTTTGAAATCACGGTTCCAATCACGCTTCACAGTGCTTTAGTCCATTTAGCGACTCATACTGGTTATGGCGTGACCGAAAATGCAGTCGCGGCATACATACTCGCCAAAGAAATCGAGCGGATGCAGAAGGCCGGCGAGTTCGGACTGAGAATTCCAGGCAGCTAGTTTCGTGTTTCAAACCGCGTCTGGCGTCGATGGTTAATCGCGCCTTAACCTGCCCGCCCCTATGGTTCACTGATCCGATCCCGCCTGGCGGTCTGCGTCCCGCCGAGCGACTTGAAAGTGCTGGCGTTTTCGCATGGTCTCGACCGCTCCGTCCCGCCTCGCGCAAGGCGCCGGCGCCGCTTCCGGCGCGCCGGAGAGCGAGCGCTCGCCGTTTGCCCGCCTGACCGACCTCCTGAGCCCCTATCAACCCGGCAAACCGCTGATCAACATGTCGGTCGGCGAACCGCAGCACGGCGTGCCGGATTTCGTCGGCGGCGTGCTGGCGCAGCACATCGCCGAATTCGGCCGCTACCCGATGGCCAAGGGCATCGAGCCGTTCCGCAAATCCGCCGCCGCCTGGCTCAACACCCGCTTCAAGCTGCCGCGTGCGATCAATCCCGACACCGAGCTTCTCGTGCTGAACGGCAGCCGCGAGGGTCTGTTCTTCGCCGCGATCGCCGCTGCGCGTTACGTCACTGATCGCCGCGGAGCGCCGGCGATCCTGATGCCGAATCCGTTCTATCCCGCCTATGCTGCGGGCGCGCGCGCCGCCGGATGCGAGATCGTGTTGATGCCGACCACGCGCGAGAACGGGTATCTGCCCGATCTCGATTCGCTCGACGAAGCGACGCTGGCGCGCACGGCCGCATTCTTCATTGCCTCGCCCGCAAATCCGCAAGGATCGGTCGCATCGCCCGCCTACTTCAAGCGCCTCTGCGATCTCGCGCGCCGTTATGGCTTCATCGTGCTGAGCGACGAATGCTATTCGGAAATCTACGGCGCCCATGCGCCCGGCAGCGCGCTCGAACATTCAGGGCCGGATTTCAGCAACGTCGCCGCGTTCCAGTCGCTGTCGAAGCGATCGAACCTGCCGGGCATGCGCGTCGGCTTTGCTGCCGGCGATGCGAAATTCCTCGCGCGCTTCCACGAACTGCGCAACGTTGCTGCTCCGCAGGTGCCGGTGCCGCTGCAGCATGTGGCGATCGCCGCCTATGCCGACGAAGTCCATGTCGAGGCGAACCGCAAACTCTACGTGCAGAAGTTCGACCTCGCCGATCAGATCATCGGCGATCGTTTCGGTTACAAACGTCCCGACGGCGGCTTCTGTCTCTGGCTCGATGTCTCAGCCTGCGGCGGCGACGAAGCGGCGACCGTGAAGCTGTTCAAGGACGGCGGTGTGCGCGTCATTCCCGGAAGCTACCTTGCGCGCCAGCAGCCCGACGGCAGCAATCCGGGGGCCGGCTACATCCGCGTCGCGCTGGTGCAGAGCCCGGAAATCACCGCCGAAGCGCTCCATCGCCTTGTCGATGCGCTCGGCGCACCGTCAACTTCATCATCCCGCCGCGAGGCTCGATAGACATGCCGGCGATCGAACGTGTCCTGCCCATCGTGTCCCACATGCCCGACTGGCTTCGCGAGATGCTGGCGCGGCGGCTGCGTGAACTGACGGGACTCGGACTGCTCTGCCTTGCCGGCGCGGCCGGTGCGGCACTGGTCACGTGGTCGGTGCAGGATCCGAGTCTGAGCCACGCCACCGCCGGACGCATTCGCAACGTCCTCGGCTATCCGGGCGCGATCGGCGCCGATCTGGCGATGCAGATTCTCGGCCTCGGCGCGATCATGCTGATCCTGCCGGTCGCGGCATGGGGCTGGCGCATGCTGACGCATCGCCCGTTCGATCGCGAGGCGCTGCGTCTGGCCTGCTGGATTCTCTGCGCGGTGATCGCCGCCGGTTTCGCCAGCTGCTTCGCACGCACGTCGTCGTGGCCATTGCCGACCGGCCTCGGCGGCGTGGTCGGCGATGCGCTGGTGCGAACGCCCGCAGTCGCGTTCGGCCCGCCGGGCTTCATTTACCGCACGGTGCTGGGCCTGATCTTCGGCGCGGCGATGACATTCCTGCTGCTCTATGCCTGCGGCCTGTGGGCGAAAGCGGACGAAGAAGAAGCACCGGCCGTCATCGCCGATGACGATGAGGATTTCGTGCCGGACGAGGATCGCGGCTCGGTGTCGCTCGGCTGGCTGGTGCACGGCTTGATGAGCCTGAAGGCGCGGCTCGGCCGCCTGTTCTCCGGCGCCTACACCGCGCTTGTCTCCAGCAAGCCGACGATCCGCTCAAGCGGCAATGAGCGGCGCGAACCGACGCTAAGCCGCAAGGCGAGCCCGGCACTCGCACCGGCCATCGAAGCGGATGCGGACGAATACGAGGAAGAGGACGACGAGGAAGAAGAGGAAGCGCCTGCGCCGAAGAAGCGCGCCGCTGCACCGAAGCCACGCAAGAGCAACAGCAAGTTCGAACTGCCGCCGGTCAACGTGCTCGCCGCGCCGAAAGCCTCCGATCGCAAGCAGCTCAGCGCATCCGAGCTCGATGCCAACTCGCGGACGCTGGAGGGCGTGCTGCAGGACTTCGGCGTGCGCGGCGAAATTACCAAGGCGCATCCGGGCCCGGTCGTCACTTTGTACGAACTCGAACCCGCACCGGGCATCAAATCGTCGCGCGTCATCGGCCTCGCCGACGACATCGCCCGCTCGATGAGCGCCACCGCCGCGCGTGTCGCCGTCGTGCCGGGCCGCAACGCGATCGGCATCGAACTACCGAACGAGCATCGCGAGAAGGTTTACCTGCGCGAGCTGATCGCCGCGAAGGAGAACAACGAGAGCGTCGCCAAGCTGCCGCTCTGCCTCGGCAAGACCATCGGCGGCCAGCCGGTGATCGTCGACCTCGCACGCATGCCGCACTTGCTGATCGCCGGCACCACCGGCTCCGGCAAGTCGGTCGCCATCAACACCATGATTCTTTCGCTCGTCTACCGGCTGCGGCCGGACCAGTGCCGGCTGATCATGGTCGACCCGAAGATGCTCGAACTCTCCGTCTACGACGGCATCCCGCATCTGCTGACGCCGGTCGTCACCGACCCGAAGAAAGCCGTCGTCGCGCTGAAGTGGGCCGTGCGCGAGATGGAGCAGCGCTACAAGAACATGTCGAAGGTCGGCGTGCGCAACATCGACGGCTACAACGCGCGTCTCGCCGAAGCCCGTGCCAAGGGCGAGGAGCTGACGCGCACCGTTCATACCGGCTTCGACAAGGAAACCGGCAAGGCGATCTACGAGGAAGAGAGACTCGACCTCGAACCGCTGCCCTACATCGTCATCATCGTCGACGAAATGGCGGACCTGATGATGGTCGCCGGCAAGGACATCGAAGGCACCGTGCAGCGCCTCGCGCAGATGGCGCGCGCAGCCGGTCTGCACGTCATCCTCGCGACGCAGCGTCCGTCGGTCGACGTCATCACCGGCACCATCAAGGCGAACTTCCCGACCCGCATCTCCTTCCAGGTGACGTCGAAGATCGACAGCCGCACCATTCTCGGCGAGATGGGTGCGGAGCAGCTGCTCGGCCAGGGCGACATGCTCTACATGGCGGGCGGCGGCCGCATCAATCGCGTGCACGGCCCGTTCGTCTCTGATGACGAAGTCGAGAAAATCGTTCGCCATCTCAAGACGCAGGGCCAGCCGGAATACCTCGAAGCGGTCACCGCCGAAGAGGAAGGTGCCGGCGAGGATGGCGCGGTGTTCGACGCCACCGGCATGGGTGGTGGCGGCGGCGAGGGCAACGACCTGTTTGCCCAGGCGGTTGCGATCGTCAAACGGGACCGCAAGGCCTCGACCAGCTATATTCAACGCCGGCTCCAGATTGGCTATAACCGGGCCGCCTCGATCATGGAGCGGATGGAACAGGAAGGGATCGTCGGCCAGGCCAACCACGCCGGAAAGCGTGAAATTCTGGTCGAGGAGGAAGAGGGCCGTTTCTGAGAAAGCCGGCTTCTCTGAGCACTTGAATTGTGATCGCGCGTGATGATCTGGGGGACGGTAAGTCCCCAAATCGCCACAGCGCTGGCCTAACGCCAGCGCCTCTTTGACACGAAGCCGGACTCTCCGGACGGGACAAGACGTTGCAGGTTCGTAACAAATATCCCCTGAAGCTCACGATCCGCTCCGGCGCCGCAGTCTGCGGCGTGGCGGCTTTGACGCTGGCGCTGTCAGCTTCATTCGCGGCCGCCCAGTCGACGCCGGTTCCGAAAGCAGCGCCGCAGAAGCAGGCAGCTCCCGCTGTTACCGGCGCCACCAATCAGCCGCCGCCGAATCCGGTCATTCCCGATCCGCGCAATCGTGCGCCTGCCAACATCTTCGCCACCTTCGATGCGAACCAGAAGGCGCAGGCCAGCAAGGTCAGCGCCTATCTGTCGTCGCTGACAACGCTCGCCGGCAACTTTGTGCAGGTCGGTCCGGACGGCAGCAAGACCAAGGGCGATTTCTACATGCAGAAGCCCGGCAAGGTGCGTTTCGAATATGACGAGCCGAGCCCGATCGCGATCATCGCCGACGGCTCCGCCGTCGCCGTGCGCGACCGCAAGCTGGCGACGCAGGATATCTATCCGCTGTCGCAGACGCCGCTGCGTTTCCTGTTGTCCGACCGCGTCGATCTCATGAAGGATACGAACGTGGTCAGCGTCACCTCGGACGACGTGTTCATCACGATCACGATCGAGGAGAAGCAGGCACTCGTCGGCACCAGCCGGCTGATGCTGATGGTCGGCGCCAAGGACAACCAGCTGAAGCAGTGGACCGTGACCGATCCGCAAGGATACGACACCACCGTTGCGGTCTATAATCTCGAGCAGCCGAAGAAGCTCGATCCCGGTCTGTTCAAGATCGACTTCACCAACTACTCGATCCCGAACTAAGTGGTTGTGGTTTATCGTCATGGCCGGGCATAGCCGTTTTAAGAACGGCGCTCTAAAGAACGCCTATGCCGGCCATCCATGCCTTCAAAAACCATCAACGTAGAAAGACGTGGATGCCCGGCACAAGGCCGGGCATGACAGCTTGTGACGCATTTCATTGCCAGTACACACATCGCATGCGCCTCTCGATCACCACATGGAACATCAACTCGGTGCGCCTGCGCATCGATCTCGTCGCCAGGTTCATCAAGGCGGCGCGGCCGGACGTTCTGTGCCTGCAAGAGACCAAGTGTCCGAATGATGCGTTTCCGCTGAAGCGTCTGAAACGTCTCGGGTACGAACACGTCGCAATGAACGGACAGAAGGGCTATCACGGCGTCGCCATCGTTTCCCGGCTGCCGTTCGAGGACAATCACATCCGCAATTTTTGCGGCAAGGAAGACACCCGGCACATCGGCGTGACGTTCGGTGAGAAGGCCGGGCTGAAAGATCCGCTGAAGCTGCACAACTTCTATGTGCCGGCCGGAGGCGACATTCCCGATCCGCTCATCAATCCCAAGTTCGGCCACAAGCTGTCGTTTCTCGACGAGATGACAAAGTCTGAATCGCTGCATCCAAGCGAGAACGAGCGCTCCATTCTTGTCGGCGACCTTAACGTCGCGCCGCATGAGCATGACGTATGGTCACACAAACAGTTGCTCAACGTCGTCTCGCACACGCCGGTCGAATGCGAAAAACTGCTCGGCATGAAAGCGGCGGGGCGCTGGATCGATATTGCGCGCGCACGAATTCCGGAGCCCGAGAAAATCTACACGTGGTGGAGCTATCGCGCAGCCGACTGGACGCTGGCCGATCGCGGACGCCGGCTTGATCACATCTGGGTCTCGCAGGCGCTTGGCGATCGCGTCAGCGACTTCCAGATTTCACGCATCGCACGCGGATGGGAACGCCCGTCCGATCATGTGCCGGTAACGGCAGTGATCGAGGTGTAGAGCCTCACGCGCACCCGCATTTTTCTTCGTCATTGCCGGGCATAGCCGCTCGAAGAACGGCGTTCTATAGGAACGCCTACGCCGGCAATCCATCTTTTGATAGAACCAGTGTGGAAGAAAGATGGATGCCCGGGTCAAGCCCGGGCATGACGACTTAGAGGTAGTTGCTTCCGCAGGAAACGACAATCACCCCAGCTTCGCGCCGACGAATACGATGTCGCTCGCGGCCTGGCTGGTGCGGCCGGCGATCTCATCGCGCAAACGGCGCGCAGCGGCCGGATCGCTCTCCAGCACGCGCAGGAACAGCTGGCGATGGACGCGGATCACCGAAGAAAATTCGAGCGAGACGGCGGTGGCCGGCCGCTGCATGGGCACGATCAGCGCCAGTTCGCCGATCAGCGAGCCGACACCGGCGACAATCTCATGGCTTGAGCCGTCGACGAACGACACGCGAAATGCGCCCCGCGAAACCACGAAACCGCAATCGGCATCTTCCCCGGCCCGAAACAGCGTGTCGCCGCGCGAAAAATCGAGCTGTTCGGAGCTGATGGCGAACACGCGCAGCGCTTCGCGGCCCAGAATCTGGAACGTCGGGCAACGCTCCAGAAGCGCGATGTCGGATTCAATCGACATAAATCAGGGTGCCGCAGTCCTTCGTGATTCGATCGGCTCGCGCCGGAAACGCAGCACGAACCGGTCAAATCATATCATGGCACCAGCTTGTAGCCACCCGTTTCGGTCACGAGGATTTCCGGGTTGGCTGCATCTTTCTCGATCTTCTGACGCAGCCGGTAGATATGGGTTTCCAGCGTGTGCGTGGTCACGCCAGAGTTGTAGCCCCACACTTCCTGAAGCAGCGTCTCGCGCGACACCGGCATCTGACCGGCGCGATAGAGGAACCGGAGAATGGCGGTTTCCTTTTCCGTCAAGCGAACCTTCTTGGCATTCGCGCCCGTCAGCATCTTCGAGCCTGGACGGAAGCTGTACGGGCCAACCGAGAAGACCGCGTCCTCGCTCGCCTCATGCTGGCGCAGCTGTGCGCGGATGCGCGCAAGCAACACGGCAAAACGGAACGGCTTGGCGACGTAATCGTTGGCGCCGGATTCGAGTCCGAGAATGGTGTCCGAATCGGTGTCATGGCCCGTCAGCATGATGATCGGCGCCTTGAAGCCGCCCTTGCGCAGACTGCGCACCACCTCGCGCCCGTCGGTGTCGGGCAGGCCGACATCCATCAGCACGAGATCGGGAGAGTTCGCTTTTGCAGCCGTGGCGCCCTTGGCGCCGGTATCGACCGCGGAGGCTTCGAACTCCTCATGCAGCGACAGCTGCTCCACCAAGGCATCCCGCAGATCGGTATCGTCATCGACAATGAGGATCTTGCGGGCATTTGGCATGACAATCTGTCCTTCGAACGTTCGAGCACTGTTGGTCGGGGAGCTAAGCATCGCTCCTCACCTTTACGAGAGGCGGAGGCGTGCCGTTGCATCCGGCCGGTAGATTCGCTGATTCAAGCCTAACCGAACCGCGAAATGGCTCAAATCAGGGAACCGGGCCGGCATGCCCGGTTGCGCTTGACCATGATGTTGCGGCAAAAAACGGGAATGAAGCCGCAGATGCGCACGGGAAAGCCCGCCTTTCCAGATACTTACTCTACACGCCTGCGTGATCGCGCATTACAAATGATCCATGTTCGCCCGGCTGCCGGCGATCGCCGGCGTGGCTGGATGACGTTTGGCGCACAGACCGTGCCCGTGGCGCTGGGGCGCGGCGGGATTCTAGCCAACAAACGGGAGGGCGATGGCGGGACGCCGCGCGGCACCTTCCGCCCGCTCCGGCTGTGGTGGCGCGCGGACCGCTACGCCCGCCCCACTACCAAATTACCTGTCCGCGTGATTCGGCCCGACGATGGCTGGTGCGAGGATCCTTCTGATCGCGCATATAACCGCGCGGTGAAGCTCGATCCCGCAAGCAGCGCCGACCGGCTGACCCGCGAGGATCACCTTTACGACTTCATCATCGAAATCGATCACAACGCCCGGCCGCGCATTGCCGGTCGCGGTAGCGCCGTGTTTTTCCATCTCGCCCGGCCGGGTTTCGCGCCGACCGCCGGCTGCGTGGCGATGACGAAAGCCAACATGCTGCGGCTGCTGGCGCGAATCGATCGCGAGACACGGATTGTGATCGGGTGAAGATGGCCAATCCCCACCGTCATGCCCGCGCTTGTCGCGGGCATCCACGTCTTACGAACGAAGTCTTACGAACGAAATCGAATCAAGGCGTGGATGGCCGGGACAAGCCCGGCCATGACGAAGAAATACTGAGGTCTGATAACTCGCAAATGAAAACTATCCTCGCGCCCCAAAAATCGCCGAACCGACCCGCACGTGCGTCGCGCCGAATTGAATAGCGATCGCGAAGTCCGCGCTCATTCCCATCGACAGCAGCTTGAGGCCGTTCCGCGCGGCGATCTTCGCGGTCAGCGCAAAATGCGGCCCCGGCGCATCCTCCACCGGCGGAATGCACATCAGCCCGGCGATCTGCAATCCGTAGTCCGATTTGCACCGCTTGATGAAGTCGTCGGCATCGGACGGCGCAATGCCCGCCTTCTGCGGCTCTTCGCCCGTATTGAGCTGCACGAACAGCAGCGGCTGCCGCTGCTGCTTGGCGATCTCCTTGGCCAGCGCGTCGCAGATGCTCGGACGATCGACCGAATGGATCGCATCGAACAGGGCGACCGCTTCCTTGGCCTTGTTGGACTGCAAGGGTCCGATCAGATGCAGGGTCAGATTCGGATGCGCCGCGACGAGCGGCGGCCACTTGCCTTTGGCCTCCTGAACCCGATTCTCGCCGAACTGCATCTGCCCCGCGGCGATCACCGGCTCGATGGCGTCCGCATCGTAGGTTTTCGAGACGGCAATCAGCGAAACCGATGCACGATCGCGTCGTGCATCCGCACAGGCCCGCAGGATCTCGGCCTCCACCGCCGCGAGCCGGCTTGGTGAAGAACTGGTTACCTGAATGTCGGCAGAAGTGCTCATCGGCGCTTAAGTCGCTTTTGTTAATGCAGATTTTTCAGCCAATCCTAACCCAGACTCCGCAATCGCTGCAATTTTAGCAAAACGCAGAAAGGGTTTTTGAAGGCTTTGGCCTAGGTTCGCCGCGGGGGACGTGGGAAGAAAAAGATGTCGCGGATCAGCGTCAAGCGGCTGTCAGTACTGTTCAGGAACATCCTCGGAATCCGGGGCCGTCTTGTGTTGATGGCGCTGGTTCTGGTCGCTCCGATCATGATCGATCGCGTCCGTTCGCTCGAAGCGACACGCAGCCAGCAGATCGAACGTGCCGGCGCCGAACTCAGCCTGATCGCGCGCAACAGCGCCGTTGCCGAGCGCGAAGTCATCTCCTCTATCGAAGCATTGCTGAAATCGTCAGCCTACATCCATGCGATCGCGTCGCGGGAAGGCCGCGGCTGCGCGATCTTGCGTGCGAGCCTTCAGGTCGATCTGCCCTGGATCAAAAGCCTGTCGGTCGCCGACAGCAACGGCGTGATCCAGTGCTCGACACTTGCGAATTTCGCCGGCAAGAGCCTCGCCGACCGGCCCTACTTCAAGACCGTGCTTGACACGCATGAGTTTACGATCAGCGACTTCGTGATGGGCCGCGGATCGAGCTCGCCTACAGTCGTTGCAGTCTATTCGACTCTGGCGTTCGATCAGCGCAATCCTGCCGTGCTGGTGGCGAGCGTCAATCTCGACTGGCTCGGTAAGATCATCGCCTTCACGGAAAGCCGTCCCGGCCTCCAGGCCATGCTGGTCGACAGCAAGGGCACGATCATCGCCGAGCGTTCGGAAGGTCCGGCGCGCATCGGCCAGCTGATGGACGATCTGCCGCTGCTCGGCATGATCGGCGACCGCCTCGAAGGATCGCTGTCGATGATGTCGGCGGACGGTGCAAGGAAAATGATGGCCTATCATCGCGTGCCGGGGACCGACATGCGCATGATTGTCCGCATCGACGAAGCCACCATGCTCGCCGCGATCAACAGCGAGATTCGCAACGCATACCTTCAACTCGCGGTCCTGGTCCTGATCGCGTTCGGCGGCGCGTGGCTCACCAGCGAAAGCCTGATCATCCGCCCGATCCGTGCGCTGACCGGCATGACCCGCCGCTTCGGTCAGGGCGACTGGGCCGTCCGCGCAACGCGCAAGCGGTTGCCTGCCGAGTTCGCGCCGCTGGCACGCGCATTCGATGCGATGGCAGTGAAACTCGCCGAGCGCGAGCGCGAGCTCGTCGCATCCAACGATCGTTTGGCAGTGATCGCGACGAATGATCTCATCTCGGGTCTCGCCAACCGCCGCGGCTTCCAGAGCCGTCTCGACTTCGAATGGTATCGCGCCGAGCAGAATGAGAAAACGCTCGCGCTGCTGATGATCGACGTCGATCACTTCAAGCTGTTCAACGATACATATGGCCATCCGGTGGGCGACGCCTGTCTGAGTCAGGTCGGCGAGGCGCTGGCCAGCGTCGCGCACGAGACGCGGGGATTTGCCGCCCGCTATGGCGGCGAGGAATTCGCGCTGCTGCTGCCGGAGACGGATATCGCCGAAGCGTTCATGATCGGCGAACTCGTGCGATCGCGGATCGCCGGACTGGCCATTCCGCACGCGGGAAGCATCTATCATCACGTGACCGTCAGCGTCGGCGTCGCCTTTACCTCGCCGAACGCGACGCAGACACCGAACGATCTCGTGGAGGCGGCCGACGCCGCGCTCTACGCCGCCAAGAACCGCGGCCGCAACGCCGTGATCACCCACGGTTCCGGGCCGGCGACGCGGGACGCTGGCCGCGATCCGCGCGATGCCGCCATACCCCTGGCAAGCTGAACCTTTCTGCCTTTATTACTGACATCGAGCGGTTTGCGGGCGTTGACCCGCCAATGCCTTTTGTGGCCTAGTCTGCGGCCAAATCGGGCGCGGATCGATCGCGCTAACCCACTGGCAGACCGTCGATTTTACCATGAGCACGCAACGCTATAACGCCCGCGAATCCGAACCGCGCTGGCAGACAATCTGGGACGAGCGCGAAATCTTCGCGACGAAGAACGACGACCCGAAGCCGAAATACTACGTGCTCGAGATGTTTCCCTATCCGTCGGGGCGCATCCACATGGGCCACGTCCGCAACTACGCCATGGGCGACGTGGTCGCGCGCTACAAGCGCGCCAAGGGCTTCAACGTCTTGCATCCGATGGGCTGGGACGCCTTCGGCATGCCGGCCGAAAACGCGGCGATGGCCAACAAGGTCCATCCGAAGGCGTGGACCTACGAAAACATCGCCACCATGAAGAAGCAGCTGAAGTCGATGGGCCTCTCCCTCGACTGGAGCCGCGAGATCGCGACCTGCGATCCGTCCTACTACAAGCATCAGCAGCGGCTGTTCCTGGACTTCCTGAAGGCCGGTCTTGTCGAGCGCAAGAAATCGAAGGTGAACTGGGACCCGGTCGATCAGACCGTCCTCGCCAACGAGCAGGTGATCGACGGCCGCGGCTGGCGCTCCGGCGCACTCGTCGAGCAGCGCGAGCTGGTGCAGTGGTTCTTCAAGATCAGCGCCTACTCGGATGAACTTCTGAAAGCGCTCGATACGCTCGAGCGATGGCCGGACAAGGTCCGCATCATGCAACGCAACTGGATCGGCAAGTCGGAAGGCTTGCTGATCCGCTTCGCGCTCGATGCCGCGACCACGCCGAACAAGGAGACCGAGGTCGAGGTTTTCACGACACGGCCGGATACGCTGTTCGGCGCGAAGTTCATCGCGCTGTCGCCGGATCATCCGCTCGCGGCCGAAGCCGCGAAATCGAATCCGAAGCTCGCCGAGTTCATCGCCGAGTGCAAACGCACCGGCACGGCCGCGGCTGCGATCGAGACGGCGGAGAAGCAGGGCTTCGACACCGGCATGAAAGCGATGCATCCGTTCGACACCGGATGGACGCTGCCGGTTTACGTCGCCAACTTCGTGCTGATGGATTACGGCACCGGCGCCATCTTCGGCTGTCCGGCGCACGACCAGCGCGACCTCGACTTCGTCAACAAGTACAAGCTCGGCAACATTCCCGTCGTCTGTCCGGACGGACAGGACCCCGCGACGTTCGTCATCACCGACACCGCCTATGACGGCGACGGCAAGATGATCAACTCGCGCTTCCTCGACGGCATGAGCATCGCGGACGCGAAGGAAGACGTTGCGAAACGGCTCGAACGCGAGACGATGGGCAACCGCGCGGTGGCGCAGCGGCAAGTCAACTTCCGCCTGCGGGACTGGGGGATCTCACGACAGCGCTACTGGGGCTGTCCGATCCCGATGATCCATTGCGAGGTCTGCGGCACGGTGCCCGTGCCGGTGAAAGACCTGCCGGTGCAGTTGCCCGACGACATCGAGTTCGACCGTCCCGGCAATCCGCTCGACCGTCATGCGACCTGGCGCAACGTGCCTTGCCCCCAGTGCGGCAAGCCGGCGCGGCGCGAGACCGACACGATGGACACCTTCGTCGATTCGTCGTGGTACTTCGTCCGCTTCACCGATCCGTGGAACGCGGATGCGCCGACGACACGCAACGTCGCCGATCGCATGCTGCCGGTCGATCAGTACATCGGCGGCGTCGAGCACGCGATTTTGCATCTGCTCTACAGCCGCTTCTTCACCCGCGCGATGAAGATCACCGGCCACGTCTCGCTCGACGAGCCGTTCGACGGCATGTTCACGCAAGGCATGGTGGTGCATGAGACCTACAAGAAGGCCGACGGCACCTTCGCGGCCCCCGCCGAGATCAAAATCACCAGTTCGGGCGACAAGCGCAGCGCCGCGTTGCTCTCGAACGGCGAGCCGGTCGAGATCGGCCCGATCGAGAAGATGTCGAAGTCGAAGCGCAACACTGTCGACCCGGACGACATCATCGACACCTACGGCGCCGACACCGCGCGCTGGTTCATGCTGTCCGACTCGCCGCCCGACCGTGACGTGATCTGGAGCGAGGAAGGCGTGCAGGGCGCGACCCGCTTCGTGCAGCGCATGTGGCGGCTCGTCTCGACCGCCGCGCCGTTGCTTCCCGCGCCGGGCACGAAGGGCGATTCAAGCAGTGACAAGGCGAAGGCGCTGCGCGTCGCCGCACACCAGACCCTGTCGGATGTGGCGACCGGCATCGAGCGTCTGCGCTTCAATACCGCCATCGCCAAGCTCTATACGTTCGTCGGCACCATCGCCGAGGTGGTCGACGATCCGAAGAAGCCGCTGGCCTCCGATCCGGCACTGGCCGCCGCGGCCCGCGAAGCTTTCGACATTCTGGTCCGGCTGATTGCCCCGATGATGCCGCATCTTGCTGAAGAATGCTGGGCAGCGCTCGGCCATCAGGGACTGGTATCGCAGGCCGCCTGGCCGGAGCTAGAGGCCGCTTTACTTGTGTCGGATACGCTGACGCTCCCGGTGCAGGTGAACGGCAAGAAACGGGGCGATATCGTGATCGGCCGGGATGCCTCGAATCAGGAAATTGAGACTGCCGTTTTGGCCCTCGATGCGGTAAAGACAGCCCTGAACGGCAAGCCGGTGCGCAAGGTAATCGTGGTGCCGCAGAGGATCGTGAATGTTGTGGGGTAAATCCGGATTGCAGGCCGCGGTGCGCATGGCCGCCGTCGTCGCCATGGCGGCTGCGCTCGCCGGCTGCTTCCGCCCGCTTTACGCCGAGCCGCCGCCGGGCGCGGGTCCGGGCGTCCGGGAACTGCTCTCCGGCGTCGAAGTCCTTCCGCTGAATATTCCGCAGGGCCGCCGCGAGGCCCGGGTCGGGCAGGAAATCCGCAACGCGCTGATGTTCAGCCTCTACGGCGCCGCCGTCGGCGGACCGACGACCCACAAGCTCGAGATGAAGATTACGGTCAGCCGGGTCTCGGTGATCGTCGATCCGACCACCGGGCGGGCCGACAACGAGAATTACGCCATCGACGCCGCCTATGCCCTGAGGGACGCCGTGACCAACAAGATCGTGGTCACGGGCAACACCTCCGCGCGCGCGTCGTATGACGTGCCCGGTCAGGAGCAGCGTTTCGCCCGGGCACGCGCCTTCCGCGATGCCGAGGATCGCGCCGCCAAGGTGATTGCGGGCCACATTAATGAGCGCCTCGCATCGTACTTCGCGTCA
>JBMOOJ010000098.1:0-8760 GCA_049323835.1 Pseudomonadota bacterium | reverse complement strand
TGCCGATGATGACATCCACCCGGCCCTCCGCGATTTCGTTCAGTTCGGAACGCATGGTTTCGATCGAGGTGATGAGATCGCTCGACAGCACCATGGTCCGTGCCTCGGGAAACAGCGCCGCCGCCTCCTCCTGCAATCGCTCGACGCCGGGGCCGATCGCCGCCAGCGATTCCTCAGCCGCGCATTGCGGGCAGGTGTGCGGCCGCGCCATCGAGAACCCGCAGTGATGGCACACGAGCCGTTGGCGAAAACGATGATCGACCAGCCATGCATCGCAGATCGTGCAGGCGAAACGGTGCCCGCAGGAGCGGCACAAGGTCAGCGGCGCGTAGCCGCGCCGATTGAGGAAGAGAAGCGCCTGCTCCTTGCGCTCGATCGTATTCCTGACAGCCTCTGCCAGCGGCGGCGAGATGAAGCGGCCGCGCGGCGGCGGCGCCTTGCGCAGATCGATGGCCTCGATGTTCGGCAGATGCTGCCCGCCGAAACGCTGCGGCAACGCCACCCGGCGATAACGGCCGCGCCGCGCGTTGACTTCGGTTTCGACCGACGGTGTCGCCGACGCGAGGATCACCGGAATCTTGGCGATGTTCGCGCGGACAACGGCCATGTCGCGCGCGTGATAATGCGTGCCGTCGTCCTGCTTGTAGGCCTGGTCGTGCTCCTCATCGATGACGATCAGGCCGAGATCGGCGTAAGGCAGAAACAGCGCCGAGCGCGCTCCGACGACGACCTGCGATTCGCCGGATGCGATCGCGGCCCAGTTGCGCGCGCGGGTGCGCGGCGTGAGATCGGAATGCCATTCGAGCGGACGCACGCCGAAGCGGCTGGCGAAGCGATCGAGAAACTGTCCGGTCAGTGCGATTTCCGGCATCAGGATCATCGCCTGCTTGCCGCGCCGGATCGTCTCCGCGACCGCCTCGAAATAGACTTCGGTCTTGCCGGAACCGGTGACGCCGTCGAGCAGCGCAACGGCAAACGCATCCTGCGCCGCCATCGCGCGCAGCGTATCGGCGCCCTCTTTCTGCTCCGGCGAGAAATCCGGCACGGCGAATTCCGGATCAGGCGCCGGCGGTGGCGGCGGCTTTGGCAGCGGCTCGATCGTCAGCGTGCCTTCATCGACCAGTCCATCGATCACGCTCGGGCTGACGCCGGCTTCGCGCGCGGCATCCGACTTGCCGTGCAGCAGGCCGTCCGACAGCGCGTCGATCAATCTGCGCCGCGCCGGCGTCATCCGCCGCGGCGGATCGCCGACGAGGCGCACGCCGGGCCGCACGCGCTCCGGCCCGAGATCGCCCATCTTGAGCGTCATGCGCATGACCATGCCGCGGGCCGAGAGCGTGTAGTTCGACACCCAGTCGACAAAGCTGCGCAGCTCGGTTTTGAGCGGCGGCACCTCGTATTTTTCACTGATGTCCTTCAGGCGATTGTGCAATCGCGGATCGGGCGACGGATTCTCGGTCCAGACGACGGCCGTCACCTCGCGCGACGCCAGCGGCACGGTGACCACGTCGCCGGGCGCAAGCTCCATCCCTTCCGGAACCGCATAGGAATACGTGTGGTCGAGCGCCACCGGCACAAGGATATCGACGACACGTCTGGCCACGCGAATCCTCAGTTAAGGGACGGTGAAGGAAAGGGGTGCGATATAGTCAGGCCTGTCAAGCGCCGCAATTGCGGACGACAGTCTGGAATACGAATCAAGAGGCGCAAATGGCCAAAGCGAGCGCATTGCCCGACGTCACGGAGATCGTGAGCGCTGCCGCCGATTTCCAGGCGGCCGCCCTGCAATGGCTGACGCACCTGCGCAGCGAACGTCGGCTGTCGCCGAAGACGCTCGACGCCTATGGCCGCGACCTCCAGCAGTGTGTGACCTTCCTCGGCGAGCACTGGGGCGAGACGGTTTCGCTGAAGCGATTTGCCACGCTCGAGGCAACCGACATCCGCGCCTTCATGGCCTCACGAAGAAGCGGCGGCATCGCCGGGCGCTCGCTGATGCGCGCACTCGCGGGCCTGCGCTCGTTCGGCCGGTTTCTGGAGCGCGAGGGCAAGGGCAAGGTCGGCGCGCTCTCGGCAATCCGCGCACCGAAGGTGTCGAAGAGTTTGCCAAAGCCGCTGCATGTTGAAGCCGCGCGGCAGGTCGCCGACGCCGATATCCGCGCCGGCGAAAATCGCGAGCCCTGGATTCTCGCGCGCGACGCTGCCGTGATGGCGCTGCTGTACGGCTCGGGCCTGCGCATCTCCGAGGCGCTCGGCCTGAAGCGGCGCGACGTGCCTGCGCCGGGCGCCGGCGACGTGCTGGTCGTGACCGGCAAGGGCAACAAGACGCGCATGGTGCCGGTGCTTCAGAATGTGCTGCAGCTGATCGCCGGCTATGTGGCGATGTGCCCTTACGATTTGCCAGCAGCGTCGCCGATTTTTGTCGGTGCGCGCGGCGGCCCGCTCAGCCCCCGCATCATCCAGCTCACCATGGAGCGGCTGCGCGGTGCGCTCGGACTACCGGACAGCGCCACGCCGCATGCGCTGCGGCACTCGTTCGCAACGCATCTGCTGTCGCGCGGCGGCGACCTGCGCGCGATCCAGGAATTGCTCGGTCACGCCTCGCTCTCGACCACGCAGATCTATACCGGCGTCGACGCCGAGCGGCTGATGGAGGTCTACCGGACAGCCCACCCGCGCTCGTGATCCCCAGTTGACGGAAAACTGTCATCGTTCTGCCCTTGCGCGGGCGAGACGGTTCAGTCAATCGTTCCGCGGGCCAGCAGGAGGGAACGACTATGGGGGCACATGAAAGCATGGAGCACGCGGAGCATGCCGAGCATGCCTCGAGCTCCAACAAGCGGGTGGCGTTGCTGATCGCGGTGATCGCGCTGTTTCTGGCGTTCTCGGAAACGCTCGGCAAAGGCGCGCAGACCGAATCGATCGCCAAGAATGTCGAAGCATCGAACCTCTGGGCCTTCTTCCAGGCCAAGACCATTCGCCGGACATCCGTGCAAGCTGCCGCCGAGCATCTGAAGATCACGGCAGGCACCCTGCCCGACGATACCGCCAAGGCCGCGGCCGCCAAACAGATTGACGACTGGCAGAAGGCGGCCGCGCGTTACCGCTCGGAGCCCGAAACCGGCGAGGGCTCCGAGCAGCTCGCCGCCCGCGCCAAGAAAGCCGAGAAGGAGCGCGACCTTTTCATGGCGAAGTATCACCACTACGAGGTGGCCTCCGCCGCATTCCAGATCGGCATCGTGCTGGCTTCCGCCACCATCATTACCGGCATGACGATTCTGGCGATGGTCTCCGGCGGCCTCGCGATTGTTGGATTGGGGTTCATGGGCATCGGCCTGTTCGCGCCGCATGCGATCCATCTTTTCTAAAGGCTTGAGCCCTCAACGGGCGCGGCTGCGAAAATCCGCGAGCCGCGCAGCGAGGTCCGCTTCGATCCGCGGCCATTCCTCACGCAGGATCGAGAAGATGACGGTATCGCGCACGCGGCCCGTCCAGATCGTCTTCTCCTGACGATAGACGCCTTCTCTCGTCGCGCCGAGCTTCGCCATTGCCGCACATGACACGGTGTTCGTCGCATCGACGCGGAACTGCACGCGGTTGGCGCCGCAGGCGAAGGCATGACCGAGCAGCAGATGCTTCGCGGCCGGATTGACCGCGGTGCCGCGCACGTTCGGATGATAGTAGGTGTTGCCGATTTCGAGCGCGCGATGCGCCGGCTCGATGCCGAGATAGCAGGAAATGCCGACGCATTGCCCATCAGCCATCACGGCATAGGGAATCCAGGTTCCTGCCGCATGATCTCTGCCTACCCGCTCCCAGAACGGATCGAACTGATCGCCCGCGAGGGTGTAGAGCCACAGCCTGAAGGCATCGGGATCGGCGTTGCAGGCATCGCGCAGTTCGTCGCGATGGCGTTCGTGAAGCGGTTCGAGCCGGACAAAATCGTTGGCGAGAACCGATTCTGTCAGCTTCATCGCTCTCACACCGTGAAGATGCGGCCGGGATTGAGGATGTTGTGCGGATCGAGCGAGCGCTTCAGCATGCGCATCGTCTCGATCTCGTCCTCGGTGCGGCTGAGTTTGAGGAACGGCTTCTTCAGCATGCCGATGCCGTGCTCGGCCGAGATCGAGCCTTCGAATTCGCCGGTGATGCCATACACCAGTTCCTGAATTTCGAGGTAACGGCCGGGCGTATCGGCGTGATGGACGACGACATGCAGGTTGCCGTCGCCGAGATGGCCGTACACCACCGAGAAAGCTTCATTGTCGAGCTTGCGCAGGTCGCCCGCGATCCGGTTGGCGAAGTCCTCCATCCGGTCGATCGCAAGACTGATGTCGAAACCGACGCGCGGCGAGATCGCCTTGCTCAGTTCGACGCTGGAATCGCGAATGCGCCAGATCGCCGCCGCCGATGCGTTGGATGTGGAAATGGTCGCGTCGAGAATGATGCCGCCGTTCATCGCCTCTTCGAGCAACTGCTCGAGATCGGCACGCATGCGGTCCGCATCGCCGCCGGACGCCTCGAACAAGACATAGAACGGGTGATTGGTCGGAAGCGGCGTCGTGAGGCCCGAAACTTTCCCGGTCACGAGGCGGTAGTATTCGTTCCACATCACCTCGAACGCCGTCAGCGACCCGCCAAGACGCTGCCGCGCCAGCCGCAGCAGCGATGTCACATCATCGAACGATGAGAGCGCGCAGAGCGCCACCTGCCGCTCGGCCGGCGCCGGGAACAGCCGCAACGCCGCGCGCGTCACCACGCCGAGCACGCCTTCGGTGCCGATGAAGAGATGCTTCAAATCGACGCCCGTGTTGTTCTTGATGTATTTGCGCAGGCCGTGCAGCACGGTGCCGTCGGCGCGCACGACTTCGAGCCCCAGTATCAGATCGCGCGTCATGCCATAGCGGATCACGCGATTGCCGCCGGCATTGGTCGAGATGTTGCCGCCGATGGTGCAGCTCCCGCGCGCGCCGAGATCGAGCGGGAAGGTGAAGCCGTCGTCCTCGACGCGCTCCTGCACCTTCTGAAGCACGGCGCCCGCCTGCACGATGGCGACGCCTGACGACGTATCGATCTCCTCGATGGCGTTCATCAATTCCATCGACAGCACGATCTCGCCGGTCTGCGGCATGGTCGCGCGCACGAGGCCGGTCATGCCGCCCTGCGTCGTCACCGGCACCTTCTCGCGATGACAGAGACGCAGCAGTTTCGAGACATCTTCCGTCGTGCGTGGCCGCACCACCGCGCGCGGCTTCGCCACCGGCACGCCGGCCATGTCGGTGAAATAGCGTGCGTCGATCTGGTCGCCGGTTAGAACGGCGTCGGGCCGCAGCGCCTTGCGCAGCTCATCGATAAAGCCGTCCGACATCCGTCCCCCAGCAATTCCACGCCATTGGTGCGGATACTACATATGGATCGCGCGCTTGGCGACGTTGAACGCCGCTTCCTTGACCGCTTCCGAGCGGGTCGGATGCGCATGGCAGGTACGCGCCAGGTCTTCCGCCGAGCCGCCGAACTCCATCAGCACGCACACCTCGTGGATCATTTCGCCGGCCTCGCGGCCGATGATGTGAACGCCGAGCACGCGATCGGTCTTGGCGTCGGCGAGAATTTTCACGAAGCCTTCCGTGGTCTGGTTGACCTTCGAGCGGCCGTTCGCCGTGAACGGGAACTTGCCGGCGGTGTAGGCGATGCCGGCCTCCTTCAGCTCTTCCTCGGTCTTGCCGACGGTCGCAACCTCCGGCGTGGTGTAGACCACACCCGGAATCACATCGTAGTTCACGTGACCGGCCTGACCGGCGATGATCTCGGCCGCCGCGATCCCTTCGTCTTCCGCCTTGTGCGCGAGCATCGGTCCGCGCACCGCGTCGCCAATTGCATAGATGCCCTTCACGTTGGTCGCCAGATGCCCGTCAACCTCGACGCGGCCGCGATTGTCGACCGCAACGCCAGCCTCCTTCAGCCCGAGGCCATCGGTGTAGGCCGTGCGGCCGATGGCGACGAGCACGATGTCGGCTTCGATCGTCTCCGCCTTGCCGCCCGCAGCCGGCTCAACTTGCGCCTTCAGCGTCTTGCCGCTGGTATCGACGCCGGTGACCTTCGCGCCGAGCTTGAAGGTCACGCCCTGCTTCTCGAGAATGCGCTGGAACTGCTTGGCCACTTCGCCGTCCATGCCGGGAAGAATGCGATCGAGGAATTCGACGACGGTGACCTTCGCGCCAAGACGGCGCCACACCGAGCCGAGCTCAAGGCCGATCACGCCGGCGCCGACCACAAGCAGATGCCCCGGCACTTTCTCCAGCGACAGCGCGCCGGTCGACGAGACGATGCGCTTTTCATCGATCTCGATGCCCTTCAGCTTCGCGACATCCGAGCCGGTGGCAATGACGATGTTCTTGGTGTCGTGCGTCTCGACCTTGCCGTCCTCGCCCGTCACTTCGACCTTGCCGGCACCGAGAATCTTGCCGGTGCCGCGCAGGCCATCGATCTTGTTCTTCTTCAGCAAGAACTCGACGCCCTTGGTATTGCCGTCGATGCCCTGCTGCTTGAAGTTCATCATCGCCGGCAGATCGAGCTTAGGCTTGCCGACGCTGATGCCCATCTTGCCGAACGAATGCTCGGTCTCCTCGAACAGCTCCGAGGCGTAGAGCAAAGCCTTCGACGGCATGCAGCCGACGTTGAGGCAGGTGCCGCCGTAGGTCGGATTCTTCTCGACCACCGCCACCTTCATGCCGAGTTGCGCCGCGCGAATCGCGCAGACGTAGCCGCCGGGGCCGGAGCCGATGACGATGAGATCGTAGGAAGCCATGATCAAAATCCCGTTTCTTGTTCGGTGGGTTTAGCGCCCGCCCGATACGTCGATGATCGTACCTGTCACGTATGACGCCTCGTCCGACATCAGCCAGACGATGGCATTGGCGATTTCCTCTGCCTGCCCCACGCGCTTCATCGGCACGTTATGGGCCAGGCGATGCGCGCGATCGGGTTCGCCGCCGCTCGCGTGAATGTCGGTATCGATAAGTCCCGGCCGCACCGCGACGACACGCACGCCTTCGCTGGCGATCTCACGGGCAAGGCCGAGCGTGAAGGTGTCGATCGCGCCCTTGGAGGCCGCGTAGTCGACATACTGCGCCGGCGAGCCAAGCGTCGATGCGACAGACGACAGGTTGACGATGACGCCGCCCTTGCCGCCATGCCTGGTCGAGAGGCGCTTCACCGCCTCGCGCGCACACAGGATGTTGCCGATGACGTTGATATTCATCATCCGATGCAGACGCTCGGCGCTCATCTCGTCGACGCGGGCGGTCAGATCGACGACGCCGGCATTGTTGACCAGCGCGCCGAGCGGACCGAAGGCATCGGCCTGCTTGTAGAGATCGAGGATGTCGGCTTCCGAGCCGACATCGCACTTCACCGCGATCGCCTTGCCGTTGCTCTTCCCGATCAGCGCAACGACCTCGTCAGCGGCGGTCTTGTTGCTCGCGTAGCCAACGACAACCTTGTAGCCCCTCGCCGCGGCGGCCAGCGCTGTCGCGCGGCCGATGCCGCGACTTGCCCCGGTAACGATGGCGACGCTGCCCGTCATGAAGTCGCCCCCGACAGCGGCGCATTGAACGACCAGACGTGACCGAACGGATCACGAATCTGGCCGTAGCGAGCGCCCCAGAATGCATCCTCGGCCGGCATGATGATTTCAGCGCCCGCGGATTGCGCACGCGCGATCGCGCTGTCGACGTCGGAGGGTTTGGGCCGGTTGATGTTGATGGTCAAACTCGCACCACCCCGGCTTGGCGGCGCCAGAATCATACCGCCGAATTCCGGAAACTCGTCGTGCAGCATCACTTCGCCGCCGAACATCTCGATGTTCGCATGCATGACGCGCACGCCGTCATCCGCCATGTGCTTCATGGTACAGACGCCGCCGAACGCCTTCTCGTAGAAGGCGATCGCCTCAGCACCACCCTTGACGCAGATGTGCGCCTGGATCGCCGGAGGGTTGGGTCCGAACGCCATGACAGCCCTCGATCAGAGGTCGAGGACCAGCCGCGCCGGATCTTCCAGGCTTTCCTTGACGCGCACGAGGAAGGTCACCGCTTCCTTACCGTCGATGACGCGGTGGTCGTAGGACAGCGCCAGGTACATCATCGGCCGCACCTCGATCTTGCCGCCGACAACCATCGGCCGCTCCTGAATCTTGTGCATGCCGAGAATGCCGGACTGCGGCGCGTTTAAAATCGGCGTCGACATCAATGAACCATAGACGCCGCCGTTGGTGATCGTGAACGTGCCGCCCTGCATTTCCTCGATCTTGAGCTGGCCGTCGCGGGCGCGGCGGCCGAAGTCGGCGATCGACTTCTCGATCTCGGAGATCGACTTGTGATCGCAATCGCGAACCACCGGCACGACAAGGCCGCGATCGGTGCCAACGGCAATGCCGACATGGTAGTAGTTCTTGTAGATCAGGTCCGTGCCGTCGATCTCGGCGTTGACGGCGGGGATGTCCTTCAGCGCCTGCACGCAGGCCTTGGTGAAGAAGCCCATGAAGCCGAGCTTCGCGCCGTGCTTCTTCTCGAACACGTCTTTGTACTGGCTGCGCAGCGCCATCATGTTCGTCATGTCGACCTCGTTGAAGGTCGTGAGCATGGCGGCCGTGTTCTGCACGTCCTTGAGGCGGCGGGCGATGGTCTGGCGCAGGCGCGTCATCTTCACGCGCTCTTCGCGGGCCGCATCGTCGGCGGGCGACGGGGCGCGGACCTGAACCGC
>JBMOOJ010000097.1:0-9099 GCA_049323835.1 Pseudomonadota bacterium | reverse complement strand
ATCGTCGCCGCGCTCAGCGTCGCCGGTTTCATGATCGCGTTCATGGCGCTGAACGATCCGCAGGTGATGTTCGGCACGCATGTCGGGCAGGGCGCGTTCTACAAGATCATGCCGCACGGCGCGATGGTCGCGATCTTCGGCGCGGCGTTTCTCTATTCGCTGTTCGCGCTCGCCATGGGCTTCCGGCTGTTCTGGAAGGACATGGGGCCGGCGGCCGACCTCCGCTCGCTGTGGGATGCGATCAAGGATGCAGGCCAGTTGCGCTATCTCGATGGCGGTGGCGTCGGCTGCATGAATGATGACGACAAGCCGCGCGACCGGCGCAGGCTCTATCATCACTTCACATTCTACGGCTTCTGGCTGTGCTTCGCCTCGACCAGCGTGGCGACGATCTACGCCTACGGCCTCAACTGGCATGCGCCGTATCGCATTTACGACCTGCCGGTGCTGCTCGGCACGATCGGCGGCATCGGGCTCGTGATCGGGCCGATCGGATTGCTGTTTTCCAAGCGTCAGCGCGATCCGGCGATGGCGGTGGACGGTCAGTCCGGCATGGATGCCGGATTCATCCTGATGCTGCTGCTGACGTCGGTGACCGGTCTGCTGCTGCTGGTTTTGCGCGCGACGCCGACGATGGGTACGCTGCTGGCGCTGCATCTCGGTTTTGTCTTCGGCTTTTTTGTTACCATGCCGTACAGCAAGTTCGTGCACGGCATCTACCGTTTCGGCGCGCTGGTGAAGTACGCGCACGAGCGACGCACGCATCCCGGATCTGCGAACGATTGATTAGTGGACCGTGCTTGCGGTCATCATCTGCGGCAGGATGTAGGGGAGGCCGTCCGGCGTGGTGCCGATCCCGGCGTCGATGCCGAACACCTCGCGCAGCGTCCGGTCGTTGATCGTCTCCTGCGGCGATCCGTCGGCGACGAGCTTGCCGCGCTTCAGGACGACAATGCGCTTGGCGAACCGCGCCGCCAGATTGAGATCGTGCAGCACCGCGACAACAGCGATGCCGCGCTCGGCGCGGCGTTTGGCGGATTCGAGCAGGTTGAGCTGATGCCGCAGGTCGAGACTTGAGGTCGGTTCGTCCAGCAGCAGCACACCCGGACCGTTGCGCAACTCACCGCACGCCGACTGAACGAGCACGCGGGCGAAGTGCGCACGTTGCTGTTCGCCGCCGGAGAGCGTCGGAACTTCGCGATGCGCGAAGGCTTGCAAGTCGGATTCGGCCAGCGCCGACACCGCCATCGGCTGCACGATCGCCGACGGATGCTGGCTGCCGCCCATGCGCACGATTTCATCGACCGTGAAAGGGAAGGTTACCTGGATGTGCTGCGAGAGCACGGCGCGGTTGGCGGCGAGATCGTCCGGCGTGTAGTCGGCAATCTCGCGACCTTTCAGCTTGACCGATCCGCTGGAAGGACGGAGGTCGCCCGAGAGAATCCGCATCAAGGTCGATTTGCCCGCGCCGTTCGGGCCGACGATGGCGACCGTCTCGCCACCATTCACGGTGAGCGACACCGCGTCGAGCAGCGTCGCAGTCTTGATGCGCACCGAGACGGACGAAACGTCAACCGCCGCGCTCATAGGCCGACCGCCGATCGCTGCCGCAAGACGATGGCGAGGAAGAACGGTGCGCCGATGGCCGCGGTGAGAATGCCGATCGGAACTTCGGCCGGCGCTGCCAATGTGCGCGCGAGCGTATCGGCAAACACCATCAGCGCCGCGCCGAGGATCGCGGCCGCAGGCATCAGCAAGCGATGCCCGGGCCCGACCGCAAGCCGCAGCACATGCGGTACGACGATGCCGACGAAACCAATGACGCCAGCGACCGATACCGCCGCACCGGTCAGCGCCGACACGGCGACGATCGAGATTGTTTTGAGCCGTTGCACGTTGACGCCGCTGTGAAACGCTTCCGCTTCGCCGAGCACCAGCAGGTCGAGATCGCGCGAGAACCACAGTACCGCCGACAGCGCGACGAACGCGATCGGCGCGATCACGGCCGCCTTGGACCAGGTCGATCCGGCGAGCGAGCCGAGCAGCCAGAAGGTGATGTCGCGCAGCTGCCGGTCGTCGGCGATAAAAACCAGCAGGCCGAGCCCTGCGTTGGCGAGCGCCGCGATGGCGAGTCCCGACAGCAGGAAGATCGCGACCGACGTGCGGCCGCCCCGGCTGGCGATGCGATAAAGAATGAAGGTCGTGATCAGCGAGCCAAGGAACGCCGCGATCGGCAGCAGCTCGAACTGCAGGAACTTGATCGACTGGCCGTACTGGCTGTCGGTGTAGACGATCGCGGCGGCGGCCGCGAACGCACCGCCGCTCGACACGCCGACGAGTGCGGGATCGGCGAGCGGATTGCGGAACAGGCCCTGCATGATCGCACCCGCAACCGCCAGCATCGCGCCGACCAGTCCGGTGACGACGATGCGTGGAATGCGGATCGACCAGAGCACGAGCTGATCACGTGCGAATAGCGCGGCTTCGGCAGGTGCGGTCAAACCGAGGGCGGAGAGCAGCCGGGAGAACGGAATACCGGCCGCGCCGATGGTGATGGCGATGATCGCGCAGCCGAGAAGCACCAATGCGAGAATCAGGAGAACCGTGAAGGCGGGCGGGCGAACCGGCCGCACGGCTGGCTCGTGGTGTACATCCTCGCTCGCAACCTGAGACGACATCAGCTGCGGCAGTCGGCAGCGAGAACGCGGGGCTTCCAGTTGTCCTTGGCGGCCCTGAGGTCGGGATAGAGCGAACCGGCGAGATCATGTGCGGCAGCGGCGGTCCGCGGACCGAAGCCGAGAAGATAGAGTCCGTCCATCGACACGAAGGACCTTGTCTTGGCTGCGGGCGTCAGCGCGAACGCCGGGTTGGCGAATATTCCGTCCGCCGTGACGGAATCGGCCCCGCGCTGCATGGCCAGAATGATATCCGGCCGTGCCGCGACGATCGCCTCTTCGCTGACCTGCTTGTAGCCTTCATACGAATCGATGGCATTGACGCCGCCGGCGAGGGTAATGATGGCGTCGGCGCCGGTCTTGCGGCCCGCGACCATCGCCCGCCCGCTGACCAGCGACATCACGAACATGACGCGCACCGGTTTCTGGATTTTCGCGCGCAAAGCGCGGACATCGGCGAAATCGCCTTCGACCGCAGACGCGAGGCATTTGCCGCGATTGTCGACGCCCATCTGCCTGGCGATCTGGCGAATCTTGTCGCCGAGGCCGGCTTCCGAATAACCCTCGGGCACCGTAACCAGTGGAATCTTCGCTTCCTTGAGCACGGCCATCGTTTCCTTCGGCCCAGCGCCCTCGATCGCCAGAATGGCCTGCGGATTAAGGCCAAGGATACCCTCCGGCGAGAGCTGGCGCATGTAGCCGACATTCGGCTTCTGCGCGAGCGCGCGGGGCGGGAAGAGACTTGTGGTGTCGACGCCCACCACGCGCTCCTCAAGCCCGAGCGCGTAGAGAATTTCCGTCACGGCGCCGCCGACCGAGACGACACGGCCGGTGCTGCCGGTGGAGGCGAGGGTGGGGCCGTTGGCATCCACCGTCAAACCGGCGCGCGGAGCAGCGGCGATAAATACGGCGGCAAGCAGCATGACTACGGCCAGCCGGGCGCACGTTCGGATCGTGGAATGCGACGGATTCATTTGGTCAGGATCAGCTTGTTCTGGGCCGTCAGCCGGAGGCGATAGGTCTCGTCGCCATGAATGATGGAAATTTCGCGCGACGATGCGAACAGATCGCGCGCGTTCAGACTGTTGGCAGTTAACCCGATCTGCCGCGAGTCCGCTGCTGAAGTCTGCGTGACCCGTGCTTCGTTGGCGGCGCCGTCGCGCGGAGGTTGCTTCATTCGTTTGATCTGGAACCAGTTTCTCTCCGTATAGGTTCAGATCGGCAGCGCCTCCAGATGTGCACTTTACAATAGATGTAAACTGCGGCTGTCCGGCTTGACCATGCACCGGCCCGGTTTTACGAAAAATGCTGGGGGTGCAGTGCGTTCCTGCGCACGTGCACTAACTAAAACAGCCAGCTAGCCGACGCTGATCAAGCGACCGCCCGCCAGCCACAGCAAGTGAAGTTACGACTGGGGGCATCATGGCTAGCCGGACCGGAGGCGCGCGCGCGCTTCTATGGGGAGTTTCTGTTGTTGCGTTGACGCTGGGCTATGTGGCCGCCGTTCATGCACAGAGCGTGTCGCCGCAGATCGACAGCGGTGAACAGCAGGCTCAGCAGGACAAGCAGAAGAAGCGTAAAAAGAACGCCAGGCGCCAGAACCAGCAGCCGCCGGCTGCGGCGGCGCTGAATGCGAACGCGCAAGCGGCGCCTGCTCCGCGCGGTGGCGCGCAGACGCTGGATACGATTACCGTTGCCGCCACCAAGACCGAAGAGCGCGCGATCGACGCGCTGGCGCCGGTCAGCGTGATCACGCAGGAGCAGATTCAGGCCCAGCAGCCGCGCCGCATCGGCGAGATCCTGCGCACGGTGCCGGGTGTCTCGCTTCAGGAGCGCGGCGACGATCCGTCGACCTCGATCAACATCCGCGGCTTGCAGGACTTCGGCCGCGTCGCCGTCGTCGTCGATGGCGCGCGTCAGAACTATCAGCGCACCGGCCACAATGCCAACGGCGCCTTCTTCCTCGATCCGGAACTGATCGGCGGCATCGACGTCGTGCGCGGGCCGACCTCGAATATCTTCGGTTCGGGCGCGATCGGCGGTCTCGTCTCGTTCCGCACCAAGGACATCGACGATGTCGTGCGTCCCGGCGAGCGCTGGGGCGTCGATATTTCCGGCAGCATGAAGTCGAACAAGATCGGCGGTGTTGGCTCGATCTTCGGCGGCGTGCGTGCGCATCCGACCGTCGACGTATTCGGCGGCGCGGTCTATCGCAGCCAGTCGAACTACAAGGATGGACAGGGCACCGAAATCGGCAATACCGGCAACGACACGGCAGCCGGATTGCTGAAGATCACGACGCGCCCGGCGGACGGCCACACCATCAAGATCGGCGGTATCTTCCAGAACTTCCAGTATGACGTGGGTCAGTTCAATCGCGGGCCGACGACGGCTGCCGCGCCAGCGGCCGCGATCGCCGGCACGTCGGTCTATGCGTCCGACGTGAACAACTACACCGGCACGCTGAACTGGAAGTACAACAAGCCGGACGACAATATCTTCGACTGGAACATCAACCTGTACGGCAACCGCACCGATCAGGATCAGGTCAAGACGTATAACCCGCGTCTGACGGGTGGCGGCATCTGCCCGCCCGGCACGTTCGGCAACAATATCTCTGGTTGTACCGGCGACCGCCGCGGGTATCTGCTCGACACGATCGGCATCGACGTCAACAACACATCGCGCTTCGGTCTGTTCGGCTGGAACAACGCGCTGACTTATGGCTTCGATGCGTTCCGCGACGACGTGTCCACCTTCGATACGAGGGGCAACTCGAACGTGACGACGCCGGGCGGCGTTCGCACGGTTTCGGGCGCTTTCGTGCAGTTGAAGAGCAACTATTCGACCTGGCTCGAGGTGATCAGTGCGGTTCGCTATGACCGTTACGAACTTGAATCGGGCACGGCCAGTTCCAGCGGCGATCGCCTATCGCCGAAGATCACGCTCGGCGTTACGCCCGTTCCCGGCTTTACACCTTACGTGAGCTATGCCGAGGGTTACCGAGCGCCGTCCATCACCGAAACGGTCATCTTCGGATCGCATGCGACGGGCGGAGCGCCGTTCAGCGTGCCGTGCCCGAGCGGAATCTCCGGTCTGTTCTGCTTCCTGCCCAATCCGTTGCTGCGGCCGGAAGTCGGCAAGACCAAGGAAATCGGCGTCAACCTGAAGTACGACAATATTGTCACAGCAGGCGACTCATTCCGCGGCAAGCTCAACTACTTCCGTAACGATCTTGTCGACTTCATCGACCAGGTGTCCTTCAACCCGATCCGCGTGCGGCTGCAGATCCCTGGTCCACCGACGTTCACGACAGTCAACCAGTTCATCCAGTTCCAGAACACGGGCGCGGCTTTCATTCAGGGTTTCGAAGGCGAACTCTTCTACGATGCGGGCAACTGGTTTGCGGGTGTCGCCGGCAACGTGCTTGAGGGTGAAACCAAGGCCACGGGCTTCGGTCTTGCAAGCCTGATTCAGCCCCGCAAGATCGTCACGACCGCAGGTGCCCGTTTCTTTGACCGCAAGCTGACGGTCTCGGCGCAGTGGATCTCGTTCGCCGCAAACAACAAGGTCAACCAGACCCAGTTCCTGCCGGCGACGTCGGGTGACATTGTCAACGTCTACCTTGCCTACGCGCCGACGCCGGACGTCACCATCAATTTCGGCATCGATAACGTCTTCGACAAATACTACCGCCCTTACGCGATACCGCGTTCGGACTCGACCGGAAGCACGCAGAACGACGTGCTGTTCTCGAGCCCGGGCCCCGGCATTACCTACAAGGGAGGGATCAAGATCCACTTCGGCGGCGCCTGATCGCGCCGTCACAGGCCTTCACGTTTTGCGGACTGCGTCCATGCCCGGACGCAGTTCGCTTTGCCGTTGCCGCAAGCACTCCCGCGCGCGTCCGAACATTGATCTGACGTGATGGATTACGGCTTGCAATTCAGGCGAGAGGGCGCACAAGGTCGAGGCAACGAATTTGCCGATCCGGATCATCCGGTTCGGCGTTATCTACAACTGGAGAAGACCGTATGTTTATCGCGATGAATCGTTTTCAGGTGAAGAAGGGTGCCGAGAAATCGTTCGAGCACGTCTGGGCGAGCCGAGAGTCTTACCTGAGCCAGATGGAAGGCTTCGTTGAATTCCACCTGTTGCGTGGTCCCGAATCGGAAGATCATACGCTTTATTCGAGCCACACGGTGTGGGCCTCCAAATCCAACTTCGAAGCCTGGACCAAGTCCGAACAGTTCCGGCGCGCGCATGCCCGCGCCGACAACCAGACCGGCGAGAGCCTCTACCTCGGCCACCCGAAGTTCGAAGGCTTCGAGGTCATCCAGACCGAGCGCAATTCGAAAGCCGCCTGAGTCGGCGTACGATCGCCGCGCGTGTTGTGAGGACGTGAACGATGTCTGTTGTCGAACTTGACGATCTGAAAACCCATCTCGCTGCCAATCCGGGCGTCGTCATCGAGGATGTCGCGCGCGAGCGCAAAGTGACGCCGCGTGCGGTGCTGGAAGCCCTGCCGAAGAGTATGGTGCGGATCGGCAAGGGCGAGGGCTTCGTCGAGGCGATGCAGGACATCGCTCAGTGGGGCGACGTCACGCTGATCGTCCATACCGACGATGCGATCTTTGAGTTCTCCGGCCCGGTGCCGAACGGCGAGATTGGCCGCGGCAACTTCAACCTGATGCAGCCGAAGGGCCTGCACGGCCATCTGCGGCACACGCGCTGCGGCGGCATCGCCTTCGTCGAGCGTCCCTTCATGAACAAGTCGTCAGCGTTCGTCGCGTTCCTGAACGTCGACGGCGGCATCATGTACAAGGTGTTCGTCGGGCGTGACGAGGCGCGCGAACTGAAGAAGGATCAGCTCGCGCGCTTCCGGGCGCTCGGCGACAAGCTGACCGGATAACCGGTGGACAAGGTGTGCCGGTGCGGGCAGGCCACGCTGTAACAGCAGACGGGTTTGCAGATGTCTGAGATCACGAGGATTGTTTTCGCACGGAGCAAGGCTCTTATTCTCGGAGCCTTTGTCTCCGGCATGGCGGGCCCCGCAATCGCCGCCCCGAACACGGCGCTGCCGCAAAACCTCTCGCCATGGGGCATGTTCCTCAACGCCGATATCGTGGTGAAGGCGGTGATGATCGGGCTCGCCTTTGCCTCGCTCGTCACTTGGACGGTCTGGCTCGCCAAGACGGTCGAACTCGCCGGTGCGAAGCGTCAGGCCAGGAAGCGGCTGGCGCTGCTCGAAACCGACACGACGCTGCGCGACGCGCAGCGCGACGTCGGCGAGGCGCGCGATGCGGTCGCGCAGATCGTCCGCTCCGCTTCCCAGGAAGCCGAACTCTCGCGCGACACGTTTGATGACAGCTTCAAGGAGCGGATCGCACTGCGGCTCGAGCGGGTCGAGGCGGCGATGGCGCGCAAGATCGGCCGCGGCACCGGCGCTTTGGCGACCATCGGCGCGACTGCGCCGTTCGTTGGTCTGTTCGGCACGGTGTGGGGTATCATGAACTCCTTCATCGGCATTTCCGAAGCGCAGACGACCAATCTCGCTGTTGTCGCACCGGGCATCGCCGAAGCGTTGCTCGCGACCGCACTCGGTCTCGTCGCCGCGATTCCCGCGGTCGTCATCTACAATCATCTCGCGCGCGCGATCACCGGTTACCGCGCCTTGCTCACCGACGCATCAGCGCAGGTGCTGCTGCTCGTCAGCCGCGACCAGATCCGGCGCACGCCGATGCTGGCGCGCGCGGCGGAGTAAACGCCATGGGTGCGCGGCTCGGCGGCCGGCGGGCAGGGGACGACGATCTCGTCGAGACGCACGAGATCAACGTTACGCCCTTCATCGACGTGATGCTGGTGCTGCTGATCATTTTCATGGTCGCGGCGCCGCTGGCGACCGTCGACATTGGCGTCGATCTCCCGGCCTCGACGGCGCAGCCGCCGCCGAAGCCCGACAAGCCTGTGTTCGTTACGGTGAAGCCTGACCTCGCGGTTGCCGTGGGAGAAGAGATCCTGCCGCGCGATGGCGTGACCCGCGCACTGGAAGCCGCGACCAACGGCAACAAGGACGAACGCATCTTTATCCGCGCCGACAAGACAGTCAGCTACGGCGATCTGATGGAGGTGATGAACCTGATGCGCGACGCCGGCTACCTGAAGGTGGCGCTGGTCGGCCTTGAGACGAGAAGCGCGCCGAAATGAGCGCCCTGGTCCTTTACGGACCGACCGAGCGGTCCGATCTGCCGCGCTGGAGCGCGGCCGCGATCGTCGTCGTGCTGCTGCACGCGCTCATGATTGCCGCCGGCATCTACTGGTACACGCAGTATCAGAACGCCGGGATGCCGATCCCGCCGATCATGGTCGATCTCGTCCCGGTCTCGGCTGCGCCCGAGACGCAGCCGCTCGATATCGCCCCCGG
>JBMOOJ010000096.1:0-9140 GCA_049323835.1 Pseudomonadota bacterium | reverse complement strand
TCGCACCGCCCGTCTCCGCCAGCACCTTCGTAATCGCCGCCGTCAACGACGTCTTGCCGTGGTCGACGTGACCAATCGTACCAATGTTGCAATGCGGCTTAGTGCGCTCAAACTTCTCTTTGGCCATCGTGTTTCCACCGTGATCGGTGCCCGCCCGTGCGAGCCCATAAACGCGCCGGTGGTTACTGCGGAAAACGCCTCTGTTCAAGGGGGGAGTTCTGCGTCAAGCTGATGACGAAACTGGTTCCACGCCCTCACTGCGGAGCCGGAAAAACCAGGCAAAATGCCAGACAAAAACCAGAACGGAGGCCCCAGGAATGACCCCGCCGAGCGCCCAAACCCAGCCCAAGCAAACCGCCCCGCTCCAGACCCCGCCGCTCCCCTTTGCCAAGCCGGAGAGCCTTGGCCTTTCCCCAGCCCGCTTGCAGCGGATGGCGGACGCCTTCAAACGCGAAATCGACAAGGGCACCACGCCCGGGGTCGCCTCCATGATCGCCCGGCGCGGCCAGATCGGCTGGTTCGAGGCGCAGGGCCGGCAGAGTCCCGCCTCGGAAGCTCCCATGACGCGGGACAGCATCTTCCGCATCTTCTCCATGACCAAGCCGATCGTCTCGGTGGCGATCATGTCGCTCGTCGAGGATGGCTACATCCTGCTCAACGACCCGCTCGCGAAATACATTCCCGCATTCGCCAACACCAAGGTCGGCGTCGAGCGCAACGGCCAGCTCGAACTCGCCCTGCCCGTTCGCCCGATTACCATTCAGGATCTGCTGCGGCATACCTCGGGCATCTCCTATGAGATCACCGGCAACGGCATGGTGCAGCGGATGTACCAGAAAGCCGGCGTCCGCCGCCGCGACATCACCAACGAACAGCACGCGACGATGGTCGCGGAGCTGCCGCTGATCTGCCAGCCCGGAGCCGAGTGGAACTACAGCCGCTCGACCGACATTCTCGGCCGCGTGATCGAGGTCGTGTCCGGCAAGACGCTCGGCGCATTCCTGACCGAGAGGATTCTCGCACCGCTGCAGATGACCGAAACCGCATTTCATACGGACGCCGCGAACAAGGGCCGCATCGCCGAGCCGTTCGCCAACGATCCGTGGACCGGCGACAAGGTCGCGTTGTTCGATCCGTTGGAGAAGCCGCTGTTCGAATCCGGCGGCGGCGGACTCGTGTCGACCGCCATGGACTACGCGCGCTTCTGCCAGGCGCTGCTCAACGGCGGCTCCCTCGACGGCAACCGCATCATCGGCCGCAAGACGCTGGCGCTGATGGCCTCCAACCATCTCGCGCCGGGCGTGAAGTGCGAAACGCATTTGATTCCGGCAGGCCACGGCTTCGGTCTCGGCTTTGCAGTCCGCACCGACGAAGGCATGGCGCCGTTCGCGGGCACCACCGGCCAGTTCTTCTGGAGCGGCATGGCCGGCACGTTCTTCTGGATTGATCCGAAGGAAGAGCTGTTTGCGATGTTCTTCAGCCAGGGCCCCGGCCAGCGCGAATACTTCCGCACGCTGGTCCGCAGCCTTGTCTACGCTGCGGTGGAGTAAGCGTAACTCCGTCATGGCCGGGCTTGTCCCGGCCATCCACGTCTTCAGCACGCAGCAATCTCATAAAGGCGTGGATGCCCGGCACAAGGCCGGGCATGACGAAGAATGAGTTCGCCGCTTTGCAGCGCTCCTGAATGACATATAGCTACTTCTTCGGCGTCAGCGTCTCGTTGCCGTTGGCGCCCGAGAGCGCATGCACCCAGCGGCCGGTCATCTTGCCGTCGCCCGCGATCGTGTAGGTCACGAGGTATTCGCCGACATATGTATCGAGATGATCGCCCTTGAGGTGATCACCGATGATGATCGCGAACTGGTTGCCGGTCTGGATGCCCTTGCCGGAATAGGTGTGGTTGGTGTCCTTGTTGTAGCAGGCGACGTCATACAGCGTGCCGCTGGTCTTGAAAGTGCACGTCCCCGAATAGGCGATATCGCGCGGGCCGACGCCTTTGCCTTCCATCACATACTCACCGGCGACGCTCGCCGGCTGCGCCATCGCATCGGCGGCAATCGACGCGACACCGGCAAAACCCGCCAGCGCACCTGCAAACAATCGACGCATGTGACCCTCCCTGCATGCGCAAACGAAATCGGGCCGAGCCTATTTGGGCTCGACCCGATAGCAGCTTCACATTGCTGATCGCTCGCTTCACAAGAAAGCGAGACGCGCGTGAGAACGGATCAACTGATCGTCGCGCCGCCGTCGATGACGACCGTCTGTCCGGTCATGAAATCACCGGCGCGCGAGCCCATGAACACGGCCGCACCCGCGATCTCGTCCGGCACGCCGATGCGCAGCAATGGCGAGCGCGCGGTCGAGGCCTTGAGATTCTCCGGGTTGTCCCACAGCGCTTTGGCGAAGTCGGTCTTGATCAGGCCCGGCGCAATGCAGTTCACGCGGATGTTGTGCTTGCCGTATTCGCACGCGAGGTTGCGCGCGAGCTGCATGTCGGCCGCCTTCGAGATCGCATAGGCACCGAGAATGGTCGAGCCCTTCAGACCGCCGATCGAGGAGATGATGATGATCGAGCCGTCCTTGCGCTCGATCATCTGCGGCACGACCATCGAGATCAGCCAGTTGTTGGCGACGATGTTGTTGCCGAGGATCTTGTTGAACTGATCGTCGGAGATTCCAGCGAGCGGTCCATAGTACGGATTAGACGCTGCGTTGCAGACCAGCACGTCGATCTTGCCGAACGCCTTGTTGCTCTCATCGACGAGGTTCTGGAGATTCTCCTTGCTGGAGATGTTGGCAGCGACCGCCACCGCCGTGTCCTTGCCGAACTTGCCGTTGATGCCCTTGGCAACCTCGTCGCAAACGTCCTGCTTGCGCGACGAGATCACGACTTTCGCCCCATGCTCGGCCATCCGCTCGGCGATCGCCAGACCAATGCCGCGCGTCGAACCGGTGATGACGGCGACTTTTCCCTTCATGTCGAACAAGCTCATGCGTTTCCTCGTCTCTTGCCGGCATTGATGCCGTGGTTGATCTTGCTTCGTCGTGCGTGCTTTCGTCACGCTAGACAGAACTTTCTTGCGGTCTTTTCGAGACTATATGTTTGTGACGCACCTCGACAATGCACCTGCGGAGGCCGCTGCCATGTCGCTCGAGATTATCGTTCCCGTTCTGATGAGCTGCGCGCTGCTCTGGTGGGTCAGCCGCGGCATGGCGTGGAGCACGCGGCTGGTGGTTGTCGCCGTCACCCTTGTGATCATCATCGCCATCGTCACCTTCGAGCGCTCCGGCATCATCAAGATGAACTAATTACGCAAGCTTGCTTTCGCGCACCACTTCCGGTCCGGCCGGCTGATGCATCGCCGCATGGGAGGCATCGGCGATCCATGGCTGCTGATTGATCATCGGCACCCGCCAGCCGATATGGCCCTCGTTCGCAAGGCGATCGAGCCGCGTCACCGAGCAATTTTCGATAGTGAAAAGAAGCCCAGCCTTGGCTTCGAGGCCAAGCGCATGCGCGATCGCCGTCTTGATGGTGCCGCCATGCGCGACGACGACGATGTCCTTGCCGCGATGCTCCGCACCGATCCGCTCGATCGCCGCACGCACCCGCTCGAACATGTCGACGAAACTCTCGCCGCCCGGCGCGCGAACGTCCGCCGGCGCGAACCAGTAGCTGCCGATCTCCGGCGGCTGGCTGGCAAAGAACGCTGCGCGATTGCGCCCCTGCCACTCGCCAAGATCCTGCTCAGCGAACGCAGGCTCCTGAATGAAATCCTGCCTGGACACGCCCGCGGCGAACAGCGCATTCGCCGTTTGATGCGTGCGCTGAAGCTGGCTGGTGTACCACACCGCATCCTGCGGCAGGATGCGCGCGACCGCGTTAAAGACGACACTGTCGGTGCAATCGCACGGCAGGTCCTCCTGTCCGTAGATGTTGCCGTTATCGACCCGCACCGGCGCGTGACGCACCCACCACCAGCGCGTGATATCGACGCCCGGCAATTGAACGCCCGAAGCCTTCGGGTTGGACATCGCAAAATCCCTTCAATAGTGTTGCCCTCGCTGTAAGACAGAGCGCGATCCGCCTCAAGTGCATCGCCTCGACAAACGAATTCCGCGTAGCGGTACACGCGGCAAAAAGGTTGGGAGAACGTCATGGGTCGCCTCGAAGGCAAATCGGTCGTCATCACCGGCGCAGGCAGCGGCATCGGCCGCGCCGCCGCGCTGCTGTTCACCAAAGAAGGCGCGAAGCTGATTGCCGTCGACAAGACCGAGGCCGTGCGCGAGACGGTCGAGATGGTGAAGAAAGCCGGCGGCACCGCCGAAGCCGTGGTGGCCGACGCGGGTTCCGATCAGGACGTCAGCGCTTTCATCAACAAGGCAGTCTCGACCTTCGGCAAGCTCGATGCGATCTGGGCCAACGCCGGCATTGGCGGCGGCCTCGTTCCTCTCGCCGAGCAGACGCCGGAGCATTGGCAGGAGGTGCTGCGCGTCAATCTGATCGGCCCGTTTCTCGCCATCAAGCATTCGATCCCGATCATGACCAAGCAAGGCCACGGGTCGATCGTCTGCACAGCATCGGTCGCCGGATTGAAGTCCGGCGCCAGCGGACATCCCTACGCCGCGAGCAAGGCCGGTGTGATCAGCCTCGTCCAGACCACCGCCTACTCGCTCTCCGGCACCGGCGTGCGCATCAACGCGGTCTGCCCCGGCCTGATCGAAACCGGCATGACAAAAGCGACGTTCGACCGCGCCAAGGCGCGCGGCACCGAAGGCAAGATCGGCCAGCTCAATCCGCTCAAGCGCGCCGGACAACCGCATGAGCTCGCCGCCGCGGGATTGTTCCTCGCCAGCGACGAAGCCTCCTATGTCAACGGACAGGCGCTGCCGGTCGATGGCGGCCTCACCGCGTCGATGCCGTACACGGGCAAGCCGATCTGATTGAACGCCGTCATTCCCGGATACTCCGAAGGAGCAGATCCGGAATCTCGACAGTATGCCATGAGATTCCGGGTTCGCGTCGTCGACGCGCCCAGGAATGACAAGGATGGCTACAGCCCGTCCGGCGGAAGGCCGGACGAGGTTGCCGCTGGTTGCGCACGGCTACGGATTCGTTCTCGATAGAACGCATAGAGGCCAGACAGCACGATGATCGACGCGCCGATCAGCATCAGCACGTCGGGCACTTCGCCGAACACGAGATAGCCGAGCAGCATCGCCCATAGCAGCGCGGTGTAGCGGAACGGCGCGACCGCCGAGATATCGCCGATCCGCAGCGCCTGGATGACGCACTGGTAACCGATCAGCAGCAGCACGGCGGCCAGCGCCAGCAGGCCGACGGTATTGACGGACACCGGCGTCCAGCCGCCAAGCGGGACGATGACGAATGCGCCAGAGAG
The DNA here is from genome assembly GCA_049323835.1 of Pseudomonadota bacterium. Classification (GTDB taxonomy): domain Bacteria; phylum Pseudomonadota; class Alphaproteobacteria; order Rhizobiales; family Xanthobacteraceae; genus SG-bin9. The sequence goes on along the minus strand of JBMOOJ010000096.1, from coordinate 3,735 downwards.
CGTGACCGAAATCGTCGTCAGCAGCGTGATGAACAGCGACGGAATCTCGGCCGGGATGCGCTTGGTCGCGAGATCGCGCACCGCGCAGAATACGACCGATGCCAGCGCCATCAGCGAGAACTGGTTGAATCCCTCGACGCCCGGCCGGACGATGATCAGCACGCCGATGAAACCCGCCGTGATGGCTGTCCATCGCCGCCAGCCGACCGGCTCGTTGAACACCAGCGCCGCGCCGAGCGTGATCGCCAGCGGCAGCGCCTGAAAGATTGCCGACGTGTTGGCGAGCGGCAGATGCGCCAGCGCCGCGAGGAAGGTCAGCGTTCCGCCGACCTCGCCCGCGATCCGCAGCGCCACCGGCATCATCATCAACGTGCGCCACGGGCGCATTGCACCCTGATAATATGCGAGCGCGGCGATCAGGATGATGGCGAACGCACCGCGGACGAGAATGATCTCGCCGAAGTTCATGTGCGCCGTGACGGTCTTGGTGATCGAATCGTTGATCGTGAAGCCGGCCATGGCCGCGGCCATGAACAGGCTTCCGCGAAGATTGGGGGAGAGGGCCACGTTGATTGTCCGGATCGGCGAATGCGGCGGGCAGCGCCAAAAGCGCGGGATGGAATCGCGCGCATCTAAGCATACGGCGCGACCCTATGGGGACCGCGCCGTATGTCGTCTTGTCAGGCCGCGCCTGCCTTCTGCGCATAGACCCAGGAGGCCTGCGCCAGCGGCACGGTGCGCTTGGCCGATTCAATGGCCTTGGCATTCGCCGCGGTGCCATCGCGGATGCGGCCCGCAATGCCCTGCGTGATGCCGGCGAGGCGGAACAGATTGTAGGCGTAGTACCAGTTCAGGTCCGGCACCTTGTCGCGGCCTGTCGCCTTGCAATAGATCTGCGCGGCTTCGTCCTGCGTCGGGATATTGAGCTCGACGAAGTTTGCATCGCCGAGGCCGGGCTTCATCACCCACTGCATGAGCAGATACGTGAAGTCGGCCATCGGATCGCCGAGCGTCGACAACTCCCAGTCCAGTACCGCGAGCACGCGCGGTTCGGTCGGGTGGAAGATCATGTTGTCGAGACGGTAGTCGCCATGAACGATCGAGACACGCTCCTGTGTCGGAACCGTCTTCGGCAGCCACTCGATCAGCCGCTCCATTTCCGGAATGTGCTGGGTCTCGGACGCCTTGTACTGCTTGGTCCAGCGATCGACCTGACGCGAGAAGTAATTGCCCGGCTTGCCGAAGTCTCCGAGTCCGATCCTGTCCGGATCGAACATGTGCAGCTTCGCCAGTGTCTCGATCTTCGAGGTGAAGATCGCACGGCGCTCGTCCTTGGTGCAGTTCGGCAGGCTCTGATCCCAGAACACCCGCCCCTCCTCCATCGACATGATGTAGAAGGCCGCACCGATGACGCTGTCATCCATGCACAGCGCATAAGCTTTCGCGACCGGGAAGTTCTGCTTCCCGAGCGCGGCGATGACCTTGAACTCGCGGTCTACCGCGTGCGCCGACGGCAACAGCTTGCCGAACGGCTTGCGCCGCATCACGTACGAGCGCCCCGGCGTATTGAGCCGGTAGGTCGGATTGGACTGACCGCCCTTGAACTGCAGGACGGTCAGCGGACCCTTGAAGCCTTCGACATTGTCCGCCATCCACGCGGCAAGGCGCGCCTCGTCAACACGATGGCGCTCCTCAACCTCCTTGGTGCCGGAGTATTCGTCGTCTCGCTTTACGCCGAGAGACACGACGGTCTCCGATGATTAGTGATTAGTGTTCTTGTCCGCATACTTGCGCATCTCCAACCGGGCGATGGCGCGATTGTGCACTTCGTCCGGACCGTCGGCAAGCCGCATCGTGCGCATGGAGGCATAGTCGCGCGCGAGGCCCGCCTCGTCCGACACGCCGGCCGCGCCGAACGCCTGGATCGCGTTGTCGAGAATCTTCAGCGCCATGTTCGGCGCCGAGACCTTGATCATTGCAATTTCAAGCTGCGCGGTCTTGTTGCCGACCTTGTCCATCATGTCGGCGGCCTTCAGGCAGAGCAGGCGGTTCATCTCGATGTCGGTGCGCGCCTCGCCGATGCGCTGTTCCCACACCGAGTGCTCGATGATGCGCTTGCCGAAGGCGACGCGCGACGACAGGCGCTTCACCATTTTCTCCAGCGCCTCTTCGGCCTTACCGATGGTGCGCATGCAGTGATGGATACGGCCCGGACCGAGGCGGCCCTGTGCGATTTCGAAACCGCGGCCCTCGCCGAGCAGGATGTTGCTTGCCGGAACGCGGACGTTCTCCAGCAGCACCTGGGCGTGGCCGTGCGGCGCGTCGTCGAAACCGAACACCGGCAACATCTTCTCGATCTTGATGCCGGGCGTGTCGAGCGGAACCAGGATCTGCGACTGCTGCTGATGGCGTGCGGCACTGGGGTCGGTCTTGCCCATGACGATCGCGATCTTGCAGCGCGGATCGCCGACGCCCGACGACCACCACTTGCGGCCGTTGATGACATACGAGTCGCCGTCCCTCTTGATCGTGGTCTCGATATTCGTCGCGTCCGACGATGCCACCGCGGGTTCGGTCATCAGGAATGCCGAGCGGATTTCGCCGTCCATCAGCGGGCGCAGCCACTTGCGCTTGTGCTCCTTGGTGCCGTAGCGGATCAGCACTTCCATGTTGCCGGTGTCCGGCGCGGAGCAGTTGAAAACCTCTGACGCCCAACCGATGCGACCCATCTGTTCCGCGAGCAGCGCGTATTCGAGATTGGTTAATCCCGCACCACGGAATTCGTCATCTTCATGCTGCGACGGCGGCATGAACATGTTCCACAGGCCCTCGGCCTTCGCCTTCTTCTTCAGATCCTCGACGATCGGAATCACTTTCCAGCGGTCGCCGCTCTCGTCCTGCTGCTTATAGATCGGCACCGCCGGGCGGACATGGGTGTTCATGAACGACGTGACGCGCCCGAGCCATTGCTGCTGACGTTCTGACAGATTGAAGTCCATGGCGATCCTCGCTGACTTTTTCGATGCGTTGCGCGGCACTGTCTTCCCCGAACCCGCGGCGCGCAAGACCATTCTTGTCGCTGCAGCCAGGCCGCCGGGAAGACACGCTCTGCCGGGCAGGCCACCGCGCTGGCCGCTCCCGACGATCAATCGATCGTTTCATACAAACGTTTGAATTGCAACCCGGCGCAAACTGGAAGAGTATGGCCCTGAGATGTCGACCGATCATACGAGGCATGCGATCCTGACAGCCGCCGAGCGGCTCTGCGCCGACAATTCCTTCGGCGATGTGACCTTGCGCGACATCGTCGCGGCGGCGAACGTCAATCTCGCGGCCATCAACTACCACTTCGGCTCGAAGGACGCGCTGCTCGCGGAAATCTACATCGCCAGCAGCATCGCCCTGAACCGCGAGCGCCTCTCCGCGCTCAAGATCGCCGAGGATGCCGGCCAGGGCCGCGCCCGGCCCGATGAGGTGCTGCGCGCGCTGATCGAACCGCTGTTGCGCGGATGCCTTGATCCCGACCGGCAGCGCTCAGCATCATCACGCTTCATGATCCGCGCCTCGACGGAATCGATTCCCACTTTCCGCCGGATCAAGAACAAGGAAGTCGATCATCTGCGGCGCTTCGCCGAGGCAATGAAGCGCGCCCTTCCCGGCCGCACCGATGCGGATATCTACTGGAGCCTGCATCTGGCGCTGGCGATGGCGCACCAGACGATCAACGACGTCGAG
>JBMOOJ010000095.1:0-83501 GCA_049323835.1 Pseudomonadota bacterium | reverse complement strand
ACGTCGGTCACGTCGATCGCCATCAGGTCCATGGAGATGCGGCCGGCGATCGGACAGCGCTTGCCGCCGACGATCGCTTCGGCGCTGCGCGTGCCGTCGATGCCGCTCGCGGCGCGGAAGTATCCATCGGCGTAGCCGGCGGTGACGACGGCGAGGCGGGTATCGCGTCGCGCGGTCCAGGTCGCTCCATACCCGACCGTGTCGCCCTTCGGCACGTTGCGCACGAGCACGATGCGCGCCTTCAGGTCGATGACCTGCTGCATCGGATTGTCCGCTTCCGGCGTCGGGTTGACGCCGTACAGCGCCGCACCGGGACGGATCATGTCGAACAGGAAATGTGAGCCGAGGAAGATGCCGGACGAATTGGCGAGCGATGCTGGTACGCCCGAGAAGAGACTCGCGATCTCGCGGAATGCCGCAACCTGCCTTGCATTCATTGGATGGCCGAGGGTTTCAGCGCAAGCAAGGTGGCTCATCACCAGCGAGATGCCGGGATTGATCGTGGTCAGCCGCGGCAACAAACCCTGCGCTTCGCCGATGCTGAGGCCGAGGCGGTTCATGCCCGTATCGATGTGAATGGCCGCGCCACCGAGCCAGCCGGTGGTCGTGCGGAAGGCATCCCACTCGGCAAGCTCGCTCATGTCGCCGATCACGGGCATCAGGTTAAGCGTCGCGAACGTATTGCCGGTGCCCGAGAAGAAACCGTCGAGCACATAGATTGCGGCCTTCGGCACGGCGGCGCGCAGCGTCTTCGCCTCGTCCAGCGTCGCGACGAAGAACGTCTTGCAGCCGGCGGAGGCCAGGGCGCGTGATACCGGCGTCAGTTCGCAGCCGTAAGCGCCCGCCTTGACCACGGCCGCGCACTCGGAGGGCACGCCCTTGCTCTCGAGCTTCTTCCAGTTGGCGGCGATGGCGCCGAGATCGATGGTGAGAACGCCGCCCGCGCTCGCATGCGCGTCGGACGCCGCATCAGCGGCAAGCGATTTCGGATCGGTGGTGCGGTTCATGATCGCCGCACCATACGCCTCGAACGAAGAGGGTCAACCGCGCAAGTGTCTCACCAGTGTGGCGGTTCAGAAGTCCGCATCATCCGGGCCGCATGCTCGCCATGCGGACTTCTGAACCAAGGCCACACTGGACCAATACAATTGCTGGTGCTCCGATTCCAAGTTCGCAGAATGACGTGCCGCAAGGTGGTGCGAACTTGGAATCGGATCACTCAGCGTGGGGCAGGTAACCGTCTTCGGCGAGGTCGGAGAAGCGGGTCACGCTGCCGTCGAAGTGCAGCTTGATTGTGCCGGTGGGACCATGACGCTGCTTGCCGATGATGACTTCGGCTTTACCGTGCACCAGCGACATTTCGAGCTGCCACTTCTCGTGCTCGGGCGTGCCGGCTTTCGGCTCCTTGCCTTGCAGGTAGTATTCCTCGCGGAACACGAACAGCACCACGTCGGCGTCCTGTTCGATCGAGCCCGATTCACGCAGGTCGGCAAGCTGCGGGCGCTTGTCGTCGCGGCTTTCGACCTGACGCGACAGCTGCGAGAGCGCGATGATCGGCACGTTGAGCTCTTTCGCCAACGCCTTCAGTCCCGTCGTGATCTCGGTGACTTCCTGCACGCGGTTGTCCGAGCGCTTGCCGGAGCCTTGCAGCAGCTGGATGTAGTCGATGATCAGAAGGTCGAGACCCTTCTGCCGCTTCAGGCGGCGTGCGCGCGCCGTGAGCTGGCCGATTGAGAGACCGCCGGTGTCGTCGACGTAGAACGGCAGGTTCTGCATCTCGACCGCGTGATCGCGGATCTTGTCGAAGTCATGCTCGGTGATGGCGCCGCGGCGGATCGAACTCGACGAGATGCCGGTGCGCTCGGAGAGAATACGTGTCGCCAGCTGTTCGGACGACATTTCGAGCGAGAAGAAGCCGACGATGCCGCCGTTGACCGATTTCATGGTGCCGTCGGCCTGCACCTCGCCGCGCCATGCCTTCGCGACATTATAGGCGATGTTGGTGGCGAGCGCGGTTTTACCCATCGCCGGACGGCCGGCGAGGATGATCAGGTCGGACGGTTGCAGGCCGCCCATCTTGCTGTCGACGTCGCGCAGACCCGAGGCGAGGCCGGAGAGGTGGCCGTCGCGCGCATAGGCGTTCGCCGCCATGTCGACAGCGATCGTCAGCGCCTGCGCGAATTTCTGGAAGCCGCCGTCGTAGCGTCCGGCTTCCGCGAGTTCGTAGAGGCGGCGCTCGGCGTCCTCGATCTGCGCGCGCGGTGCGAAATCGACCGGGGCGTCGTAGGCGACGTTGACCATGTCCTCGCCGATGCCGATGAGGTCGCGGCGGAGCGAGAGCTCATAGATCGTGCGGCCGTAGTCGGCCGCGTTGATGATGGTGGTCGCTTCCGCGGCGAGGCGGGCGAGATACTGGCTCACCGTCATGCCGCCGAGGTCGGCATCCGGGAGGAAGGTTTTCAGGGTCACGGGCGTCGCCACCTTGCCCATGCGGATCAAGCTGCCAGCGGTCTCGTAAATCTGCTGATGGATGCCTTCATAGAAATGTTTCGGTTCCAAGAAGTCAGAGACCCGGTAGAAGGCATCATTATTGATCAGAATTGCGCCCAAAAGGCTCTGTTCCGCCTCGATATTGTGAGGAGCGGTTCGGTAGACCGGCGCAGGGGCGTCCGGCGCGAGCTTGAGGACGTTCGAATCGGAAAGGGCCATGGGATCGGATAGCTCGATTTTTCGGCAAATGCTGGGCATTCATCCAAACGCCAGCCCGGGCCGCGACGAAAGAACCGCGAGCTGTGCGCGACGGCTTATGCACGATTCCCACATGCCCTCCGCAGCCGGCTCTCGACCCTTGACGACGTTCCTTGTGCCAGCGGATGGCTTGAGGGTGCGGGGAACAACTCCCGGCCGGCCGATGATCGATGAAGGATTTGCCTCATGTCGCAGCTTTCGGATTACCTGCGCCGGCGGAAGATTGATCCGGTGCACCAGACGCGCCGCGCGCTCGCGCGTTATGTCGACAAGAAGGGCTTCGAGATCGGCGACTACACCTACGGTGTGCCGCAGATCATGCCGTGGGTCGATGCGCGGCTGATCATTGGCAAGTACTGCAGCATTGCGCAGGGGGTCCGGATTTTCCTGGGTGGCAATCACCGGCCGGACCGTGTTTCGACCTATCCATTTCGATCCGCTGCCGGATTTCCCGAGGCGCGGGCGTTGCCGCCCGGCGAGCAGGTCGCAAAAGGCGATATACGCATCGGCTCGGACGTATGGATCGGTGCGTTTTCGACCATCATGTCGGGGGTAACGATCGGCGATGGTGCGGTGGTCGGCGCAGCCGCGGTCGTGACGAGGGATGTTCCGGCTTATGGAATCGTCGCCGGTAACCCGGCGCGGCTGATCCGGCGCCGATTCTCCGGGGATGAAATCGAAGCGCTGCTCGATCTCAGGTGGTGGGATCTCGAACGCGCTGATATCGTGCGGTTGCAGCCGCTGCTCAACAGCACCGATATCAGCGCCTTCATCGGAGAAGTCCGCCGCTTGCGTGGAACTTGACGGTCCGCCCGGCTACCGCCGGTTGCCGCGACCAGCCGCCGCGCAACCGCGGTTAATTTTGCCTCAATCCCGTCAATGGTTAGCCACTTCGTTCGAATGAGATCGAGCGGCTGAACCTTTTGGCGAGCGGGCCGACGTATCATTTACGGACGGTTCGCGGAGCCGGAACGTTAGCGGAGAGGCCCAGTTATTTCCGGCCGGTGCGATAACGAATTTTGACAGGGCATTTCGATCATGTCTGACAGGCTGCAACAGCAACGCAATCGCCGCAACGATCCGTCCTGGCTGACGCTGCTGGTGGAAACGATGAACGCCGTCTCTGAACCGGAAGCGGCACACTGCGCCTGTGACGGCAAGGTTCTCGATGCGTTGAAAGCCAAGCTCGAACGCCCGGCAGCGGTGCGCCACCCCTCGGACCTCACACCGAACTTCTGACCGCCAGGCCGCGCGCTGTGCGGCGCTGGCCCGCTTCGGCATCAACTGACAATCTGCAGCCGCGGCGGCCCACCGCTCTCCGACGCCCGCAACCTTTCCTCCGCGCGCGCGATGTAATCGCGGGTCATCGGCACAATGCCCTGGCGCTTGGTGAGCTGAATCTGGAAGTTCATCATGTTCTGCTTGCGGAACGACATCTCGGACGCCGCGAGATAGAACTCCCACATGCGGACGAACCGCTCGTCGTAGAGTTTCGCAGCCTCGGCGCGGCGGGCGAGGAACCGTTCGCGCCATGCTTTCAGCGTCTCCGCGTAATGCAGGCGCAGGATTTCGATATCGCAGACGAGAAGGCCGGCGCGCTCGATCGCCGGCAAGACCTCGGACAGAGCAGGGATGTAGCCGCCCGGGAAGATGTACTTCGTCACCCACGGGCTCGTCGCGCTGGGGCCTTCCGAGCGGCCGATCGAATGCAGCAGCAGCACGCCGTCGTCGGTCAGCAGCTCGGCGCAGCGGCTGAAGAAGCGGTCGTAGTGATCAACGCCGACATGCTCGAACATGCCGACAGAGACGATGCGCTGATAGCGGCCGGGCACATCGCGATAGTCCTCGAACAGGAAGCGCGCGCGCTGAGAGAGCTTTGCCGTTGCCGCGCGCGCATTGGCGATCGCCAGCTGCTCCTTCGACAGCGTAATTCCGGTGACGGTCACACCTGCGACCTGCGCCAGGTAAAGTCCGAGGCCGCCCCAGCCGCAGCCGATATCGAGAACATGCTGGTCCGGTTCGAGAAGCAGCTTGGCGGCGAGGTGGCGCTTCTTGGCGAGTTGCGCCTCATCGAGGCTGGCGAGCGGCGACTCAAAGTAGGCACAGCTGTATTGCCGGTCGGCATCGAGGAACAGGTCGTACAGCCGGCTGTCGAGATCGTAGTGATGAGCGACGTTGGCGCGTGCGCGGGCACGTGGATTGAACTGGCTGATGCGGCGGATGGCGTAGCGCAGCCCACGCAGGACGATGCCCCAGTTGGGAGCCATCTCGGGCTGCTGCATCAGAATCGCGAGCAGATCGGCAATGGTGCCGCGCTCCATCACCATGGTGCCGTCCATCCAGGCCTCGCCGGTGGCGAGATCAGGATCGAACAGGATGCGCCATTCGGCGGCGGCCGTGGTGAAGCGGACATGCACGGGATCGCCGGTGCCGTCGCCGCACGTGATAGTCGATCCATCAGCGAACGTGAATGTCACCGCACCGCGGTGGATATAGCGGGGAAGAACGAAACCCAGCGCGCTCATCATCGGCGTCACCCGATAAAGGTCCGGCCCGCTCCCGACGGAATCAGTTCTGGTTCTTGCCGGTTCGCTCGCGGCCGCGCAGCGTTTGCGCTGCCATCGCACGAATTTGAGTTTTATCCCGGCGGGCCGGGTTGTTACCCTGAAGACGAATCTGGGCTGTTTGCCGGGTTTGCGCAATACGTGGGAACAAGGGGAGATGTGCAAAATTTTGCGACATTTCCCGCGCCATATCGGTGCTTCCATTCGCGGATGTTTGCGGTAAAAGGTGACCGGCCTCGGCGGCCATTTCCGCTTCGGAGGATAGTATGTTGAGCCGGACGCTGCGTTTGGCGGCGCTAGCGATTCTGACCGGATCTTTCTCTGGATTTCTCTTGGCGCCTCCGGCGCTGGGACAAAATCTCGATGCCGGAAAGACGCCTGCCCAGTTGTTCGGCGGAAGCTGCAATGCATGCCACAAGAGCGCGCGCGGTCTTCTGCGCACTGTCGCGCCAGGATCACTGCCGGGCTTCCTGCGCCAGCACTACACGACGTCCTCCGACATGGCGAAGGTGCTGAGCAGCTATCTGCTCGCCAACGGCGCCACTGAACAGCCGCGCGTCGCCAACGTGCCGGTCAACCGGCAGGGCCGCGATCCGCAGCCGCAGGCCGCGCCTGCTGCTCCGGATCCCCGCCAGGCGCGCCGCCCGGATGCCGACGGTCTCAACCCGCCGGGTGCCGATTCGCAGCGCCCACCGCGCAACGCCAAGCAAGCCGCGCGGACCGAGGATGCACAGGCGCCGGCGGCTCCGAAGGGGGCTGCCAAAAATACCAAGCGGGGGGCGTCGCCGACGGAAGCAGCAACTGCGCCCGCAGCAACGGCCGATTCGGCATCGCAGGTGAAACCCGCATTGACAGGCGAGGCGGCGATCGCCGCCGCGGTGCCGATGCCTGAGCCGGCCGGGTTGCCGCCGCCGGCGATCGGCGATTTCAAGATCGATCCGCCGAAGGATCAGCCGAAAATCGAGGCTGCAAAGACGGATGCGCCGGGGGGTGATGCCCCAAAACAGGAAGCGGGGGTTGATCCGAAACCTGATCAGCAAAAGGCGGAGCAGCCAAAGCCTGAGGCCGTGACCAGCACCGCGGCAGCTCCGTCCGCTCCGGCCGCCGCGGCTCAGCCGCTGGCACCGCCGCGCACGTCCTCAGCGTCCCTGACGCCGAAGCCGGCCGCAGGCCCGCCGCCGGCGCCGCCGATCTCGCACTGATCTTTCGGACAATCTCAAACGAAAGCGCCCGGCCTGCATCGCAGACCGGGCGTTTCCGTTGGTGGGACGCGCGACGGTTCAAACCGTCGCGTCGTTGAAGGCTTACTTCGCTTCTTCGGCAGCAGCCGGAGCCGGCGCGACGTCGTCGTGCTGCGCTTCCGGATCGAAGAACTCGCCGGCGGCAGCGAGCGCCTCGGCGGCTGCGTCCTGATCTTCCTGACGGGTCGAGAGATCCTCGCCGCGCTTGATGCGCTCGGCTTCATCGGCGCTGCGGGCGATGATGACGTTGATCGTCGCCTCGACTTCCGGGTGCACGGCGATGGTCACGGTCTTCTGACCGATCACCTTCAGCGGTGCGTCGAGCCAGACCTGCGGGCGGCTGACATTGATGCCGTCCTTGGCGAGGGAGTCGACGATGTCGCGCACGGTGACCGAGCCAAACAACTGGCCGCTCTCGGACGCCTGGCGGATGACGACGATCTCGCGGCCCTCGACCTTCTCGGCGACCTTGGCGGCTTCACCCTTGGCGGCGAGGTTGCGCGCCTCGAGCTCGGCCTTCATGCCGTCGTACTTCTCGCGGTTCTCCTTGGTAGCCCGCAGCGCCTTCTTGCGCTTGAGCAGGAAGTTACGGGCGTAACCGTCCTTCACCTTCACCACTTCGCCCATCTGGCCAAGCTTGGCGACGCGCTCCAAAAGAATGACTTCCATCTTCGTTTCTCCTCGTGATCTTCAAACGGTTGCAAATTCAGGTGTGGTCACGACGGGACCACGGGGGTGTGGCGCTGCATGAAGCGTTGCCGGAAACCAAACACGGCGTCGGCGAGGCCGACGATGGTCATGAGCACGATCGGCCAGCCGAATACCGCGACGGTGAGGTAGGCGAACGAGAGCCACAGCCCGCGGCTCTTCAGCGCCAGCGTGACGGTGTGCAGTGTCGCAAAGCCGATCATGGCGTAGGCGGTCATCATTGCCGCGCTGACGACCTGTGCGGCCAGCGCGAGCAGTCCGCCGGTAAAACAGAAGGCGATCGCTGCCGACAGCGCCGCCATCGTCATCGGCGGCAGCGCGGTGGCCTTCAGATCGGGCCACGGCCGGCGCAAGCGGCCCGACATGTTGACGATCTTTGCGGCGAGCCAGACGTTCAGCGTCAGCGCGACCATGGTGCCGAGCGCGCCCGCGGCCGGAGCGATCAGCGCCATCATTGCGCCGATTTCGGACGCACCGGCGCGGGCACCGAACGTGCGCGTAAGGGTGCGTCGCATCGCGGCGTTGATCGTCTCCGCATCGGTGCCGAGCATCAGCAATGTGCCGATGGTGATGGCGGCCGCGAACGCGGCGATCCACATCAGCACGCGGCCGATCGGATACCATTCAATCGCGCTGGCATCACCGTGGATTGGCGCGGCCGGGGTTTCAGCCGGGCGGCCGAGCAGGAGGAGATGACCGAGCCAGAGCGCGGGGATCGCCGCCCACACGGCGAAGGCCAGCATGTGAGCCCAGCCGATCGTGATGCCGAGGGTCAGGGCTGCGGTCACGCCGCCGATCGCCGCGGTGACCGGCCCCCAGCCGAGCGCGGCGACGAGCAGCGGCAACGGCGCGAGATACATCAGAATGACGGACAGCGCCGCCCCCGAAATGATGGAGGCGAACATCAGCGCCGACGCGGCGCCGGCGGCAATCGCAATGAGGATGCCTGTCATCATCAGCTGTCCCGCCCCCTTCGAGCGGTTAGAGGCTTCTCGCCCCAACCATCCACCGCGGCATGACCCGGGGTGTTTTGATTTTCGAAAGCGGACGCGGGCGAACCCGCGTCCGAAACAGAAGTCTTAGCGGATCACGTAGGGAAGCAGACCGAGATAGCGCGCGCGCTTGATCGCGATCGCCAGCTCACGCTGCTTCTTCGCCGACACGGCGGTGATCCGGCTCGGCACGATCTTGCCGCGCTCGGACACGTAACGCATCAGCAGCTTCGAATCCTTGTAGTCGATCTTCGGCGCGTTGTCGCCCGTGAACGGGCAGCTCTTGCGGCGACGGAAGAACGGACGGCGTGCACCTGCATCAGCCATTGTGATTACTCCTCAACCGATGCTTCGGCATCTTCGCGCGGACGGCGCGGGCCACGATCGCCACGGAAGCCACCGCCTTCGCGGTCGCCACGGAAGCCGCCGCCGTCGCGGTCACGGCCGCCAAAGCCGCCGCCACGATCGTCACGCTCGCGATCACGATCCGCCTTGCGCATCATCGCCGACGGGCCTTCCTCGAGTTCGTCGACGCGAACGGTGAGGTAGCGGATGACGTCTTCGTGGATGCGCTCTTGGCGCTCGATCTCGGCAACGATGGCAGCCGGGCCATCGATGTTCATGAACACGAAGTGAGCCTTGCGGTTCTTGTTCATGCGGTAGGTGAGGGAGCGCACGCCCCACTGCTCGGTCTTGGCGACCTTGCCGCCGAGCTGCTCGACAACACCACTGATCTGGGTCGTCAGTTCTTCCACCTGCTGGGTGCTCGCGTCCTGACGTGCGAGAAACACATGCTCATAAAGGGGCATGAAGCGTCCTTTCCTGTTAGCGCGGAGCCTGGCGGCAAGCCCTTCGAGGCCTTCGGAAAGGACACTCGAGAAACTCAGAAGGCGGAAGCACGGGACGACGGGCCGACTGGCCCTGCCACATCAATATCGCCTGAGAGGTGAGATTGCTGAGACCGTCCGTTCAGCTCCCGGCCAGGGACCCACGGATGCGCGCGTTATAGGGGTTTTCCGCCGGATGGCAAGCATAGAGGCCGGTTCCGAATGGCAATCCAGCCAATGGCATCCCGGCCGTCGCATCGACCGATCGTCAGCTATTTTTGTATCTCGTACAAATAATTCTTGATTGGTTTGTTTGTATATCATACAAATAATCATCCAAGGAGCTGGCTATGACTTCCGGGCCTCGTCAGATCGATCTTGAAGCACCCGAGCAGGGCCCACGGCACGCTGCACGGGCGACCCGCACGGCGGGGCGGCAGATGCGCTCGAAGCTGCTGGACGCCGCCAGCCGGCGCTTCAAGGAGCTTGGACTGGCCGGTGCGTCGATTGCCGATATCGCGACCGCAGCCGACGCGTTCCCAAGCCAGATCACCTACTATTTCCGCACCAAGGAAGCGCTGTTCGTCGAAGCCGCGTGCCGCGACGTGCTCTATCTCGCTCAATCGGCGGAAGTGGCGGGCGCCAAGACGCACACCCCGCAGGATTACACGCGCGCACTGGCCGAGACCGTCACGGCCGGGGACTCGGTCGCGTTCTTCGCCGAGGCGCTGACACTGACCCGGCGGCGGCCAGATCTTGCGCCGCTAGTCGAGCGCACCATCGCCCGGCTGCACGCCGAAGGTACGCGCGCCTACGAGGAGCAGATGCAGCGGCATGGCTGGCGCTCATTGCGCGATCCCGAGACGACCTCGCGGCGTTTCTGGGCGATTGCGATCGGCGTGATGGTCGAAGGCTATGCCATGGGCCGGGCGACCGACGATCTCAGCGCCGAGGTGCTGCGGCTGATCGGCGAACAGGCGGATACGAAGCGGCTGCGCGTCGTCGGCAACAAAGAAGATGAAAACGGGGAGTGTGGATCATGACGGCGCTTCGGATGCGGGCCCGCGATTTTCTCAGCGACGATCAGCTCGCCGATGTCCGCGAACGCTCGACCTGGAAGGGCGCCGCGATGATCGCTCATGCATGGGCGCTGATTTTCGGTTCGATCGCGCTGTTCGCATGGTGGCCCAATCCGCTGACGTTCCTGCTTGCAGTCGGCATTATCGGCTCGCGCCAGCTCGGGCTTGCCATCCTGATGCACGACGGCGCGCATGGTTGCCTGTCGCCGGACGAGAAAACCAATCTGACGCTGAGCCAATGGTTCTGTGCGTATCCGATCTTCGCCGAGACGCGTGCGTATCGCCGCTATCACTTGCAGCATCACGCGAACACGCAGCAGGAGGACGATCCCGATCTCGTGCTCTCGGCCCCGTTCCCGATCACCAAGCTCAGCTATCGCCGCAAGTTCCTGCGCGATATCACCGGCCAGACCGGCTACCAGCAGCGCAAGGCGCAATTGCTTAACGCGCTTGGGCCGTCGGACTGGCCGCTGAGGCAGCGCGCGGCAAATTTCTGGGAAAAGCTCGGGCCGCAAGTCGTCGCTAACGGAATTCTGTTCGCGCTATTGGCCACGGCCGGCGTGTGGTGGGCGTATCCGCTGCTGTGGCTGTTGCCGATGCTGACGTGGATGATGGTCATCACCCGCATCCGCAACATTGCCGAGCATGCGGTGGTGCCGGATTCAAACGATCCGCTGCGCAACACACGCACGACGCGCGCGAACCTGCTCGAGCGGCTGTTCATCGCGCCGTACTACGTGAACTACCATCTCGAGCATCATTTGTTATTCTACATTCCCTGCTACAACCTTCCGCGCGTGCACCGGATCTTGTCGCAAAGCCCGCAGGCGGGCCGCATGGAGGTGCAGCCGAGCTACTGGGCCGTGCTGAAGCTTGCGACCACCAGGCCCGATCACGACGACAGACCGGGCGAATTGGTCAGCAACGCGCGCCGGATGCAGACGGGGGCGCTCAAGGCCGGCGATCAGGCCGCAGGCGGCTTCTAACCGCAGAACTGCCCGCCACGCCGCTTGACAGCCGCGCCCCCCTCAGTGTCATACGCCCACATGTTTGAGCCTGGTCCTGCCGGACCAGGCTTTTGAGGGTATGTGATGACAGCAGCATTCACGTTTCCGGGGCAGGGCTCGCAGGCCGTCGGCATGGGCAAGGCGCTTGCCGAGGCGTTTCCCGCCGCGCGCGCGGTTTTCGACGAGGTCGATGCGGCGCTCGGCCAGAAGCTGACGGCGATCATCTGGGACGGTCCGGCTGAGACGCTGCAACTCACCGAGAATGCACAACCCGCGCTGATGGCGATGTCGATCGCCACGCTGCGCGTTCTGGAATCCGAGGCCGGCGTGTCGATCGCGCGCGACGCGAAGTATGTCGCGGGTCACTCGCTTGGCGAATATTCCGCGCTTGCGGCCGCGGGCGCGTTTTCGATCAGCGATACCGCGAAGCTGCTGCGCACGCGCGGCCTCGCCATGCAGAAGGCCGTTCCGGTCGGCGCCGGTGCGATGGCCGCGCTGCTCGGCATGGAGTACGACGCCGCCAAGGCGGTGGCGGAAGAAGCCGCGCAGGGCGAGGTGTGTCAGGCTGCGAACGACAACGGCGGCGGGCAGGTGGTCGTTTCCGGCAGCAAGGCGGCCGTCGAGCGCGCCGTCGAGATTGCGAAAACCAAGGGCGCCAAGCGCGCGATGCTGCTGCCGGTGTCCGCGCCGTTCCATTGCCGCCTGATGCAGCCGGCGGCGGACGCGATGGCAGAGGCGCTGGCGAGTGTGAACATCAACGCGCCGGCCGTTCCGGTTGTGTCGAACGTGCTCGCATCGGCGATCAGCGATCCCCAGGAAATCCGCAAGCGGCTGGTCGAGCAGGTGACCGGCACCGTGCGCTGGCGCGAGTCGGTCGCCTACATGGCGCAGAACGGCGTCACCCATTTCCTCGAGATCGGCGCCGGCAAGGTGCTGAGCGGTCTCGTCAAGCGCATTGCGGACGGCGCTGTCGGCGTTGCCGTCGGTGGACCCGCTGATATCGACGGCGCGAAGGCCGCGCTTGCCGCATCGCGCGGCTAACAACAATCCTGAGCGACAGGAGACTTCCATGTTCGATCTGACTGGCAAGACGGCGCTCGTCACCGGCGCGACCGGCGGCATCGGCGGCGCGATCGCGAAGGCGCTGCACAAGCAGGGCGCGACGGTGTCGCTGTCGGGCACGCGGCGCGAGGTGCTGGAGAAGCTTGCCGCCGAGCTCGGCGATCGGGTGCATGTGCTGCCGTGCAATCTCGCCGACACCGCCGAGGTCGAGGCGCTGGTGCCGTCGGCCGAGAAGGCGATGGGCCAGCTCGATATCCTCGTCGCCAATGCCGGCGTCACCAAGGACAACCTGTTCGTCCAGCTTTCCGACGAGGCTTGGGACGACGTCATCAAGATCAACCTGAGCGCGACGTTCCGCCTGGCGCGCGCCGCGACGAAGCTGATGATGCGCAAGCGCTTCGGCCGCATCATTGCCATCACCTCGGTGGTCGGCGTGACCGGCAACGCCGGGCAGGTGAACTATGCGTCCTCGAAGGCGGGCATCATCGGCATGATGAAGTCGATCGCGCAGGAGTATGCGCGGCGCAATGTCACTGCCAACTGTATCGCGCCGGGGTTCATTGCGACGCCGATGACCGATGTGCTGAACGAGAAGCAGCGCGAGGCGGTTCTGTCGAAGGTTCCGGCGGGACGTCTCGGTACGCCCGACGACATCGGCGCCGCCGCGGTTTATCTCGCGTCCAATGAGGCCGCGTACGTCACCGGGCAAACGCTGCACGTCAACGGCGGAATGGCAATGATTTGACCGATGCGGCAGTCCGGAGCGCGCGCAAGCGAATTTCGCAAGGCTTGCCAAGCGTTTCCGGCGTGTGGTCAAGCCCCCAGAAGTATGGTAACCGAACGGCCTCCGGATGGGCAGAATTGGGATTGCAGGATTTTCAAACCCTGTATATTGCCCTAGCGAAACCAGATGCCGTCGGCCCCGGCTACCGTCCTGGACGGAGCTTCGGTGGTTCTGCGCGGCGGACGGCGGGGTGGATGGACGAACTCACCAAGATGTCTCGTATCGTTTTACGGTCGAGTCCAATGGAACACACACGAGGTTGAAACGATGAGCGAGATTGGCGAGCGGGTTAAGAAGATCGTGGTCGAGCACCTTGGTGTCGAACCCGAGAAGGTGGTGGAGAGCGCCAGCTTCATCGACGATCTCGGCGCGGACAGCCTCGACACGGTCGAGCTCGTCATGGCGTTCGAAGAAGAGTTCGGCTGCGAAATCCCGGACGATGCCGCGGAAACGATTCTGACAGTCGGCGACGCCACCAAATTCCTCGAAAAGAACGCCAAGAGCTGAGCGCTCGCATGCGTTGAACAGCGGCCGGATGGATCGCCCGAGAGCGATCCCCGGCTTTTGTTGTTCATGGGCCAAGCCGGAGAGAGAATGATGAGACGGGTTGTCGTCACGGGGCTGGGCATGGTGTCGCCGCTCGGCTGTGGCGTCGAAACCACCTGGAAGCGCATTCTCAACGGCGAGAGCGGGGCAAAGCGCATCGAGGCGTTCGATGTGTCCGACTTGCCGAGCAAGATTGCCTGTACGATTCCCCGCGGCGATGGCTCGAACAGCACCTTCAATCCAGACCAGTGGATGGAGCCGAAGGATCAGCGCAAGGTCGACGACTTCGTCATCTTCGCGATGTGCGCGGCCCGTCAGGCGCTCGATGACGCCAACTGGCATCCCTCGACCGAAGAAGAGAAATGCGCGACCGGGACGATGATCGGTTCCGGCATCGGCGGCATCGATGGCATCGCCGAGACTGCGATCCTTCTGAAGGAGCGGGGACCGCGCAAGGTCTCGCCGTTCTTCATTCCCGGGCGCCTCATCAATCTCGCCTCGGGCTATGTGTCGATCGAGCATGGCCTCAAGGGACCGAACCATGCGGTGGTGACCGCGTGTTCGACGGGCGCACATGCGATCGGCGACGCGGCGCGGCTCATTGCGCTCGGCGATGCCGACGTGATGGTTGCCGGCGGAACCGAATCGCCGGTCAACCGCATCGCCTTCGCCGGGTTCTGCGCGCTGCGTGCGCTGTCGACCGGCTTCAACGAGACGCCCGAGAAGGCGTCGCGTCCGTATGATCGTGATCGCGACGGTTTCGTGATGGGCGAGGGTGCGGCCGTGGTCGTGCTCGAGGAGTACGAGCACGCGAAGAAACGCGGCGCGAAGATTTATGCCGAGGTGATCGGTTACGGCCTGTCGGGCGACGCATTCCACATCACTGCGCCGTCGGAGGATGGCGACGGCGCATTCCGCTGCATGAGTGCGGCGATGAAGCGGGCCGGCATTTCGGCCGCCGATATCGATTATATCAACGCTCATGGCACCTCGACGCCGCTCGGCGATGAGATCGAGCTGGGTGCGGCGCAACGTCTTCTCGGCAATGCCGCCTCGAAGGTCTCGATGTCATCCACCAAGTCGTCGGTCGGGCATCTACTGGGTGCGGCTGGGGCGATCGAAGCGATTTTCTGCACGCTGGCGATCCGCGACAATATGGCGCCGCCGACTATCAATCTCGACAATCCGTCGGTCGAAACGGCAATCGACCTCGTTCCGCACAAGGCTCGCCAGCGCGAGGTGAACGTGGCGCTCTCGAATTCGTTCGGATTCGGGGGTACAAACGCCTCGCTGATTCTGCGGCGCGTGGCCAACTAAAGACGACTCCACCGTTTTGCCGTATTCAGCGATATTGGTCATCACGGGCGAAGATTACACCGCGGGCGGCAAGGGACGGCCCCCGCGACGATCGGATCGGCAGGATCAGGTTTGTATCGATGAGTGAACGGCCGCCCATTTCGCCGCGGAGCCCGCGTGCCGCGCTGGAGCCCGAGCAGGTGCCTCAGCCGCGCCGCTCCGAACGCGCGCGCAACCCGTTCATCATCGTCGGCAACGCCATTTTCACGCTCATGATCCTTTTGATGATCGGCGGCGGCGTGGCCTACGTTTACGGCCGCCAGATGCTGGAAGCGCCGGGCCCGCTGCAGGCCGATAAGATCGTCAACATTCCCGCCAAGCTCGGCACCCTGGATATCGCCGATATCCTGATCCGCGAGGGTGTGATCGATACCAGCCGCTGGGGTTTCCTGGGCGGCGTCACCGCGCTGAAGGCGCGCTCCGAGCTGAAATCCGGCGAATATCTGTTCCAGAAGAAAGCCAGCCTGCGCGATGTCGTCGACGTCATCGTCGAAGGCAAGGTGGTGCAGCACACGCTCACCATTCCCGAGGGCCTCACCTCCGAGCAGATCGTGGCGCGGCTGCTCGAGAACGACATTCTGTCCGGCAGCATCAAGGAAGTGCCGCGTGAAGGCACGCTGTTGCCCGAGACCTACAAGTTCACCCGCGGCACCACGCGCGAGCAGATGATCCAGCGCTTGCAGCAGGCGCAGAAGCGCGTGCTGGCCGAGATCTGGGAGCGCCGCAATCCCGATATTTTGGTCCGCTCGCCCGAACAGCTCGTGACTCTGGCGTCGATCGTCGAGAAGGAAACCGGCCGCGCCGACGAGCGCAGCCGCGTCGCCGCTGTGTTCAGCAATCGCCTGCGCCAGAAGATGAAGCTGCAGTCCGATCCGACCATCATCTACGGTCTGGTCGGCGGCAAGGGCACGCTCGGCCGCCCGATCAAACGCAGCGAGATCACGCAGCCGTCGCCGTACAACACCTACGTTGTGGATGGTTTGCCGCCAGGCCCGATCGCCAATCCGGGCCGCGCGTCGCTTGAGGCGACCGCCAATCCGGCGCGCACGCGCGACCTGTTCTTCGTCGCCGACGGAACCGGCGGGCACGCCTTCACCGAAACATACGACGCGCATCAGAAGAATGTCGCCAGGCTCCGCCAGCTCGAGCGGCAGCAGAACGATACGGTCGAGCCAGCCGACGAACCGGCTCCGGCCGCATCCGCGCCGGCGGCCTTTGCGCCTGCCGATCCCCCGGCCGCAACATCCCGCACCGGCACGCCGGCGCCGCCGCCCGCCGCGCAAAAGAAGCAGCGCGCGCCCACGGCGCAGAGGCCCGCATCGGGCAATTCAGCCACGCAGTGATATCCGGGCTGTTGATCGTCAACAGCAACGTGCGATAACTCGTCCGGTTCATCGCGGCGGCGTGCGAGTCGCTGCCGATACCGTCCTGATGTCTGATCCGGAGCATCGCGCCGATGGCGCTATCGAGCATGACCGGCTTCGCCCGAAGCCACGGCACCAGCGGGCCTTACGCCTTCGAATGGGAACTGAAGTCCGTCAACGCCAAGGGCTTTGACTTTCGCATGCGTCTGCCGTCCGGCTGGGACGATATCGAGCCGCTGGCGCGCAAGAGCGCCGCCGAGCGGCTGTCGCGTGGCACCGTCTACGCCAATCTCACCGTCAAGCGCGCCGATATGGCCGGCGCGGTCCGCATCAATGAAGATGTACTGGCGGCGGTCTTGAGGCTCTCGGCTGACATTGCGGCGCGCACTGGTGCTGCGCCGCCGAGCGTCGACGGATTGCTCGGCATCAAGGGCGTGATCGAGGTCGCGGAGCCCGTCACCGATGAGGCGGAGGAACAGGCCGCGCGCCAGGCCGTGACCAAAAGCTTCGAACAGGCTTTGGCTGCGCTGATCGACATGCGCAAGCGCGAGGGCGCCACACTGGGGCAAGTGCTGGCGCAGCGCATGGACGAAATCGAAACGCTCAGCAAGGCGGCGGAGGCTGCGCCGGGCCGCAAGCCCGACGCGATCAGGGCGCGGCTCGCCGAACAGATCGCGTTGTTGCTGGAGACGTCCGAGCGCTTCGATCCGGACCGGCTGCATCAGGAAGCGCTGCTGATCGCGACCAAGGCCGACATTCGCGAAGAGCTCGACCGGATTGCGTCGCATGTCGCGCAGGCGCGCGAGCTGCTCGCCAAGGGCGGTGCGATCGGCCGGCGGCTCGATTTCCTGGCGCAGGAGTTCAACCGCGAGGTCAACACCTGCTGCTCGAAGTCCAACGATCTCGAACTGACCAACACCGGCATGCAGATGAAGAACGTGGTCGAGCAGTTCCGCGAACAGGTCCAGAATCTGGAGTGAGCATGGCAGGGACGCACGGCAATCTGGAACGCCGCGGGTTGATGTTCGTGCTGTCGTCGCCGTCCGGCGCGGGCAAGACGACGCTGTCGCGCATGCTGCTCGGCAAGGTGCCCGGACTGAGCATGTCGATCTCGGCGACGACACGCGCGAAGCGGCCGGGCGAGATCGACGGGCAGGATTATCTCTTCGTCGATAAGGCGCGTTTCGCGGCGATGGTGAAGAACGGTGAGTTGCTCGAACACGCCACCGTGTTCGATAATTCCTATGGCACGCCGCGCGCGCCTGTCGAAAAGGCGCTCTCGGAAGGCCGCGACGTGCTGTTCGATATCGACTGGCAGGGCACGCAGCAGCTGCGCGAAAAGGCATCCAAGGACGTCGTCAGCGTCTTCATCCTGCCGCCGTCGGCGGCCGATCTGGAGAAACGGCTGCACACACGCGCACAGGACTCTGACGAGGTGATCCGCGGGCGGATGGACCGCGCCAGCCACGAACTGAGCCACTGGGCGGAATACGACTATATCGTCGTCAACCACACGATCGATGAAGCCTTCGCCGAAGTGCAGTCGATTCTGAAGTCCGAGCGGCTTAAGCGCGACCGACGGACGGGTTTGTCCGAGTTCGTCCGCAACTTGCAGAAGCAGCTGGAAAAGTAAAACGCGGCGCAAACGCCGCGTTCTGAAATGCGATGAGGCGCGATTTCGCGCTTCAGTTCACCAGCATGATGCGGCCGACCACCTTGCCGGCGCGCAGCTGATCGATCCACTTCTGCACGTCGGTCATCGGTTCCTGCTTCATCGGCACCGGCTTGACCTTGCCGGCGCGCGCAAGCGCCATCAGTTCCTGGCCTTCGGCCAGCGTGCCGGTCATGAAGCCTTCGATGGTCATACGCTTGTAGATCCACTGCACCGTCGGGATGCTGAAATTGCCCCCGATCAGGCCCGAGACGACGATCTTGCCACCGCGCGCGACGACGGAGGTCGCGAACGCCATCGACTTCTCGCTGCCGGCGAAATCGACGATGCAGTCGAAGCCGCCGTCGGTGTCCTTGATCATGCGCTTGACGACATCCGCCTCCGACGGATCGTAAGCGGAGGCGGCGCCGTTCTTCAGCGCGGCGTCCCGTGCATTGGGACTGAGGTCGGCGACGGAGATCGCCTGCTTGAACAGGGCAGGCGCAATCGACAGGCCCATCATGCCGACGCCGCCGAGACCGATCAGCAGGAGGTTACGCTGGCGCGGACGATCGGCGAGGCGCTTCAGCGCGCCGTAAGCTGTGATGCCCGAGCACATCAGCGTTGCCGCCATGTCGGGCGGCACATTGCCATAGTCGATCAGATACTTCGCGTCCGGCACCAGCACGTGGCTGGCGAAGCCGCCGTCGATCGACACGCCGAGAAAACGGTTACGCGCGCAGAGGTTCTCGTCGCCGTTCTGGCAGTCGCGGCATTGGCCGCAGCCGATCCACGGAAACACAGCGAACTTCTTGCCGACTATTTCCTTCGGCGCATCGGGGCCGATCTCGTCGACAACGCCGGCGATCTCGTGGCCGAGGGTGAACGGCAGCGTCATGCCGCGCGTGGTGTCGAGCTTCCTGCCGCCGCCGATGTCAGCATAGCCGTCCTGGATATGCAGATCGGAATGACAAAGTCCGCAGCGGTCGATCCTGACGAGAACTTCGCGGCCTTGCGGCTTCGGCGTGTCGATAATGGTTTCGCAGAGCGGAGCATCGAACTTGACAAGTGACTGGCGCACCATGCGAGCCATCGGCATTTCTCCGGGTTTTGTTTTTGCGGCCTGTATATCCGCCAATTCGCGCGCCATGGCAACAAAGCCGGACACCGGAACGGTTTCGGCGCGCCGCGTCGGATCGATGCCGGCGGCAGCGGCCAGCCGTGCGGGATCGGCGCCGAGCGATTTCAGGCTCTGCCGAAGCATTTTCCGGCGCTGGCCGAAGGCCGCCGCTGCGACGCGCTCCAGTACACTGCGGGTGCAGTCTTCTGGTTCGCACCGCGGAATAAGCCGCACGACCGACGAGGTGACGTTCGGCGGCGGCACGAACGCGCTCGGCGAGATATCAAACATGATCTTCGTCTCGGCGCGCCAGTTGGCGAGCACGGCGAGCCGGCCGTAGGCTTCGTCGTTGTCGCGGGCGGCGATACGCTCGGCAACCTCGCGCTGAAACATCAGCACCATCATGTCGAACCACGGCGGCCATGGCTCGGTGCTGAGCCAGCCGACCAGAAGCGGCGTCGCGATGTTGTAGGGCAGGTTGGCGACGATCGTCGCCTTCGTGCCGCCGAGCATCGGCCGCGGATCGAAGGTCATCGCATCCGCATTCACGATGTCGAGCCGCCCAGGATAACGCTGCGCGATCTCTTCCAGCGCCGGGATGGCCCGTTCGTCGCGTTCGATAGCGATGACGCGCCTGGCGCCGAGCGCGAGCAGGGCTCGGGTGAGCCCGCCGGGGCCGGGCCCGACCTCGATCACCGTGCGGTCATCGAGCGGCGCGGCGACGCGCGCGACGCGCGCGGTGAGGTTCAGATCGAGCAGAAAATTCTGCCCGAGCGACTTGCGCGCCGACAGGCCATGCCTGCGGATCACCTCGCGCAAAGGCGGCAGATCGTCGATGGCGCTCATGGTCTATCGTTTCGGTTTGCGGCTTGCAGCCATCCGGGCGGCGAGCCTCAACGCTGCAATCAGGCTCGCGGGATTGGCCTTGCCGGTGCCGGCGATATCGAAAGCAGTACCATGATCGGGCGAGGTGCGGATGAACGGCAGGCCGAGCGTGACGTTCACGCCGTCGTCGAAGGCAATGGTCTTGAGCGGGATCAGCGCCTGATCGTGATACATGCACACCGCGCAGTCGTAGGTCTTGCGGGCGGCCGCGTGAAACATCGTGTCGGCCGGCAGCGGCCCGCGCGCATCGATGCCCTCGCTGCGCAGTTTCGCGACAGCAGCAGCGACGATCGCCTGATCCTCCTTGCCGAGCGCGCCGCCTTCACCCGCATGCGGATTGAGGCCGGCGAATGCGAGACGCGGTTTCGAGAGGCCGAAGTATGTCTGCATGTCCTTCGCCACGATCCGTGCGGTTGCGACGATGAGGTCGGCCGAGAGCCGGTCGATCGCGTCACGCAGCGAGAGGTGGATCGTCACCGGCACCACCGCCAGCATCGGCGACCAGAGCATCATCACGGGCAGGGGTGCCTCGCCGTGAACGGCGGCCAGTTCGGCGAGGAACTCGGTGTGGCCGGGATGGCGGAAACCGGCCTCATATAGCACCGACTTGGCGATCGGATTCGTGACGACGGCTCCAGCGCGGCCCTCGGTCACGTCCTTCACCGCATGACGGATCGCAGCGATCGCGGCGGGCGCGCTGGATGCGTCGGGAGTGCCGGGCCGGGCCGTGGCGCGGACACCGCTGGAGACGATCGGAAGAGCGTCCGCGAACGTTGCCGCGGCATCCTCTGCACGCCCAGACGCCAGCGCGACCGAAACGCCGAGATGCCTGGCGCGCGCCGCGACGAAATCCTCGTCACCGATCAGATAGAACGGCGGCAAGTCCGCGGCTCTGCGTTGCAGCCAGGCCGCAATCGCGATGTCGGCGCCGATGCCCGCAGGTTCTCCGATCGTCAGCGCGAGCGGCTTCGTCATCCGGACGTCAGCGGTATTCGATCATCGCCGACTTGCGGACGTCGGCGAGATATTCCTTCGACTTCGCTTCGAACTTCTGCTGGTAGAGCTTGTCGCGCGCCTCGCGCTTCTCCGGCGTGTCGGCAGTCGTGACCTTGCGGCTGCAGAGCGCGACCATCTCGATGCCCTGCTTGGTCACTTCCGGCGGGGTCAGCCGGCCGACGGTCGTCTTGTCGAGAATTTCGCGCAGCGCCGGCGGCAGATCGGCGGACGTCTTCACGACCAGTTCCTTGACCGCCGCGCCGCGCATGGAGCGGAACAGCGTCACCGCATCGTCGCAGCTCTGCACACGGGTACGGAGCGCTTCGGCTTCCTTGCGGCGCTGTTCGATCACGCCAGGGTCCGCGCGTGGGGCGATCAGGACGACGGGGCGCATCTGATACTCGAAGTTGCTGTCGGCGGTATCCGATTTGACCTCGATCTTCGATTCGGATTCCTTGTCGCCGACGAGGAGGGCCTGCCGGAAGCGGCCGCGAACGAGATTGCTCCAGACCAGTTCGGCCTTCATACGGTTCTTGAGCGTATCCGGGCGGATGCCCTGGGCTTCGAGGGATTTCGCGAGCTGATCGGGGGTCAGCCGCATCCGCGCACTCATGTTCGCGAACGCGCTGTCGACCTCGGTCTGGCCGTACTCGATGCCGTAGCGCTTGCCTTCCTTGACCTTGATCTTCTCGTCGATCAGTTCCTGGATCACTTCGTTACGCGGCGGCGTTCTGCGGGTGGTCAGCGTCAGGAATTTAGAGCGCTGATCGATATCGTAGTTCGTGATCGGCTCGCCATTGACGATGACGGCAACGGACTGGGCTTGCGCCGGGCTGACGACGCCGACCACCGCCGTTGCGACGGCGGCGAGCGCGTATCTGCGAAAGAACGATATCGCGATCATCGCTTGCACCATTTTTCCGTGTCCCAGACTCTCGACTGCTGTTTACGGCCGCCCGACCGCTGTGGTTCAGGATTCGATCCCCTGGCGGAGCGGGCCGGATCAGAACAGGCCGCCGCCGCTTCCTGCGGTGTTCGTCGACTGCGATATCGTCGAGGCGCCAATCGTGCGCAGGCCGATCTGCAAGGTGACGCGATGGTCGGTCCTGATCGACGTTCCGACGTTGTACGCATAGTCCGTGATGTAGTTCACGCCCAGCACGAAGCAGTCGTCAATGTATCCCGCACCGATAATGTACTGGTTGATTTTGTTGCTATTAAGGTCGTAGCGGAAGCTGCCGGACACGATCCAGTTCTGCGACAGCTTGAACGAGGCGCTGCCGAGCACGCCCTCGCGGCGGTTCAGGAAGCCCAGCTCCGGCTGACGGTCATAGTTGCCATAGATCGCGGAAACCGACCACCGGTCGAAGCTCGCTGCACCCTGAGCCTCAAAGCGGCGGACGTCGCCGCTGCGCTCGTCGAAGCGCGCGCGGGTCGTGAAGGTGAAGATCCGGTTCGGCTGGTACTGCAGGCGGGCGACATAGTCCGATCGCGACGACTCAAGACCGGAGTTGATGCCGGTGTTGGTCAGGTCGGGGTTCGAGTACGAGTTCCGCCCGAAGAGCGCATAGGACTGGCCGAACAGAACGTTGATCGAGCCGCCACGATCGAACTGGGTGGTGGCCTGAATGCCGACGTTGGCGCGGCTGCCGCCCTCGACCCGGTCCCAGCCCGAGAATTTGTTGACGCTGAAGAGGTTGCTGTCGTCGAAGACGAGGCTTTGCGCATCCTCGTTCGGCAGCCTGCCGGCAAGCTGTTCGTTCGGGCGCACGATCACCTGCGCGATCGGCGTCACGGTCGTCGTGCCCCACGGCTGCACGTTGATGAACGGATAGCGGTATTCCAGACCGATCGTCGGCATCAGCCGGGCGACCTGCGTGTCGCCTGTCCGCAAGTAGTTCGCTGTGCCGGGGTCGTTGTTGATCGACGCATCGATCAGGTCGCCGCGCAGCGAGGCGAACGGGGTCCAGATCTGGCCGGCGGAGTCTGTGAACGATCGCCGCCAGTTCACTTCGCCCGACAGGCGCGTATAAGTGCCCGCGACGCCGCGCAACAGGCAGTTGGCGGGAATCTTCACGGTCGGATCGGCCGTCGACGGCAGGCAGGCGCCGGTCGCCAGCGCCAGCGGCGAGATGGCCTCGAACGCCGCACTGCCGCGCGAGAGACTGGTGAAGTTGGTCCGGTAGCTGAGTTCGCCGCCGAAAATGTTGCGGTTCAGGACGTTCGAGTAATCGATCACCGGGTGGATGACCGGAATCTGGCTCTGCACGTCGGACGCGGAGTAGCCGAGATAGTGAATGATCCGCGCATCGAAGAAGCTGCGGTTGCCGAGACCGGTCAGGTAGATTTGCGAGATGCCTTCGGTCGGCGTGGTGAGGAAGGCGTTCAGCTGATTCTTGAACACCGATAGACGGTAATCGCGGAAGAACGCGGTATCGGTGACGAGAACGCCTTCCCAGCCCCAGACCCACTTGTCGTTGATCGCGAACTCGCCCTTGGTTTCGATGCCGCCGCGGAAATTGCGGTCGCCGGGCGTACCCGCATATTCCTTGGGGTCGAATTGATGGATGCCGTAGGCGCGGATGTTGTAGGCGCCGTTGATCAGCCGCTGCCTGAACTCGCCCTGCATCAGCACGCCTTGCTTCGTCATGAAGCGCGGCGTCAGCGTCAGGTCGTAATCGGGGGCAAGCGCGAAGAAGTAGGGAGTCTCGACGCCGATGCCGTTGCGCGAGTTCGACGAGAAGTGCGGCATCAGGAAACCGCTCTTGCGCTTGACCGTCGGATCGGGCGTCGAGAAGAACGGCAGGTAGGCGAGGGGCACGCCGAAGAATTCGAGCCGCGCATCCTCGAAGTAGAGCATCTTCTCGCCCTGATCGTGGATGATGCGTGCGCCCTTGACCTGCCACAACGGCGGTTTCTTCGGGTTTTCCTTACAGGCGGCGCACGCGGTGTAGACGCCGTTCTGGAACACGGTGAATTCGCCGTTCGTGCGGTCGGCGCGGGTTGCGGCCATGCGCGTCTGATCGGCGGTGTCGACGCGCAGCGAGTCGACGAAGCCGTCGCGGTAGTCGTCGCTGAGGTCGAGGAAATTGGCGTAGGTGATCTTGCCGTCGATGTCGGTCAGGCGGACGTTGCCTTCGGCCGCAAGACGCTTGGTCTTCTGATCGTAGGTGACCTTGTCGGCTTCGAGCGTCTGGCCGTTGTAGAAAATCTGGACATTGCCGACCGCCGACACACGCTGGTTCGTGTAGTCGTAGTCGAGCTCGATCGCCTGAACGAGCATCTGGTTGGTCTTTTCGACCTTCGGCGGAGGTGGTTTCGGCGGGCGCGGATTGAACACGACGCCGGCCTGCGCGTTTGCCGGAGCGGTCGTCGCGAGGTCAAGCGCGAGCCCTGCGACGAGAGCGAGTGCGATCCCGAGGAGCGAACGGGTGAGATTAACTGCAGACGGGCCGCGCATCGTCATGCGCAGCCTGCGTCCGGCCAAACATCCCCTCCGGGCGGCGACGACTGCCACTACCCGTCCTCCTGGTACAACAAGGCCAAAAAGCCTGCGAGGCCGCCCACGCAAACGGGCAGCCACGCAGCCGCGACTGGATGCATCAGATCGGCCTTGCTCAAATCCTCAGTAACTTTCGATAGAACATAGAGCAGAAAGCCCGCTCCCACGCCACTCAAAACCATCTTTTGCACGCCGCCGAAGCGGAAGAACCGGAGGCTGACAGCAGCCGCCAGCATCACCATCGCAGCCAGCAGAAATGGCCGCGAAATCAGCTTTTGATACTGCAGCCGATAACCTGCGGTGGCGAAGCCGGAGCTTTCCGAAGACTTGATGTACTCGGGGAGTTGCCAGAAAGACACAGTCTCGGGCGTCGAGAAGCTGTTCCGGACCTGGGCAGGGGTCAGATTCGTAGCCAGGAACACTTCGGACTGGGTCACCGGTGGGGTATCCAAGGCGTAGCGGCGCACCTCCCGCAGCCGCCAGCGGCCGGGCTCGAGGGTGGCCTCGCGAGCTTCGATTCGCTCCTTGAACGTGTTGTTCGGCTCAAATCTGAAAATCGTCAGTCCGCTGAGACGCATACCTTGCGCCTGGCTGTTCGCGGCGCTGATGATCGCCTGTCCTTCAGAGGTCGCCTGATTGATCCAGAAGCCGGCGGCATCCTGGATACTCGCGGCCGCTCCGCCGAACATTTCCGCCTCCATCTGCTTGGAGCGCTCCTGCAGATTGGCCGACATGGGATTATAGATTGCGGTTGCGAGCGCGCCGAGCACGAGGGCGCTCAGCAGCGCTGGCGTGATGAACTGCCACGCCGATACGCCGGCGGCGCGCGCGACGACGAGCTCGAGCTTGCGCGAGAGCGAGAGGTAGCAGGACATCGCACCGATCAGGATGCAGAACGGCATCAGCCGCTCGAGCAGTTGCGGCACGCGATAGAGCGAGGTCTGTGCGACGAAAAGGGCCGACACCGACGGGAGGCTCGCCGTGCGCCGCAGCAGCTCGATGTAGTCGACGAAGACGATCAGCAGAAAAATGCCGGCAAACACCGCGATCGCCGCGAAAACGAAGCGGGCGGCAAAATAACGAGCGAGGGTGTTGGCGATCATGGCGCGGCCCCGCTCACGCAGCCGCCGGCTGACGCGACAGGCGTGCGCTCAGCCGCCGGCCAAGTTCGAGCAACTGCGCAGGCGGTTCGATTGCGATGCAGCGCATGATCACCCAGACGCAGATGCCGCCGGTCGCGAGCAGCAGCACGTACTGAAGCGGCGCGGCCCATTCGGCTGACGTGGCAAGCACCGAGAGCGCATAGCCGGCGATGCGCAAGGTCAGCACCGCAAGGATGGCGCCGACCATCGAAAAGCTGCGGCTCTGGCGCGTGGTGCGCGGCGAACCGAGAAACGCGAAAGTGATCAGCACGAACACGAACGGATAGATCGGCGACATCAGCCGGTCGTGCATCTCAGCGTGAAAGCGCGTCGGAATCTGCTTGTAGGCCAGGTCATCCGGGGGCGGCGAGATCAGTTCCGTCAAATAGCGCTCGCGCAGGCTGTAGTTTACTGCCTGGGTCTGGCCGACGAATTTCGACATGTCGAAGGCGTAGCGGGTGAAGGCGACGAGCGCCGGGTCGCGTTTGCCGGTTTCGAAGCGTTGCAGATTGCCGGCTTCAAGAATGAGGAACGAGCCCTTGTCGTTCTTCAGCACGGTGCCCCGGTCGGCGACGATGCTGAGCCGTTCCTTCGGATCGCGACGGTCGTCGACGAAGATGCCGCTGAGGAGGCCGCCGGGCAGCCGCTCGCGAATGCGGATCGTGAGGTTGGGTTCGAGCTGGGTGAAACGGCCCGCTTGCAGGATGTTGGCCATCACGTCGGCGGTGATTTCCGTGTTCCACGTCTTCAGCCGCCGCAACCCGTCGGGTGCGATGTAGAATGCCAATGCGGCGACGAACAGCGACACGGCGATCGAGGCGTAGAGGAAAGGCCGGAACAGCCCCCACGGCGGCAGCCCGGCGGCGTTCATGACGATGACTTCGGAATCGGTGGCGAGCTTGTTGAGCGTATAGGCAACCGCGATCATCAGCGCGAGCGGAGCGATGATCAGCGCCAGCACCGGAATTGCGAGCCCGGTGACGCCGATGAACACCAGAATGGTCTGCCCCTGGTTGGTCATCAGGTCGATGCCGCGCAGCGCCTGCGTGATCCAGATCACGCCGGTCAGGCTCGCGAGCACCATCACGAACGCCCCGAGCGTCGTGCGGACTATGTACCTGTCGATCGACCCCATTCGACCCTGGCGTCCTTCCCCCAGCCGTTCGCGTTTCCGTGCGCTCCACCTCCAGGCGTCAGGCCCTTAACGGGCCATCCCCAACGGCGCCTGAATGAATTATCCGGCTTTCGATCTTCTCACTACCATCCCATTGATTGTTCAACAAAATGGCCGAGCCGTGGCCGGCCTTTAACCATGGTTAATATTTGGTTCGCCGTGGCTTTGGGATCACTGTTGGACGAGCGGATTTCGGCCGCGCTCGCGCCAAGGTGATGGGTGTGATGGAGGCGGGTTGGGCGGCTGCGCTTGGCAGCGCTGTCGCAGACGCGCCATAGTGAGCCCATCCTGCTCAAAGACCCACCGATTCTGGAGGAATTGCCCATGTCCGACGCCGTAAAGGTCGGCTTCGTCCCGTTTTCAGCCGCCTTGAAGGGCGTTCTGGTTGTGTTCACTGATGAATCGCTAAAGTTCGGACCGGCGACCCGCAAGGTGCTGGGGTCCGCCGCCGATACGGTGAAGCGCGCGGCGGCCGCCGCAGCTTTCAAGGGCAAACATGCTGCAGCCCTCGACATCCTAGCGCCGGCCGGGTTGAA
The DNA here is from genome assembly GCA_049323835.1 of Pseudomonadota bacterium. Lineage (GTDB taxonomy): Bacteria > Pseudomonadota > Alphaproteobacteria > Rhizobiales > Xanthobacteraceae > SG-bin9. Next base: position 56,217 of record JBMOOJ010000095.1, on the reverse strand, counting down.
AGCCGACCGGCTGGTGGTGGTCGGAACCGGCAAGGCCGGGGCCCTGAAGGACGAGGACTACATCAAGCTCGGCGGTGCAACCGTCGGCAAGCTGAAGTCGAACGCAGATGTGGTGAGCATCGTCGCCGAACTGCCGGGCGGAGCGATCAAACCGGCGCACGTTGCAGCACTTGCCGCTGGCGTGCGTCTGCGCGCCTATCGCTTCGATCGCTACAAGACGAAAAAGAAGGACGACGAGAAGAACCTGGCCGCGCAGATTTCGATCGCCGTTGGCGATGTGGCGGCGGCGAAGAAAGCATTCGCGCCTGCCAGCGATGTGGCCGACGGCGTGATAATCGCACGCGAACTCGTCAACGAGCCGCCGAACGTTCTCTATCCCGCGGAGTTCGCGCGCCGCGCGGCCGAGCTGAAGAAGGTCGGCGTCGGCATCGAGATCTTCGACGCGAAAGCGATGAAGCGCCTGAAAATGGGGGCTTTGCTGGGCGTGGCCCAGGGTTCAGCGCATGAAGGCCGCATGGTCGTGATGCGCTGGAACGGCGGCAAAAAGGGCGACAAGCCGGTCGCCTTCATCGGCAAGGGCGTGTGCTTCGACACCGGCGGCATTTCCATCAAACCGTCGGGCAGCATGGAGGACATGAAGGGGGACATGGCGGGCGCGGCCTGCGTGGTCGGCCTCATGCATGCGCTCGCCGCACGCAAGGCCAAGGTCAACGTGGTCGGTGCGATCGGTCTTGTCGAGAACATGCCGGACGGCAACGCGCAGCGTCCCGGCGATATCGTGACCTCGATGTCGGGGCAGACGATCGAGATCATCAACACCGACGCCGAAGGCCGTCTCGTGCTGGCGGACGTGCTTTGGTACGTGGGACAGACCTACAAGCCGAAGTTCATGGTCGATCTTGCGACGCTCACCGGCGCGATCATGGTCGCACTCGGCACCGAATACGCGGGTCTGTTCTCGAACAGCGATGAACTGAGCGAGCGGTTGACTGTGGCAGGCCGCGCCACCGGCGAGCACGTGTGGCGCATGCCGCTCGGCCCGGAATACGACAAGCAGATCGATTCCAAGTTCGCGGACATGAAGAACACCGGCACGCGCAATGGCGGCTCGATTACCGCGGCGCAGTTCCTCCAGCGCTTCGTCGACGACATTCCGTGGGCGCATCTCGATATCGCGGGTACGGGAATGGGGGCGCCGGCATCGGACATCAACACGAGCTGGGGGTCCGGCTATGGCGTGCGTTTGCTCGATCGCCTTGTTGCGGATCACTACGAGGGCAAGCGGTAGGGCGCATCGTCGCAGGCAGCCTCGTTCCCGGACGATGACGATTTTTGGATGTGATCACGCGTCAGGATTGAGTGCGCGATGACCGAGGTCCTGTTTTACCACTTGCAGGGCGTGACGCTGGAGGGCGTGCTGCCGCCTCTGATCGAGAAATCGATCGAGCGCGGCTGGCGCGTGACGATCCAGACCGCATCGGAAGAGCGCGCCGAGGCGCTGGACTCGCATCTTTGGACGTATCGCGACGATTCGTTTCTCGCGCACGGCACCTGGCGCGACAGGGATGCGGCCGATCAGCCGGTCATTCTTGCCGTCGATGAGCGCAACCCCAACGGGTCCAGCGTCCGCTTTCTCGTTGATCGTGCAGAGTTGCCGGCGGACGCCGCAACATACGAGCGCCTCGTGCTGATCTTCAACGGCGAGGACGACGAGGCGGTTGCTGCGGCGCGATCCGCTTGGAGTGACTGCAAGGCAAGAGGTTTCGACGCGACATATTGGCAGCCTGACGAGCGCGGCCGCTGGCAGCGCCGGCAGTAAAGGGTCGCAAGCCTGAGTTAATCATACTATGCTGTTATCCATCCTGGGACGGTACCAATCATGATGGTGCCGCAATGGAATGCTGGACGGGCGTACTGTTATCTTTCGCGCGGGGCGAAGAGAGAGTGATTCAGTGATTGGTTTTCTGGGAATGCGTCCATGTGCGGCGGCGTTGTTGTTCGCGCCGATGCTCGCCGGTTGCGGCAGCATGTCCGATTTCAGCATGAAGGACGCGCAGTGGTTTTCGGGTGCGTCGGCGCTGACACGTACGTACTCCGTCGAACAGCCGCCGCTCAGTCCCGAAAAGCCGGTTCCGCCGGAGCAACTTGTATCCGCCGATGGTGCATGCCCCGGTCTTGCGCCCTCGGAAGCTCAGGCGCTCGCGGGCAGCGATCAGCCTTCCGCCGCAGTGCCGCCGGGCGGCAAGGTCGCGCTCGGCCAGCCGGAGTGCGAAGTCGCGCGCGGCATCGGCATGCCTGACAGCGTGAACGTGTCCGCCGGGCAGGGCGGCGAGCGCGTCGCGGTTCTCACCTATCTGCGCGGGCCGCGCGCGGGCATCTATCGCTTCGTGGCAGGACGGCTGGCGTCAGTCGAGCGGGCCGCCGAACCACCGCCGGAGCCGAAGCGTCAGCCCAAGGGCAAGAAGCAGCAGCGCTCAGGCTAAGCTAAGCACCGCCAATTCCGGTCATCGTCACGACGCGCTAGCTTCGAGCCACGCATCTTCCGCGCGTTGGAGTGCTGCGGCCGCGCCGGCGCGCGCCTTGCCGAGCTGCGCGGCTTTTTCAGGATCGCGCTGAAACAGATCGGGCAGCGCAAGCGCCGCATCGATCTTCTCGATGATGCCGGTGATGCGTTCGATTTCTGCCTCGGCCGCAATGATTTTCTGCTTCGCCGCCTTGCTTGCCGCCGCATCCTGCGCGCGGCCTTTGCCGTCGTCGCCCTTGCGATCGCGCGCCGCGGGACGGGCATCCTGCTGCGAAAGAACCGAACGGCGATAGTCATCAAGGTCGCCGTCATAAGGCGTAACGGTGTTGTTCGCGACCACCCACAGCCGGTCGGCGCAGGCGTCGATCAGGTAGCGGTCGTGCGACACCATGATGACCGCGCCGGGAAATTCGTTGATCGCTTCGGCGAGTGCGGCGCGACTGTCGATGTCGAGATGGTTCGTCGGCTCGTCGAGAATGATCATGTTCGGGCCGAAGAAAGTTGCGAGGCCGAGCAGCAGCCGCGCCTTCTCGCCGCCCGACAAACTTGTGACCTGCGTATCGCCGGCCTTGCCGGAAAAGCCGATGGCGCCGACGCGAGCGCGAACTTTTGCCTCCGGCGCATCCGGCATCAGCCGCCGCACGTGCTCGTAAGGCGTGCCGTCCTCGCCAAGTTCGTCGAGCTGATGTTGCGCGAAATAGGCGATCGACAGCTTGTCGGCGCGCGTCACCTGCCCCGTGAAGGGCGGCAGGCGTCCGGCGAGAAGCTTGACCAGCGTCGACTTGCCATTGCCGTTCGAACCTAGCAGCGCGATGCGGTCGTCGTTGTCGACGCGCAGGGTGACGCGATTGAGCACCGGCTTGCCGGGTTCGTAGCCGACCGACACGTTGTCAGCCGCGATGATCGGCGGGGAGAGGATTTTCTCCGGCGCGGGAAACGAGATCTCGCGCACTTCCTGCGTCACCAGCGCGGTGACCGGCTTCATCCGTTCCAGCATTTTGACGCGCGACTGCGCCTGCCGCGCTTTCGAGGCCTTCGCCTTGAAGCGGTCGACGAAATCCTGAAGCCGCTTGCGCTCGGCCTCCTGCCGCTTCGCATGCTTGGCGTCGAGCATCTCGCGGGTCGCGCGCTGCTCCTCGAAAGACGAGTACCCGCCGCGGTAGAGCGTCAGCTTGCCCTGTTCAAGGTGCAGGATCTGGTCGACCGACGTCTCGAGCAGATCGCGGTCGTGGCTGATGACGATGACGGTGCGCGGATAGTTGGCGAGATGATCTTCAAGCCAGAGCGTGCCTTCGAGGTCGAGATAGTTGGTGGGCTCATCGAGCAGCAGCAGATCAGGAGCGGCGAACAACGTCGCCGCGAGTGCGACGCGCATGCGCCATCCGCCGGAAAATTCCTGGCAGGCGCGGGCCTGATCGGCCGTCGAGAAGCCCAGGCCCGACAGGATCGCAGCAGCGCGGGCAGGGGCGGAGTGGGCATCGATATCGGCGAGGCGCGTATGAATCTCGGCGATGCGATGCGGATCGCTTGCCGTCTCGGCCTCCGTCAACAGCGCATGCCGTTCGAGGTCGGCCTTGAGCACCACCTCGATCAGGCTCTCCGGGCCATCCGGAGCCTCCTGCGCAAGGCTGCCAATGCGCCAGCGTGGGGGAATCTCGATCGATCCGCTTTCAATCGGGAGCTCGCCGCGGATGGCCTTGAACAGCGTCGACTTGCCGGTGCCGTTGCGGCCGACCAGGCCGACGCGCGCGCCCGGAATGATCTGCGCGGTGCCGTGGTCGATCAGAAGCCGGCCGGCAAGCCGGATCGAAATGTCGGTGATGGACAGCATCGCCGCTTTTCACCAAAGCGCGCGCGGAAAACAAGTCCCGAGGGCCGCCGTCCTGGGTGGCTAACCGCCAGTTTCGTCCTGCCGCTCCTGTTCCTCAAGGCGATGCAGAAGTTCGCTGAGGCGAGGAGGAAGCTCATTGACGCCCTTCAGCGTATCGCGGAGCCTTTCGCCAACGCCGTCGCAGACCGCGTAGCTCGTGGCGGTATCCGGCGACGAACGGCTTGTGAGGTCGTACATCGGTGGCATTTCGACTGTCCCTCCGTTCCGTTGCGTTTCTTCAAGACAACGGCGGGCCAAGCGAAGTGTTTCGGGTGAATTCTCACGAGGGTTTGCGACATCTAAACAAGCCGGCGGGAACCTTTTTCGGCGAATCGATCTGCATCCAAGAAAAAACCTCCGGCGGGTGCCGGAGGTCCAAGTCGAGGGAGGAAGCTGGATCGGGAGGCTGAGGTCAGTAGCAGCGGTTCACCAGCCGGTAGCGATAGCCCCACGGGGTCGCCACGAGGCGGCGCACGTAGCATCCGCCGTATCCGCCGCCGATGTAGAAGTGCGGACGGAAGTGGTGATGATGGTAGCCGTGGTGATGATGATGTCCATGCCAGCCGTGCCAGGCAGAGGCAGAGGTCGGCGTGAGTGCTGCGAAACCGAGCGAGGCCGCAGCGATGAAGCTGAGTGCAATCTTGCGCAACATGGTCGTCGTCTCCTTCAGTGCGGCGCGTCCGCGTCGCTCGTTGGGTTGCCCCGTACCCGTCAGACGCAGCGAATTCTTCCCGGGTTCAATCGCCGGAAGGTGATGTTTTTCAAGGTGAATGCGCGTTTCCCGCGCAGTCAGACGAGGTTCATCTTCATGAACCGCCGTTCACGTGGAGCAGGGATTTCTTGAAGAGGCAGGGCTTCCGGGCCGGTCTGGAAAGCGGCAGCGACCCACCCGGTTGCGGCTTGCCCACGTCACAGGGCGCCGTTATAAGCCCGCGATCTTTCCCCCAAGCTTCTGTGCAAGGATAACTCATGGCGACCGAGCGTACGTTTTCGATCATCAAGCCGGATGCGACCGAGCGTAATCTGACCGGCGCCGTCAACGCGCTGATCGAAAAGGCGGGTTTGCGCATCGTCGCGCAGAAGCGCATTCAGATGACCCGCAAGCAGGCTGAAACGTTCTACGCGGTTCATAGTGCGCGGCCGTTCTTCGGCGAACTGGTCGACTTCATGATTTCGGCCCCGGTCGTGGTGCAGGTGCTGGAAGGCGAGAACGCCATCGCCAGGTACCGCGACGTGATGGGTGCGACCGATCCGTCGAAGGCCGCCGACGGCACGATCCGCAAGCTGCACGCCAAATCGATTGGTGAAAACTCGGTGCACGGCTCCGACGCGGCAGAAACGGCGAAGATCGAGATCGCGCAGTTCTTCTCCGGCAACGAGATCGTCGGCTGAACTGACGGTCTTCGGACCAGGTCCTCGAAAAGCAAACAGGAGCGGCGTCTGCCGCTCCTGTTTTGATTCATGCGGGGCGCGTCGGGGCGCGTTTAACCGCCGCTCATGGCCGCTACTGCGGGCAGAACTTCCTTGGTGCCGCGATAGATCATTTCGCCGGCCACGTAGAGGATGATCGCGAGACCGACATAGGCGATCCAGCGGTGCTTGTTCAGCAGCTGGGCGATGAAGCTTGCGGCGACGCCCATCAGCGCGATCGACAGCACAAGTCCGAACATCAGGATGTAGGGATGGTCGCGCGCGGCGCCGGCCACCGCCAGCACGTTGTCGAGCGACATCGAGACGTCGGCGATGAGGATCTGCCAGGTGGCTTGCGCCAATGTCTTTTGCGGGACGTCGGGAGCGTTCTCCGCGGCGAGCGTCTGCGCGGCAGCGTCTTCCGCGTGGTGGTGCTGATCCCGCAGCTCGCGCCACATTTTCCAGCAGACCCAGAGCAGCAGGATGCCGCCCGCCAGCAGCAGGCCGACGATCTGCAGGAGTTGCGTCGTCGCAGCAGCAAAGATGATGCGCAGGATCGTCGCTGCGCCGATGCCGATCATGATGGCCTTGCGCCGCTGATGCTTCGGCAATCCTGCCGCGGCAAGTCCGATGACGATCGCGTTGTCGCCCGCGAGCACCAGGTCGATCATGATGACCTGGGCCAGCGCAGTCAGTGCCTGAGCCGTAAACAGTTCTAGCATTTTGTGGAGTCCGCGCGGTTACTTGTTCTGGCGTTGCTCGAGGAGCGGGATCGCCTGTTCGGGATCGCTCAGCAAAGCCGCGCAGATTCCAACCATCGTCATTGCGCCGACCACGTCCCAGTAGCTAAGATCGTGCAGGGTCTCGCGCCGCGCCGACAGCCAGGCGATCAGAGCGACGATAATTGCCCCGCAAATAGCGGCGACGCTCAATACCGGCAGCACGATCGGATGCGGCAGGAACCACATCGACGAGCCGAACAACAAAATTCCTAGGATGAGTGCGATCGCGAGGGTGAACTTCGGTCCGTCCCATCGCGTGGGTGATTTTGAGGTTGTAAGTTCGATTGGCACCGTCTTGCCGTCTGTTGCGAGCAGGGCGCAGCGGTCACGTACGCCGCTGCGATTGAACGCCACTTGCTCGCGTTTGTTTCCTTGTAGAACGGAGGCGGCCGCTGAGAATGCGACGAATTGACGTGAGACGATCTGACACGCGCGTCAATGTCGCAAGCGACGCAACGTCGCAATTTTTGGCATTGCGTTTGCCGCCATCGCAGCCGTCCAGGTTGGAGCAGGGGTGAAAGTGAAAGGTCGGACGCGCAACGGTTCCAGCGGCATCCCGGGCAACGCGCAGGCGCAATCCGGCAACGGTGCGGCAGCAATGAAAAGCCGCGCTCTTGCGAGCGCGGCTTCCGTCATTGCCGGCGCTTGACCGCGTTACTTCGAGTGCTGGTTCGCCGTCGCTTCGGCGCGGCGCACATAGTAGAGATAGGCGCCCACCAGAACCACGAACAGCGCGCCGCCGATCGCAGCAGGCTTCTCCCATGCATGCGCGACGTCCTTGCCGAGGTAGCTGATCACACCCACGTCGTTCAGCAACAGGTCGCCGCCGATCCAGCCGAGCAGCGCCGCACCCGCCCATACGAGAACCGGGAAGCGGTCGAGCATCTTCATGACGATCGCACTGCCGGCGACGATCATCGGGATCGAGATGCCGAGACCGATGAGAAGCAGCAGCCAGCTTCCCTTCGCGACAGCGGCGATGGCGATCACGTTGTCGAGGCTCATCACGACGTCGGCGATGGCGATGGTGACCATCGCTTTCATCAGCGTGTCGGCACCGGCAACGCCCTCGTCATGTTCCTCCGCCTTCGGCTTGATCAGATCGATCGCGATGTAGAACAGCGCGACGGCGCCCGCGGCCTTGAGATAAGGCACGTTCATGATCGTCGTCACGATGCCGGTAAAGATGATGCGCAGCAGAACGGCGACGCCGGCGCCGAGGATCATGCCCCAGAAGCGGGCGCGGTCCGACAGCGAACGGCACGCCATCGCGATCACGACGGCGTTGTCACCCGACAACAGAATGTTGATCCAGATGATCTGGCCTAGCGCCAGCCAGAAGGCGGTATCGTTGACTCCCAAGATCGTTCTCCCTGCGGAACTGCAGGCGGCTCAGACGCCCGTCCGCTGTGCGTGTTGTACAGATTGGTTCCAATCGGGCAGGGACGAGTCGTTGCGGCCCCGGCAAACAGCGCCGGGCAGCAAACGTGCGCACACGATCTTTTCGAGATCAGAGGTCATCCGGGCCGATCCGATATCACCCAGTCCGACATCGCAGTTCCTTGGGAACTGCCAGAGGGGCCCGTCCTGGTCGTTGGCTGCGCGTCCATGGCATCGTGCTGACATGCGACAGAATGGCACAGCCGGGATGGTGATAGCAGCGGATTCCGGAGTTGCCAACTCCCGCAATCGCCTTTTTTCGCGCTGTGGAACCTGTTTTTCCGCGCTGCGCTGCGGTGGTGGCTACCACTTCACTTCAAGGCCGAGCAGGCCTTGGTGAGATTCGAAGCCGTCACGGAACTTGCCGTCGTAGTTCAGGTAGAGACGGATTGCGTCGGTCAGGCCGATCGAGAGCGAGGCGCCTGCGTCCGCGCCGTACCGGCTCTCGCGGATACCCTGTACGGCGATGCTGTTGGTGCCGAGGCTGACCTGAACGGAGCTGATGTTCTGGTGCAGGTTGTCGACGAATTTGCCGTAGGCGGAGATGTCGATCACCCGCCGGTCGACGATCCAGTAGTGTCCGACTTCGGCGCCGGCGAGGACGCGCGTGCGCTCCGCGGCGGCTCGTCCCGCGCTCACCGGATTGAGGCCGCCGTACTCGCTGAACGCATCGGTGACGGCGCGCAGGTACTCGAACGAGGCTTTCGGCACCACGCGGCCCTGGCCGAGGCTCCAATAGTAGCTGAGCTCGGCGAGCGCGGCATCCACGTGTCCATTGTAGCCCGAGCCGGCGATCCCCAGGGCGGTTGCCCGTTGCGCCGAAATGTTGCCGAAGCCATGCACGCCAGCCGCCGCCAGTGTCCACGCGCCGATGGTGTAGGAGGCGTTGATGCCGACCTGCGTGAGATCGAGCTTGGCCGATTGCGCCGCAAGCGGCACATCGATCTTGGTGTGGCTCTGATCGGCCCACACACCGACGCTGAAGTTCGGCGCGATTGTCGCGCCGAAGCCCGCCACGCCACCGGCCGTCTCGCGCTTGTCGCCGACGAACGTACCCTGCGCGCCCGTGCGTGATGACAGGCCATAAGCCTCGCCCCACACCCTGACGGGGAACGTTGCCGGTGCTGCGCCTTGCGATGCGCCAGCACCCGATGGATTGCTGTTGAGCGCCGCATTAAATCCCCACGTCGCGTGATTGCCGAGCCGGCGCAGGAAATTGGTGCCGAGATCGGTGAGCGCTGAAGTTGCCGCCAGCCGGCTGTTCATGTCCGTCAGTTGCGGGAGCACGGGTGGCGGTGTGGCTGCGGGTGGCGATGAGGACGTGGGAGGAGGTCCGGCGAACTGCGCCAGCGCGCCGTTGCTCATCGTGCTCAGCGCGAAGGTTGTGGCGCTGATCAGAAGGATGAGCACCCGTGCGCGCTTGCGAATGATGTGGGTGCGCGGTGCCGGCATCCGGTGCTGTGCTTTCAGTTCAAATGCGGACGAACAAGCGGAAATTGTCCCGAATTCGGAGGTGGGGTCAACGATGGCAGGCGGGTGACGCGCCGCATTGACGGGCCGTGTGGTGATGAGGTCACACCTGATCCAGCCACGTCAGATGGATGTGCCGGCCGCGATTGTCTTCAGCACATCAACGAAGAACGGCGGCTCGGCGCTCGCGACGCGGCGCTCCAGATCTTCCGCCGTATCGCCGGGCAGTACGGGAACTTCGCGCTGCGCGATGATCGCGCCATGATCGTACTCGCCATCGACGAGATGGATGGTGATGCCGCTGATCGTTTCGCCGGCGGCAACGACCGCCTCATGCACGCGGCGGCCATACATGCCCTGACCGCCGAACTTCGGTAGCAGCGCGGGGTGGATGTTGAGAATGCGCCCCTCGAACGCCTTCAGTGTTTTCGGGCCGAGCTTGCGCATGTAGCCCGACATCACGATCCAGTTGCAACCTGCATCCTCAAGCGTCCGGCAGATCGCGGCGTCGGCGGCATCTTCGCCACCGGCCGACTTTGCGCTGATGTGATGTGCCGGCAGCCCGCGTTCGCGCGCGAAGGCAAGTGCAGGGGCGTCGGCATTGTTGCAGACGAGAACACATGCATCGGCGGTGAGTTCGCCGCTGTCGATCGCCTTGACGATACTGCGCATGCTGGTGCCGCCATGCGAAGCCAGAAAGCCGAGGCGCAAACGCGTCATGGTCTTACTGCGTCAGGTCGAGATGGCCATCATAAACGACGCGCTCATCCCCCTTGGCTTCGATCACTTCGCCGAGATGAACGGCGGTCTCGCCGTTGTCCTTCAACACGCCGATCACCTGCGTGACCGCATCCGGGTTGACGACGGCGATCATGCCGATGCCGCAGTTGAACGTGCGCAGCATTTCAAGCTCGGCAACGCCGCCTTCGGCTGCGAGCCACTTGAAGACGGGCAGCACCGGCACGCGGCCGAGATCGATGCGCACCCCGAGCGTCTTCGGCAGCACGCGCGGGATGTTGTCGGTGAAGCCGCCGCCGGTGATGTGGGCGAGCCCCTTGACAGCCCCGGTTTCGCGGATCGCGCGCAAGCACGACTTTACATAGAGCCGCGTCGGCGTCAGCAGCGCGCCGCCAAGCGTCATCACCGGCGCGAAGGGGGCCTGCGCGTCGAAGCCGAGACCGGTGTGCTCGACGATCTTGCGCACCAGCGAGAAGCCGTTCGAATGAACGCCGGAGGAGGCGAGACCGATCACCGCATCGCCGGCGGCGATGTCGGGCCGTGGCAGCAACGTGCCGCGCTCGGCCGCGCCGACGGCAAAGCCCGCGAGATCGTAATCGCCATCTTTGTAGAGGCCGGGCATCTCCGCGGTTTCGCCGCCGATCAATGCGCAGCCGGATTCACGGCAGCCTTCGGCGACGCCGGCGACAATTGCAGCCGTCGCTTCGGGATCGAGCTTGCCGCAGGCGAAGTAGTCGAGAAAGAACAGCGGCTCCGCGCCCTGCACGACAAGGTCGTTCACCGACATGGCGACGAGATCAATGCCAATGCCCGCATGCAGCCCGGTTTCGATAGCGATCTTCACCTTGGTTCCGACGCCGTCGGTGGCAGCAACGAGCACCGGATCCTTGAAGCCGGCGGCCTTCAGGTCGAACAGCCCGCCGAAGCCGCCGATTTCGGCGTCCGCTCCGGGGCGGGCGGTGGCGCGCACCATCGGCTTGATCAGGTCGACCAGCCGGTTGCCTGCGTCGATGTCGACGCCCGCGTCTGAATAGGAAAGGCCGTTTTTGGGGTGCGTCATGCCGCTTTCCAGGAGGTTTACGCGGTGGTTACGTCGGAATTTGATGCCGCGCAATGCCTCGCCACCGATGCGCACATGTACTATTTAGAGGCGGGGGTAACGAGAGCGGAAAGCCGAATGCCGGGGGCCTGGAACGTCGCGTGAATATCCCGAACATCATCACACTTGGCCGCATCCTGCTGGTACCGGTCATCGTCTGGGCAATTGCCGCGAACCAGATGACCATCGCGTTCGCCGTATTCCTGGTGGCGGGTGTCAGCGACGCCATCGACGGTTTCCTCGCCAAGCGGTTCAATATGTCGAGCGAGCTCGGCGCGCTGCTCGATCCGGTCGCCGACAAGGCGCTTCTGGTTTCGATCTATGTCGCGCTCGGCATCTGGGGGGCGGTGCCGCGCTGGATTGTCATCCTGGTCGTGTCGCGCGACCTGATGATCGTCGGTGCGGTGATCATATCGTGGCTGTTCGGCAAGCCGATCCCGATGAAGCCGCTGATGGTGTCGAAGCTCAACACCGTGGCGCAGGTCGCGTTCGCGGCACTCATTCTTGCTGCGCTCGGCTTCGGTCTGTCGCCGGAACCGTTCGACGTGATCCTGATGGCCTGCGTGACCGTATTGACGCTGCTTTCCGTGTCGCTCTATCTCGTCGAGTGGGTCCGCCACATGAGCACGATCGAGTCGGTCTATTAGGAGTTGGCCTGTGGCCGCCGGTGCGCAACCTCGTCAGCTTGCATTGGCGCTTCCGCATGCGGAAAGCCTGTCGCGCGACGACTTTCTCGAAGGGCCAGGCAATGCGGTTGCGCTGGCGCTGATCGATCGCTGGCCTGATTGGCCCCATCGCGTGATGTGGCTCGCGGGTCCGGAGGGCTGCGGCAAAAGCCATCTCGCGACGATCTGGGCCGCACGCGCGGGTGCGCGGGTGATTTCGGCGCAGGCGCTGACACCCGATCTCGTGCCGTCGGCGCTCGCGACCGGCGCGCTGGTTGTCGAGGACATCGATCGCGGCGAACTCAACGAGGCCGCACTTTTTCATCTGTTGAATCTTGCGCGGCAGGACGAGGCCGATCTGCTGATGACGTCGCGGACGACGCCGGCGGAGATGGCCGTTCAACTGCGCGATCTGATCTCGCGATTGCGCGCCGTGCCGGTCATCGATATGGCGCCGCCGGACGACGCGCTGCTTCGGGCTCTGATCGTCAAGCTGTGCGCCGACCGCCAGATGATGGTCGACGAGAGCCTGGTGAGCTATCTCGCGACGCGGATCGAGCGCACATTCGCGGCTGCAAAGCGGGCGGTCGAACTCCTGGACCGGGAAGGGCTGCGGCTTGGCCGTCCCGTGACGCGGGCGCTGGCCACGGAACTGCTGCGGCACGCTGCGCCTTGACCCGGCGCTGGCCGGGTTCATCATGTCATTGAACTGTCATGAGAGCCGACCAAGGTGGCCCCAAAACCGGCCCCCGGCGGCCGCGCTATTTCCCGACAACGGATCGACGGCCCATGGAATCCGCGCAAGCTATTGCAATAAATCAAGAAAATGCGGAGATCGCCGCTGTGCCGTCGATTGCGGCAAGTCCCGAGCGATTCATCAACCGGGAACTGTCCTGGCTGCATTTCAATCGCCGCGTGCTGGAGGAGTCGGTCAATCCCGGCCATCCGGCGCTGGAGCGGGTCCGCTTCCTCTCGATTTCCGCCAATAACCTTGATGAGTTCTTCATGGTTCGCGTCGCGGGCCTCAAGGCTCAGCTCCGCGAGGGCATCGTCGAACGCAGCCCAGACGGCCTGACACCGGCCGAACAGCTTGCCCGCATCAACGAGACGGTTTCCAGGCTTGCCGCCGATCAGCAGGAAATCTGGCGCGACCTGCGCGTGATGCTTGCCGACCACGGCATCGTGCTGGTCGACGGCAAGGACGTTTCGAAAGCCGAGACCGCGTGGGTCGAGGATCACTTCCTCCACAACATCTTTCCGCTGCTGACGCCGCTCGCGATCGATCCGGCGCATCCGTTCCCGTTCATCCCGAGCCTCGGCTTCACCATCGCGCTGCATCTGGTGCGGACGAGCGACGGCAAGCCGATGAACGCGCTGATCCGCATGCCGGGCAAGATCGATCGCTTCATCCGCCTGCCGTCGAATGGCAAGGACGGTACGTTCCGGCTCATCACGCTCGAACAGGCGACGGGTCTATTCATCAACCGCCTGTTTCCGGGCTACACGGTCAAGGGGCAGGGCGCGTTCCGGATCATCCGCGACTCCGAAATCGAAATCGAGGAAGAAGCGGAAGATCTGGTGCGCGTGTTCGAGACGGCACTGAAGCGCCGCCGCCGCGGGTCGGTGATCCGCCTCGAAATCGAAGCGACCATGCCGGAAGAGTTGCGCTCGTTCGTGAAGACCGCGCTTTCGACCACGGACGACGACGTATTGCTGGTCGATGGCGTGCTGGCGATGAACGAGTTGTCGCAACTCACGCGCCTCGATCGGCCCGATCTCGAGTTCCCGCCGTATGTGCCGCGCCATCCCGAGCGTGTGCGCGATTACGGTGGCGACATCTTCGCAGCGATCCGGTCGAAAGACCTCGTCGTCCACCACCCGTACGAATCCTTCGATGTGGTCGTGCAGTTCCTGCAACAGGCCGCGCGCGATCCGGATGTGGTCGCGATCAAACAGACGCTCTACCGCACCTCGAACAACTCACCGATTGTGCGTGCGCTCGCTGAAGCGGCGGAGGCCGGCAAGTCGGTCACCGCGCTGATCGAGCTGAAAGCGCGTTTCGACGAGGAAGCCAATATCCGCTGGGCGCGCGACCTCGAACGCGCCGGCGTGCAGGTGGTCTATGGCTTCATCGAGCTGAAGACGCATGCCAAGCTGTCGCTGGTCGTTCGCCGTGAGGGCGGCAACCTGACGACTTACGTGCATACCGGCACTGGCAACTATCATCCGGTGACCGCGCGCATCTACACCGATCTGTCATATTTCACGTCCGATCCGGTGATCGGGCGCGATGCGGCGCGCGTGTTCAACTTCATCACCGGCTATGCCGAGCCGAGCGACATCGAGAAGATGGCTGTATCGCCGATCACGCTGCGCAAGCGGATGCTCGAACACATTCGCGGCGAGACGAACTACGTGAAACACGGCAAGCCGGGCGCAATCTGGCTGAAGATGAACTCGCTGGTCGATCCCGACATCATCGATGCCCTTTACGAGGCATCGCAGGCCGGGGTCTCGATCGATCTCGTCGTGCGGGGAATCTGCTGTCTGCGCCCGGGAGTTCCGGGCCTCTCAGACAACATTCGCGTCAAATCGGTGATCGGCCGTTTTCTTGAGCACGGCCGAATCTACTGCTTCGGGATGGGGCACGGCCTGCCGAGCGCGAAGGCGGCTGTGTATATCTCGTCCGCCGACATGATGCCGCGGAACCTCGACCGGCGCGTCGAGGTGTTGTGCCCGTTGCAAAATCCTACGGTGCATCAGCAGGTTCTCGAACAGATCATGGTCGCGAATCTGAAGGACAACGAGCAGAGCTGGCAGTTGTTGCCGGACGGGTCGTCTACGCGTATGAAGGCCGCGAAAGGCGACGAGCCTTTCAATCTGCACAACTACTTTATGACGAATCCAAGTCTGTCAGGCCGTGGAAAGTCGCTTAAGGAATCTTCGCCGCGTCGTCTTACGCGCCGTTCGGAGCGTCAGCCGCAGCCAGGCTAGACTTGTTCCGGCGCGTGCGCCCGCGCGCCGTGTCGCCAAGAGCGCGGTGAACGAGAGCGTCGCCGTCATCGACATCGGATCGAACTCCGTGCGTCTCGTCGTGTACGAGGCGATGACGCGCAACCTGTCGCCGATCTTCAACGAAAAGACGCTGTGCGGTCTTGGCCGCGAGGTGCAGACCACGGGGCTGCTCGCGCCGGATGCGGTCGCGAAGGCACTCGCCGCGCTGCGCCGGTTCCGCGCCATCTGCCGTGTCGTCAAGGTCGGGAAGGTCTATGCGGTCGCGACCGCCGCTTGCCGCGATGCCGAGAACGGTCCCGATTTCATCGCGCAGGCGGAGCGCATCTGCGGCGCGCCGATCGAAATCCTGTCCGGCGCACGCGAAGCAAGGCTCTCCGCGCTCGGTGTCATCGCAGGCATTCACAAGGCCGACGGCATCGTCGGCGATCTCGGCGGCGGCTCGCTCGAACTGATCGACATTCGCGGCTATCGCATCAGCAAGGGCACGACCTTGCCGCTCGGCGGGCTTGCGTTGCAGGACCTGTCGCAGAAATCGCTGAAGCGTGCGGAAAGGATCGTCCGCGAAGACCTCGCCGGACTGCCGCAGCTCAAGGCGGGGCGCGGGCGCGCGTTCTATGCGGTCGGTGGCACATGGCGCGCGCTCGCGCGAATCCACATCATTCAGAGCGGCTATCCGCTGCGCGTGATGCACGGCTACACCATTCCCGCTGACGAGGCGCTTGATTTCGTCCGGCGGCTGCGGCGGCTCGCGGCCAACAACATCCTCGCCGACATCGAGACGGTGGCCGATGCGCGGCGGCCGCTGCTCACTTACGCGGCGCTGGTGATGGAGTACATCATCCGCGTCGCCAAGCCGAAGGCGATCGTGTTCTCGACCTATGGCGTGCGCGAGGGGCTGCTGTACGAAATGCTGCCCGCCGACGAGCGCGCGGAGGACGGCCTGATCGCGGCCGCCGGCACGCTGAATGACCTGCGCTCGCGCGATCCGCGCCATGCTGACGATCTGATCGAGTGGACCTCAAGCTTCGTTCGCGTCGCGAAGTTGAAGGAGACTGATGAGGACCGGCGGCTTCGCCATGCCGCGTGCCTGCTGTCGGACATCGGCTGGCGCGCGCACCCGGATTACCGCGGCGAGCAGACGCTGAATCTGATCACCAACGGCCATTTCGGAGCAATCAGCCATGAGGGCCGCGCGTTCCTCGCGCTCGCCATCTACTACCGTTACGCCGGCCTCAATGCTGAAAACGAAGCGCCTGCAGAGATTCGCGAGTTGCTGCTGCCGGCGGCGGTCGAGCGGGCGCGCGTGCTCGGGGCCATCTTCCGCGTGGCGCACCTGATCTCGGCGGCGCGCGGCGGCGTTCTCCCCTCGACGCATTTCCGTGCGCGTGGCCGCAAGATCATGCTGGTGTTCGATCCGAAGGTGGCGGACCTCGCCGCGGATCGCATCGGCAATCGCTTCAAGCAGCTCACCAGGATGGTCGGACGCTCGTCGGCGATCGTCAAACGCTGAACCGGGGCAGGCGGGCGTTCAGCTTTCCCTGCGATCGACGCGGACGACGCGGCCTTTCTCGACCGCAAGCGCAAGCTGGCCGCGCTTGAGCGCGAGCGCCGCTTCGCCGAATAGCTCTCGCCGCCAGCCATGCAGCGCACCCACATCCGCTTCATCACTGATGGCAATCTGTTCGAGGTCGTCGACGGTGGCGATGACCTTGGATGCCACGCCGTGCTTCTCCGAGGTCATACGCAGAAGAACCTTCAGCAACTCCACGGTGGCCGAGCCGTTGGCGGAGCCGCGCGGCTTTTCCAGCTTCGGCAAGGTCTGCGGATCGCGGGCGACGCCGCGCTGCACGGCCGCGACGATGTCCTGGCCCCATTTCGATTTCTCGAAACCTTTCGGGATCGAGCGCAGATTTGCGAGCTTCTCGATCGTCGCCGGCGCATGGGTGGCGATATCGCCGATCGCGTCGTCCTTCAGGATGCGGCTGCGCGGCACGTCACGGCTTTGCGCCTCGGCTTCGCGCCAGGCCGCGACTTCCATGAGCACGGCAAGCTCTTTCGGCTTGCGCACGCGCGTCTTCAGCCGCTCCCACGCCCGCTCTGGGTGGAAGTCATAGGTCCGCGGCGAGGTGAGGATATCCATCTCCTCGCTGACCCAGTCGCTGCGGCCGCGCTTCTTCAGGTCGGCGTCGAGCGCCGCGAACACATCGCGCAAGTAGGTGACGTCGGCGAGGGCGTAGTTCGCCTGATCTTCGGTCAGCGGGCGGCGCGACCAGTCGGTGAATCGATGGGTCTTGTCCGGGCGGTGGCCGGTGATGCGCTCGACCAGCGCGTCGTAGGCGATGCTGTCGCCGTAGCCAAGCACCATGGCCGCAACCTGGGTATCGAACACCGGATGCGGGACGATGTTGGCGCGGTGGAAGATGATTTCGATGTCCTGGCGCGCGGCGTGAAAGACCTTCAGCACGCTCTCGTTTGCCATCAGGTCGAAAAACGGATTGAGATCGATGCCGTCGGCCAGCGCGTCGATCACGACCGCATCCTCGGCGCTCGCCAGCTGGATGACGCAGAGCAGGGGGTAATAGGTGGTCTCGCGCAGAAACTCAGTGTCGACGGTTATCACACTGTGTTTGGCGAGGCGGTCGCAGACGGCCGTCAGCGCCCCGGTCGTGGTGATCAATTCCATGCGGGGCTTATTAAGCGCAGCCGGGGAATTTATCCATTCGAAATTGAGGCTTGGGGTCGTCGGAGGCGGGGTCGGACCGAACCCGGCGAATTTTATGCATGCCCGTGAACCCGATGTTCCGGCAAGGCTACGAAGGAGTATCGCATTGCGAAACCGAACGCGGAGCACCTTTTTCATGCGACGGCAGGCCTTCATCGCGCTTTGGCTGGCGGCCATCATCGCTGGCTTGGGAGCAGGTTCCGCGTTCGCCAATTCGCTTGCGCCGACTCAGCCACGTATCTCCATCCCGACGCCGGTGCAGGCCCTGCGCCCGGTCGATGTGAACATTAAACGTCACACGCTTGACTTGCGTCCGCGCTGCGAAACCGATCAGAAGCGGACCAAGCGCGGCACCGCTGTTCGCGAGCGAGCGTGCGAGTTCGAGTAGACCGTCAGTGAAGGCGTGAGCATTTCACGCGACGTCATGGCTTCCGTGCATCATTGATGTTGCCAACATGAACGCGCTCGCGTTCAGTTATGCTCATCATATGAAGGTGCGCGATGATCCAGTCTCTCGACCACGCTGTCGTTCTTGTTCGCGATTTCGACACGGCCATTGCCAACTACGAAGCCTTTCTGGCGCGCAAAGTCGCTTGGCGCACCGCCGGCGATGGCGCGGCGACGGCGCTGTTCACGCTTGCCAACACGTCGATTGAACTGATGGCAGCGACCGGCGCCGGTGACACGGGCGATCGCGTGCGTGCGGCGCTCGATGAACGCGGCGAAGGTCTCGCGAGCGTCGCCTTTCGCGTTGGTGACATCGCACGGATGCACCGGCGGCTCTCGCGGCTTGGTCTCAACCCGGAGACGGTGACGGAGACGACGAGCCGCAACGGCCTCGGCGGCGCGACGCTGCAATGGCAGCGCACCCGCGCGGAGACGGCCGCGACTCATGGCATCCGCCAGTTCTTCCTTGAGATGAAGGGCGAGCGCCCGCAGTCGGAACCGGCCGCAGCATCCACGATTACCGGCCTCGATCACATCGTCATCGGCACGCCGTCGCCGGAGCGGGCGGCGGCGCTTTACGGCGCGCGGCTCGGCCTCGACATGGCGCTCGACCGCAGCAATCCGGATTGGGGCGTGCGGCTGATGTTCTTCCGCTGCGGCGACATGATCGTTGAGATCGCCCACAGCCTGAAGGATGGGGCGGGCGAGGGGCCGGATACGTTCCGGGGCTTGAGTTGGCGGGTCGCCGATATCGACGCGGCGCAGGCCCGCCTCGCCGGGGCAGGCTTCAACGTCTCGGAGGTCCGGATCGGCCGCAAGCCGGGAACGCGGATTTGCACCGTCCGTGACCGCACCTGCGGCGTGCCGACGCTCCTGATCCAGCCCGCGCCGCCAAGAGACTGACCAGTGGCTATCCAGGGCTGAGAAGGTCCAAAAAGCCGTTTTTCTTTGCTCGAAAACAACAGTTCCGTTGGTTGCCGGGCGTTTCCGGCTCGGCTAAACCGTGCCCTCCGCGGCTGGCATTCGCCGCCCGATTCTCGTGATTTTCTGAAGGCTTCCCCAACGTGTCCTTGCATCGCTACCGGTCCCATACGTGCGGCGCGCTCCGCGACAGCCACATCGGCGAAACGGTTCGGCTTTCCGGCTGGTGTCACCGTATTCGCGATCATGGCGGCGTGCTGTTCATCGACCTGCGCGACCATTACGGGCTGACCCAGTGCGTGGCCGACCCGGATTCGCCGGCGTTCAAGACGGCCGAAGCGCTGCGCTCGGAGTGGGTGGTGCGGATCGACGGCAAGGTGCGCAAGCGCCCGGCGGGCACCGACAACCCCGACCTGCCGACCGGCACCGTTGAGCTTTACGTCAGCGAGATCGAGGTTCTCGGCGCCGCGGATGAGCTGCCGATGCCGGTGTTCGGCGATCAGGAATACCCTGAGGACATCCGCCTGAAATACCGCTTTCTCGACCTGCGCCGCGAGACGCTGCACAGAAACATCATGACGCGCGGCGCCATCATCGACTCGATGCGCAAGCGGATGAAGGGGCAGGGCTTCTTCGAATTCCAGACGCCGATCCTGACCGCGTCGTCGCCGGAAGGCGCGCGCGACTTCCTCGTGCCGAGCCGCATTCATCCGGGCAAGTTCTACGCGCTGCCGCAGGCGCCACAGCAGTACAAGCAGCTCTTGATGATGTCGGGCTTCGACCGTTACTTCCAGATCGCGCCGTGCTTCCGCGACGAAGACCCGCGCGCCGATCGTCTGCCGGGTGAATTCTATCAGCTCGACGTCGAGATGAGTTTCGTCACGCAGGACGACGTGTTCGCGGCGATGGAGCCGGTGATCACCGGCGTGTTCGAGGACTTCGCGCAAGGCAAGCCGGTGACCAAAAACTGGCCGCGTATTCCGTTCGCCGAGGCGCTGCGCAAGTACGGCTCCGACAAGCCTGACCTGCGCAACCCGGTGATCATGCAAAACGTCTCCGAGCCATTTCGCGGCTCCGGCTTCAAGATTTTCGCGCGCATGCTGGAAGAGTCGAAGAACGAGGTGTGGGCGATCCCGGCACCGGGCGGCGGCAATCGCGCGTTCTGCGACCGCATGAATTCGTGGGCGCAGGGCGAAGGCCAGCCGGGCCTCGGCTACATCTTCTGGCGCGAGGGCGAGGAGAACGGTGCGGGTCCGCTCGCCAAGAACATTGGGCCCGAACGCACCAAGCAGATCGCCGAGCAACTCAAGCTCGGCGTCGGTGACGCCGCGTTCTTTGTCGCCGGCGATCCGTCGAAGTTCTGGAAGTTCGCCGGTCTCGCGCGCACGCGCGTCGGCGAGGAATTGAACCTGATCGACAAGGACCGGTTCGAGCTCGCCTGGATCGTCGACTTCCCGATGTACGAGTACAGCGAGGAAGAGAAGAAGGTCGACTTCTCGCACAATCCGTTCTCGATGCCGCAGGGCGAGCTCGAGGCGCTCGAGACGCAGGACCCGCTGACCATCAAGGCGTTCCAGTACGACATCGCCTGCAACGGCTATGAGATCGCCTCCGGTGGTATACGTAATCACCGCCCGAAGACGATGGTGAAGGCGTTCGAGATCGCCGGCTACACCGAACAGGACGTGGTCGAGCGCTTCGGCGGCCTCTATCGCGCGTTCCAGTACGGCGCGCCGCCGCACGGTGGTATGGCGGCCGGTGTCGACCGTATCGTCATGCTGCTCTGCGGCACTACCAACCTGCGGGAAATCTCGCTTTTCCCGATGAATCAGCGCGCGGAAGATTTACTGATGGGGGCGCCTTCGGAGGTGACCACCAAGCAGTTGCGAGAGCTTCATATCAGGCTCAATCTTCCGCAAAACTGATCGGGTAAGATATTCAACCGAAGGCAGCCCGGCCTGACGGCTGGAGCAATAACTTCGGGACTCAATAAGTATACGGCGAGGGGAATTCGGTATGGCGTCATCGTATTCAGACGATCTGCGTGCAGCGGCGCTCGCCTTTCATGAATTCCCCAAACCCGGCAAGCTGGAAATCCAGGCGACCAAGCCGCTCGCCAACCAGCGCGATCTGGCGCTGGCCTATTCACCGGGTGTCGCTGCCGCCTGCGAAGCAATCGCCGCCGACCCGGCGAAGGCCGCGACGCTGACCATCCGCAGCAACCTCGTTGCCGTCGTGTCGAACGGCACGGCCGTGCTCGGCCTCGGCAACATCGGCCCGCTGGCATCGAAGCCGGTGATGGAGGGCAAGGCGGTCCTGTTCAAGAAGTTTGCGGGCATCGACGTGTTCGACATCGAGATCGATGCGAAGACGGTGGATCAGGTGGTCAACACCGTCGCCGCACTTGAGCCGACGTTCGGCGGCATCAATCTGGAAGATATCCGCGCGCCCGAGTGCTTCGAGATCGAAGCGCAGCTCAAGGAGCGCATGAAGATCCCGGTGTTCCACGACGACCAGCACGGCACCGCGATCATCGTCGGCGCGGCGGTGCGCAACGCAATGGAACTGACCGGCAAGGATCTGTCGAAGGTCAAGATCGTGACCTCTGGCGCGGGCGCGGCGGCGCTGGCGTGCCTCAACCTGCTCGTCTCGATGGGCGTGCAGAAAAAGAATATCTGGGTCAGCGATATCGACGGCGTCGTGCATGAGGGCCGCAACGAGAACATGGACCGCTGGAAATCGGTCTACGCACAGAAGACCGACAAGCGGAAACTCGCCGACATCATCGGCGGCGCGGATATCTTCCTCGGTCTCTCGGCGCCGAACGTGCTGACGCAGGACATGGTCAAGCAGATGGCGGAGAAGCCGCTGGTGCTGGCGCTCGCCAATCCGACGCCGGAGATCATGCCGGACGACGTGCGCGCGGTGCGTCCCGATGCGATGATCTGCACCGGGCGCTCCGACTTTCCAAATCAGGTGAACAACGTTCTCTGCTTCCCGTTTATTTTCCGTGGCGCGCTCGATGTCGGCGCGACCGGCATCAACGAGGAGATGAAGCGCGCGGCGGTCGATGCGATCGCGGCGCTGGCGCGCGAGACGCCGTCGGACGTGGTGTCGCGCGGGTCAGAGACCGGCGAGGCACAGGGCTTTGGCCCGGGGCAATTGATCCCGAGCCCGTTCGATCCGCGGCTGATCCTGCGCATCGCGCCCGCGGTGGCGCGGGCCGCGATGGACTCAGGTGTCGCGACGCGGCCGATCGCCAACTTCGAGGACTATCAGGCGCAGCTCGATCGCTTCGCCTTCCGCTCCGGCCTCGTCATGAAGCCGCTCTTCGCCAAGGCAAAGACGCAGCCGATGCGCGTGATCTATGCGGAAGGCGAGGACGAACGCATCCTGCGCGCGACGCAGGTGGTGCTCGAAGAAAAGCTGGCGCGGCCGATCCTGGTCGGCCGTCCGGCGGTGGTCGAGGCGCGTATCGAACGGTTCGGGCTCAAAATCCGTCCCGGTCACGATTTCGATCTGGTCAATCCGGAGGACGACCCACGCTACCGCTCCTATGTGCAGAGCTACGTCACGGCGGCCGGCCGTCACGGCATCACGCCGGACGCCGCGCGCACGCTGGTGCGTACCAACGCCACGGTGATCGCAGCGCTTGCGGTGATCCGCGGCGAGGCGGATGCGATGATCTGCGGCGTTGAAGGGCGCTACATGAGCCACCTGCGGCGCATTCGCGAGGTGATCGGCTTCGCGCCCGGCATGTCCGATTTCTCGGCGCTGTCGCTGATGATCACCAGCAAGGGCGCTTACTTCCTGGCGGATACGCAGGTGCGGCTCGATCCGTCGGCGGATGAGCTGGCAGAGATCGCCGCGCAAGCGGCGCTGCATGTGCGCCGCTTCGGCCTCACGCCGAAGGTCGCATTCCTGTCGCATTCCGATTTCGGCAGCTACGACAGCCAGTCGTCGCGCAAGATGCGCGATGCGACGCGGATTCTCGCCGAGAAGCATCCGGAGATCGAGGCCGACGGCGAGATGCAGGGCGATACCGCGCTGACCTCCGCCGCGCGCCAGATCATCCTGCCTCACTCGAAGCTGGAAGGGACCGCCAACATTCTGATCATGCCGAACCTCGATGCGGCGAACATCTCGTATCAGATGATCAAGATTCTCGGCGATGCGCTTCCAGTCGGACCGATCCTGATCGGTCCGGCGCGGCCGGCCCACATCCTGACGCCGTCGGTTACCGCGCGCGGCGTGCTCAACATGACGGCGGTCGCGGCCGTCGAAGCGCAGGAACGGGCAGGGCGGCAGCAACCGAGCCTGTTTGGCTGATCTCCACAAAGTCACTTGCTGGCGTATTTAGGGCGCGCCGCCGCGATGCGGTGCAGGCATACGGCTGGTCTGGATTGCGTGCCGTCGGTTTGAGTTTCTTGCCGTTATTGGCCATAGTCCCGTCGGCATTTGCCTGCCATTGTTTTGAAGGCTGATTTTTAGTGTTGTTCTGGAATCCGGAGTGAGACTGCCATGCTGACGATTGGGCGTATTTTGTTTGCTGTGCTGTTTATTGTTTCTGGTGGATTGAAGTTGTTCAATATTCCAGAAACGGTGAAGATGGTTGCAAGCAAGGTGTTGCCTGTTCCGGCATTCGCTGCTGACTATGTGAAACAACTGGAGGAGGCGGTCGGCGGAATAGAATTCTCGACCATGCTTGCGGTTGCTGCTGGTTCAATTGAACTTGTTTGCGGACTTTTGATTGCGCTGAATTTCGGTTCGCGTTTTTTCGCAATCATCCTCGCGCTCTTTGTAGTGGTCGCCACCTTTTACGGCCATCCGTTCTGGAGCATGCCTGCCGGCGATGCGCAGACGAACGAGACGGTTCATGCGCTTAAGAACCTGTCGCTGATCGGCGGGCTTCTGATGATCGCCGGTTTGCCGCGGTCGTCGCGTCAGTCGGACCCGAGCTATCCAGATGTATAACTGCTAAGTTTCGGCTCGCTGCCGCATGCGCTGAAAGAGCTCTCGCTGATATAGAGCGGCAACCCTTGTGTTCGACGCTATTTCGGATAGCGCAAAAAACACGGCTGCGAACGTTCCCGAAACTATGAACCCAACAACAGCTCCGACAATAAGGCCGAACAAGTCGCCTTCGAAGAACTTGCCAGCGACTACAACTCCCGGCGTTGCTTTAAAATACAGCTGTCCGACCAAACCGCAAAAGGCTGTCACCAAGAGTATCGACAGCACCTGCAGCAGTTCGACCATTCGAATAATAAATCGACGAAACGCTCCCATAACCTCATCCCCCTGACACGGCGGCTAGAATACAGATGTAACGCTCTCCTGAAAGTACGAGTTATCGCCGCCATGGCGTGACGCTCACGTCGTTGGCCTCATCGAGCATACGCGGCGCATCAGCCTTTAAACCCCAGCTCGCAAGGACCGCCTGCGGTGTGATCCGCGGCACGCCAGGAAATCCCCCCTGGCCGCCGGGAATGCGCACCCGTTCGGCCTGCGAGAGCCAGAACACGTCATACCGTTGCGCAAACATCGCAAACACGTCCGGTCCGCCGATGACGGCGACGGTGCCGCTTGTAACGGTTAGCACCGAACAGGCCTCCTCGAACGTCGCGCCTGCGGGATTCCACAGCACGGCGTTCGGGATATCTGGATGAGGCGCTAATCTCTCAACGCTGCGTGTGACGATCACGCGCCGCCGCGAAATCGAGTGCGGGTCGCTGTCACCCGAGTTGCGGCCGTGCACGACGATATCTGCGCGCCGCAGGCCATCAACGAAGAAACGATAGTCGGCCTTGTTGCGGAGCGCAGCCGGCTGCACAAGATGTTCGTCGGCCAACATGCCGTCGGCCGAGACGATAACAAAGCCTTCGAAGAAAAACGCCGCCATGCTACAAATCGAATGAATGTCGTCCGCGTCAGCGGCGTGACGCATCCTGTCAGACACGTGTCAGTCAAACAAGCGCGGTGCCGGGTGTCAGGCGCCGCCGAGCGCCCTGGCAATGGCGGTCGCGACCCGCGTATCGTCCGGCGCGACGCTGTGCGCGAACACGTCTGCAATGTAGCCGTCGCGGCCGATCAGGTACTTGTGGAAATTCCAGCGCGGCGTCTCGCCAGGGCGCGCGGCCGCGGCCCACTTGTAGAACGGATGCGCATCGGGTCCCTTGACCACAGCCTTGGCCGCAACCGGGAACGTGATGTGATACTGGTTCTCGGTCGTCTGGGCGATCTCGGCTGCACCGCCGGGCTCCTGACCGCCGAAGTCGTTCGACGGAACGGCGATGATCATCAGCCCGCGCTTGCTGAACTGCGTCCAGAGCTGTTGCAGGCCCGTGTACTGCGGAGTGAAGCCGCACTGCGAAGCCGTATTGACGATCAGGATCGGCTTGTTGGCGTAGTCGGCGAGCTTGATGTCGCCGGATTTCAGCGCCGGAAAAGAGAAGCCGTAGGCCGTGATGCGGCTGACCTGCGCGTGGGCCGATGAACTTGCGAGCGACGCAGCGGCGCCGAGTGCGGCGAGCACGCTTTGCCTGCGGTCGATCATCGTCATCTCCGGAAATGCGCCAGCACATATTTAGCGGCGCAAGCCTTGGAGGCAATCCCCAGCGGGATACAGTTTGCCGTGATCACCGTTGTTTGAGCACGATCTTCCGGAAAGCCGCTTCACCCTTTGCGCTAACGTGGCCCTGCGGGTCCGGATCAGGCTCTAGCGCAGCGGGACGATGAACTCGGTTCCGCGGCCGGTTTCACCGCCCGCGTTGAAGCTGACGTCGGAGACGATGATCGAACTGCCGGCCGACAGGTTGAAGGCGATGCGCTGCAGCGCCTCTTCGGGAATGGTGATGCGGTCGAGCGCCTGCGAGGCCGTCATCGGCGTCGGACCGAACGTGGTTTCGTACACATCGCGCATCCGTGTCTTGCCGCTTGGCGTCTTGCCGGGCAGGCGCGTGACCAGCGTCCTGACCACGCCGGGCAGCGAAGCGACCGACCACTCGAAATTCGAGTTGTCTTCGCTCGCCTTGCGGACAGTGAAGACGTGCGTGCCGAGCGGCGCATCGTCGGTGAATGTCACTGGTACTTCGAATACGGGTTCGAAGTTCTGCCGCATGTAGAGCTTGCCGTCCTTCTTGCTGATCAGCACGGCGACCTGTCCGGAGCGCTTCGGCAGTTGCATCCAGGCGGGCGTCTGCGGCTCTGCGGGCGCATCGGCAATCGCCGGCTTGTCCGACGTGCCCTTCATGGCGTCGTTGATTGTCATTGCAGCCGTGCCCGCTCGCGCGGCGGCATCGGCCGGGCTCGCTTCGGCAGGCTTTGTATCGGCGGCCTTGACCTCGGAGGGCGGTGCGTCGGCAGCTCTGGTGTCCGTGACAGGCGTGGTTTTGGCAGCTTGCGCAGGTTGGGCGTCGTCAGTTTTCGCTTCGGACGGTTTGACCTCGATGGCCGGCTTTTCGGAAGTGTCAGCTGCCGCCGTGGCTACAGCTGCCTTGTCGTCGGCCTTTCGCTCGGCGGCGTCGCCCGCCTTGTCTTCCGCAGCCCTGACGTCGGATGTCGTTCCGCGCAGGGGCGTGTCGGAAACGGCCGCATCCGATTTGATGGCTGGCAACGCGCCGCTGGCGTCGGCCGTGCGCACGGGCTTGGGATCCGGCAACGCCGCGACCGGCGCCGGCAGCATGGCGACAAGCGTTTTGTGGGTGACGTCGACCGGCGTGACTTCGCCTGGCGTAATGATCACGCGCGCGCCGCGCCGTGTCGTCCAGTTCCAGAGCCGCGCTGCGAACTGCGCTGGCAAGCGGATGCAGCCGTGCGAGGCCGGGTAGCCTGGCAGTTCGCCCGCATGCAGTGCGACGCCCGACCAAGTGATGCGCTGCATGAACGGCATCGGCGCACTGCTGTAGAGATTGGAGCGGTGCCACTTGCTTTTTTCGAGAATGCTGAACACGCCTGTCGGCGTCGGATGCGTCTTCGTTCCGGATGAAATCGGCGACTCCGCGAACAGGCCGCGCTCGTCATAGATCTTCAGCCACTGCTTCTCGAGCGACACCATGATCACGAGCGGGCCCTGCGGCTTCAGATCGTTTTTCGGCGCGTCGGGAAGTTTCGGATAGCTCGGCTTGGCCTGCCGCTGGCGGATCGGGCGCTGCGGGTAAGGTTCGGCGCGATCAGCAAAGAGGCCCGGCCAGTCGCCGCGCGAGGAATAGAACTGCGCGGACGCGGGGGCTCCGAAAGCGATGAGGGCAGTCAGGCCGATACCCAGAGAAATGGTCAGTCGCGCGGATGCGGGCGCGGATGAATGGCGGTCAGTTGAATATCCAGTCACAACAAGGTTCCCAGCCCCGGGGTCTACATTTTGGGCCTTCGGTGATGCCGGTCGAGCCCGTCACGATAACTTCGATTCACCAATGCATTAGTGTCTCAAACCGCCGTCAGGTTCGCCAGAGCCGGGCGGTGATTTCGGCCCGGTGGTGCCAAAAAGTGACTCTGGAATCCCTCAAGAACGGGCTCCAGGGCGCCAGGATGCTTTTCGATGGCCACCGTGCGCCCCATATACGCCAAAGCGGTAAAGGAGACCTGACGATGCCCATACGACACCCGGCTGTCCGTTTGACCTGGAGGGCGCTCGCTCTGGCAGCCGTGACAGTCCTGATGGCGCTTGTCCCGGACGCCCCGGCGCAGGCGGCGGACGAGCCGGATCTGATCTTCCGCCGCTCGACCGTGTTCAAGTTCCTGAGCCCGAACGACAAGCTCGCGACCTATGCGCTCGACGACCCGCAGGTGGAAGGCGTGGCTTGCCACTTCACGGTGCCGGAGAAGGGCGGCTTCAAGGGCTGGCTCGGCCTGGCCGAGGAAGTTTCGGACGTATCATTGGCCTGCCGTCAGGTCGGACCGATCAAGTTCAGGAGCAAGTTCGAGCAGGGCGAGGACATGTTCCGGCAGCGCCGCTCGCTGTTCTTCAAGAAGCTCCAGATCGTGCGCGGCTGCGACACCAGGCGCAACGTTCTTGTTTACATGGTTTACTCGGACAAGCTGATCGACGGGTCGCCGAAGAACTCGACCTCGACGGTGCCGATCATGCCGTGGGGTAACGCCGCACCGGTCGAGAAATGCGCGGAGTTCATCACCAACTGACGGTTGCCGGCTCTGGTCCCGGCCTTGTGATTTTCAGCACGACGGCCACGGCCTTATGGTCCGCGCATGATCCGAAGCCGAAGCTTGTATCTGGCCTTTGCGCTCGTGCTGCCCATCCTGTTGGCCGCATGGGGCTCGGCGCTGGCGCGGCCCTGTCTGATGGACCCGCTGTCAAAGAGCGATTGCTGCGACGGGATCACGTGCAGCCCCGCATGCGCGATCGGGTGCCAGGCGAGCATGACGCCCGAGCGTCCGGCGTCTGTCGCGAGTTTCGATCCGGTCGCCGTGGTTCACCGGGCTGCGACGAAAGACGTTGCTGGAATTGACATCGCACCGGATGTGCCGCCGCCGCGCTCGCGCGCAGACGGACATTCGATTCAATAGCCATTCGATTCAATGGCCATTCCATTCAATTCCAACTGGAGATCAAACATGAAGAAGTGGATTATCGCTGCATTGTTCGCAGTGTTCGGCCTGACGGGTGCGGCATATGCGGCTCAGTCGTGCTGTGACGGCAATCAGCCCTGCTGCGAGGAGCCGGCCGATTGCTGCGATTGATGCCGTTTCATCTCTTCGGAGACTGACATCGCTGTTCAAGAAAAAGCACCCGCCCGAAAGGGCGGGTGCTGCATTTGTGACAACGATGTGATGGTGATCAGTGCGGCTTTTCGCCTTTGGCGATGTATCCCGGCGCAACCGGGGCGCTGGTCACAATTACTTTCGGTCCATGCGGTTCATAGGTGCCGGTCAACCGGCACAGCATCTGCTGCACGCATTGATCGGCGTGATATGGCGTTTGCATCGCCATTTCCGTGTGCCCTGAATCTGCATGACCTGAATCCGCATGAGCTGAATTGGCATGACTTGAATTGGTCAGCGCAGTTGCCGCTTTCGAACCGGTCGTTTGCTTGTGTCCGGCCGGCGATAGTTTCTGCATGGCCAGAACTCCCCTGCTGATACACCGGGTAACACTGCTTGATCGAAAAAGGTTGCAGACTGATCAAAAAATAAGCTGCGCTTGTCCGGTTCGCGCGGCGTTCATGCTCCGCATGGGTCCGCACATGATGGCGGAAGGTTCATGGCGGCAACTGATGGAGGAACCGTTACGCTCAGCAGGTTACACGGCCCATGCTGCCACTGGGAACGCAGTCAAGACGCAGTTCGCGTTAACTTTTGCAAACTAGCGGCGAACCTTTTGCGGCACGCACTGGCGCACCGCCTGGACGCCGCCTTCGACAAGACGCGCGCCGGACACTTCCTTGATCTGGCCGGTCGGGCAGGTGCCATCGTCGACCAGAATTTTCTGGCCGAGCCGCAGCGCGCCGATGTCGCGCTCGTTCGACACGGTCTGAGCGAATGCCGGCAACGGCAGGAGCATCGGCACCATCAGTGCTGCGACCAGGACGCGCATCTACTTGCCTTCGATTTTCAAACCCCCGGGCCCGATATTGATCTGGACGCCATCGGGCTTCTTCTTCGCCTGATAGAGATTGTAGCTGAGAACGCCAACCGCGACGATCAGCCCGCCGATGACGAGATAAAGCAAGTTCCGGTTTCCTTGCATCGCATATCTCGTGCGCTCGTGCCGCTGATAACCCGCAAGGTAATGGCGCGCCCATGATTCGCGAAGCTATCAAACGACGGGATTCGGGTGGCGGTTCCCGGGCTTGTGTTCCCGAATGAACACCCGTTACCTTGCGTGCAAGCCGGCTGCGTCCGGTGTGTTCAACGGTGCGCGGCAAAACGTGCCACAGCAAGGGTGGATCATGCAGTTTTCCGACAACCAGCGCCGCATTGTCGACGCGGTGGATCAGGCCTTCGACCGGCAGATCGAAACCACCCGGCAGTTCTCCTCGATCCCGAGCACGCGCGGCGCGGAAGGCCCGTGCCAGGATATGATCGGCGATCTGTTGCGTCAGCGCGGCTACGAGGTCGACGACTGGCATATCGACCTCGACGATCTGAAGGATATGCGCGGCTTCGGGCCGGTCGAGATCGATTTCTCGAAAGCGCGCACGGTGGTCGGCACCTATCGGCCGAAGACGAACAGCGGCCGCTCGCTGATCCTGCAGGGTCATTGCGACGTAGTTCCAGCGGGGCCGCTCGACATGTGGGAGACGCCGCCGTTCTCACCGACGATCAAGGACGGCTGGATGTACGGCCGCGGCGCGGGCGACATGAAGTCGGGCAGCATCGCCGCGCTCTACGCACTCGACGCCATCAGCGCGGCGGGCTTCCGTCCGACCGCGCGGATTCATTTTCAGTCGGTGATCGAAGAGGAGAGCACCGGCGTCGGCGCGCTCTCGACCTTGCAGCGCGGCTACCGTGCCGACTGCTGCTTCGTCCCGGAGCCGACAGGCGGCGCGCTCGTGCGCTCGCAGGTCGGCGTGATCTGGTTTCGGCTGAAAGTGCGCGGCATTCCCGCGCACGTGTTCGAGGCCGGTGTCGGTTCGAACGCGATCAAGGCGGCGTATCACCTCATCCATGCACTGGAAGGGCTCGAGGCCGAATGGAACAAGCGCGCGGCAAAAGATCATTTCTTCGGCGCGCTCGATCATCCGATCAACTTCAATCCCGGCATCATCAACGGCGGCGACTGGGCCTCCAGCGTCCCGGC
This sequence comes from Pseudomonadota bacterium, assembly GCA_049323835.1. GTDB lineage: Bacteria > Pseudomonadota > Alphaproteobacteria > Rhizobiales > Xanthobacteraceae > SG-bin9. Next base: position 25,359 of record JBMOOJ010000095.1, on the reverse strand, counting down.
GTGGTGCGATGTCGATTGCCGTATCGCCGTGCTGCCGGGCTGGTCGGTCGCCGATTGCCAGAAGGAGATTGCCGCCTGCGTCGGCGAAGCGTCGCGCACGCATCGTTTCCTCGCCAACAACCCACCGGCGATCGAATGGTCCGGATTCCTCTCCGAAGGCTACGAGCTAAAGGATGCGGATGCACCCGAGCGCGTGCTGCGCGATGCTTACAGCCAGATCTACGGCGGAGAGTTGCAAGACCTGACGTTCACGGCACTCACCGATACGCGCTTCTACGGACTGAACGAGGGTATCCCGAGCCTGTGCTTTGGCGCGAAGGCGGAGCGGATGCACGGCTTCAATGAGCGTGTCGAACTCGAGTCCTTGCGCAAGACCACGCGCACCATCGCACTTTTCGTCGCCGAGTGGTGCGGCATCGAACCCGTCTGATCTTCCATCCCGAACAAGAAAAGACCGAGGAGAACGTCCCGTGAGTTTGCTCGACAAGATCAAGTCGCGTCCGTTGCCGCTGGGGCAGATGATGGGCATCACGTTCGTCGCTGCCGAGCTCGACAAGGTGACGGCGACGATGGTGGTGCGGCCTGATCTCTGCACGGCCGGCAACACGATTCACGGCGGTGCAGTGATGGCGTTCGCCGATACGGTGGGCGCGGTCGGCACCGTCATCAACCTGCCGCCGGACGCGAAAGGGACGACGACTATCGAGAGCAAGACCAACTTCCTCGGCGGGGCCAAGGAAGGTTCCACGGTGACCGCCACGGCGACGCCAGTGCATCGTGGGCGGCGCACCCAGGTCTGGACGACCCGCATCGAGACGGAGGAAGGCAAGCTGGTGGCGGTGGTCACCCAAACCCAGATGGTTCTTTGATTGTGAACGTCATGTATAAATTGCAGTACAGATCTGTGTACACTTAAGATATTGATTTCATTCGGATGTATAAGATGTCGCAGGTCTTGCTTTCTCTGGTGCGGCGCACAATATTGAGCGCCTAGGGAATCGATACGCATCCTCGGGGGTAACCAGAGGAGCATGATATGACCGAAGTCGTGACCGCGGGTGCCGCGCTCAAGGGCACCATCCGCACGCTCTCTCCCAGCGAAATGCCGCTGCTGAGGGATCACCTGCTGCGGCTCGATCGCGACAGCCGCCGTAACCGGTTCAACGGCGTCGTGGACGACAGTTTCATTGAAGCCTATGCGGCCAGGTCGGCGCGGGACGGCACGATTGTCGTTGCCTACCTGACCGGCGGCGAGGTGCACGGCGCCGCCGAACTGCATCAGCCCGAGAAGGCGTCCAGCTTTCTTCCGGAAATGGCGTTCAGTGTCGAACGCGACGTGCGCCGTCAGGGGCTCGGCTCCAAGCTGTTCGAGAAGGTGCTGGACGCTGCGCGCCGCGCCGGTTTCGAGCGCGTCCGCATCACCACCGGTTCGGAGAACGAGCCGATGAAGGCGCTGGCGCGCAAGTTCGGTGCGCACCTGACTTTCGCGCACGGCGAGTCGACCGGGATTATCGAACTTGATCAGGTGCCGTCGCCGTCGATCGTCGCCGACGACGCGGATATGTCGGCGCGCGCCGCTCGCCGCCGTGTGGTGACGCCGGCCGACGCAACGATCGCGGCGCTCGAATTCAATCGCTGGTACTGGCGGCAGATGTTCCGCGCCTGGACCATGCCGCACTCGGCATAGCTTGCCCGGCTGCGATCAGCTCTTGGCGGATTGCACCAGCCATTCGCGAAACGCCTTTGTTTTCGGTGCGTTTGCAGTGTTGTGCGGGCAGACGAAATAGAAGCCCATGTCGGACGGCGGCGAGATGTTAAAGGGAACGACCAGCCGTCCGCTGGCGATGTCGTCCTGAACGAAGGGGCGCGGCACAATCGCGATGCCGAGGCCATCGATCGCGGCTTGAACGGTCATGAAGACAAGATCGAAGGTGAGCTTGTGATTGTGCGACAGATCGACGTCGGCGCCGGCCGCGGTCAGCCAGACCTGCCAGGCTTCCATGTTATTGTCGTTGTGCAGCAGAACGTGATGTTTTAGGTCCTCAGGCGTGCGCAGCGGCTTGTCGCCGTTCATCAGCGCCGGACTGCACACGGGAAACGCTTCATCCGCCATCAGCCAATCGGCGCGCAATCCCGGCCAGTTGCCGCGGCCATAGCGGATGGCGACGTCGATATCGTCGCGAATGAAATCGACCAGGTTGGTCGAGGTGGTGAGGCGAACGTCGATCTCGGGATGCAGTTGCTGAAAGCCGCTCAGCCGGGGCAGCAGCCACTTCGCGGCCAGCGAGGCGAGCGTCGAGACCGAGAGCACCTTGTCGTCGTCCTTGCGCATGAGCCGTTCGGTCGCGAGGCGCAGATCCTGAAACGCGGCGCGGACGCCCGGCAGGTAGTCGCGCGCGGCCGGGGTGAGGGCGAGGGTGCGGTTCTTCCGGATGAACAGCTTGATGCCGATCTCATCCTCTAACCGTTTGATCTGATGGCTGATTGCCGTCTGCGTCACGTTCAGCTCGGCAGCCGCCAGCGTGAAGCTGAGATGCCGCGCCGAGGCTTCGAAAGCCCGCAAGCCGTTGAGGGAGGGAAGCCGCGCCATGGGAGCCTCTATGCATGATATATGCTCATGCATTTAGGGACAAAGTGTCGTTTGTTGCAAGTGCTAAATCAGCCCATATTCCTTTTCAGATGAATTCAAAAGGAGCTGGCCATGTCCGTTCTGCATACCCATTCGATGACGAATAATCATGTTTCATTCGACCTGTCGCACGTCGGCGAAACCCTCAAGACCTGGCTCGTGCGCTATCGCCAGCGCCGTGACCTGGCCCAGTTGCCGGAGCATGCGCTGAACGACTTCGGTCAGAGCTGGAGCAGCGTCGCCAGCGAGGTGAACAAGCCGTTCTGGCAAGCCTGACGGAATACCCTGAGCCTGGCCGCCCGTCCTCCGGATGGATGCCCGATTCCTCCCTCGATAGCGCGGGTTCAGGACTGAGAGGCGCGGAGGCTTGCCCAAAAAAGGGGAGCCTCCGCGCAGTCTTTTCAGGCCGGGCCGTTCAGTTCGGCGAAGCTAGCGTCCCGTAAAACGCGCTGCGCGTTTCTCGGTAAATGCCCGGCGGCCCTCGAGCGCATCGTCGCTTGTCCGGATTTCCGCCTGAACCTCGATCTCCCTGCGGAATTGATCGGCGTAGGAGGCGTGTTCGCTCTCATCGAGCAGCGCACGTGTCGCGGCCAGCGCGCGCGTCGGACCTTCGGCGAGCCGCCTGGCCAGTGCGATGGCTTCGCCGAGCAGATGCTCATCATCCACGACCTGCCGCACCAGCCCCCACGCATGCGCCGTATCGGCGGCGAGCGGCTCGTTGAGCAGCATCAGTTCGAGCGCGCGCTGACGTCCGATCAGCCGCGGCAGGAGCCATGTCGAACCAAGATCCGGCACCAGGCCGATGCGGCTGAACACCTGAATGAACTTTGCTGAACGCGCCGCGAGAATGATGTCGCCCGACATGGCGAGGCTGAATCCGCCACCGGCCGCAACGCCGTTCACCGCGACGACGATCGGGACGCGGCACGTGCGCATGGCCCGCATCGCTGGCCAGTAATGCGTCATGACCCCGGCGACGATATCCTTGCCGAGCACCTCGAACGCCTTGAGGTTCTGGCCCGAGCAGAAGCCGCGTCCCGCGCCGGTCAGCACCAGCGCGCGAATCTCCGGATCGCTGTCCGCCTGCGCGATTGCGGCTGCGAGACTGCCGAGGAGGTCAGGCGTCATCGCATTCAACGTCGCCGGGTCGTCCAGCGTCAGAATACCGACAGCGCCATCGCGATCCTGTTTTACTCCGGCCATGCTGTTTCTCCCGATCTGTTTCTTGTTGGATTGTGCAACTGTCGGCACTCCGCATGAAACATCAATGGACGGGATGTGGCTATCAAGGCGGCATCAATGGCTGACCGTGTTCGAGAACAGGTTGATGGTGGCGACCCCGGCGACGATCATTCCGAGGCCGATGATGGCGGGGTTATCGAGCCGCTGGCCGAACCAGAAAAGCCCGATCAGGGCGATCAGCACGACACCCAGGCCCGACCAGATCGCGTAGGCAATGCCGACCGGCATGCCTTTCAGGGTCAACGATAGAAAATAGAACGCGGCCGCGTAGCCTGCGGCGGTCAGCATCAGCGGTTTGGGGCGTGTGAACTGTTCGGATGCCTGCAACGCCGCGGTGCCCACGACCTCGAACCCGATGGCCAGCAGCAAATAGACATAGGTCATGCGTCCGCACTCCGTTGAGCCGCGAATCCGCCACGGCCGACACCGTTCGCGATAGCGGGAGATAGTGACGGCGGTATTGCCGGCCATGCGGCCGGTTGCAACATTACGCTTATGCCCTTATTTCAGGGCGGTCTTGCAGGCGCGGCGTTTTCTCGAACGCTTGCACCCGTTAGGCTTGCTCACGTCTCCCGCCTTGGTCTCTCAGGACATCAGAATGAACATCCTTCCCGGCAATCTGCGCTTTGGCGCGCGTCAGCCCGTCAAGCGTCTCGAAGATCAGCGCCTCGTCACCGGGAAGGGGCGATACGTCGACGATCAGCCGGCCGGGGATTCGCTCTGGCTGCATGTGCTGCGCTCGCCGCACGCGCACGCGAAAATCCGTTCGATCGATCTCGACGCGGCCAAGGCGATGCCGGGCGTCAAGACGATCTTTACCGGTGCTGATCTCATCGCGGACGATATCGGCACGCTCCAGACCTTGCCGATCTTCAAGCGCGCCGACGGGTCGCCTGCGTCGTTTCCGCCGCGCCGCTTGCTGGCGCATGAGGTCGTCCGTTTCGTCGGCGAGCCGGTGGCGGCGATTGTCGCGACGTCGCGCGCGCAGGCGCAGGATGCAGCCGAGGCGATCGCGATCGACTACGAGGAGCTGCCGGCGGTGACCGACGTGCATGCGGCGACCGAAAAGGGGGCGCCGGTGATCTGGCAGGGCGCGCCGGACAACGTGGTTGCCGTGTCTGCCTATGGTGATCCGCAGAAGGTCGCGGAGGCGTTCGCCAAGGCCGCGCATGTCGTGAAGCTCGATAACGTGCTGAGCCAGCGGCTCGTGCCGTGCGCGATGGAGCCGCGCTCGACGATCGGCCATGTCGATCCGAAGACCAAGCGTCTCACCATGCAGATTCAAACGCAGATGGCGTCGCGTACGCGCGACTCGCTTGCAGCGGATATCCTGAAGCGCGCCCCGGATACGGTGCGCGTCACGGTCGGCGATCTCGGTGGCGGCTTCGGCCAGAAGACCGGCGTCTATCCGGAAGACGGCATCGTCGCCTACGCCGCGACCAAGCTCGGCAAGACCATCCGCTGGCGCGGCGATCGCGTCGACGAATTCGTCGGCGGCACGCACGGCCGCGACCTCGTGTCGAATGCCGAGATGGCGCTCGACGCGAAGGGCCGCGTGCTCGCCTATCGCGTGAAGTCGATTGCTGGCACCGGAGCGTACATCAGCGGCACGGGCCTGATCATTCCGCTGGTGCTCGGGCCGTTCGTCGCGACTGGGCTCTACGATCTGCCGCTGGTGCATTTCGAAGTGAAGGCGGTGATGACCAACACGGCGCCGGTCGGCGCCTATCGCGGCGCGGGCCGCCCGGAAGCCGTTTACGTCGTCGAGCGCATGATGGACGCGGCGGCGCGCCAGATCGGCATCGATCCGCGCGAGATCCGCAAGCGCAACTTCGTCAAGCCCGAGCAGATGCCCTACAAGAATGCGGTCGGGCAGACCTACGACAGCGGCATGTTCGCGCACATGCTGGAGCGCGCGTCGAAGAATGCGGACTGGGACGGCTTTAAGGCGCGCAAGAAGGCGGCCGAGAAGAAGGGGCTGCTCTACGGCCGCGGGCTCGCGAGCTATATCGAGTGGACCGGCGGCAACCAGCATAAGGAAACCGTGACGCTGAAGGCGACGGCAGAGGGCCGCGTTGCGCTGTACTCCGGCACGCAGGCGATGGGGCAGGGCCTCGAGACGGCCTATGCGCAGATGGTGTCCGCCGCGCTCGGCATCGGCATCGACAAGATCGACGTGATCCAGGGTGACACCGACACGACGAACGGCTTCGGCAGCGTCGGCTCGCGCTCGATGTTCGTCGGCGGCACCGCGGCGGCGGTTGCGAGCGGCGATCTGATCGCCAAGGCGCGCGAGAGGGCAGCCGATCACCTCGAAGCCGGCGTCGGCGATATCGAATATGCCGACGGCGTGCTGCGGGTTGCCGGCACCGACCGCAAGGTCGGGCTGTTCGAGCTCGCGAAGAACGAAACCGGCGGACAGCTGGCGGTCGACTCGACCGGTGAAGCCGACGGACCGACCTGGCCGAACGGCACGCATATCTGCGAGCTGTCGATCGATCCGGAGACCGGCGTCGTCAACGTCGAGCGCTTCACCACGGTCGATGATGTCGGCGTGCCGATCAATCCGATGCTGGTGGAAGGGCAAATCCATGGTGGCGTCGCGCAGGGCATCGGTCAGGCGCTGATGGAGGCCACTGCTTACGATGACAACGGCCAGTTGCTGACCGCGACCTATCAGGACTATGCGATCCCGCGCGCGAGCGACCTGCCGAGGTTCAGCGTTACCCTCGACGACAGCGCACCGTGCCGGACCAATCCGATCGGCGCGAAGGGCTGCGGCGAGTCCGGTGCGATCGGCGCGCCGCCGTGCATCGTCTCCGGCGTGATGGACGCGCTTGCGCCGCTCGGCATCGTCAGCCTGGAAACGCCGCTGACATCGGCGAAAATCTGGCAGGCGATCCAGGACGCGAAGGCGGCCAAAGTCGCGTGATCCTGTGCCGGGATACGGCGCAGTAAAAACCACCTCGTCATGCCCGGGCTTGTCCCGGGCATCCACGCCTTTGACGCATAAAGAAGGAAGACGTGGATGGCCGGCATAGGCGTTCTTTAGAACGCCGTTCTTCGAACGGCTATGCCCGGCCATGACGACGCCTCATGGTTCAAGGTAACGTCACTACATGAGAAACGGGCTCTATTCGCTGCGCATCGATATCCGCGACGGCCTCGGCGGCGCCAATACCGGGATCATGGTGCTGCGTGACGGCGCCATCCGCGGCGGCGACTCGCATTTCTACTATGTCGGCTCCTATAGTTTCGCGGACGGCAGGTGGAAGGGCGAACTGACCAACCACGAGCACACGCCGACCTACGGCGCACGTCCCGTGTTCGGCGGCCGCGATTCCGGCATCGGCTTTACCGGTACGTATGACGACACTGGCGCGCAGGCGGATGCGACCGCGCTGATCGGCACGCGCAGCGTGCGCTTCACGGCCGTCCTGAAATGGCTGGCGGAGGCGTAACGCCGGATGTGGCGTGCCTTGACCGAGCCTTTATGTACTAGTACATAGTATCGATATGTACTTTCGGGGCGGCGAATGTCCAAATACGCGCATCTCGGCGAGTACCTGAAGAAGCAACCCGGCGAGCGGGTGCCGATGACGTTCGCGCAGATCGAGCGCGTGATCGGCGCGAAACTGCCGGCGTCCGCCCGTTATCGCGCGTGGTGGAGCAATAACGACTTCAACAGCGTCATGACGAAGGTGTGGAAGGAGGCAGGTTTCGAAAGCGAGCAGGTCGACATGAGCGGCCGCAAGCTCGTGTTTCGCCGGATTCAGCCGCCGTCGCGGACGGCAGCCTCCGGAAAAGGCAAGCCGTTTCATCCGCTGGCGGGGCTGCTGAAGGAAGTCACACATGTTCCTGACGAAACGGATTTGACGGCTCCCGCTGATCCGGAGTGGGGCAAGCGATAGATGGTAGCGATCCTGCTCGATACTTGCGCTTTGATTTGGCTCGCGCAGGGCGACGAGCTTGCGCCGGAGTCTGTTGCGTTGCTCAGCAAAGCCGCGGATGAGGATGACGGAGTCGTGCTGTTGTCCCCGATCAGTGCTTGGGAAATCGGTTTGCTTGTATCGCGGCAGCGACTGCATATCCGCATGTCGCCGCATCAATGGTTTGCGAAAGCTGTCGCGGCACCCGGCGTGCGCCTCGCGGATATGTCGCCTGATGTGCTGATCGCATCCTCGTTTCTGCCCGGCCGACCGCCGTGCGATCCGGCCGACCGCATTATCGCCGCGACCGCACGCGACGTCGGCGCAACGCTGATCACACGCGACCGAGCGCTGCTCGATTATGGCAAGCAGGGTCACGTGAACGTCGTTGCGTGCTGAAGGCGATCAGGTGGCTCACGAGTGGAGCTTGCGCACCGTCGCACTTCGCTCGACATTCTCGGGTGCGGTGAATGTGCCATAGACCACATCGAGCGACGGATTGCTGACGCCGAACCAGTGCTTCTCGCTGATGAAGTGGTGGCGCAGGTGATACTGTTTCATCCAGCGGCCGAAGCGCGTGCGCGGCTGATACGGGATATGCGCGAGGTAGTGTACCCACTCGTAATGCAGGAGCGCCAGCATCACGCCGAGCAGCGTCGAATTCACCCGCGTCTCGCCGAGGACCAGCCAGATCAGCGCGCCGGTGACGGCGAGGTTCGGCACCAGAAACCATGCGGGCAGGAACAGCAGATCGAGCCGGTTCGGTTCGAGATGATGATCGTAGTGCAGCCGGTGCTGGAGCTTGCGCAGCCATTCAAAGCGCGCCGGTGGTGCATGGAAAGCGAAGCGATGCCATGAATATTCGCTGAGATAGAACAGCAGCGCGCCGACGGCGAGCCAGCCCGGCGTCAACGGCGCAAAGCCGGCAATTCCCAGCACCAGTGCGATCACGACGCCGAGACAAAGCAAGCTGTTGCTGCCGTGTCTGAGGAACGTTCCGAGCATCGAGGCCATTGTCCGCTACCTGTCGGCCGAACGCGGCGAGTGCGGAAAGCTAGGAACTGTCCGCGCGCGGGTCAAGGCGCAGATCGCATCAAACAACGGTGCGGAACGGCTTGCGGGCAAGGCGCATGCAGATAGGATGCTGCCCGACAGCCAATAAGAACACATCGGGGAGGCTTCATGAAAACACGCATCACGGAACTGTTCGGCATCGAACATCCGATCATTCAGGGCGGTATGCACTTCGTCGGCTTCGCCGAACTGGCCGCAGCCGTCTCCAGCGCCGGCGGTCTCGGCATCATTACGGGTCTCACGCAGCGCACGCCCGAGCTGCTCGCCAAGGAGATTGCGCGCTGCCGCGACATGACTGACAAGCCGTTCGGCGTGAATCTCACGTTCCTGCCGACCTTCGCCAAGCCGCCGTATCCGGAGTACATCGACGCCATCCGCGAAGGCGGGGTGAAGGTCGTCGAGACGGCGGGCCGCAGCCCGGAGCAGTACATGCCGGCGCTGAAGGCCGCGGGCATCAAGGTGATCCACAAGTGCACGTCGGTCCGGCATTCATTGAAGGCGGAAAGCATCGGCTGCGACGCGGTCAGCGTCGACGGCTTCGAGTGCGGCGGTCATCCGGGCGAGGACGATGTGCCGAACATGATTCTCTTGCCCCGCGCGGACGAGGAACTGACGATTCCGTTCGTCGCGTCGGGCGGCATGGCCGATGCGCGCAGCCTCGTTGCGGCGCTGTCGATGGGCGCGGAAGGCATGAACATGGGCACGCGCTTCATCGCGACAAAGGAAGCGCCGGTGCACGACAACGTCAAGCAGGCGCTGGTCGCCGCGTCCGAGCTGGACACGCGACTGATCATGCGTTCGCTGCGCAATACCGAGCGCGTCCTGCGCAATGCGAACGTCGACAAGCTGATTGAGATCGAGCGCGAGAAAGGCAAGAACCTCAAGATCGAGGACATCCACGATCAGGTCGCAGGCATCTATCCCAAGGTCATGATCGAGGGCGACATGAATGCGGGTGCCTGGAGCTGCGGCATGGTCGCGGGCCTGATCCACGACATCCCGACCGTGAAGGAACTGATCGACCGCATCATGCATGACGCGGAAGCGATCATCCGTCAGCGGCTCGAGGGCTTCCTCAACGGCAAGATCGCGGCGCGCAAGGTCGCCTAGCCCTGCCTGTCGCAGCCGCGGGGTGTGGAACTTTCATGCCCCGGTTGCGTTCTGTCTGTCTGGAAATGGCCGCACACGTTGCGGCCATTCGCGCGGGCGGGGTGTTTCAATGCAATCGCTTCTCGAAGCCACGGGCGGCTTTCGTATCTTGCCGCACTTCATCGCGCTCGCGATCGCCTATGTGCTGGCACTGCCGATCGGCTGGAATCGCGAGAAGAACGAGCGCAGCGCCGGGCTTCGCACCTTTCCGCTGGTCGCGATCGCGACCTGTGGCGTCGTGCAGGCGACCGAAACGATCCTGAACGGTCACCCTGAGGGGACTGCGCGCATCATCGAAGGCATCATGACCGGAATGGGCTTCATCGGCGGTGGCGCGATCCTGAAAGGTGGCGGCTCGGTGCGCGGCACGGCGACCGCCGCAAGCCTGTGGGCGACCGGCGCGACCGGCGCTGCGGTCGGCCTCGGTGCCTACGACGTCGCGGTGATGATCTCGCTCTTCACCTTCCTGACGCTGTGGCTGCTCACGCCATTGAAGGAAGAGGGCAGCGGGCAGGAGAGCGGCTCGGCGCGATCATAGATTTTCGGAACGCGCTTCGCTCACTTCGAGAGGTCGCGAACGTAGAATTTCGAATCGACCGCCATGACGGGAAACGCCGGCGGCAGGTTCGCTTTTGCGATCTCGGCAAATCCGTTCTTTTCATAGAAGCGATGCGCCGCGAGAAATTTGTCGGTGGTACCGAGGAAAATTTCCGCAAGCGCCTCTCGCTTCGCGTGATCGATCAGCGTTTGCAGCAAGCGGCCGGCGATGCCGTGTTCCTTGCCGCGATAGGGGGCGGAAACGAACATCTTGCGCAGGGCCGCCTGTGCGTTGCCGATGTCCTTCAGGCCGATCGTTCCTGCGACACGGTTTTCTACGATGGCAACCCAAAAGCCGCCGGCGCCATTCTGGTAGAAGTCCGGGATTGCCAGAAGGTCAGGCTGATCGGCGGCAGTGATGGCAATGCCGAATTCATCGCGCTGGATCGGCAGGATCACATCGAACACGCTCTGCGTATCGTCGGGCCCGAACGCACGTACTTTGATCGGCGGCGCTTGCATCCCGGTTGGATAGCAGGCTCAGGCGCTGAGATACAGCCGGTCGAGCTCGGCCCGTTCGCGCGGTCCCAGGCCAAGGCCCTCGCTGAAATAGGTTTCCAGATCGCCGTAATCTGCGCGAACGGCGTCGAACGCAGCAGCGAGGAACGTTGCGTCGACGGTTTGCAGTCCCGCGACGACCTCCGGGGGGAGCGTCGTGATGTTGGTCGTATCCCGGCGGTAGTAGGTGTTGGTGAGGAGATAGTCCTCGACGATTGTCTCCTGCGGCACGCCGGCCGCGCCGAGCACCAGCGCACACGCGAAGCCGGTCCGGTCCTTGCCCGCGGTGCAGTGGATCACCAGCGGCGCCGGGTCCTTCACGAGGTGAGCGAACAGCTCGCGGTAGCGCGGCGTGTTATGCCGCACGTAGTTGCGGTACGATTCCCGCATGATCTCCATGGTCGCTTCCGTCGACAGCGGACCGGAGGCGAGGCGATCGCGCACCACCGTCAGTGTCACCGGCTCGATCGGCAGCGAATGCACGCTGATCGCTTCGTCCTTGCAGGCGTCGGGCGCGCGCTCGTCGCCGCCGCGCAGGTCGAACGCCGACTTGATGCCCAGCCCGCGTAGCACGGCGATATCGGCGTCGGTGACCTTGCCGAGGTGGTTGGAGCGGAAAATCCGCCGCCAGCGGAGTGTGCGGCCATTTTTCCCGGTGTAGCCGCCGAGATCGCGGAAATTGCTGGCGCCGGCGAGATTGAGATGGCGGGGAAGGGTGTCTGTCATTGGCGAATCTGTCATGGCCCGACTTTACGCCTGCCGTTACGGCGGGGCGATGACAGGGCGGCATTTCATTTCCGTCAGGCTATACTCGTCCGGCTGAGGGAGACATCATGATTTCACGCAGGGGACCCATTCTTCTCGGCGCCGTCGCTGTTGCGCTGGGCGCAACAGGGGCGGCCGCGCAGTCGAGATTCCGGACATTCGAATGCGCTGACGGCGCGCCGTTCGTCGTCGCGTTCTATCGCTTCGATCCGAACGCGCATATCCATATCGACGGCAAGGCGATCGCGTTGCGCAAGCGGCTCGCGGTGCGCGGCGAGCGCTATGCGTCGCAAGGCGTCGACCTGCGCATCAGCAAGCAGGGCGCGGTGCGGATCAAGCATGCGCACCGGCCATGGACCGATTGCCGCGAGGTGAAGCAGTGAGCGTCGCATTCGACCCGGACAAGCATCGCCGATACGAGACGCGCTGGTTTGACGATTTCAAGATCGGCGAACGCTTCGTGCTGCCGAGTCGCACCATGACGGACGCGCTCTTTCTCGCGTTCCAGAGCGCCAGCGGTGACAATCATCCGGTCCATTACGACGTCGAATATTGCCGCCGCCGCGGCATGCCGCACATGCTCGCGCACGGATACCAGATCGTGATTCAGACGGCGGCGGGCGCCGGCGAGTTTCCGTTCATGGTCGAGGACAGCCTCGTCGGATTCCTCGATCAGTCATCCCGCTTCCTGAAACCGGTCTACGTCGGCGATACGCTGTATGCAGCGCTGGAGATCGTTGAATTGACGCCGAACCGCACGACCGGCGTGATCGCCATGAAGAGCACGGTGCACAATCAGAAGTCGGAACTCGTTCTCGACGGAACGCAGCGCTACCTCGTCCGCAAGAAGCCGTGAGAGAGCAGGTTACTTCTTGCTCTTCTCGGCCTTGGCCTTGCGCTTGATGTCGGCGCCGTGCGCGCGCTTGTAGGTCTGGATGTCCTTGAAGCGCCCCTTGGCGTCGCGGACGGCGTAGAGCTTCGTTCCGGTCGAACTGCGATGCGTGGTTCTTTTCGCCATGGCGTCCTCCTTGTCCTGGCTGAGCCGGCCTTATCCTAGGCGCCGCACTTTCCGGTTGCAATTGTTCGCGTGGCGGTCAGAGCGAGTTGCGACGATCAGGGCATCCAGGGCGCTTTCACCGCATGGCGCATGCCGTTAAACAAGGATTCGGGTGTGCTGGGGACGAATCTTGCTGAAGGGCTTCTACAAGTGTGAATACGGCTTCGGCGACCGGCTGATGCGCAGCGTGATGTACGTTCACGAAGGCCGCATGCTGGGCGGGAATTCCGCGTTCGCGCACGACGGAACCTACCGGGAAGAGAACGGCGAGATCGTTGCCGAGATCGTCAGCCGCCGCCACACCGACGATCCCAACTATCAATCGCTGCTCGGTCAGGATACGGGATCGATCGACGTTCGCGGACGGCCGGACGGCCAGTTCATCTATCGCTTCGAGGGCACATCGCCGCAGATTCCGGGCGCGGTTTTCCGTTCGGTCATGACGCCGCTGGAGGAGGAGCCGATCCCCGCCGATGCGGTGGGTGAGGGCGGCATCCAGAACGGTCTTTACTCGGTTCATCTGCGCACGCTCGGCGGCGTCGATGGCGATCTCAACGGCGTCATGCTGCTGAACGACGGCCGCATCCTCGGCGGCGATGCGTTCTTCTACTATCTCGGCACCTACACATCGTCGCACGGCCGCTGGAAGGGGCAGATCGTCAATCAGGAGCACACGCCCGCAATGGGTGAAAATCCTGTGTTTGGCGGCCACGAAGTCGGCATCGGCTTTTCCGGCGCGTGTAGCGATACCGGTGCGGAGCTGGAAGCCGCCGCGCTCGCCGGAAAACGCAGCATCCGCCTGACGGCGGTCCTGAAGCTGCTGCGGCGGGTATAGCCGCATCGGTCCAAAACTGGACGTGCGGATTCAGCCGTCGTTAACGCCGCCCGGCTAGTGTCCCGATTCCGAAGTTCGCACTCCCTTGCGGCACCTCATCTGCGAACTTCGGAATCGAAGGACACTAGAAATTGTTATTGTTCTAGTGTGGCTTAGGTTCAGAAGTCCGCATGGCGCATCCGCAGCAAGGATGATGCGGACATCTGAACCGCCACACTAGGTGCAACCCCTGCGGGCGCTCCACGGTTTCAGAGTATCAGCGTTGGTCGAATTTTTCGCGAGTCGCGCGGATGCATGGGTCACCATGATCTGGAAGCCGCACACGATCGCGGCGATCGCATTCCTTTGCCTGCTGCTATTGATCGATCTGGCTCGCCGCGGCTGGCAGTTCTCCTGGTCCCGCCGCATTGTCGCGGGCATCCTCGCGACGCTTGCGATCTTCCACTTCAATTTCCTGTTCGCGCCGCTGGTCTGGCTGTGCTGGGACAGGATCAAGCAGCTTTACGCGCTGCTCGGCATCCCGAGTGTCCCGACGGCATTCTGGGCCGATGTGCCGGTCTGGGCGCTCGTCCCGTTCGCGATCATCGTTCACGACTTCGCCAACTACTGGAACCACCGGCTGATGCATCGCCCCTTGCTCTGGCCGGTGCATGCGATCCATCATTCCGACCCGGACGTGACCGGGCTCACCACCTATCGCATTCACATGCTTGAAGGTCTGGTGATGTGGACGTCCTACACCGTGCTGCTGTCGTGGCTCGGACTGCCGCAGGACGCCATCGGGCTCGGCGCCGTTTTCGTGATCCTGCACAACATTTATGTCCACGTGAATGTCGACTGGGATCACGGGCCCCTCCGCCTGCTGATTGCATCGCCGCGCTTCCATCGCTGGCACCACGCGGACGTGGCGGAAGCGCACGGCAAGAACCTCGCCAACGTCTTGCCGCTCTGGGACTGGATGTTCGGAACCTACTACTGCCCCGGACCGTGTCGCGAGCGCATGGGCGCAGCCGGCGTTCCCGAGAACGACGTCGTCAAGCTGATCTTGTGGCCATGGCAGGAGTGGACGCGGATGGCGCTGGTGCGCGTGCGTTCGCTTGCTGCGAACCTCACCGTTCGCCGCCCACAGGGCGAGGCGACTGACGCGCGCGGCTAGTCCGCGGCTTGCGCTACTTGATACTGATGCTCATGCCGCTGAGGTCGAGATCGGCCTGAAGGCCAATCTGCTCGCCTTTGAGGACGAGGACGACACCATTTGCATTCTGCATCTGGATCGCGCGGGCACCGCCGCCGACGGCAATCCCGGCGCCGATGGCGGTATACACGCCGTTGATATCGTAGGGGCTGCGCAGATTGCGGACGGTGCCGACGAGGTCGGTCATCGAGCCGCCAAAGGTCAACCCGGCGCTGACACCGCCGATGTTCAACGCATGGATCTGGTCGCGGAAGCTCAGGATGCCGCTGCCGCCCTGTGCGCCGACGAACCATCCGGCCTTGAAAAATTTCAGCCGCACCGTTCCGGTTTCCGCATGCGCGGCGGTTGTCAGGCTGGCAGCCATCGCGAGCGCAGCAGCGAGGATCGCGAGGCGGCGGGTGGTGGCGATCGGCATCGGAAATCCTCCCACGCGGCCAAGGGAATCGCCGCATTGTCTGTGGCTTTGGGTGAAGTCTAGGGGAGTCGTCCGTCCGCCGGAAGTGCAGTTCGGCCACATCCGTCGGCCGGCGTTGTCATTCGATCGGCGGAGGTGGTGTCCGCCGCAGCGCCAGCGCCACGCCGGCGAGCGTCAATCCCGCGGCGGCGACCTCGCGCAGTCCCAGCGGCTCGCCGAGCGTCACCGCACCGGCAATCACGCCGATCACCGGCACGCCGAGGGTGCCCATGGTTGCCGTGGTCGGCGGCAGCCGTTCCAGCGCTGCGAACCAGGTCAGGTAACAGAGGCCCATCGGGCCGACGATCATGTAGATGAGAACGCTCCAGCCCGACGCGGTGAGGGCGCCGAAATCAGGATGCTCGAATGCCAGTCCGAGCGCGATCATCGGCAGGCAGCCGAGGCCGACCTGCCAGGCCGCAAGCGGGATCGGTTTCAGCGGCAGCGGCGCGTTCAGCACGCTGCCGAGCGCGAAGAAGATCGCTGCCGCAAGCGCAAGCACCACCCCGAGCGTTTTGTCCGGACCGAGAGCAAAGCCCGTGCCGGCTGTGAGCTGTCCGCTGAACAGCACGAGGATGCCTGCGCTGCCGAGGATCACGGCGGCGACGCCGCGCAGGCTCGGTCGTTGTCCCAGCACGGGCCAGGCAAAGAGCATCGTCCAGATCGGCATGGTGTAGGCCAGCAGCGAACCTTCGCTGATCGACAGATGCTGCATCACCATGGTGCCGAAACCCATCCAGGCGAACACGTTGGTGAAGGCGGCGAACGCGAGCCGGAGCCAGTCCCGGCGCGGCACGTGCAGGCTTTCGCGGCGGGACAGGGCGATTGCGGCGAGGATCAGCGCAGCCGCCACACCGGCGACGCCGCGCGAGAACAGCGGCGGCCATTCGCGCAGCAGAAACTTGATGGCGGGCCAGTTCAGCGCCCAGCCGCAGACGGTGACGCTGAGAAACAGGAATCCGATGAGGCGCGCGTCGCGCGTGAAGACAAGCATGGAACCTGTCTCTAACCCGGATTCGGCCTGCGTTTGCGCGGCCCCGGCATGAGCAGGCCGGATGGCGAGCCCGAGGGCGGCCGCCACGGTTCCGCCCTCACTTAATCAGCATTTAACGAAAACTCGCCTTAATGACGCTGCGCACCTCTGCGAGACGCTCCCCCGGGCCGAAAACACGTCGGAAACCGGCCAGTTGGGACAGTTGCGGGGATGCGCGCGTGATCGTGTGTTCGTGTGTGGCGTAAAAGCGTATGAGTTCCAGTCAGCGTGCGCAGATCGCGCCCATTCCGGCCGCGCGTGGCCGATCATCCGTCATCGTTACCATTGCATGTCTGACCGCGGGCGTAGGCTTGGCCGCGCTTGCGTTCGCGGGGGGCTACCATCTCTCGCATCGCGTGAATTTCGCGGCGAACAGCGAGAGCCAAGCCGACAGTGCAACTGTTGTCGCCGACGCTGCCGCGATCACCGGCAGCATCCACACGTCATCATTCGTTGATCGCTACAAGCCGGCCGTCGACGCGCCGCTCGCCCAGCCACCCGCCGCAGTGCTCGGCGGCAAGGTGGCATGGTTCGATCCGGTCTATTCCTTCGGTCCGCCGCCGGCAAACCTGATCAGGCCCGAACCGCCGGTCAGCATCGCCGCAGCAACGCCTCCGGCTGCCGTCGTTGAGCCTGCCGCGCAGCAGGCCGTGAAGCTGCCGCAACCAAAGCCGCAAGCGCTTGCCGCGCTGACACCGCAACAGCCGCCGCGTGACGCGGCGGCGGTCATCGCGCCGGCGCAACCGGCCAAGCCCGATTCTCGCGCGGCGAAGCCGCGCGGGCCGCTGGGTCACGACGCGCTGGTGCGCAAGGCGCGCGCCGTGCTGCTCGCGCAGGCTAAGGCGGGCCGCCCGTCATGGTTCGACAAGTTCTTCGGCAAGCAGCCGGAACCCGCGCCGGTGATGGCTTACGCGAGCGCCGATACGTCGGACGTGACGGGTTCGATCGCGCAGCCCGCAAGTGACACTCATCCGCTCGATCGTTTCACCGCCGTCTACGACATCGTCGCCAAGACAGTGCACATGCCGGACGGCAGCAAGCTCGAGGCCCACTCGGGCCTCGGTCCGAAGATGGACAAACCGGCCTATGCGCATGTGAAGATGCATGGTGTAACGCCGCCGCACATCTACGACATCACGCCGCGCGAGGCGCTGTTCCACGGCGTTGCGGCGCTGCGGCTGACGCCGCTCGGCGGTGCAGGCGCGATCTACAACCGTACCGGACTGCTCGCGCATTCCTACATGCTCGGACCGGGCGGCGACTCGAACGGCTGCGTCTCGTTCAAGGACTACGATCGTTTCCTGCGCGCCTATCGCAGCGGGCAGGTGAAGCGTCTCGTGGTCGTCGCGAGCATGGACTAGGCGCTAACGCGCGAAGCGACCGCCTTCATCTTCGCCGTGTGTGTCACGCGCCGCGGCGCGGATATCCCAATCGTGATCTGACCGTACACAGCCACAGCCATCGCTTGCTGGCATATTAAATTATGGTCGTAATATTATTTTATTCGCAGGACTATTGCACCTGCTTAAATGATATGATCAGTATCATATTATAAATCCGGACGCCTGTGGGGCGGCCGGGCAGAAGCAGGAGCGGGGATGAATCAGCGAGCCCTTGTCGCAGGCGCGACGCCGACAAATCATGAGGTGCCGATCATGCTCACGGTGGACAGCTGCGCGTATCGCCTGACCGTCGAGCCGCGCATGCTGCTGGTGCAGGCGCTGCGCGAGAAGCTCGGCGTCACCGCGCCGCATGTGGGTTGCGATAGCGGGCGGTGCGGCGCCTGCACTGTGCTGTTCGACGGGCATGCCGTGAAATCCTGCATGATGCTCGCGGTTCAGGCAGATGGCGCAGTCATCACGACTGCCGCCGGTCTCGGCCGCCCCGACGAGCTGCATCCGCTTCAAGCCGCGTTTCACCGCCATCACGCCTTGCAGTGCGGCTACTGCACGCCGGGCATGCTGTGTGCCGCCGCCGATCTGCTTCAGACCAATGCGCGGCCAACCGAGGAGGAGGTTCGCCAGGGACTGCGCGGCAATCTCTGCCGCTGCACCGGATATCAGCACATTGTCGATGCGGTACTCGACGTAGCAAGCCACAACGGAGCGAGCGCATGAATGAGCACGTGCCCATGAGTGCGCAGCCGGATGAGACCAGGGCGCGATGGATCGGTCAGCCGATGACGCGGCTCGAGGACGCGCGTCTCCTGCTCGGACGCGGGCGCTATGTCGACGACGTGGTTTTGCCGGGTCAGCTTCACGCGCATGTCGTGCGCAGTCCGCATGCCCATGCCCGGATCGTGGCGATCGATACCACGGCGGCCGCGGCTGCGCGCGGTGTCATCGCCATTCTGACGGCTGACGACATCGGCGGGCTGGCCGATATCAGGCCGAATTGGCTGATCCCGGGAGCGCGGGCGAAGGGACGGCCGGTGCTGGCCCGCAAGATCGTGCGGCATGTCGGCGAGCCGGTGGCGATGGTGGTCGCCGAGAGCGCCGGTGCGGCGGCGGACGCGGCCGAGCTGATCGCGGTGAGCTACGAACCGCAGCCCGCGGTGCTCGACTGCACCGCGGCGATGGCGGAGCAGGCGGTGCGTCTGCACGATGATCTTCCCGGCAACATCGCGGCGACCTTCCAGACCGGTCGCGGCGGGTTCGACGAGGCGGCGAAGAAGGCCGATGTCGTCATCCGTTTCCCGCTCGTCAACCAGCGGCTGGTGCCGTTCTCGATCGAACCGCGGGCGGTGAATGCCTCCTTCGATCCGTCGTCCGGTCAGTTGACCGTCTACTGCGCCAACCAGATTCCGCACATGCTGCGGCGGATGCTGGCGGCGGCATTGCAGTTCCCCGAGCACAAGCTGCGCGTGATTTCGCCGGACGTCGGCGGCGGCTTCGGGCCGAAGATGCACTTCTACCCTGAGGATATCCTTGTCGCGTTCGCGTCGAAAATGTTCGGCCGGCCGGTGAAGTGGACCGAAACGCGCTCGGAAAACACGGTTGCGACGACCCATGGGCGCGACCACGCGATGACGGTCGAGGTTGCCGCCAATCGCGACGGCAAGATCGTCGCCATGCGTGCGAACAGCTTTGCCAATGTCGGCGCGTACCTGTCCTCGATGGGATCCGGCGTGCCGACGGTCAACGTCGCCCTGTTCGCGCTCGGCGTTTACGCCGTTCGCGTGTTCGAGATGAACATCACCTGCGTCTTCACCAACACGACGCCGGTCGATGCCTATCGCGGCGCCGGCCGCCCCGAGGCCGCATATCTGATCGAGCGGACCGTCGATCGCGTCGCCCGCGAACTCGGCATCGATCCGGCCGAGGTTCGCCGCCGCAACTTCGTGCAGCCCGAGCAGATGCCATACCGGCAGGCGGCCGGCACGACGCTCGACAGCGGCCGCTACGCGGAGACGCTGTCGCTTGCGCTCGAACGCGCGGACTACGATGGCCTGCGCAAGCGGCAAGCCGAGGCGCGAAGCCAGGGCAAGCTGATCGGCATCGGTATCGGCAACTACACGCAAACCTGCGGCGTCGGCGCGGCCGAGTTGCTTGGCATGGTCGGGTTCGATCGCGGCGGATTCGAAAGCGCGCTGGTGCGCGTGCATCCGGATGGCCGCGTGTCCGTGATGTCGGGATCGCACAGCCACGGCCAGGGCCATGTGACGACGTTCGCGCAGATCGCCGCCGAGGAGCTCGGGATTGCGCCCGAGAACATCGAGGTCGTTCAAGGCGACACCGATCTCGTGCCGTTCGGCATCGGCACCTGGAATTCGCGCTCGGTCCCGGTGGGCGGCAGCGCGGTGAAGGTCGCGTCCGCACGCATCGCCGAGCGGATGAAGCGCATTGCCGCGCACATGACGCAATCGACGCCGGACAGGATCGTGATCGCCGACGGCCTGCTGCGGGTCGACGGCGGCAACGCCTCGGTGACGATCGCGGAGGTGGCGCGCGCGGCATGGACCGGGCAGGGCATTCCGCGTGAGATCGGCATCGGCCTCGAGGAAACCGAGTTCTACCATCCGAAATCGAGTTCATCGCCCTATGGCACGCATATCGCCGTGGTCGAGGTCGATCCGCGGACGGGCGCCGTCACGCTCGAGGACTACACGGCGATCGACGATTGCGGCGTCGTCATCAACCCGCTGCTGGCGCGTGGCCAGGTGCATGGCGGTCTGGCGCAGGGGATCGGGCAGGCGCTCTACGAGGGTGCGTTCTACGACACCGACGGCGCGCCGGTGGCCGATCCGCCGCTGCCGCGCTTCGACATGTTGCCGCGCTTTACGACCGGTCACACCATCACGCCGACGCCGACCAATCCGCTCGGCGCCAAGGGCCTCGGTGAATCGGGCTGCATCGGCGCGCCGCCCGCGGTCGTCAACGCCGCGATCGACGCGCTCTGGCATCTCGGCGTGCGTGAGCTCGACATGCCGCTGACGCCCGAACGGGTGCTGCGCGCGATCCGCAACGCAAACTCCGCGATGCCGTCATGATCCCCGTTGCATTCGACTATGTGAGGCCGCAGACGCTGGCGGAGGCGAGCCGCACGCTCGCGGCGGCCGGCGCGCACGCGGTCCTGCTCTCCGGCGGCCAGAGCCTGATGACGGATCTGAAGCACCGGCGCAAACGCCCGGCGCTCGTGATCGATCTTCAGGCCGTCGAGGGGTTGTCGGCGATTGCGATCGGCAGCGACAGCGTGCGTATCGGTGCGATGGCGCGCCAGACCGATATCGCCGGCAACCGCGAGATCGTCTCGCGCCTGCCGCTCCTCGCCGAGATCGCCAGCGTTGCCGCCGATCCGATGGTGCGGCGGCGCGGCACACTGGTCGGCGCCGTCTGCGCGGCGGAGCAGGGCGGCGACTGGCTCGCCGGCTGCCTCGCCATGGACGGTATCGTCGAGATCGCCGGCCCGCACGGATCGCGCGAACTGCCGCTCACCGAGTTTATCCGCGGCGCGCGCAGCACCGCGCTTGCCGCCGACGAGATCGCGGTGGCGATCCGGTTGAAGCCCGCACCAGCGGGGGCACGATCGGCCTACCGCAAGGTCAAGCACATTGCGATCGGCTGGAGCATCGCCAGCGTCGCGGCGGCCGTTGCCGCCGATGCACACGGCCGATGCACCTACGCGCGCATTGCCGTCTCGGGCGCGACCGCGCATCCGCAGCGCCTTCAATCGCTCGAAGCTACGCTCACAACGCTCGATCTGCGCCAGCACGATCGCGTGCGGGATGCCGTGGCGGCGAGCCTGTCGGGCGTGACGTTCTGGGGCGACTACTACGCCTCCGCGGATTATCGCGCCGGACGGCTGGCGCAGCTCGTCGCCGAGACCATCGGGCATCTGGCAAACGCATCAGCCGGACGCTGAACCGAGCATGATCCGGAAAAGTGTGAAGCGGTTTTCCGACAGGATCATGCTCAAGAAAACGGGGAGGGATACATGAGCGAGCTACTGGAGATCGCGCTGAACGGCCATGGCGGCCTGAAGCGCTGGCAGGAAATCGACACGCTGACGGCGCGGGTCACCGTGTCCGGGCTGCTGTTCGGCATGAAGGGCAAGCCGGACCCCTTTCGCAATTCCGAGGTGATCGTCGCGCGCAAGCAGCCGCGAACGATCTACGCGCCGTTCGGAGGCACGGGCCAGCGCGGCGTGTTCGAAGGCGGGCGCGTCGCGATCGAGACGGATGCCGGCGCGCCGGTGCAGGCGCGCGACAACCCGCGGCAGGCCTTCGCCACCCACAAGCGCGAAACGCAGTGGGACGACCTCGATCTGCTCTACTTCGGCGGCTATGCGATGTGGAATTATCTGTGCGCACCGTTCTTCCTGGCGATGCCGGGCTTCACGGTGCGCGAGATCGAGCCGTGGCAGGAGGATGACGAGACGTGGCGGCGGCTTGCCGTGACGTATCCCGCGGGCTTTCCGGCGCACTGCGCCGAGCAGGTGCTCTACTTCGACGCCGCCGGCCTGCATCGCCGCGTCGACTACGGCCCCGACGTGCTCGGCCGCACGCCGGTCACGCACTACTGCTACGATCACAAGGATTTCGGCGGCATCGTCGTGCCGACCCGGCGGCGGGCGATGCTGCGCGGCCCGGACAACCACCCGCAGCCGGGGCCGGTTGCCGTCTCGATCGACATTCACAGCGTCGTGCCGGACTGAGGCGGCTTGCCCTGCGGACGAGGCTGTGTGCGGCGGCATCTGTTTCGGCGGCCGGGCCTTGCGAGCCGCGCCGGTTCCGCTACGCTGCCGGTGTCACACCACCGGGAGGACTATCCATGAAGCGTTTCGTTCTTGCCGCGAGTCTCAGCCTGTTTGCCGCCTCGCCCGTGCTCGCCGCGACCTGCACCGCCACCAGCGCCGACGGCAAGCCGCTCGCGGGTGCGGCGAAGACCGCGCACATGAAGAAGTGCTGCGAGGATAACGCCAAGAGCGCCGACGGCAAGCCGCTCTCCGGCGCCGCCAAGGACAGCTTCGTCAAGAAGTGCACCGGGGCATAAGGGCCACGAGCGAGCCTCATCATTAATTCGTCATGCCCGGGCTTGACCCGGGCATCCATCTTTCCTTCTTGTTGTCTTGAAGATGGATGGCCGGGTCACAGGCGAGCCAACGGGTCTCGCCTCCGGCGAGCCCGATGACAGGCTCCGCGACGCCGTTCTGCGAACGGCCAAGCCCGGCCATGACGGCGTTTCTGTAGCCCGGATGAAGTGAAACGAAATCCGGGAGCGGCTCACGTGGAATCCCGGATTGCGCTGCGCTTCATCCGGGCTACGCTTACTGTACCCGGCCATGACGAAGCAACGCTATCGCCGCAGCGTCAGCGCCATGCCGTTGAGGTCGAGGTTGAGGATCAGCCCGGTCTGCGTGCCGGCCACCTGCATCACCGCGCCCTTCTGGTTGGTGAGCACGACCGCCTGCGGCCCGCGCACGACGGCGGCGCCGGCCGAGCCGGCGCCATAGACGCCCTCGACATCGCGCGGATGGAAGATGTTGCTGACGGTGCCGCGTAAGTAAGTCTGCGAGCCGCCGAAGGTGAGGCCGTAGCTCAGGCCGCCGATCGAAACCGGATACTTGCGGCCGCGGAACGTCAGCGTGCCGGAGCCGACGGTGCCGCCGATCACCCAGCCGGCCTTGATGAACGACAGGCGGATGGTGCCGGTGTCGGCGGAGGCCGCGCTCGCGGTCGCAACGAGTGCGGCGAGCGCGATGATGAAGCTCTTGAGACGCGACGCTGTCTTGAAGGCCATGGCGGTTCCTTCCTGTTTTTCTTTGCCCGTTATTGTTGTCCGTCTCACTCTACACGAGTCGGTGCCCGGAATAGGGCGGCCTCCATTCGGTCGTCATGCCCGGACTTGATCCCGCCTGCGCGGCCGAAGCCGCTTCGGCGCGGCGAAGGTCCGGGCATCCATCTTGTCTTTGCTAGAAGATGGATTGTCGGCATAGGCGGTCGCATGAACGCCGTTCTTCGAACGGCTATGCCCGGCCATGACGATGGGGCAATGTACGTCCTTCGTCATTCCGGGGCGCGCGTTCTTCACGCGCGAACCCGGAATCCATAACCTCTGCATTGGCTGTAGCGCGCTGAACTCGCAAAGCCACAACCGCTCGTCGTCTCATTTCTGCTGCGGCGTATGGATTCCGGGCTCGTGCTTCGCACGCCCCGGAATGACGGCGGTGATATTTACGTAGCCCGGATGAAGTGAAACGAAATCCGGGGAGTGCGCCCCTCAGGATTAGTGGTCCCGGATTTCGCTACGCTCCATCCGGGCTACGCTTGCTGCTCGGCCTCGTCGTCGCCAAATATCTGGAGAGCCGCTCCGTGCCGGACGTGCAGTCCGAGCTGCGTTTCATCGCCGACAACTGCGATCCCGACACCGACCACGCCTTCATGCGGCCGTGAGGCGGGGACTTGCATTCCGTCGTCATGCCCGGACTTGATCCGGGCATCCATCTTCTTTTCGCTCTAAGATGGATTGCCGGGTCAAGCCCGGCAATGACGAGTGGTGAAAGCGGTGTGTAGGGTGCAATAGCGCAGCGTATTGCACCGGTGGTTCTGCGGCGGATGACGCTGCCGCTAATCCGCCCTACGGGCTAATCGCCAGGTTGTCATGCCCGCGCTTGTCGCGGGCATCCACGACTTTACTGAATCTCGGCAAGGAAGACGTGGATGGCCGGGACAAGCCCGGCCATGACGGAAATGGTCGCCTAGCCCGGACGAAGCGCAGCGAAATCCGGGTGACACGAAACGTAGGGTGCAATAGCGCAGCGTATTGCACCCAGCGGTTCGGTAACGAATGGCGGATTACGCTGCGCTAATCCGCCCTACGGGCTCTGATGCACACTCAGCCCGTCATGCGTCGAATAGCAGAGAGGCAAGTTACCGTAGCCGACCTCGTCGGGCAGCTACCAAACTAGATTCGGGCCGCAACGAGGGTACCGGATCAGAATCCAACTTGGCCAATTCTACAGCCTCGACAGGAAAAACTTCGGAGTCTTTCTTGCTTCCGACAAACCAGCTGCACCAAACCGACAGTGTACCCAATCGATCCCCAAGCGCAGTCACTGTCATTTTGGGTCCGCCGGATTTCAACCTGACAACGTCGCCCGCTTGGATGCTCATAAATTCAATCCTCAATTATGATCAGGAGTAATCCCTGGAGAATTTTCGAACTGATCGGCATTGGGTTGATATGCAATCTTTACTGTTAGTTCCGTCATCGCATAGTGAACGAACTGTTCTCCAAGTGCGGTCAGTTCATATTGCTCAGTTTCATCAAACGCAGATTTTAGTACGTTGGTCGCACTGCTGGCCGGTCGAGAAACGTTCTTGCGAATATAGTTTCCTGCATAGTCCGTTTCTCTGTGCTGTCGAATAATTCCACCGGTAGATAGGTCGCGTATCAGAAGCTTA
>JBMOOJ010000094.1:0-9241 GCA_049323835.1 Pseudomonadota bacterium | reverse complement strand
CGAGACCGTCCGTCCCGCCGTCGAACGCCATTTTTGGCTCATAGCGGCATTCGCGGGGCAATCCCGCCATGCCTTCCGCATCGACATAGGGCGGGTTGGAAATGATGACGTCGTAACGCTGCCTGCCCACCGCCGCGAACAAATCACCGAGATGCAGGCTGATCCGGTCGTCCAGGCCGTGATCGCGCACGTTACGTGCGGCCACCGCAAGCGCATCCTTCGACAGATCGACCGCATCGATCTGCGCGTTAGGGAACGTCCGGCTCGCCAGGATCGCGAGGCATCCGGAGCCCGTGCACAGATCGAGCACGCGGGTGACGGCTTCCGGATCACCGATCAGCGACATACTCTCCTCTTCGCTGCCGAAGTGCGAGTCCAGCAACTCGCCGATGAACGAGCGCGGCACGATGGTGCGCTCGTCCACATAGAACGGCACGCCGCGCATGTAGATCTTGTTGACGAGATAAGCCGTGGGCTTTCGCGTCTTCACCCGCTGCTCGATCAGCTTGCGCACTTTCCGGCCTTCCGTGGCGGTCAGACGGGCGCTGGCAAACATCTCGAACTGGTCGGGATGCAGATGGATCGCCTCGCACACCAGAAATGCGGCTTCGGCAACCGGATCGGTGGTGCCGTGCGCGAAAGCGAGCCTGGCTTCATTGAAGCAGCTCACGGCATAGCGAACGTGATCGAACACCGTTGACAGATCGCCGGAGCTTGCCGCCTTCGGCCGGCGCGTGGGCGTGATGCTTCGCTTTGCCATCAGGGCTTCGTCCAGCGTGCGGCGGCCTTGTCGTCTTCATGGCGCGCTTCGACCCATGCCGTTCCCTGTGCACTCTCTTCACGCTTCCAGAACGGTGCGTTGGTCTTGAGATAGTCCATCAGGAACTCGGCAGCCTGGAATGCAGCTTCGCGGTGCGACGATGCTGTCACAACCAGCACGATGTTCTCTCCCGGCTCGATCCGGCCATGACGATGGATGACGGTGAGACCCGTGAGCGGCCAGCGTTCGAGTGCCTCGGTGGTGTGACGGCCGATCTCGGCCTCTGCCATCCCGGGATAGTGTTCGAGCGTCAACGCCTTGACGTTGCGCCCGTCGTCATTGCCGCGGCAGATGCCGATGAAGTTCACGACCGCGCCGATGTCCGTGCGCCCGCGCGTCAATGCCGCGATCTCGGCGTTGACGTCGAAGTCCGCTTCCTGAAGGCGAATGGTGACCGGCACCGGCATTCCGGCATCCCCGAGACGCGATGGTTAGCCGCCGGTCATCGGCGGAAAGAAGGCGATTTCGCGCGCACCGGCAATCGCCGTCTCCGGCCTGACATGGGTGTGATCGATCGCGGCGCGGATCGATTTCGGCGAAGCGAAAGCATTCGCGTACTCCTCGCCGCGGCTTGCCAGCCAGCCGATCAGATCACCGACGGTTTGCACGGCCGCCGGCGGATCGACAATCTCCTCCGCCTTGCCGACGCGCTCGCGCACCCAGGCAAAATAGAGAACCTTCATTTGTCGTCCTCGATCAGATGCCGCATGCCCGCGCGGAAGTAGTCCCACCCCGTGTAGAGCGTGACGAGTGCGGAGATCCACAGCAGCACGATGCCGATCAGCGTCGTCGTCGGCAGGATCGCCTCGCCCGCCTCGCCTGCGATCAGGAAGCCGATCGCGACCAGTTGCACTGCGGTCTTCCACTTGGCGAGTTTCGTTACTGGAATGCTGACGCGCAGCCCGGCCAGATACTCGCGCAGGCCCGAAACCAGAATCTCACGGCAGAGGATGATGATGCCGGCCCAGAGCGTCCAGCCGTGGATGATGCCGTCCGCGGCGAGCATGAGCAGGCAGGAGGCGACGAGCAGCTTGTCGGCGATCGGATCGAGCATCCGGCCGAACGCCGACTGCTGATCGTACATCCGCGCGAAATAGCCATCGAGAATGTCGGTGACGCCGGCGGCGATAAAGATGGCGAGCGCAACCCAGCGCAGCCATAACGGGCCGCCCATGATCGACTGCACGTACATGCAGCCGACCACCACGGGAACCGCGGCAATGCGGGAATAGGTCAGGATGTTCGGCAGGGCCATCGCATTGGCGGCCCCGCGGCTTGTAGTGGTGCTCATGCGCCTTACCAATACCGGCGCGCCGCGAAGGTCAACCGCTGGAACGCCGATCTCATGAGACATATTCGCCGGACTGCGGGAATAACGGCGTGTTCGCGCTTAATTTCCGCTTCCGGCGTGGAAAAATTCAAAGATTCTGCGGGCACTTTCAGCGCTGATTCCCGGGACTTTTCCAAGATCCGCGATCGAGGCCCGCTCGATCTCTTTCAGCGTCCCGAAGTGATGGAGCAAGGCACGTTTGCGTGACGGCCCAATGCCGGGGATTTCCTGAAGGCCGGCTTCGCGGATGTCCTTCTTGCGCAGCTTGCGGTGCGAGCCGATGACGAATCGGTGCGCCTCATCCCGCAGCCGCTGGATGAAGTAGAGCACCGGATCGCGCGGTTCGAGCTTGATCGCCGGCCGGTCCGGCAGGAACAGTGTCTCGCGGCCAGCATCCCGGTCCGGCCCCTTGGCGACGCCGAGGAGCGAGACATTCGTCACGCCGACGGCCGCCAGCGCCTCGCGGGCCGCATTGAGCTGGCCAAGACCGCCGTCGATGATGACAAGGTCCGGCCACTGCGGCACGCTGTCGTTCTCCTGCTCCGCCGCCCCCTCGGCGGCTTGCGGCCGTGCCTCGGACATCAACCGCTTGAACCGCCGCTCCAGCACTTCACGCATCATGCCGTAGTCGTCGCCGGGCGTAAGACCTTCCGAGCGAATGTTGAACTTGCGATACTGGTTCTTCAGGAAGCCATCCGGACCGGCGACGATCATCGCGCCGACGGCGTTGGTGCCCTGGATGTGACTGTTGTCGTAGACCTCGATGCGGCGCGGCGCCTTCGGCAGGTTCAGCACGGTGGCGAGCGACTGCATCAACCGCGATTGCGTCGCGGTGTCGGCGAGCTTGCGGCCGAGCGCCTCGCGCGCATTAGTGAGCGCGTGCTGGGTCAGCTCTTTCTTCTCACCGCGCTGCGGGACGTTGACCTCGACTTTGACTCCAGCTTTCACCGACAGCGCCGTCGCCAGCAGTTCCTGTTCTTCCACCGCATGCGACAGCAACACAAGGCGCGGCGGCGGCTTGTCGTCATAGAACTGGGTGAGGAACGAGCCGAGCACCTCTTCTGCCGTCATCGAACGATCAGCTTTCGGGAAATAGGCGCGATTGCCCCAGTTCTGGCCGGTGCGGAAGAAGAACACCTCGACGCAGAAGTATCCGCCTTCCTGATGGATGGCGAAAACGTCTGCCTCTTCGACCGTGCGCGGATTGATGCCCTGCTGCGCCTGGATCGCCGCCAACGCAGCAAGGCGGTCGCGATAAAGCGCAGCGCTCTCGAAGGCGAGATCAGCGGATGCCTTCTCCATCTCGGCCGCAAGCTGCTCCTTCACAGCACGGCTGCGCCCGGAGAGAAAGTCGGTCGCCTCGCGCACAAGCTCGGTGTAGCCGGGAAAATCGATCTCGTTGGTGCATGGACCCGCACAGCGCTTGATCTGATAGAGCAGACATGGCCGCGTGCGGCTTTCGAAGAATGCATCCGTGCAGGACCGCACGAGGAACGCGCGCTGCAAGGCGGTGATCGTGCGGTTGACCGCACCAACCGATGCGAACGGACCAAAATAACGGCCAGGACGGGTCTGCGCGCCGCGGTGCTTGATGATCTGCGGCGCCCAGTGATCACCCGTGATCAGAATATAGGGAAAAGACTTGTCGTCGCGCAGTTGCACATTGAAGCGTGGCCGCAACTGCTTGATCAGATTGGCTTCGAGCAGCAGCGCCTCGATTTCGGTCGACGTCGACACGATCTCGACCTGCACGGTTGCCGCGATCATCCGTGCGATGCGCGCCGGGTGGCCCGTCGGGCGCGCGTATGACGACAGCCGTTTGCGAACGCTCTTGGCTTTGCCGACATAGAGGACTTCATTCGCCGCGTTGAGCATGCGGTAGACGCCGGCCGAAAGCGGTGCATGGCGGACTGCATTGGCGATCGCGGCCCGCCCCGTCGCAAGCGTTCCCTCCGCCGGCAGCTCCTCGCCGGCATCGTCCGGCTGTTCGGGTAGCCGCACCTCGTCGTCTTCGTCGGCGACGTTGCTCAGCGGGTCGACGTCCTGCGCGATGATCTGACCAGACTCAGCCGTTCGCGTCGGTGAACCCGGCGCGTCCGGCTGTTTCGATCGATCGGAAAGCTCGCGCGGCATCGCCGTAAAATAGTCGTTGCAGGCAGACACGGCCAGTCCGCGTTCAAAGCCAGATGACAGTTATCGACAGCAGTAGGCCGCTAAGTGAAGCCCGGGCATATGCCAGTATTGCCGCACCGGGATGCGGAGATCACCGCACGTCATCTTGCGTTCCCGCTCCGACAACTGGCGAAGACTTCGGACGTAACACTTCCTTAGGAACGATAAGCCGCAAGATCGCTGGATTAACGACTGCTTAATTTAGATCACTCGATAAATCTTATTCATAAAGGATCGAAATCCGTAACCATGCATGCCCGTCCGAACGGCGGGCGACAGCGGTTCGAAACGATTGCGCCGCGCGCGGCGCGCGAGTGTTGTGGAGCGTTGAGATGAGTATGCGTGCCATCTGCTGTGCGGTCGTGCTGACCGGCATCGCGACGTCGGCGAGCGCTGCCGATTTTCGCCGCGGACAGCCCTACACCGTCAATCAGCCGCTCAACGCTTATAGCTGGGCCGGCCCCTATATCGGTGGCAACATCGGCTACAACTTCGGCGACGTGAGCAACACCGCCGCAAGTCCGTCGGGTTTCTCGGGCGGCATCCAGGCCGGCTACAATTTCCAGTCGGGCCCGTGGGTATTCGGCATCGAAGGCGACATCCAGGCAAGCGCGGCGGATGACCGCTTCGCGGTGTGGAAGTTCTCAAACCCCTGGTTCGGCACGCTGCGCGGGCGCGGCGGCTATGCCTTCAGCAACGTGCTCTTCTACGGCACCGCCGGTCTCGCCTTCGGCAGCCTGCGCGCGGAGACGCTCGGCTTCTCCGAAAGCAAGACTGCGGCCGGCTGGACGATCGGCGCGGGTGTTGAATTTGGCATCACCCAGAACTGGAGCGCGAAGGTCGAGTACCTCTATATCGATCTGTCCGACAATCGCTTCATCACCACCGGCTCGACCCACGGCTATCAGTCGAACCTCGTGCGCGTCGGCGTGAACTATCGCTTCTGATCAAAAATCAAAGAAACCAAGCGCCAGCCTTCATCCCGGGTCCTCGCGGCCCGGGATTTTTCTTGTCCGCAGTTTTTGAAACGAGAGTATTTGAAACTAGCCCATCGCCTTCGCGCACTGTCAGCGCGCGATCACCATCCGCTTAAAGCGGATCACATCAACAAACCGAAGCGTGCAGCCGCAGCTTCAGGACGAAATCACCAGATTAACCGCTTTGGGGCCTTTACCCTTCTTGTCTGGTTCGACTTCAAACGTGATCCGCTGCCCTTCAGTCAGATCCTTCAACCCGGCCCGCTCCACCGCTGTGATGTGAACGAAGACATCGCGCCCGCCGTCGTCGGGCTTGATGAAGCCGTAGCCGCGTTCCCCATTGAAGAACTTGACCGTACCAGTCATGGCCATCGGGAAACTCCTTATCCCCCGCAATGCTTGGCCGATGCGCTAACGCGCACGGCCTGACCCGACCTTACCGCCGGAAAGCATTGGCCACTGCGGCACGTTCGTCATCCGCACGAACGGACCTTCGAGCCTTTATCACTCCGCCGCCCCCATTCGCGGAAGCGGAACGTAAAGCCAGCCATCCACAGCATAATACGGTTCCCGAGGAATTGACCATGGCGGAGTGGGCCCATTTTTGCGCCTGCCGGCGGAGATCGTGCTGCGGCTGCTCAAGACTTCAGGTCAGGCTCGATCAGGGCTTGGGATTGTCGATCTTGAAGCGGGCGGCGCCGCCCTGCCCGAGCGGCTTCTCGAGCTCCGGCAGGATGGTTCGCAACTCCCCGGCGAGCGTCCAGGGCGGGTTGACGATCAGAAGCCCCGAGGAGACCAGCGGGCCATCGGCTGTTTGCGGCGCAACGCTGAATTCGATCCGCAGGCACTCCTCACGCGACGCTCGGGCTGCAACGACACCGGCAACGTGCTGAGCCAGATCCTCGGCGGCACGGCGCGCCTTGACCGGATACCAGAGCATATAGCTGCCACTGGGCCACTTCGCGTAGGCCGCACTGAAGCGATCGGCGAGGCGCCCGTATTCGTCGCGCGCCTCGAACGGCGGATCGATCACCACCAGCCCACGCCGCTCCTTCGGCGGTACATACGCGGTCAGAGCCTGCCATCCGTCGATATCGACGACGCGGCCCTGCTCGTCGCGGCGCAGCGACGCGATGAGCCGCTTGCGGGCATCGGGCTGCAGTTCACATGCGGTGAGCCGGTCCTGCGGCCGCAGCAGCGCCCGCGCGATCAGTGGCGAACCGGGATAGGCGGTGAGATCGCGCTGCGGATTGAACGCGCGCACGATATCGAGATAGGGCGCGACCAGCGCAGCGGCTTCGTCGGAGAAACGCGCCTGCATCAGCCGCGCGATGCCGAGCCGCCACTCGCCGCCACGCTGGGCCTCATCGCCGGTCAGATCGTAGAGGCCCGCGCCGGCATGGGTATCGATGACACGAAACGCCGCCGGCTTCTCGTGCAGATAGGTCAGGATGCGCGCGAGAACGATGTGCTTGATGACATCGGCGAAGTTGCCCGCGTGGAAATCGTGGCGATAGTTCATGCCCGCAGTAACACCATATTTGCGGGCATGAACAGATGGCCGCCGCTCAGGCGCCGCCGCGCACCGGCGGCATCAGCACCTTGTCGCGCCGGCAGGCGCGGCGGTCGATCTCCTCGCAGGAGCGGAACTGCAAGTCCTTGCTCATGCAGATGCGCACCTCGCTGAGCCGCTTGCTGTCGCACACCACCGAGATCGCGGAGCTGCTCAAGCCGGGATTGGCCTTGATGAAGGCCTGTTCGATGTCTTCGGGTGCCGCGAGCTTGGGATCGGCGAGGTCGAGATACTCTTCCGGAATCTTCACGCTCGCGCGGGCCTTGCGGATGGTCTCGAAATAGGGGCGCGCACCGAGACCCGAACAGGTGCCGTGCTTGTCCCACTGGCTGTAGACGAGCCCCGGCGCCGGCATCAGATCGAGCATCGAGGCCATCACATTGCGGTCCAGCCGCGGCGCCGGGCGCTGGCAATAATTCGGAAAGCCGCGATCGTATTGCGGCCACAAGCCGTGCACGACGAACGAGTATGGCCGCCCGCCACACTGGATCTGCTGCGAGCGGTTGGTGTTGCCGCGCTCGCTCGCCGCCTCGCAGAACGACGGCGACCACGACAGCGCCAGCACATAGAAATCGAACTCGCCCGGTGCATTCTGGCGGCGGTCCTGCGCGGAAACGGGGCTTGCGATGATGAGCCCCAAAAGGGCGATGACGATCAGCCGGAGAGATATCAGTTTGCGGAAAATCCGGTGCAGTACCGTTTCGGTCGTAGCTTCGGTCGTAGCTTTCATGGCGATACGCTCCTCAACCCAGACGGGAAAAGGCTAGCGTCCGGAATAGAACATTTCAAGAACAAAATCGCGACCGTCCCCGACAACCGAGAAAGTCTCAGGGCCGCGCCGCCTTGCAGGCCGGGTTGTAGGCCCAGTTGCGGTCGAGGCCAACGACGCAGAACTCCAGGCCCGTGCCGTATCCAGCCAGCCCGCCGTCCTCGATCAGCGAGTAGTTCACCACCCGCGGCTTGCCGTCACTGATCATCGCCCGCGCGGTGCAGAAGCGGCGTGGGATGCTGTTCGGCTCCCAAGGGCGGTAGGCGATTTCGCGCACATCGGCAAAGCCGGTGATCTGCAGGTCCGAGTTCCAGAACTTGCCTTCCTTCTGCGCAAAGCGCGACTGAATGCGATCCAGCATGGCTTCGCAGGGTGGCAGGTTGCCGTCGTAGCGCGGGCCGGACAGCCAGAAGTTCAGTTCGAGCGGGTTTGCCGCCTGCGCCGGCGTAGCCATTCCGCTGAACGCGCCGCAAAGCGCGACCAGGGCCAGCGCCACAGCGCCCGAGCGAATAATCTCTGCGAAAAGCTTGATCTTGCGCATGATGCGCCCCACCCGGTGAAATTTGGCTGGACGGTGCCGCGAAGGTCGCGCCGGGTCAAGTGCAGCGCGGCAACACCCGCACACAACATCGGTTTTCCTTGCCATCGGCGCTTCCTCTGGGCGGCCTGCGCCTCTAAGCTTCCGACTCGATTGGGACGTTGGTGCCGGAGCAGAACATGCGGATGATGGTGGCGGCTTTGGCCGTGGTGGCGAGCGGATTGAGCGCGAGCGCGGCGCAGGCTTATTACGTACCGCCGTTCAAGGGCAACGATACCGGCGGCATCATCTCCTACAACCTCGTCGGACAGGCCGACATCAAGGCGATGGCCGTCAATCACTGCGCCGCTTACGGCAAGGTGGTGAAGCCGCTCGCCGTGCAGGCGACCTACGGCGGCTACGTCTCGTTCGCGTGCATCTGGGTGCCGCCGGCGCAGCCTGCCCTGCGCGTCCGCTACTGAGATTCTCGGAATCGTTTCGTCATTCAGACTTTCTTTCTTCGTCATGGCCGGGCTTGACCCGGCCATCCACGTTTTTGCCCGGCGTTCTGCAGTTAAGACGTGGATCACCGGGGCATAGGCGAGCGAAGCGACGCCGTTCTTCGAACGGCTATGCCCGGTGATGACGACCGAAAATGACGCAGCGTCATTGCGAGGAGCGCAGCGACGAAGCAATCCACGCGATGCCTCCGAATTAGATTGCTTCGCTTCGCTCGCAGTGACGGCATTGTTCTCTCCAGACATGCATCATCGCCCCTGTTCTTTGCGGCGCGGGGGCGCCGGAGTCTTCTTCACGTCCCTCCCTCGATAACGAGGGCGCGCGGAACGCCGGACGCATCGTGCGTCCGCAGCCTCGTGCGCAATTGAAAAAAGCACACGAGCAAAGTCACCACGGATGCCGAACATCGTCCGGCGTTCCGCACGCGGTGGTTTTTTCGGCTTGCTTCGTGCTCTCCCCGGCGGCGATTGATACGCTTGGGCTCGTCACCGTCGGAATCTGAGACTGTCCTGCGCGCCGGTTGGCACGCGGGCCCTCCGATCCCTTGATGCCAGCGGCGGGCAT
>JBMOOJ010000093.1:81702-83546 GCA_049323835.1 Pseudomonadota bacterium | reverse complement strand
TATGTCGACGCCCTGGAAGCCATTTCATCCAATCTCGAAGATGCAATTGGGCAGATCCAGGACATAACCGCAGGATAGATAATCGCTCGTCAGTGACATCGCGGCAAGCTTAGTGAGTATTTCTCATGACCTCCGACAACAAAGCGGCCGCTGAAGATTACCGACGGCAGCGACAAGAAGCAGAAGCCAAAAAGAACGGTATTGATCCAGTAGACCCGGCGCTGCATGAGCAGTGGGTTGCGAATAACCGCGCGTTATTGGAGCAAGCAGCAAGAGCGGGAGGCGCTTCGGAAGCCGAAATACCCGAGTACATCGATTACTACCTCAATGCTCTCAAGGATATCCCATCGGGCTCCCCCTATGACGATCCGCATGCCCTCCACATCATCAATAGGATCGTGAACGAAGTTGAGAGAATATGTCGGAAACACAATCTGCCAGTTGGAGACGGCGTCGTTTTTGGTGTGACGCCGACGTTCGAGCTCCACGCAAGTCAGATGCCTGTTCTGGAAACAGAGGCCAGCATACTCGGCCTCTCCATTCCGTTCTTCGTTTTCTGCAATGCCATCACCAAGGCAATGGCTAAAACGCTCACCTACATCCCCGTGGGCGCAAGTCTGCAAATCGACAATTCCGTCGCTTCGGCCGAACAGAAGCTGCGCCTAAATCCAGACGTCGTAGAATTGTGGGTTGAGATCTTCAGCGAGTTCGGTGCCAACAGATTTCCCCCAGCCCTCTCACCAATAATATCACGATGGCAAGATGAGGCGATCGCGCGGAAACAGATGATGGACGCGGTCGAACTGTTCGCGATCGCGCACGAATATGGGCATCATTCCCTCAATCATGGGCGGGTTACTGACTCTTCGGCAAGTTCAACAGCTTTCTCTGACGAACATGATGCCGACGTGTTCGGGCGCGTGATTTGCATTCTCCATAATGCGGAGCTACCGGTCACAAACCCTTATCTATTATCCGGCACTGGCGCCGTGCTTATCTTAGGTGCCATGGATCTTGTAAGAAAAGCGAATGCGCTTCTCGAAACGGGACAAGACATCGCTAAACCGCGTAAGCGTCATCCACCCTATATCGAGCGCATCAAGCACATCAGCGCTGCCGACAACATTGCCACGACAAATCAAATAGAACTGCAGGAGCTTCGCGTTCGCAGGAATGCTTTCGTGGATATTTGGGAACTCATCTGGTCCCATGTCCGCCCTAAGATCGAACAGATGCATAAAGACGGCATCCGTCCAAAGGACAATAAAGCAGATTTCGGCGGTTGGTTGCCGCTTTCTCTCGATGAGTCTGGCGCATCAGGCTGAACGCCTGACCGGGCTCTACGAGCAGGCGCGCCGGGCCTGGGGTCCCGGCCTTCGGTAACGATCCCTCGCGCAAGAACTAAGGGGCCAGCCCCTGGCGCACGCAAGGGGGCGCTTCGCTCGCAAACGCCCTTCCCCATCTTCCTCGCTTCGCTCGTGCAGACAGGGCCCCAAGGCCAGGCGTTTGCGCACCCTGTGCGTTTTGCCACCCCCGACAAGGCGGCTTGGCATGAGGTTTCAGCGCGAAGTTTTGCGCTGAACCTCAAACGCAAAGGAAAGAGAAGGACATGAGCAAGCAGACCAAAGGCCCCAAGGAAATCTGGGTAGCCCTCGATAAACTCAAGAAGTCACCGAAGAACGTGCGGCAGATGCCGCACGCAGCAGAGGACATCGACGCACTAGCGGCGAGCATCGCGGCCAACGGCATGTTGCAGAACCTCGTTGTCGAGGCTGAACGCGATGCCAAGGGCGCAGAGACGGGCTTCTATCTCGTCACCATCGGCGAAGGACGTAGGCTGGCGC
>JBMOOJ010000093.1:0-81692 GCA_049323835.1 Pseudomonadota bacterium | reverse complement strand
TTTATAAATAAAAGCGACGCGGTGCGCTGCGTCGTGGACGAGAGCCACGACGCCACCGAAATCAGCCTTGCGGAGAACGTTATCCGCTCGTCGATGCATCCGGCGGACGAATACGAAGCCTTTGCCAAGCTGCATACTGACAGCGGCATGGCGGCGGAGGACATCGGCGCGCGGTTTGGCGTGACGCCCGCGGTGGTCAAGCAACGGCTCAAGCTGGCGGCGGTCAGCCCCAAGCTCATGCAGTTGTACCGTTCCGGCGAGATGACGCTGGAGCAATTGATGGCGTTCACCCTCACCGACGACCATGCCCGTCAGGAACAGGTCTGGCAGACGCTAGACTGGCAGAACGATGCACGCGCAATCCGCCGCGCATTGACCGAGGGCCAGGTCGCGGTCAACGACCGGCGCGTGACCTTCGTCGGGTTGGACAGCTACGAAGCGGCGGGCGGGGCGGTGGTGCGCGACCTGTTCGACGAGGACAACCAAGGCTATCTGACCGACGTGGCTTTGCTCGACAACCTTGTCGCCCGTAAGCTCGAACAGTCTGCGCAGGCCGTGCGAGGCGAATGTGAAGCTGACGAGCGCGAACCTGTCGAGCCACGTGCCGGGCTTTGCCGAAACGCCTGTCGGCAGCGCACTCCTTCAACGCCATGAGGCAAGTGACGCCGAACTACCCGACGATGTCGCCGACCTGTGGGAAGCCCTGCGCAGCATGAAGCAAAAGCAGCTTCTGCAGTTGTTGGCCTACTGTGCGGCTACCACGATTGATTGCGTCGTGGTGAAGGGCTCGGACAAGTCGGCCAGCTCAAAACACGCTCAGAAGCTCGCTGAGGCGGTCTCGCTGGATATGGCTAAGTGCTGGCAACCCACGGCTGACAGCTATCTAAACCATGTCACCAAGCCACTCATCCTCGACGCGGTGCGCGAGGGCGTGTCCGACAACGCGGCAGCGAACCTCTCGGCTATGAAGAAGGGAGACATGGCGCAAGCTGCCGAGCAGTTGCTCGCCGGAAAGAACTGGCTTCCGCCGATGTTGCGGCCACAGCAAGCAGCATAGGTATCGAAGGCCGGAGCAAAACTCCGGCCTTAAATTTTCGCTGCGTGCCGAGGCACGCAGCGCGGTTCATTCGCTACCATGTCAGACAAACGCTAGCGCTTTTTGCCGCCGAGATGTGCAAGCCGGCGAATGAACCTAAGACGCCATGCTAATCATGGGCGCCGCAATGGCATGGGCTGTTCAACGTACAAACCAAGAAAAAAGGAGCGCGCCCATGATTTGCGGTACGCTTGTTCTCGCATGGCGCAGGCTGCAGGTCTTCCTGACAGTCTCGGTACGCCTGAGATAGCAAAAGGGGCCGCGCGAACGGCCCCTTTTTGTACAAACCGCTCATGGAGCGACACAGAATCTATGCGCCTCTGCGGATTCCTCGTCAAGATTATTCTGGCATGTGACGTCACGGGCACTTCTACATCCAGTTGTCCAGGTCATCGAAACGACCCCGCTCGCGCGCACGGTTATCGAGACCCGCAACAAAGAGCTGGCCCGTCATCTCGAAACGAGCACGGGCGCCTTTGATCCGCGAATTATAGTCCGACATTCGCATGGTGAAAGCAAAGCCGGGCGGCGGCTCAGTTTCGGATTCCATGTCGACGCACATCTTCTCAATGAGAGTGAAGTTCGCGGAAAGATCGCGAATGCTCTGTTCTTCAAATGAGGCTCCTAGTTCATGCGCGAAGCGATTCCGAATCTTTCTCAGGGTGACCAAATCTTTATGAGCGTCGGGGGATAGCCGACCCATGAGCAAAGCAAGATCGGTCTTTGCAGAAAAACTGCCGAGCGGCCCGCTATTACGAAAGAAATCGTCGATGATCTTTCGGTCCTCGTAGAGACAGGCCTGGAGGGCCGAGGTCAGCCGAGCCTCGACCAGAGCAGAGATAACCAGTGCAGACGCCCGGTCGGAGTCATGCTCCATCTCCTGGACCGCGCGCATTTCGTCCATCGTTTCAACAAACCAACCTCTCATGCGCCTCTCTCCGGCGTCATTCGCCCCACCCTCGCTTCATCTTCAAGAAAATCATCCCATCAAATGCAGCTAGCTTTGCGAGATCTTGGGTTTCGTATTTTCGTCGCGCGTTAACAGACCTGCCGGTCGCGCGCTCTAAAATACGACCTCCCCAACTGTTGTCTGCATTTTTGGTGATGGTGACATTGAAGCCGGCCGTGTTCACGAACGCATTGCCTTGAGTTGATACAAACCAACGCCGCGACAGCCATCGCTTTTTACGAGAAGCCGCGCTCTTGAGGGCCTGTTCTCGCAGACGCGGCCTGACGTAATCCTCTTCCATGTGTTCAGCGCAAACACATCCGACCTCGAGCGAGGTGTCGTAATTTGGATGTGACATCGTGTGGACGTATCGAATGTCTTGGACTTCGCACATCTGACATACCGCATCCGGCGCTCCAAGATCTTCAACGCCATCGCAGACCCACCCCCTCTGAGGAACGCCTGCTTGCGACCATTTCCCTGTCATGCCGCGGCTCCGGCTAACATTCGCGCTGGAAGCGACGGAGAGACATACGACGATGGTTCTGCTCTTGAATGACCTCGGCCATACCTGAGCCGTTGATCCAATACCCAAAATCGACAGTGTTCTTATTTCGATCGTGATCATCGAACATCTGGAAACCGGTCACCAAGAACTCGGAATACGTATCGTCCGGAAAGCCATGCCACTCGCCCTCATGCCAATGATTTGCGATCCCGCAAAGCAACGCACGCTCGAACTCGTGAACCATGTAAAACGGCTTTATGCCGACGATGACTGCGTCCGGAATCCACGTTTGAGCCTCGCGCATGCGGCGAGTCGGGTTACCCGTTTTTCCAATTTTGAACAGCCGTCCGTGCTGAATGATGTAGAGCCAGCCGGGATCGATGGGCTGGCATCTTGTCCAGGCCGGAAGCGGGCTGTTGATGACCGAGAAGTCGGCTCGTGCACCACGCATGTCGAACCCTTTTAGGTTTACAGACGGGTCGGCACGGGATCGTACCGACTCACTCTCCCTATTCGCCTTTTTAGCACGGGGAAATTATGTGACTAAGTGACTAAAACAGCATCACTGCCGATGCAGCTTCGAACTCCTCATGATATCATGAAGTAATGAAGTCCGAAGAGAGTGCCATGTCATCAAAGCTTACAGCCGCGAAGCGGTCATCCTCCGAATACCCGCACAAGGAGGTACCGCTACAGATTATGGTCTCGGGAAACGTCAAGAAACAGGTTGCGTTGATGTGCGCCGAAAGGGGTGAGAATCTCCGAACGGTTATTCTTCGAGGGCTGAAAGCGGTCGGGGTAAAGGTGCCGGAGTCCGATCTTGGCGACCGACGTGGCCGACGGCGGAAAGGCTAAGAACATGGCCCGCAGCGATCTGCTCGTAAATTTGGTGAAGGCTGGTGTTACCGGGGATAACAAAACTTTCCGACGGACAGTCGATGCTATTGTTTCTGAAGAGCGAGCCAAACAGCATTTCGTCGTGGCCGATAAGCTTGAACGCGTAGTTGCGAATTCGCCAAATGAAAACGCAGGCCCCCATCGCGTTCCTACCGAGTCACATCACAGGGCGAAAGATTTCATCAGCGAGGTTATTCCTCAGCGTCGGCTCACTGAGCTCGTGCTGCCCGAACAAGTCCGGACAACCTGCCAACAACTAATCGAGGAGCAACAGAGAGCGAACATCCTAAGGTCTCACTCTCTTGAACCTCGCCATCGCGCTCTCCTAGTAGGCCCACCTGGAAACGGTAAGACTACATTAGCCGAAGCCATCGCGGAGAGCCTCTCGGTCCCATTCCTCGTTGTGCGCTACGAGGCGATGATAGGTAGTTTCCTTGGAGAAACGGCCGCACGTCTCAAGCGCATCTTCGACTACGTCCGGACCGTGCCCTGCGTTCTGTTCTTTGACGAGTTTGACGCCGTCGGGAAGGAGCGCGGCGACACTCACGAAACCGGCGAGATTAAGCGGGTCGTCACCTCTTTGCTGATGCAGATGGATGAACTGCCGAGCTACGTCGTCGTTATCGCGGCCACCAACCATGCCGAGCTCCTCGACCGGGCAGTCTGGCGCCGCTTCCAATTAAGATTGTCACTACCAGCGCCGACACAGCGAGAACTCGCACTATTTATGGAATCGTTGCTAAAAAGCGTTGACCTGAAGGTTGGCATGTCAACTACCCAGATCGCAAAATCCCTGGGCAATGTTAGCTATAGCGAAGCTGAAGAGTTCATCCTCGATATTGCAAGAAGAACCGTTCTTTCGATGGGTGAGCAGACCCCTGCCACCATCGTGAGACAGCAGATGCGGCTTTGGCAGGGTCGCGTATTGGATCCATCTGCACGGAAGAGCAGACCGAAGAATGGCAGAACGTCCGCTTCTTAATCTCCCGCCGCCAACACCTATCGCACCGAAACCCGGTCCCCGTGGTGGCGCCAAGATCAGCCGCCCAAGCCGAGAGCGGCAATCGCAGCGGCTTGAACCGAGGTTCGCCCAGTTGACGCGGGTCGCTCAGAACCCGGACGACATTCTGGACCTTCGTGAAGACCCGGCATCGATCGCACCTGAGCGCGCCATCGTATTTGAGGTTGAGGGATCGGTTGAGGATTTCTACGCCCAAGCGAGAGACTTGGGTCTTGAGTATCTCGGCGATTTCGAAAGCCAACTGGAAGCCAGCCCCGACTTTTTCGACGTCAAGAAACCAGATGAGCAGCTCAAGAGCCGTATCTATCTGGCGATGCCCAACCTTGAGGCTTTGAGGCAGTTATTGAGCCTCTGGGAGCGCTACAAGCAGGGCAAAAAAATGCCCGTAGGAAAATCAGCTTGGCGTGACCTCTTCTCCCGTTTGATCGATATCCGGGCATGGGGGCCGCAGGATCGCATTGAGGAAGCGTCCATCGCGCTGTGGGAGTCCGATCTACAGCAACGACCTGACACTCCGATCCGGTTGGAGGTTGAGCTCTGGTATCACCGGAACATCGAGAAACGACAACAAGCTTTCGCATCCATCAGCCAAGTCGTTGCCAATGCGGGAGGCGCGATCATCAGTCATGCGACCATCGCTGAGATCCACTACGACGCAGCACTTGTCGATTTGCCGGCAGCCCATGTTCGAAGCCTCATTGACAATAGGAACGTTGGACTCGCTAGAGCCGACGACGTCATGTTTCTGCGGCCGCAATCCATTGTAAGCATTCCCGCGAGGGACGACGAAGGCGCCGAGGGCGACGCTGCGCCAGCCGATGCAGCATTCGCTGCAGGGCAACCCGTCGTTGCCCTGTTCGACGGTCTCCCGGTGCAGAATCACGTTCGGCTTGCCAACCGGCTTCGCATCGATGACCCGGATAATCTCGAAGCCACATACCCTGTTGCGCAGCGGCAGCATGGGACCGAAATGGCTTCATTGATCATTCACGGCGATCTCAACCGCGCTCAGACGCCTATCTCACGCCCACTCTATGTACGTCCCGTGCTTCAACCGGATGCAAGGGGCCAAGAACACAGTCTCAACAATCGGCTTCTGGTCGACCTCATCTACGAAGCTGTGAGACGAATGAAAGTCGGAACAGGTGGCGTAGGCCCGGCCGCACCAGACGTAAAAGTCGTCAATTTCTCGATTGGCGATGCCACGCGCCCCTTCGCTATCGTGATGAGCCCGCTCGCGCGCCTCCTTGACTTTCTGTCCTATCAATACGGCCTTCTATTCTTGGTGAGCGCTGGAAATATCAAGGATCGCTTGACCATTCCGGCGTTTGCGAACTCGATCGAATACGAAGCGGCGGACCCTTTGGAACGTGAGGACGCTGTTCTGCACGCGTTGAACCAAGCAAAGGGCCTGCGGACGTTACTGTCGCCAGCGGAGGCGATGAACGTGCTGACCATCGGCGCTGCGCACGCAGGTTCAGCCAATGGCAATCTCCCGCCGAATTGGTACGACCCTTACACCGTGAACGATCTTCCCAATCTAATTTCAGCGATGGGCCTGGGCTTCAAGCGGGTCGTTAAACCTGAACTCTTGTTCGAAGGTGGCCGCGTTCCTTTCAGCGTCGTTGCTTCAAACCCCGTGCTCGTCGTCAGGCCAATCGAGACTGGCGCCCAATACTACGGCGTCAAAACCGCGAAGCCTTCGAGAAACGGTAATCTCCGGTATGAAGACTTCTCGGCCGGTACAAGCGTATCGACCGCGCTCGCTTCGCATGCCGCGCATCGCATCCACGACGTCCTGGCCGATGCCGCGGGAGGATCGAACCACGTCGACACCGATCCCAATTTTGAAGCGTTGATGATCAAGGCCCTGCTCGTGCATTGCGCGAAATGGGGCAGCAAGGGTGAGCATCTCGACCGAGTGTTCGGTCCTCAAGGAGTTGCATCACATCTTCCCAGACGCGACGACATCACTCGGCTGCTTGGATACGGCATCGCGAGTATCGAAGACGTGCTCGATTGCACCGAGAATAGAGCGACACTCGTTGGATACGGAACGATCCAAGCAGACGGCGACGGTGTCCTCTATCGGATACCCTTGCCCGAGGATCTGAACGGTGAGTTTGCCTTTCGCTCGGTCACAACGACGCTTGCGTGGTTCTCACCGGTAAACCCCAATCATCAAGGGTACCGAATGGCTGCGCTGGATGTGAGCTCCGGCACCGAAAACAAATACTGGATCGCTCGAAACCGAAACGCCTATCAACCCACCGATAAGGCCGTCGTTCGTGGAACCATTTTCCACGAACGCAGGACTGCCGAAGAAGCGACCATCTTCGTCGATGACGGCTTTCTCCATCTCCGTATTACATGCCGTGCGCCGGCTGGAGCTTTAGCCGGGCCAGTACCCTACGCTCTAGCCGTGAGCTTTGAGGTTGGCGTGGATACGGGCATTCAAGTGTACGAACAAGTGAAGGATAGCTTGGCAGTCATGATCCGAGCTGGCGTTCAAGCAGGTGGCTAGTGTTCAGCATTCAGCTTGTGATCACTAGCTAATGCCGAACAAAAACTCCGCGCTGGTTGCCGGTGTTGGAGCAGATGAAGACATTTCCGGTGGTCCGGCTGAATAGGATCATCGACCCGCGACGATCATCTATCGCGGCGAGCAAATGCTCCGTGAACTCTTGCCAGGACATTCCATGAGGTCGCGTAATCGCGATCGTCGTCTTGTGCGGCATGACATCCGCATCGATCCCACGCCGCCGTAGGCGTTGAGCTGCAGTGCGAATGTTGTCTCCATACGAGCGATTAAGCTCGGCAACGTATTCCCGAACCATGACGTGCTCCAAAAGCAGTGAGCCTTGAGCTTGCGGTTCCATCATGGCGGTAAAACGGCGAGTATTGCTGCCGCCGTTAGCTCGGATGCGATTGGTGCTCAATGAGGTAGCGGCCTGCTTTCACTGTCGACGCGCAAGACTTAGCCTTTGTCTGATGTCAGCTTCATAGGTGGGCTAGATACCCAAAACTTGCACAGATACTTACACATACACAGACAACACGACAAATAACCCAACAATATCAGCCGCTTGGAGCAGACCCAATGCGACTCAAAATCGAGTTCCGCAAGGAGTGCTGGTTCGATCCCGGCCAGGGGCACCATTTTTACTCTTGCATCTTTTACCCTTACATCCGGCGTCATCGATGCTTAGCCGCGACGTCTCGCGGCTTCGCTTCGCGTGCGGCGTTCGCCGGTTACTTCAGCGCTGTTGAGATCGCCGTGAACTTGGTGTTGATCGCCGAACCGGCGGCGTTGACGCCCGTGATGATGGCGATGCCGATCCCGGCCGCGATCAGCGCGTACTCGATGGCAGTCGCGCCCGATTCATCAGCAGCAAACGTCTTGATCAGTTGAAGGCTCCCCGAAAAACCAAACATGAAATTCCCCTACTCGTTACAGCGCCGGCCAACAGCGGCGGGCGTGCAATCGGAATTGCAACGGGCATGCCAGCGGCACGCCCGAGACTCGTCAGGGAGTTAGATGCTTAAGTTTGCGTTGCCGTGCGGAAAGGCAGCAGATTCTGCCGGGACACTCGCGGTTAACGGCAAAATCTGCACACATCATCGCGCGGCGCCGTATAACGGACAGACCAAGCTCCGCCCGGAACGAGCTGCGTGAACAATCGGCTTCGCATATTCGGAGGACGAATGCGCATTCCATCCCGATTTTCAGAGGACAAGCCTAGAGAAGACCAACGTGTGCACCGAAGCCATGATCGAACACCGCCGTCCATCCGGGGACAAAGCGTTCGCGGGCCGCAATGCCTTTCTCTCCCATGCGCTCCCAGCCATCGTGCGTCAGCGTCACGCGACAGCGTCCGGAGCCGAGCGCCTCGAAACGCACGTCAACAGTGCCCGCAGTCGCTTCCGGCATTCCGATCCAGAACCGCATGGTGAAACGGCTCGCGGGTTCGAATATCAGCACCTCGCCCCAGTCGAGTTCTTCGCCTGAACCGAGCGTCTCGAACACCCGTCCACCCGCCTCCGGTTCGAT
Organism: Pseudomonadota bacterium; assembly: GCA_049323835.1. Taxonomy (GTDB): domain Bacteria; phylum Pseudomonadota; class Alphaproteobacteria; order Rhizobiales; family Xanthobacteraceae; genus SG-bin9. Next base: position 73,170 of record JBMOOJ010000093.1, on the reverse strand, counting down.
CGTCACTGCAACAGGGGCTTGTCCGCGTGAGCTTTGCGCCCGCGTGTACGAATGGGGCCACCAGGCAGACGTCTCTTCCGTGAAGATGCGGAACGCATCGGCGCACGAGCGCGCGACCTCGACCGTCCGGATGACAGGTGCAATCTCAACCAACGTCTTTGTCACGAACAAACTCCGCATGATCCCTGAAGCGATCCAGCGCTTCGCCCCAGAAGCCGTCGATCCAGTTGCGCAGATCGCTCAGCCCGCCGGGCCGGATCGCGTAGATGCGCGCGGTGCCCCGCGCCTCATCCGTCACGAGACCGGCTTCCTTCAGGGCTTTCAGGTGCTGCGACACGGCCGGGCGGCTGACCGGCATTTGGGTAGCGATCCGTCCCACCGACGATGGACCAGGCCGCAGCGCTTCAAAGATGGCGCGGCGGGTTGGATCGGCGAGCACGGTAAGCACAGTATCGTAAGTCATTACTTACCGTAAGCATAAACTTACGCACTGTCAAGGCCGATGCCTCAGGACCGGGTTCGTCCGAAAACTGGGTTCATCCGGGAACGGCAGAGCGGCCAGCGGTTTGGCCAGCCGCTCCGGCCCCCAATCAGCTCCCTTTCAGCTTGCGGCCGAGGAAGTCGCGCATCAGCGCCGCGATCTCGTCGCCCTTGTCTTCCAGCGCGAAGTGGCCCGTATCGAGCAGATGCATTTCCGCGTTCGGCAGATCGCGGAGATACGCACGTGCACCATCGGCCGGGAAGATCACGTCATTCGCGCCCCAAACGATCAGCGTCGGCGGCTTGCGTGTGCGGAAGAACTCCTGAAACTTCGGATAGAGCGCGACGTTCGTGCCGTAATCCTTGAAGATGTCGAGCTGGATCTCGTCGATACCCGGACGATCGAGCAGCGCCTGATCGTGCACCCAACTGTCGGGATCGATGCGCGACGGATCGCGCACGCCGTCGACGTACTGAAACTTCGTCGCCTCCGGCGTCATGCCCGCGCGCAGCGCATTGCGGTTCTCGGCTGTATCGTTCGCCCAGTATGCCTTGATCGGCTTCCAGAACTCTTTGAGTCCTTCGTCATAGGCGTTGCCGTTCTGCACGACGAGCGCGGTGACGCGCTCGGGATGGCGCAACGCCAGGCGGAAGCCGACCGGCGCACCGTAGTCCATCACGTAGAGTGCGTACTGCCTGGCGCCGAGCTGCGTCAGCAATCCGTCGACCAGCTCAGCAAACCTGGCGAAGCTGTACGTGAAGGTCTTGCGATCAGGCACCGCGCTCTGGCCGAAGCCGGGATAGTCCGGCGCGATCACGCGATAGCGATCCGACAGCGCCGGGATCAGGTTGCGGAACATGCGCGACGACGTCGGGAAGCCGTGCAGCAGCACGACGACCGGCGCATTCGCCGGGCCCGCCTCGCGGTAGAAGATGTCGATGCCGTCGACCTTGGTGGTGCGATGGCGCGTGACCTGCGTATCCGGCTTGCCGCTGGTCGCTTTGCCCACCGTCTGCTTGGCATTCTGCGCGAACACGGATGCGGATGCGGCGAACACGCCAAACCCGGCCGCACCCAGTTTCAGCACGCTGCGACGATCATTCTCGGAATTCGACATAACGTTGCTCCTTCAGCTTCGGGCGGACTGATCCGCCGGTTGCCGAAAAGCTAGTGCGTTGCGCAAATCGGTCGAATAGCCGTTGTGAACAATCAATCATTCCACTAACTGAAAGACTGATGGATCGCCTCGACGCCATGAAAGTGTTCGTCACCGCGCTGGACGAAGGCAGCCTCGCCGCGGCGGGACGGCGGCTGCGTCACTCGCCGGCTGCCGTCACGCGCGCGATCGCGGCACTCGAAACCCATGTCGGCACCAGGCTGCTGCACCGGACCACCCGCGCGATCAAGCTCACCGAAGCCGGCGAGCGCTACCTCGAAACATGCCGGCGCGTGCTTGCCGAACTGGATGAAGCGAGCATGCAGGCTGCCGGCGAGCGCGGCGCGCCACGCGGGCTACTAACGCTGACTGCGCCACTCGCCGCCGGTGCGCGCCTCTTCCGGCCGGTGGTGGATGACTTTCTCACAACGCAACCGGCCGTGCAGGCACGGCTGCTGCTGCTCGACCGCACGGTCAACATTGTCGACGAAGGCATCGATGTGGCGCTGCGCATCGCACACCTGCCGGATTCGAGTCTGATTGCCGTGCGCGTGGGCGAAGTGCGCCGCGTGGTGTGTGCGTCGCCCGCCTATCTGAAATCGAAAGGTCCGATATCGTCGCCGGCCGATCTGGCGCAGCACGACATCATCGCGCTTGGTGACACGACACAGAACAGCACCTGGAGCTTTCCGGCCGGGCCGGGCTCGAAGCGCTTGCGCAAGATCAAGCTGAACCCGCGCCTGTTCATCAATACCGTCGAAGGCGCGATCGGATCGGCGGTCGAAGGACACGGCGTCACCCGCGCCCTGTCGTATCAGGTTCAGCACGATGTGCGCGCCGGCCGGCTGACATTGCTGCTCCGGGAGTTCGAACCGCCGCCGCTTCCGGTTCATCTCATCGTTCCGGCGGGGCGGACCGCCGTCGCCAAGGTGCGTGCGTTCATGGACTTCGCCGTGCCGCGCCTGAAAGCTGCATTCGCCGAGCGTGCGGGATCGGATCGCGCACGCAAGCGGTCGCAGCCGTAGGACGCCGTCTCAGCTGATTCCGGCAGTCGGACGCCGGATGGCCTTGTCTATGAGGCCGGGCAAGGACATGATCGCCGTTCCGGCGGAATATACCGCCGCCATAACAAGAGACATTTTTCGGACGGGCCTGCGACACGGAGAAACTGATCGATCTTTTCGGCAACGATACGGAATGAGCAACCAGCGGAGGAAGCGATATGGCCGATAGCGTCTATAAGATCATCGAACTCGTCGGGACCAGCAAGGAATCTTGGGAGAAGGCGGCGAAAGTCGCCGTCGATCGCGCCGGCAAGACGCTGCGCGACTTGCGCATTGCCGAGGTCTCCCAGCTCGATCTGCAAATCGGCAAGAACGGGAAGGTCGAGGCGTATCGCGCCAAGATCAAGGTTTCGTTCAAGTTCGAAGGCTGACCGGCCGATCCTTCTCTCTATCGGCTGGACGCGGCGCGCATCGGCACGGCTTTCGCCATGCCGTGCAACGCCGTGCGCGGCAGCGCTAGCTTGCATGTTGGGGCCCGCACACGGAGGCGTGCAACGCCGGTTGCTTGCCGATCAGGTCTGATCGCATTAAGAACCATCAACGATCAGAAGACCTGATGGCTTGGAATGATCTCCCTCAAACAGTTGCGCTATTTCGATGCTGTCGCCCGCACCGGCCATTTCGGCAAGGCCGCGGAGCAGTGCGCGGTGACGCAGCCCGCGCTGTCGATGCAGATTCAGGAACTCGAGCAGCAGCTCGGCACGCAGCTTCTCGAGCGCACCCGCAAGGGCGTGATGCTGACCGAAAGCGGGCGCGAGATCGCTGCGCGCGCCTCGCAGGTTCTGACCGACATTCGCGACCTCGTCGATTATGCACGGCGTCAGGGGACCACGCCGTCAGGGCCACTGCATCTTGGCGTGATTCCGTCGATCGCCCCTTACATCCTGCCGCCGTTGCTTCCGCTGATCCGCGAACATTATCCCGATCTGGACCTGCATCTGCGCGAGACGCAAACGCAGCATCTCGTGCGCGAGCTGCTCGAAGGCCGCCTCGATCTCCTGCTGCTGGGACTGCCGGTCGACGATCCGAACATCGAAACCGTCCGCCTGTTCGATGACCGGTTTCTCCTCGCGACCTCCGCAACCCGGCCGATCGCCCGGAAGATCCGGGCGACCCCACAGATGCTGCAACAGGATCGCCTGCTGCTGCTCGAGGAAGGTCACTGCATGCGCGACCAGGCGCTTGCGGTGTGCAACTTGCAGCGAGCCGGCAACCTCGACACCACCGGGGCGTCCAGTCTCTCCACCATCGTTCAGATGGTGGCGAACGGGTTGGGCATCACGTTGCTGCCGGAGCTGAGCCTGGACGTCGAAAGCCGGCACGGCGCGATCCGGGTGATTCCGTTCGCAGACCCGCAACCGCAGCGAACCATCGGCCTCGCCTGGCGGCGGTCGTCGCCGCGCAAGCGGCACTTCATCGAGCTCGGAAAAATGATCGCGGCGGTCGGCACGAGACAAACCGCACGCGCGAGGCGGTGAGACGCCTTGCCGCTCACGGGAAACGGCACCCAAGACGGCACCGCCGCCGAGGCAACAACGCCGGCGATCCATCACATCATCGATTCAGCACGCAACACTTCCGGCGCACCCGTATCGGCGCCGAGTTCCTTCAGCGCCTTGATGAAGCCGCGCGAGGCCGGTACCTGAAAGTGCGCGCGGATCGCTGCCTCGTCCTGCCAGCGTTCGTAGAAAAACAGCCGCATCGGATTCTGGCAGTCGACATGCACGTCATGCGAGATGCAGCCCGGTTCCTTGCGCGAGCGCTCGACGTGATCGAGGCTGAGCTTCAGGATTTGCTCGAAGGTGTCCGGTCTGGCGACGACGGCGCCTGTGACGATGATCATGACGTTGCTCCTCTTCGCCCGGTTGCTTGCGATGCATCGCGAAATTCGGCTTCCGTTTGCGCGATCAGTTGGGCGATCGGCAGCACCGCCGATACGCCTGAAGCAGAGTGCCCCGCGCTCCAGATGTCGCGCCAGCGCGCCGGCCGCTTCTCGCGCGCACCGACATCGATATCCTTGCCGATCTCGATCTGACCACGCTCCGGCAGCGCGTCGGGATCGAGCCCCGCAGCAACGATCGACGGCCGCAGGATATTGGTTTGCAAGCCGGTAAAGGCTTTGGTCAGCAGAATATCGTCGGCTGTCGCACCGACGATCATCGCCTTGTAGCGCGGATCGGCGAGGCTCTCGCCGGTCGCGATGAACTTGGTGCCCATATAGGCGAGATCGCAGCCGAGCGCCTGCGCGGCGCGCAGCGCATGGCCGTCGCTGATGCCGCCCGCCAGCACCAGCGGCCCGTCGAAGAACTTGCGCACGGCCCGCACGAACACGAACGGGTTGAGCCAGCCGGTCTGCCCGCCCGCGCCCGCGGTCAGCAGCACCAGCCCGTCCGCACCGGCCGCGGCCGCACGCTCCGCATGGCGGATGCTCGCGACGTCCGCGAACACCAGCGCCCCGGCATCACGCAGCGGCTTCAGAACCGGCTCCGGCGAGCCGACGCTGGTGATCACCATCTCAGGCTTGTGCCGCAGCACCACCCGCAGATCGTCATCGAGACGCGCGTTGGAACGATGGACGATCAGGTTCGGACAGATCGGTGCGGACGCCGTGCCCGTCCGGTCCGCATGGTCGCGCAGCCGGTCCGCCATCTCCGTCATCCAGCCATCGAGCTGATCCGGCGTTCGGCAGTTGACCGTCGGAAACGATCCGATGACGCCATTGGCGCAGGCAGCCACGACCAGATCGACGCCCGAGACCAGGAACATCGGCGCGGCGATCAGCGGCAGCCGCAATCGGCTCTCGATCCGCGACAAGGGACTTTCCGGTTTCAATGGCAACTCTCCGCTTGCGATTTCATGACGTCACGACATCCTTCTCCGCAACGATGGCACAGCAAACGCCCATCGCAAAACGGGGAGGACCGCATGACCGCCGATCTCTATGCCCAGGCGACGCTCGGTACGCAGACGCTGCGCGCATTGCGGCGCTATCCGTCGCGCGTGGCCTTCAGTTGGCCCGGCGGCTCCCTCACCTACGGCGGTGCCGTCGACCTGATCGGCCGCATGCAGAAAGTCTTCGTCGCACGCGGGTGCAAACCCGGCTCGCGCGTCGCAATCCTCACCGCCAACCGCGCTGACAGCTGGTGCGCGGGTGTCGCCGCGCAGCTCTCGCGGCTCGCAACCACCGCGCTCCATCCGCTTGGCTCGCTTCAGGATCAGGTCGACCAGATCGAGGACTCCGGCGCGGAGATGCTGATCGTCGATCCCGATACGTTCGGCGTGCGCGGCGGCGAACTGGCAGCCCGCGCCAAGGGTCTCTCCACGATCTTCACGTTTGGCAAAAGCGACTTCGGCATCGATCTGCTCGCCGCGGCTGAAGCCGCGGGCAGCGTGACGCCGATCGATCAGGCGGCACCGGGCGACGTCGCAGTACTGAACTACACCGGCGGCACCACCGGCAAATCCAAGGGCGCGTTGCGCCATCACCGCGAGTATGCCGGCTTCGCTGAAGCCATTCTCGCCGACTTCGAGTTTCCGGACACGCCGCGCTACCTCGCGGTCGCGCCGCTGAGCCATGTCGCCGGGACGAAGGTGCTGCCGACGCTGATGCGCGGCGGCACCGTGCACATGCTGAAGGGCTTCGATCCGGAAGCGGTGTTCGCCACGATCCAGCGCGAGCGCATCAACTTCACGCTGTTCGTGCCGACCATGATCTACGTGCTGCTCGATCATCCCTCGCTGCCGAAGACCGACCTCTCCTCGCTCGAACTGCTGCTCTATGGCGCATCGCCGATGTCGCCGAGCCGCCTGATCGAGGGCATCGAACGGATCGGTCCCGTGTTCTCGCAGCTTTATGGGCAGACCGAGTGCTATCCCGTCTCGGTGTTGCGCAAGACCGATCATGACCCGAAGAATCCGGAGCTGTTCCTCTCCTGCGGCTTCCCGATCGCCGCCTGCGACGTGCGCATCCTCGACGAGAACGACCAAGAAGTGGCGACCGGGGACGCCGGCGAAATCTGCGTGCGCGCGCCGCATGTGATGGCGGAGTATTGGAAACGGCCGGAGCAGACCGCCGAGACGCTGAAGAGCGGCTGGCTGCACACCGGCGACGTCGCCCGCAAGGACGAGCGCGGCTACATGTTCATCCTCGACCGCAAGAAGGACATGATCGTCACCGGCGGCTTCAACGTCTTCCCGCGCGAGATCGAGGACGTGCTCGCGGCGCACGCGGATGTGGCGATGGTTGCTGTCATCGGCGTACCCGATGAAAAATGGGGCGAAGCGGTCACCGCCGTCGTCGTGCCGAAATCCGGCGCCAATCCGAACGCCGACGAGCTGATCAATCTGGTGAAGACGCGCAAGGGCTCGACCCATGCGCCGAAGCAGGTGCAGTTCGTCAAGGAACTGCCGATGACCGGCGTCGGCAAGGTCGACAAGAAGGTGCTGCGCGCGAAGTTCTGGGCCGGGCGCGAGCGGATGGTCGGCTGACCGGATTACTGCCGGGAAGCTGGCTTGTAGCGCGGATTGGGCACGCACAGCGCCTGCGCACTGCCGATGGCGACGAGCTTGCCGCTCTCGGACCAGAGCCTGCCGTTTGCGCCGAACAGACCTTCGCCGACGCTCGGGCTCGCGACATCGATCAGCTGCCATCGCGATCCTGTATCCGGCCGACAGAGGTGCGGCTGAAACTGCACGGTCAGATCGAGGGTCGGTGCGAGATACATTGTCGGCGGAGCGTACGCCACCAGCGCCGTATTCCATGGGCCCATATCCATCCATAACAGCGCACGCGCCGCGAGCAAGGCAGGATCGTCGTCCGGCATGTCCTCGGCCAGCCTCACCCAGGATCGCCATTGTGGCACGCCCGGCGCCTGGCCGAGGCTCCGGAACTCAGGCGCTGGCTTGCGCTCGATGTGCGACCAGATCGCGCTCAGCGACTCCTCGTTGTCCGCGTAGCCGTTCCAGCTTTCGAGTTCGTCCGGCCGGGCGATCGGCGGAATCATCGCATCATCGTGAGCGAGACCGGAGAGGCCATCCGCGGTCAGCCACGCCTGCGCATCCAGCAGCACCTTTTCGTTCTGCACGATGCTCGCGCGCAGCAGCCCGGCGCGCTTGCCGGGGCGGCGAACCTCCACATGAATGTCCACGGCACCTGCAACGCCGGCGTTGAGATACTGGCAACTGAACGCGGCGGGACGGGTCAGCGCGCTCGCCGCACACATCGCCCGCAGACTGAGCGCCGCGAGATATCCGCCGAACGGCCCCCAGATGAACCAGTCCGGATCGAGCTCGGCTCGAAAGCCATCTCCGTGCCGGGTCACCGCGGTCGCATCGACAAATCGCCCCATCACACTCCAGCCCATCACACCTGATGCCGGACGCTACCAGTTGAAGCGCGCTTCAAGTCAAATGGCGGAGGCACCCCTTGCCACGGGTCGACGCGACATCCAGATCATCCGAGGGTCCAGGGGGAGAGAAGCGGCGTGAGCGAACTATCGATCGGACAAATCGCAAGCCATGCAGGCCTCCGCACATCGGCGATCCGCTACTACGAGCGAGAGGGGCTGATCCCCAAAGCGGGGCGCCGGAGCGGCCGGCGCATCTACGATGCGAGCGTTCTGGACCATCTTCTGTTCGTGAGGCTGGCCCTGCGATCCGGTTTCCGGGTCGGGGAGGTCAAGTCGATGGTGAAGGGCCTGACGACAGCCAGCAAGCCGGGAGACCGCTGGCGTGCAGCCGCGACATACAAGCTCGGCGAACTCGATCGTGAAATCGAAAGCTTGCAGGTGAAGAAGCGGCTCTTGCAGAACCTTGTCGCCTGCCAGTGTCCGAGCCTTGCACATTTCGCGCGGTCGCAGATGGCGCAACCCGGACGCTGACGCGAGCCCTATGCATCGGAACAGTTCACCAGCCGGGCGGGGATGCCGACCGCCGTGCAGCCGGGTGGCACATTCTCCGTCACCAGCGAGTTGGCGCCGATCTTGGCGAAGTCGCCGATCGTGACCGCGCCGATCACAGTCGAACCCGCACTGAGCAGGACGCCGCGGCCGATCTTCGGTGATGCGCCGCCATCCTGCCGGCCCACCGTCACGTTCTGAAGGATCGTGACTTCGTCGGATATCTCGGCCAATGCGCTGACAACGATGCCCGTGGCATGGTCGAGAAAAACCGACGCCCCGATCGTCGCCGACGGGTGAATGCTGACCTGAAGCATCCGCGAGATTGCGCTTTGAGCCAGCAAGGCCTGATCCTTGCGATCCTGCCGCCACAGCCAGTTGGACACACGCCACGCCTCAAGCGCGACGAATCCCTTCTGCATCGTCAGCACCGGCAAGAGGCGGGGCGAGGCCGGATCCCGCAGAATGACGCTCTGGAGATCGAGGCTCGCGGCTCGCGCCAGTTCCGGGTCCGTGGTGAACGCATCCCGGGCGGCGCGTGCGAACAGGCGATCCGTATCCCCGCCATCGGCGAGCCGCCGCCCGATCTGATGGGCGATCGCATCCGCCAGGCCCGCCCGCTGGAAGATCGCGGTCTCAAGCGATCGCGCCAGCAGGCCGTCCGCAGCCGCAGCGTCCTCGGCCTCCCGCACAAGGGATTGCCAGATAGCATCGCTCGATTGCACGACGGCCAGGGTCATCAAGCCAATCTAGGGAAGCTTCGCGTTCACCGCAACCTGCTCCCGGCCTGCCCCCGGGACCGGAGGGATCATGCCGTGTCGTTGTTTTGCGCCTCGACCCGGCCCCACGGCACCATGCGCTGAAGCTGCGGATGGCGATCCCAGAACTGGTGCTTTAGCGCACCGCCAACATGCAGCACGAACAAGCCGTAGAAGGCATACGAGAGCCAGACATGGATGCCGCCGGTCAGTTTGTGAAAGGCTTCCTTCGTTTCAGGCGGGAGCGACATCACGAAGCCGATGCGCGGCCATTCGAACAGATAGAACAGCTTCATCGGCACCTGGGCCGCAGCCTTCCATGACGAGTCATGCAGCCAGCCTGATAACGGCAGCAGCAGGATCAAACAATACATCGTGATGTGCGCCGTCTTGGCCAGCCGGCGTTCCCACGCTGCATACTGCCTCGGCAGTTCCGGCGGTGCATTCGCCGCCCGCCACAAAAGATGCAGCAGCACGAGGCCAAGCACCGTGATGCCGAGCGACTTGTGCGTGTCGATGGCCGGCCGCACGAATCCTTCCGGGATCAGATTGACGATCCAGATCAGCACGATGTTGGCGGCAATCATGACCGCCACCGTCCAATGCAGGATCATGGCGACGCGCGTGTAGCGCAGCCGCTGTTGCTTCAGGTTTTCGCCAACACTCGTCATGGTCCGGTTCCGTGATGACCGGAAAAGGCCATTGCCGGCTTTTTATTCCAGCTTCGGCCGGAGACACCGATGACAATTTTGTGTTGTGAAGCAGCGCCCCGAAACATGTCTAGGACATCACCGTAGTTCATATCGCGCCGGACTGTGCGATCCGAACGAGACGTCATATGCCGCCCCTGCTTGCCGCCCCGTTTGCCGCCGCGTCGTCGCGCTTGTCGCCGCGCGCGATGCCGCTCATCAGCATGGCGATTTACGCCACCGTCTTCGGCCTGTGGCTGATGCTGCTGAGCCGCGCCTTCACCACCGGCACCATCTTCGCCTGGTCGATCGGACTGTTCTACATCGCGTATGACACCGCGCTTTTGCTGCTGATCACCTGGCTGACCTGGCCCGCGGTCCGGGCCGCGCATCGATCGCATGCCGCGGCGGCGCAGTCGCATGTCGATTCAACCAGCGCCTCCATCAATCCTGCCAGTCGCCCCTCGCTCGGCGTCGTCATCGCCGCCTACAACGAAGCGGCCGTGTTGCCGGAAACATTGGCCGCGCTGTGCCGGCAAACCGACCTGCCGGACCTCATTCTGATCGTCGACGACGGCTCCACCGACCAGACCACGCGGATTCTCGCCGAAACCTTCCGTATCCAGTTCGCCCCACCGGGTGACATCAGCGCGCCGAGCATGATCTACCCATATCTGCGGGTGATGCGGCTGCCGCGATCCGGGAAGGCCGAGGCGCTGAACGCCGCACTCGTCCAGATCGGCACCGACATCGTGCTCGCGATCGATGCGGACACGGCGCTGGCCGGCGACGCGATCGAGGCGATCCGCAATGCGTTCGCCGCCGATCCGTCGCTCGTTGCCGGCGGTGGACTGCTCGTGCCGGTTTGCGACCCCGGCCCGCTCAGCCGCGTGCTGCAATGGTTCCAGACCTACGAATACATCCGCAGCATGGTCAGCCGCTTCGCGTGGATGCGCGCGGAAAGTCTGGTGCTGATCTCCGGCGCGTTCTCGGCATTCCGCCGCGAGGCGCTGCTGCGCGTCGGCGGCTTCGATCCGGATTGCGTGGTCGAGGACTACGAGCTCACGCATCGCCTGCACCGCCATTCGGTCGAGCATGGTCTCGGCTGGCGGCTGCAGATGATCACAGGCGCACACGGCGTGACGCACGCGCCCGGCGCGTTCGGCTCGTTCATGCTGCAACGGCGGCGCTGGTTCGCCGGCTACCTGCAAGTCCAGCTCTGGAACCGCGACCTCGCCGGCCAGCGCCGGTTCGGCGGCATCGGCACGATGATGATGCCGATCAAGGCGTTCGACACCTTGCAGCCGGTGTACGGCTTCACCGCATTCCTGCTGCTGATCGCCTTCCTGATGACGGGCAAGACAAGCATCGTGCTGACAGCGCTCGCGATCATTGCCGCCAAGATCGCGATCGATCTCGCGTTCAACCTGTGGATGGTTCACGTCTATCGCCGCGTCACCGGCGACCGGCGTTCCTCACGCTATGGCCACGTGATCATCGCGACCGTGCTGGAGCCGTTCAGTTTCCAGTTGTTGCGGCAGGCCGGCGCCGTATGGGGCTGGGTGTCGTTCCTCACCAACCGGCATCGCTGGGGCGTGCAGACGCGCGCGACGCTCGGAACGGCCACCGCCGGAACGCCGGCAAGCCAGCCGCGCTGACGCCGCTCAACGCTTCTCGATCACCAGTGTCTGCACCGAACGGCCGAAGTAGCCCTTGCTATCCGCAAGCCGCGCGGTCGCAATCCCGCGCCCATCGGGACCGATCAACGTCTCGCCGTTCAGCAGAATCCAGTCGCCGACCGGCTGACGGGCAAAGCTGACGTTGAGATCGGCATTGAGGAAGGTCCACTGGCGCCAGTCGAGCATCGACGACGTTGCGTTCGAGAAGTCGGATGCGATCATCGCTCGCATCGCCGGTGAAATCGCCTGCCCCTCGATGATCGGCATATCGGCGCGATACCAGATCGCGCCCGGGCCATTCACCATCAACCGCCCGCGCACGGCGCTGATGCTCATGGTCTGGATGAACGGATTGATCAGTCCGCGCGTATCCTCGCGATGCCCGGCATCCGGCCCTGGGAGATCGAGCGGATGCTCACCGATATCCGCCGGCAGCTCGGCGTCGGCAACGCGCACCTTGAGCACCGTGGCGCGAACGACCTCGACGCCGTTCGCCTTCAGCCGGATGCCGCAGAGCTGGATCTTGCGGCCCTCGCGCAGCGTCTCACGCTCGATGGTCAGCGGTACGAGCGGCACCGGCCGCATCAGGTCGACGGTGACGCGCGCAACCTGCATCGGCTGCGCGGTCGGCATCTGCTCGGCGGCCCATGTCACCAGCGCCGACGGCGGCGAGCCGTGCTGCATGTCCGGACTCCACGGGCCGGCAGCATGGGCAGACGTTTCGGCGCGATCGCCATTGATGCGATAGACCGCCTCCATCACAGCGCCGGGTCGACCGCCTCCGCATATTCCTTTTTGAAGCGGGCGATCAGTTCGGCGGCAGGCAGCACCTTGTCGATGCTACCAATGCCCTGGCCGCTGCCCCAGATTTCCTTCCATGCCTTGGGACGTTGCCGTTCGCCGCTTGCGTCGGTGCCGAAATTCATCTTCGAGGGATCGGACTCCGGCAGATTGTCCGGGTCCATGCCGGCGGCAGCAATCGACGGCTTCAGGTAGTTGCCGTGCACGCCGGTGAACAGGTTCGAATAGACGATGTCTTCGGATGCGGACGTCGTGATCATTTCCTTGTACCGTTCGACGGCGTTGGCTTCCTTGGTGGCGATGAACGCCGAGCCGATATAGGCGAAGTCGGCGCCGAGCACGCGCGCGGCGCGGATGGCGCGGCCGGTGCCGATCGACCCCGACAGTGCGATCGGACCATTGAACCACTTGCGCGTCTCGGCAAGGAACGCAAACGGCGACAGTTCGCCGGCATGGCCGCCGGCGCCGGCGGACACGAGAATGAGGCCGTCCGCCCCCTTCTCGATCGCCTTGTGCGCGAACCGCTGATTGATGACGTCGTGGAAGGTGATGCCGCCCCAGCCGTGCACCGCCTGATTCAAATCCTCGCGCGCACCGAGCGAGGTGATCACCATCGGCACCTTGTGCTTCTCGCAAACCGCCATGTCCTGCTCGAGCCGGTTGTTCGAGCGATGGACGATCTGGTTGACGGCGAACGGCGCCGACAGCCGGTCCGGATTGGCCTTGTCATGCGCGGCCAGTTCTTCCTTGATGCGCGCAATCCACTCGTCAAGCAGTGCGGGCGGGCGCGCATTCAACGCCGGAAACGATCCGACGACGCCGGCCTTGCACTGGGCGATCACGAGATCGGGCACCGAAATGATGAACAGCGGCGCACCGATCACCGGGATCGAGAGACGGCCCTTGAACAACGCAGGCATCGACATACGCGGACTTCCTTTATCTTGTGATCGTCATTCCATGAGCACGCAGAGGAACCTGGTGTGGCGGTTCGGAAGTTCGCAACGGAACACGCCACACCGTCGTGCGAACTTCGGAATCGGACACCAGCGACGCCCGCAATAGCCTGAGTGCCAGGTGAAAAGTCAATGGATACCGGTGGTGAACCAACCCCCGCTGGCTGCGGAGAACTGGCACTCAAGATTCTGGCGTTCAGATTACTGGCAGAGTGCGCGCGTGACGTAATTGTCGGTGCGGCACTCGCCGGGCTCCGGCGGCCGTCCCGACATCAAGACTCTTGCCGGACAGCTTTCGGCCGCATCCGACTCGATGCTGTTGCCGCTGGTGAAGCCCTTGCTCTGACAAAGCTTATCGGCCGCCGCCTTGCAGTCCGGCGCGCCATTCGCGGCGACCTTGCAAACGACGCGGCCCGTCGCAACGGAGGCCGGCCGCGCCAAGCGGCCCAGACTGTCGGTCGCGCCCTTGGCGCGCGCATTGAGATCGTCGATCGTTTCCTTCGCCGACGGCAGCGTGAAGATGGTCGTCGAGCTGCGCAGCATCCTGCCGATTTCCTCAATCAGCCCAGGATTGCTCTGCGGCGGCGCGGGCTGCGGAGGGGCGTCGGGCGGTGCCGGAGCCAGCGCGGCGGGGGGCGGTGAGGACGGCGGCGGCGGAGAAGTTTGCGCGTGCGTTACGCTTGCACCGATGGCGAAGCCGGCAAGAACAAAGCCCTGCAGCCATCGCGCCGGGATTGCGGGGCGCGAAGCGGCTGCGACAGGAATGAGTGTCCGCCGGTCGGGCATGCCTGGAAGGTATCGCGAATGGCGGCTGCGGGAAAGATCAAACCCCGCAAGCAGCCCGATTCCGACGTTCGCATGGCGATGGCATAGCAAGGATGGAGCGGATTGAACCGCCCCACTCGCGAGCCGCGTCAGAAGAACCACCCGACGATGAAGAACCCGAGCACGAGAACCACCGCGCTCAAGATAACCCAGAAGCCGAGACGCTTCTCGAGTTCAGCCTTGATCTGCTCGCCGTAGAAATTCAGCACGATCGCGACGATGAAGAACCGGCCGCCGCGCGCGATGATCGAGCAAAGGATGAACATCCAGATGTTGTAACCGGCGAAGCCCGAGACGATGGTCACCAGCTTGTAGGGAATCGGCGTCAACCCCTTGCCGATGATGATCCATGCGCCGTACTCGGCATATAGCGCGCGAAAAGCGTCGACCTTGTCGCCACCGCCGTAAAGGTTGATGATCCACTGACCGACGCTGTCGTAGAGCAGCGCACCGATCAGATAGCCGACGACGCCGCCGGCGACCGACGTCACCGTACAGACGGTCGCGTAGAACCACGCCCGCTTCGGCCGCGCCAGCGACATCGGGATCAGCATCACGTCAGGGGGGATCGGGAAGAAGGAGCTTTCCGCGAAGGACACGAAGCCCATGATCCAGAGCGCGTAGGGCTTGTCGGCGGCGGCAATGCACCAGTCGTACATTCGTCTCAGCATGGCGCGATGAACCATCCTCCGCCGGATTTGTCCATGGCGGGACGCCGCTGGATTGCAGGAAAGTTAGTGGTGCTTCGAGAGCCGGCGGCCCTTGAGTGCGACAGTTGGACGCCGCCCCAGCGGACGGGGGGCTTCCGGCATCGGAGCCGTGGCCTTGGGCAGCGGCTTGGACCGCGTTTTGGGCAGCTTCTCGGCAATGCCGAGGAGACGCTCGCGCCGCGCCATCTCGGCCCAGATGTCTTCCGGGCGGACCCCGGCCGATGCCCACAGCACCGACAGATTGTAAAGGAGGTCGGCACTCTCCGAGATCACCGCGTCGCGCTTGCCATTGACCGCGTCGATGACGACCTCGATGGCTTCCTCGGCAAGCTTCTTGGCCATCTTCGATGGGCCATGCTTCATCAGCCGCGCAGTTCGGGAAATTGCCGGATCAAGGTCTTTGGCCGCCAGAATGGCGCGGTAAAGTCGCTCGAGCGAATCACTCATAATGACTGAAAATAGCGCACTCCCGTCTTCGGGGCGTTAACGCGCGGCAGAAAAGCAACTGGCTGTCACAAGGCCGTCGTCATAAATGCCGCTGTCATAAATGCGCGTTAACTCTCACTCACGGCAAAGGCCGCCGGGGGTTGCCCCCGGCGGCCTTTCAGCTGGAATCGATCGGCGATCAGTTGCCACCGTACTCGTAACGATAGGCGCGGCTGTTGGAGTAACCGCCGCCATAATAGCCGTAGCTCGGGGCATAATAGGCGGGCGCGTCATAATAGACCGGACCGCCGCCATAATAGCCGTAGCCGGGGGCCGGATAGTAGTAGTGGTCACGATGGTTGCTGGCCGCCGCAGCGGCGGCGATGGTGCCGGCGATGAGGCCGAAGGCGGCGAGACCCGCTGCCGCACCCCCACCGCGATAATGACGGCGGCGCGCGCTGAAATCGGTCACATCGTCCTGCAGGGCAGCGGTCTTCGCGACAGGCGCGGTGCGGATTTCCGCCGCCTGCACCTTCGGCACTTCGAACGCCGTCAGCGCAAACGCCGCAACCGTCGCCAGCGCCACCGCGCGGCCGGATGTCGAAAGCAGTCCCTTGCGAATTAACATGTTCAAACTCCCTCTGGCGCCCCTTGGGCCGGACTCGGCCACTCGCAGGGATAACCACCCGCACAGATGTAAGTTCCCCAAGCCCAACCGCAACTGAATGACCGGTGGCGGAATCGTGGCATTTGGATTTATATCCGTTCATCTTCGACCAGAACGCTCCGGCCGCTTGTGAGCGCGCGTCATCAAACCACCACAGCCGCACGTCCAACTGCGGGAAACTCGTTTTGGCGTTGTCGATATGCGTATCTTCGCACTCGGACTAGCTGCTGTTCTGACCATTGCCGCCGGGCTCGGGGCAAACGACAGCCGCGCGGCAACGACGCTCCGCCTGACCTATGACCGTCCGGTCGATGCGACGCTCGCCCCCTTCCTGCTGGCGGCGGCGAAGGGCTTCTTCCGCGATGAGGGCCTGACGGTCACCACCGACATCGCCAAAAGCACCAAGGATGCGATTACGCGCGTCGCGGCCGGCGAGACCGATTTTGCGCTTGCCGACATCAACGCGCTGGCGCGCCATCGCGATACGGACAATGGCTCCGCCGTGAAGGCGGTCTTCGTCATGTTCAATCGCGCGCCCTATGCGGTGGTCGCGCGCAAGAGCCGTGGCGTTAACGCGCTCGCCGACGTTCAAGGAAAGATCCTCGGCGTTCCTGACAACGATCTGTCGATCCGCTTCTGGCCGGCGGTCGCGAAGCTGAACGGCATCAAACCGGACAAGGTGAAGATCGAGAAGATCGGCCTCGCGGTGCGCGAGCCAATGCTCTCCGCCGGGCAGGTCGATGCGGTCACCGGCTTTTCCTACCTCGCCCCGCTCAACATGCGCGACCGTGGCATTCCGGACAGCGACCTCGCGGTCTTCCGGCTGTCCGACTATGGCAGCGAGGCCTATGGCGCGGCGCTGATCGTCAGTCCGAAGTTCGCTGCCGCCCAGCCGGACGCCGTCCGCGGCTTCCTGCGCGCGGTGATCGCCGGGCTGAAGCTCACGGCGCAGGATCCCGCCCGCGCGACCGATGACGTGATGGCGCAGATCGACGGCGGCAATCGCGATCTGGAATTCGAGCGGCTGCGGCTCGTGCTGCGCGACAACCTCATCACCAGCGAGGTGAAGCGCAACGGCTTCGGCGGCATCGACGACAAGCGCTTTGCACGGGCCTTGGCGCAGCTCGCCGAGGACCACAAGTTCAAGAAGACACTCAGTGCCGCCGATCTGTTCGACGCTTCTTACCTGCCTCCCCCAGCGAGCCGCATACCCGACTGATCACGAGCGGCTGTATTCCGAACGCAATCCCTGATTAAATCCACCGGCCGGCCGTCCCCAGCGCCGGCTGGTCCTGCCGAGTGGCTGCATGCAACTGATCCGCCTCTACGTCCGCGTTCTCGAACTGCTTGGCAAGGAAGCGCGGCTCGGCTGGCTGCTGGCGTTCGCGAATCTGGTGCTGGCCACGGCGCAATTCGCCGAACCGGTGCTGTTCGGCCGGATCATTGACGTGCTGTCGAAGAACACCCCGACGGCCGCTGCCGGCCTGCTGCCGGCATCGCCCTGGCCGCTGCTGTGGGCATGGGTCGGCTTCGGCCTGTTCACGATCGCCTGCAGCGCTTTCGTTGCCCTGCATGCGGATCGCCTCGCTCATCGCCAGCGCCAGGCGGTGCTCACCGGCTACTTCGAACACATCATGCAGCTGCCGCTGACCTTCCACACCGGCGTTCACTCCGGGCGCCTGATGAAGGTGATGCTGCAAGGCACCGACGCACTGTGGCGGATCTGGCTCGGCTTCTTCCGTGAGCATTTCGCCTCGATCGTCTCGCTGGTGGTGCTGTTGCCGCTCGCGCTCTACATCAACTGGCGGCTGGCGATCCTGCTGTTCGTGCTGTGCGTGGTGTTCACGCTGCTGACGACGCTCGTGGTGCGCAAGACCTACGGCCTGCAGAACGAGGTCGAGGAGCACTACAGCGATCTCGCATCCCGCGCGTCCGACGCGCTCGGCAACGTGGCGCTGGTGCAGAGTTTCGTGCGGATCGACGCCGAGGTGCAGGGCCTGCGCAACGTGGCGAACCAGCTGCTGTCGGCGCAAATGCCGGTTCTGTCGTGGTGGGCGCTCGTCACCGTGATGACGCGGGCCTCGACCACGATCACGGTGCTGGCGATCTTCACGGTCGGCATCTTTCTCAATGCGCAGGGCCAGGCCAGCGTCGGCGAGATCGTGATGTTCGTCTCGTTCGCGACCATGCTCATCCAGCGCCTCGAACAGGTGGTGAGCTTCGTCAACAGCGTGTTCATGGAAGCGCCACGGCTGCGCGAATTCTTCGACGTGCTCGACGCGGTCCCGGCGGTGCGCGACCGGCCCGACGCCATCGATCCGGGCCGCCTTCAGGGCCTCATCGAGTTCAACGACGTCTCATTCTCGTATGACGGCAAGCGTCCGGCGGTCGCGGATCTGAGTTTCTCAGCCCTGCCCGGCCAGACCATTGCATTGGTCGGCGCCACCGGCGCGGGCAAGTCGACCGCGATCGCGCTCCTGCATCGCGCCTTCGATCCGCAGTCCGGCATCATCAAGATCGACGGGATGGATGTGCGCGGCATGACGCTCACGGCCTTGCGCCGCAACATCGGCGTGGTGTTTCAGGAGGCGCTGCTGTTCAACCGCTCGCTCGCCGACAACCTGAGGGTCGGCAAGCCCGACGCCACCGACGCCGAACTGCGCGAGGCGGCGCGGCGTGCGCAGGCGCTCGAATTCATCGAACGCAGCGACAACAAGTTCGACACCAATGCCGGCGAACGCGGGCGCATGCTGTCCGGCGGCGAGCGCCAGCGTCTGTCGATTGCGCGGGCGCTGCTGAAGAACCCGCCGATCCTGATCCTGGACGAGGCAACGAGCGCGCTCGACGCGGTCACGGAGGCCAAGGTCAACGCGGCCCTCGACGAAGTGATGAAAGGACGCACGACCTTCGTGATCGCGCATCGCCTCTCCACCATCCGCAACGCCACGCGCATTCTCGTGTTCGAGAACGGCCGCGTCATCGAAAGCGGAACTTTCGACGAACTGGTGGCGCGCGGCGGCCATTTCGCCAATCTGGCAAAGGCCCAGTTCATGATTCAGGACAGTGCTCGCGCGAGCATCACGGCACCGCAGGCGGCCCCGACGACCTGACCTCGCGTGCGTAACGCCGGAACCGCCGAAATTTGGCCCCTTTCGTCGCCGAATAACCCCCGAGCTTTCAGCGGGGTCACTGGAGCGGATGCCACGGTCGACACCTGTCCACCGGAGAGGCAAATGCCCGGAGAAACCGCTGTTCCGAAGTGGCAGGCCGGTATAGTTTGTCGCCACCTGTTCGCGATCGGGCGGTCTCGAGGACTGTCGCGATCTCCGCTGCCGTGGCGGGCTCCGGTCCGCACGGCATGTCCCAGACCAGACCGGAACCGGATCGTGCAATTGACCCCTTCCCGCCATCGGCCGTTGCCGCTGAAACGCATCGCTTTTGCACTCGCGCTTGGATTGTTGAGCATCGGGCGCGTCGGCCCCGCGAGCGCCGAGGCGATGCTGGTGATCGAGGCGGACACCGGCAAGGTGCTGCACGCGGAGAACGCGACCTACCCCTGGTACCAGGCGTCCGTCACCAAGCTGATGACCGCGTATGTGACTCTGCGCGCGGTGAAGGAGGGCCGGCTCTCGCTCGACAGCGTATTCACAGTCTCGCCGGTGGCGGCAGCTCAGGCGCCGTCGAAGATGGGCTTCAAGGCCGGGACGCAGGTCACCGTCGAGAACGCGCTGCTGATGACGATGGTGAAATCGGCAAACGACATGGCCGCCGTGCTGGCCGAGGGCGTCAGCGGATCGATCGACAACTTCTCCGCCGAGATGAACCGCAACGCGCAGCGGCTCGGCATGACTCAGACGAATTACGTCAATCCGAACGGCTTGCCGGCCGACGGCCAGGTGACCTCGGCGCGCGACCTTGCGATCCTGGCTCGCGCGATCATGCGCGACATTCCGGAGTACGATCGGTTCTTCAACGCCCCGGCCATCAAGTTCGGCCGCCGCGTCATGCGCAACTACAACAGCCTGATCGGCCGCTACCCCGGCGCCGACGGCATGAAGACCGGTTTTATCTGCGCTTCGGGATTCAACCTCGTTGCTTCGGCAACGCGCGACGGCAAGCGGCTGATCGCAGTCGTGCTCGGCGCGCAATCGGGACCGATCCGCGCGGTGAAAGCCGCGCAGCTTCTCGAACGCGGCTTCTCCGGCAATGGCCTGTCGTGGCTGAAACCGTCGCTCGGCAATGTCGAGGCGCTGGTGCCGATCGATGCCGCACCGCCGAACCTGCGCGACGACATGTGCGGACCGAAGCGCAAGCGTCCGGGGCCGGAATCCGACGATGACAACGCGATCGCCGAGAGCAACGGCAATAACGATAATCTCGTCTCGATGTTCGCCGCCGGCGTGACGCCGGTGAAGCCGTCGCAGCTGTTGCAGCCGCCAGGTCCGGTGCAAGCGATCGTCGTCTACACCGGTCCGAAGAAGACCGGCGCGGCGCTGGTGGCAGCGGTTGCCGCCGAAGAACTCCGGCAGACGCCGAAGGCGCGGAAGAAAAAGAGCCGCGTTGCCAAGCCGAAGCCGGAAACGGCCGTCGCGGCAAGGCCGGCAGCAACTGCCAAACCCGCCGCCGCGGCAGCAAAGCCAGCCGACAAGCCGAAGGTCGCTGCCAAACCAGCCGCCGCTGCGAGCGAGAAGCCCAAGGCCGGGACAAAACCTGCGGCAACTGCACCCGCAGTGAAGCCGAAACCGAAACCTGCTGCGAGCAACGCAGCGTCAACGCCGCGCTCGTAAGCGCCGCCGCCAACCGCGCCCTATCGCCGGCTGACCGATTTCGCCATGCGAAATCGGCAGGGCTGCGCCATGCGATATCGGCATGATGAGTTCGCTCCGATACCTTGCATGCAGGCGCACGGACGGGATTCATCATACACACGTCAGGGCACGCGGCGCTTCGCCGCCCGCAGCTTGCCAGGTTCCGCAACTCCTCCGATAATCGGCTCATCCGCACACCCGCAATAACAAGAGGCGGGCGCGATGTTCAGAGAGGAAATGATCATGGAGCGCATCTGGCTCAAGCAGTATCCGGCGGGCGTGCCTGCCGACATCGATACCAATCAATACGCATCACTCGTCGAACTGCTCGAGGAGAGCTTCACCAAGTTCCGCGACCGCAAGGCGTTCTACTGCATGGACAAGGCGATCACCTATGGTGAGCTCGACGCCATGTCGACCGCGCTCGGCGCCTACCTGCAAAGCACCGGCATGCCGAAAGGATCGCGCGTCGCGATCATGATGCCGAACGTGCTGCAGCATCCCGTCGCCACCTCGGCGATCCTGCGCGCCGGCTACGCGGTCGTGAACGTCAACCCGCTCTACACACCGCGCGAGCTCGAGCACCAGCTCAAGGACTCCGGCGCCGAAGCCATCATCATCCTCGAGAACTTCGCCTCGACGCTGGAGAAGGTGATCGCCAAGACCAACGTCAAGCACGTCATCATGGGCACCATGGGCGACCTGCTCGGCTTCAAGGGCGTGATCGTCAACTTCGTCGTCCGCCGCGTGAAGAAGATGGTGCCGGCATTCTCGATCCCGAGCGCCGTCGCCTTCAACGACGCGCTCGCCAAGGGTAAGAGCCTCAAATTCACCAAGCCGCAGATCAGCCGCGATGACGTGGCGTTCCTGCAATACACCGGCGGCACCACCGGCGTATCCAAAGGCGCGACGCTGCTCCACCGCAACATCCTGTCGAACGTGTTGCAGAACGACGCATGGCTGCAGCCGGCGCTGTCGAAGCCGCCGATCGTCGATCAGCTGCTGATCGTCTGCGCGCTGCCGCTCTATCACATCTTCGCGCTGACGGCGTGTTTCCTGCTGGCGGTGCGCGCGGGCGGCGCCAACCTGCTGATCCCCAATCCGCGTGACATGGACGGATTCGTCAAGGAATTGAAGAAGTATCAGGTCAACAGCTTCCCGGCGGTGAACACGCTCTACAACGGGCTGCTCAACCATCCGGAATTCAAGAACCTCGACTTCTCCAAGCTGAAGAGCTGTTTCGGCGGCGGCATGGCGGTGCAGAAGCCCGTTGCCGACAAGTGGCTCCAGGTCACCGGCGTCGCACTGTCGGAAGGTTACGGCCTTTCCGAAACCTCGCCGACGCTGACCTGCAACCCGGCTGATACCGACAAGTACAGCGGCTCGATCGGCGTGCCGGTGCCGAGCACACTGATCTCGATCCGTGACGACGACGGCAAGGAAGTGCCGCTCGGTCAGCCCGGCGAGATTTGCGCCAAGGGTCCGCAGGTCATGGTCGGTTACTGGAACCGTCCGGAAGAAACCGCCAAGGTCATGACGGCGGACGGCTTCTTCCGAACCGGCGATATCGGCGTGATGGCACCGGATGGATACGTCAAGATCGTCGATCGCAAGAAGGACATGGTGCTGGTCTCGGGCTTCAACGTGTTCCCGAACGAGGTGGAGGAAGTGATCGCCAGCCATCCGGGCGTGCTCGAATGCGCGGTGATCGGCGTTCCCGATCCGAAGTCCGGCGAAGCGGTGAAGGCGTTCGTCGTCAAGAAGGATCCGAACCTCACCGCGCAGGACGTGCTGAAGTTCTGCGCCACCGAACTCACCGGCTACAAGGTGCCGAAGATCGTCGAATTCCGCACCGAACTGCCGAAGACGCCGGTCGGCAAGATCCTGCGGCGCGAGCTGCGCGACGAAGGCCAGAACAAGGCCGCAGCCGCGTAGCCTTCTTCGTTACGAAGCAACGCACGCAATCACAACATCGTCATGGCCGGGCTTGACCCGGCCATCCACGTCTTCATCTATCGAGCAACCAAGACGTGGATGCCCGGCACAAGGCCGGGCATGACGAATTTTGGAATCCCTGCACATCATGCCAATCGCAACGCCCGGCGACGTCATCGGCTTCTGGCGCGCGGCCGGCCCTGATCGCTGGTGGAAAAAGGATGCAGCGTTCGACACCGAGATCACATCGCGCTTCATGCCGACATGGGAAGCGGCCTCGCGCGGCGAACTGGCGTCATGGGAGACGACCGACGACGGCGCGCTGGCGTTGATCATTGTGCTCGATCAGTTCCCCCGCAACATGTTCCGCAACGATCCGCGCACCTACGCGACGGATGACCTCGCCCTCAAGGCCGCGGAACGCGCCCTGAGCAAGGGTGTCGACAAGCGCGTCGCCAACGAGCTGCAACAGTTCGTCTACATGCCGTTCATGCACTCCGAAGAGCTGAAGCACCAGGAGCGCTGCGTCGAACTGTTCAAGGCCGCCGGCAATACCTTCAACCTCGGCTTCGCCGAAGATCACGCCGACATCGTCCGCCGCTTTGGACGCTTTCCCCACCGCAACAAAATTCTCGGCCGCGAGACCACGGCCGACGAACAGGCTTTTCTGGACAGCGGCGGTTTTTCCGGCTGAGATGGGTCAAATTGTCGCGGCATCGGCATGACCCCGAAAAGCATGTCCCGGACTCGATCCGGGATGGGAACCGGTTTTCGGACCAAGGTCATACCCAAAGAGTCGCGATAACGAGATCCTGCCGGAGGACGCCATGATCCGTCTGTCACCGCTGCTGTTCGCTGCGCTCGCTGCCATCGTCCTCACGACCACACCGGCCTCCCTGTCCGCCCAGCAGCTTGAGCTGAAGCTGATGGCGCCGGCCGCGCCCGGCGGCGGCTGGGATCAGACCGCCCGCGCCATGCAACAGGCGCTCACCGCATCCAGCATCGCCCGCAGCGTCCAGGTGACCAATGTCGCGGGCGCCGGCGGCAGCGTCGGCATTGCGCAGTTCGTCAACGGCGCCAGGGGCGACGCCAACCAGATGATGGTCAACGGCTTCGTCATGGTCGGCGCGCTGATCATGAACAAGTCACCCGTGACGCTCGCACAGACGACGCCGATCGCGCGGCTCACCGAAGAGGTACAGGTCATCGTCGTGCCGGCGAATTCGCCGATCAAGGATGCGAAGGATCTCGCCGAAGCGGTGAAGGCCGATATCGCCAAGGTCCGCTTCGCCGGCGGCTCGGCGGGCGGCGTCGATCACATCATGGCGGGATTGTTCGCCGGCGCTGTCGGCGCTGACGCCAGCAAGGTCAACTACATCCCGTTCTCAGGCGGCGGAGAATCGCTGGCTGCGATCCTCGGCGCCAAGGTCACCGCCGGCATTTCCGGCCTCAGCGAATACGACGGACAGATCAAATCGGGGCGGCTGCGCGCGATCGGCGTCAGCTCGGCACAACGCATTCCCGGCGTCGATATTCCGACCTTCAAGGAACAGGGCATCGATCTCGTGCTCGCCAACTGGCGCTCGGTCGTCGCGCCTCCCGGCATCACCGACGATCAGCGCAAGGCGCTGGTTGCCACTGTCGAGAAGATGGTGAAGTCGCAAGCCTGGCAGGACGCCCTCAAACAGAAAGGCTGGGACAGTGCCTTCCTTGGCGGCGACGACTTCGACAAATTCCTCAAGAGCGAGAACGAGCGCGTCGGCGCGGTGCTGAAATCGATCGGCCTCCTCAAATCATGAGCGACGTGCCGCAAGGCCGCGCCAGGCCGGATCGCGCCGGCTTTATCATTGCCGGCCTGCTGGCGCTGACCGCCATCCTCCTCGTATGGGATGCAAATCGAATCAACGCCGTCGTCACCTACGGCATGGGACCGGAAGCAACCCCGGTCGTCGTCGCCATCGGTCTCGGCATTCTCGCCATCGCCAACTTCATCGACGCGCTTCGCGGCAACCTGCCACCACGCGAAAGCGCTGATCCTGTTGCCGTGTGGCTGATCCTCGGCGGCATGGCCGCGCTGATCGCGATCATCGGCCTCGGCGGCGGATTCATTCCTGCGGCCTCGGTGCTCTTCGTGGCGACATCGGCCGCATTTGGCCGCCGCGCCGTCGTCACTGACACGATCATCGCGCTGGTGCTGACCACACTGATCTATCTCGCCTTCGACAAGCTGCTGACATTGAGCCTCCCCGCCGGTCCGCTGGAAAGGCTGCTGTGATGGATACCTTCGCAGCGCTTGCCAACGGCCTCGTTGTTGCGCTTCAGCCGATGAACCTGCTGTTCGCGCTGATCGGCGTGCTGCTCGGCACCGCCGTCGGTGTACTGCCCGGCATCGGGCCGGCGCTCACGGTCGCGCTGCTTCTGCCCGTCACCTACAAGCTCGACCCCGGCGGCTCGCTGATCATGTTCGCCGGCATCTACTACGGCGGCATGTATGGCGGTTCGACCACCGCGATCCTGATCAACACACCCGGCGAAAGCGCCTCGATGGCGACCGCACTCGAAGGCAACAAGATGGCCAAGGCCGGCCGTGGTGGACCTGCGCTCGCAACCGCCGCCATCGGATCGTTCGTCGCGGGAACGCTGGCGACACTCGGCCTCGCATTCCTCGCGCCGTGGCTCGTCGACCTCGCGGTGAAGTTCGGCCCGGAAGACTACTTCGCGCTGATGTGCGTAGCGTTTGTCACCGTCTCCGCGACGTTCGGCGATTCCCCCATTCGCGGACTGACCAGCCTCTTCATCGGCTTGACGCTCGGCCTCGTCGGCATCGACAAGCTCACCGGCCAGCCGCGCCTGGCGTTCGGCATTCCCGAACTGCTCGACGGCGTCGAGGTCACGACGCTTGCGGTCGGCCTGTTCGCGATCGGCGAAGCGCTTTACGTCGCCTCACGCCGCCGCCATAGCGCGGAGACGCTTGAGCCGGTGCGCGGTTCGCTCTGGATGACCCGTGAAGACTGGAAGCGCTCGTGGAAGCCGTGGCTGCGCGGCACGCTGTTCGGCTTCCCGATCGGCGCATTGCCCGCGGGCGGCGCGGAGATTCCGACCTTCCTTTCCTACTCGACCGAGAAGCGCCTGACGTCGCATCCGGAGGAATTCGGCACGGGCGCGATCGAAGGCGTCGCCGGGCCTGAGGCGGCGAACAATGCATCCGCCGCCGGCACGCTGGTGCCGCTGCTCACGCTCGGGCTTCCGACGTCGGCCACCGCCGCGATGATGCTCGCGGGCTTCCAGCAATACGGGCTCAACCCCGGGCCCCTGCTGTTTGCCGAGCGGCCCGAACTCGTGTGGGGCCTGATCGCTTCGCTCTTCATCGCCAACGCGATGTTGCTGGTGCTGAACCTGCCGCTGGTCGGATTGTGGGTGCGATTGCTCGCGATACCGCAGCCGTGGCTCTACGCCGGCATTCTCGTGTTCGCCACCATGGGTACCATCGCCGCCAAACCGTCGGTCGTCGAACTGTCGATGCTGACGGTCTTCGGCGTGATGGGCTATCTGATGCGCCGGTTCGATTTTCCGATCGCGCCGGTGGTCATCGGTCTGATCCTCGGGCCGCTCGCGGAGGCTCAGCTGCGCCGCGCGCTCGCCATCAGCCTCGGCGATCCGCTCGTCCTCGTGCAGAGCTGGACGTCGCTGATCCTGCTCACTATCGCGGGCGTGGCGCTGATCGCGCCGTTCGTGATGAAGGGACTGGCCAGATTCAAGGCCGATGCCGACTAGACCGACGCCGGTAAGCCATTGCCGATAAAAGGTATTTCTGAGCACGCCGAACCGGCTTCGCCCAACCGAATGTTAACGAAATCTTGCTAAATCCCGTCGTCTTGGCAGGTGAAGCAGGAATCGAACGTGTCCGTGGCGGAAACCGGAACAACCATCACGCTGATGCAGAAGGTGACGGCGCGCGTGCGCGACTTCACCCATGGCACCAGCGAAGCGTCGGTGACCAACCGCGCCGCCACCACCGTCTTCCTCATCCGCGTCATCAGCGCCGGCCTCGCCTACGTCTCGCAGATCGTGCTCGCGCGCTGGATGGGCGCATCCGACTACGGCATCTACGTCTATGTCTGGACCTGGGTGCTGATGCTGGGCTCGCTGCTCGACTTCGGCATGTCGCCGGCCGCGCAGAAAATGATCCCGGAGTATCGCGCCCGCAACGATCTCGACGGGCTGCGCGGCTTCATCGCCGGTTCGCGCTGGATGGCCTTCGCCGGCTGCTGCATCATCTGCGCGATCATCGCCGCAGGCATCCATCTCCTGACGCCGCATATCCCGTCAGCGATGGTGATGCCGTTCTATCTCGTCTGCTTCACCTTGCCGGCGTTCATCGTCGCCAACATCCAGGACTCGATGGCGCGGGCCTATGACTGGATGCGGCTCGGCCTGATGCCGACGTTCATCATCCGTCAGGGCCTTCTGATCGCACTCACCGGCGCGGTCCTTCTCGCCGGCTTCAAGCTCGACGCAACCGCGGCGATGATCGCCAGCGCCTTCGCGGTGTGGATCGCGATGTTCGGCCAGATGATCCCGCTGAACCGGCGTCTCGCGTCGGTCGTGCCAGGTGGCCCGCGCCGGTACGAAGGCAAGTCCTGGTTCGCGACGTCGCTGCCGATCGTCGTCACCGAGGGCACTTTTCTGCTGCTGAGCTACACCGACCTGCTGCTGCTCCAGCAATTCCGTCCGTCGGACGAAGTCGGCATCTACTTTGCCGTGGCGAAGACGCTGGTGCTGGTGTCGTTCATCCATTACGCGATCGGCGCCTCCACCGCGCATCGCTTCAGCGAATTCCACGCGACCGGCGACAAGAAGCGGCTTGAGGAATACGTCGCCTATTCGATCAAGGTGACGTTCTGGCCGTCGCTGGCGGCGACAATCCTGCTGCTGATCTTCGGCAAGCCGATGCTCTGGCTGTTCGGCCCGCAGTTCGTCGAAGGCTACGGCATGATGTTCGTGATGGCCGTCGGCCTCGTCGTCCGCGCCGCCGTCGGTCCGGTCGAGCGGCTGCTCAACATGCTCGGCCATCAGAACGCCTGCGCCACCGCTTACGGCATGGCATTCCTGGTCAATCTGGTGCTCTGCCTCTACCTGATCCCGGCCTACGGCGGATATGGTGCGGCCGCCGCGCTCTCCGGCGCGCTGGTGTTCCTCACCGTGCTTCTGGTCTACGTCGCCAAGACGCGGCTCGGCCTGCACGTGCTGCCGTTCGGCCGCCGCAAGGACTGATGCGGCGGAGATACTACGCCCTCTTCAGCCGGTAGTGACTGACGCCCCACTCGTCGCCGCCTGCATGACCGAACAGCCCGGCGGTCGCGAGAAAGAACCAGCGCCAGCGCCGCATCCAGAGCCGCGTGTCGCGGCCGTAGACCGGCTGCAAGATCGGCTCGATCTCGGACGCATGACGGTCGAAGTTGGCGAGCCAGTCGTTTGCCGTCCGCTCGTAATGCGCGCCGCTCCAGCGCCACTCCTTCTCGACCGCGAACAAATCCGAATACTGCCGCACCAGATGATGGCTCGGCATCACGCCGCCGGTGAAGAAGTGCTGCGCGATCCAGTCTTCGCGGTTGGCGCGGTCGAACAGATAGGCGCCCGTGCGATGGGTGAAGATGTGCATGAACAGCCGGCCGTCCGGCTTCAGCCATGTCCGCACGCGGGACAGCAGCGCGCGCCAGTTCATCATGTGCTCGAACATCTCGACCGAGACGACGCGATCGAACTGCGTGCCGGGATCGAACACGTTCATGTCGCAGGTGACGATCTTCAGATTGGTCAAACCGCGCGCGGCCGCCGTCGCCGCGATGTATTCGCGCTGCGAGTTCGAATTGGACACCGCGATGATCGATGCGTTCGGGAACTGCCGCGCCATCCACAGCGACAGCGAGCCCCAGCCGCATCCGAGTTCGAGGATCGCCTGACCGTCTTGCAGATCGGCATGCTCCACGGTCTGGCGCAGCGCCTCCTCTTCCGCCTCCTGCAGGGTCGAGGCATCGTTCTTGTAGAAGCAGCTCGAGTATTTGCGGTTCGGCCCGAGCACCCGGGCGAAGAAAGCGGCGGGCACCTCGTAGTGCTGATCGTTCGCGGCGGCGGTCTCTTCGGCAATCGCGCGCTTCGCCATTTCACGGGCGAAACGCGCATCGCTCTCCGCATTGGCCGCCGCCATGCGCGTCGCGGTGCGGGCGCAGAGCGCGGAAATGCTGGTGCGGATCAGCGCATCGGGAAGCGGGATACGCTCGGCGGTCCCGATGATGGACGACAACATGCTCATGCGGCGGCCTCGACTTTCGGCGGCAACGGAAAGAACTTGCTCGTCCGCGATTGATACGCGCGATACGCATCGCCGCGCGAGCGCTGCATCTGCTCTTCCAGCGGCGGGATGCCGGTGACGTAAACGAGAATCCAGTACATGAAGAGCGGCGCCAGCAACGCGGCCAATCCCCACGGATAGTCCGGCGAGATCGCAATCACCGGATAGGCGAGCCAGCCGAACCATTCGAA
Source organism: Pseudomonadota bacterium (assembly GCA_049323835.1). Classification (GTDB taxonomy): domain Bacteria; phylum Pseudomonadota; class Alphaproteobacteria; order Rhizobiales; family Xanthobacteraceae; genus SG-bin9. Next base: position 43,775 of record JBMOOJ010000093.1, on the reverse strand, counting down.
GAAGTAGTTCGGATGGCGCGACAGCCTCCACAAGCCCACGTCGCAGACCTTGCCCTTGTTGGCGGGATCGGTGCGGAAGCGTTTCAACTGCGCATCCGCCACCGCCTCGCCGACGATGCCGGTCAGCAGGATCAGCACGCCGAGATAGTCCTGCACGCGCAGCGCCTCGGATGGATAGCGCGCGGCAATGAAGATCGAGAACACCAGCGGCACGGTGCCGAGCGCCTGGTTCTGCAAAAAGATGAACATCTTCCGCGGCGCGTCCGCACCCCACTGGCGCGTGTATTCGGCGTAGCGCGGATCGTCATGGATGCCGGCAGAGCGGATGGCGATGTGCGAGCCGAGCCGGATCGACCAGATCAGAACCAGCGCCGCGACGAGCCATTGCCGCGCATTCGGCGCTGCGCCCGCGATCGGCCACAATGCGCTTCCGGCTCCGACGACGCCGAGCGAAAAGGTCCAGATCGTATCGACCCATCCGGAGTTGCCGGTGCGCTGCTGCACCACCCAGGCGCCCGCCATCAGAATGGCCAGCGAGATCGCGATGGCGATGAGTGCGACAAAAAGTTGCGTCAGCATGGACAGCTCATAGAATGAACGGGATCAATGGCTTGCGGCGCGAATGCGCGTTTCCAGCTACGATCAGGTTCCAATGTGGTTTCAGGATACTGTCGAGCTCCGGCAAAGGTTCCCACAGCATGACTCCGGCCGCTGCCATTCGTCTTTTTTCCAGCGGCCTCTGTGCCATAGTGTGACCCGATCCGTGACACCCAAGTCCAATCCGCGAACGAGACGGCAATCGTAGATGGCGCAGACCGCATCCTCACAACCTTCCCCGCGATCGGCGATGGAGCTGGAGCTGACGAAGCTCTCCTCACCCCGCATCTTTCTGGTGCGGATGCTGGTGTTCCTGATCCTGTGCGGATTGATCGTCACCGTCCTCTACAAGCAGGTCCTCGCTGCCTTCCTCGCCAATCCGGGGCTCAACGCGCTCATCATTGCGGTGCTTGCGATCGGCATCCTCCTCGCCTTCCGGCAGGTGATCCGCCTCTATCCCGAGGTGCGCTGGGTCAACAGCTTCCGCATCGCCGACCCGGGGCTGTCGGTGGACCGCCGTCCGACCCTGCTCGCGCCGATGGCTGCGATCCTCGGCGACCGCGTCGGCCGCATGTCGATCTCGCAGCAGACCATGCGGCACCTGCTCGATTCGATCGCCACCCGCCTCGACGAGGCGCGCGACATCTCGCGCTACATGACCGGGCTGCTTGTTTTCCTCGGCCTGCTCGGCACCTTCTGGGGCCTGATCGAAACGGTCGGCTCGGTCGGCAAGGTCATCGAGGGACTGAAGGTCGGCGGCGATGCCGGATCGGTGCTGGAAACGCTGAAGGACGGCCTCGCCGCACCGCTCGCCGGCATGGGCATCTCGTTTTCGTCATCGCTGTTCGGCCTCGCCGGATCGCTGGTGCTCGGCTTCCTCGACCTGCAATCGAGCGGCGCGCAGAACCGTTTCTATACGGATCTCGAAGACTGGCTCGCCTCGACCGTGCGCGAATACACGGGCGATGCGGGTGGCCTCGCCGTCGCCGGCGGCAACTCGGCCGAAATGCGGACGGCGCTGGAGAAGCTACGAACGACCGTCGAACAGATGGGTTCGAACACCGCGACAAGTACGGCCATGGCAAGCCTCGCTGAAGCCATTCAGGGCCTCGTCCAGCACATGCGCAGCGAGCAGCAGATGATCCGCGAATGGGCTGACGGTCAGGGCGAACAGGGTCGCGAGATCAAGAAGCTGCTCGAGCGGCTGGCGAAGCAGCCGGAGAAAAGCTGAGCCCGCGCCCTCATCCTGAGGAGCGATCCACTCGGATCGCGTCTCGAAGGATGAGGCCACCGTTCATGGGCCTCATGGTTCGAGACGCGCCGATGCGCTCCTCACCATGAGGATTTAGGAGACCTGGACATGCCCCTCGCCCGCGGACGGCGCAGCGATCGTGGTTTCGACTACTGGCCCGGATTCGTCGACGCGCTGTCGACGCTGATCCTCGCCATCGTGTTTCTGCTGTCGATTTTCGGTGTCGTGCAGTTCTTCCTGACGCAGGAAGTCTCCGGAAAAGACAAGGCGCTGGAGCGGCTGAACGCGCAGATTGCCCAGCTCAACGATCTGCTGTCGCTGGAGAAGCTCGGCAAGCTGAACCTCGACGATCAGGTCGCGCAGCTGCGCGCGGGCCTTGCCGCCGCCGAGACCGAGCGCGATCGCGCCAAGGCGCTCTATGACGGCATCGCCGCGGCGGCGGGCGGCAGCGAAACGGGACGCATTAATGAACTCGGCAAGGCGCTGGATTCGGAGAAGCAGCTCTCCGCACGCTCGCTCGCGCAGATCGAGGTGCTGAACCAGCAGATCAGCGCGCTGCGCCGGCAACTGGCGGCGCTGGAGGAAGCGCTCGATGCGTCCGAAAAACGCGACAAGGAATCGCAGACCCGCATTGCCGACCTCGGCTCGCGGCTGAACGTTGCGCTGGCCCAGCGCGTGCAGGAGCTGTCGCGCTATCGCTCGGAATTCTTCGGCCGCCTGCGCGCGATCCTCGGCAATCGGCCGGACATCCGCGTCGTCGGCGACCGCTTCGTCTTCCAGTCGGAAGTCTTCTTCGATACCGGCAAGGCCGATCTTCTGCCGGAAGGCCGCGCCGAGCTCGACAAGCTCGCCGCCGCGCTGACCGAACTCGACAAGAAAATCCCGAATGAGATCGCCTGGGTGCTGCGCGTCGATGGCCACACCGACGTGCGGCCGATCAACAGCCCGCAGTTCAAGTCGAACTGGGAGCTGTCATCGGCACGCGCGATTTCGGTCGTGCAGTATCTCGTTTCGCTCGGCGTCTCACCACAGCGCCTCGTCGCGGCCGGTTTCGCCGAATTCCAGCCGCTCGATCCGGCAACCAGCGAAGACGCCTACCGGCGCAACCGCCGCATCGAGCTGAAGCTGACCGAGCGGTAGAGCATTTCAATTTTACTTGGAATCGGGTGCGCTTACCTCCCCCTGAAAGGGGAGGTCGCCCGCCGGCGCTCAACGAGCGAAGGCGTGGCGGGAGGGGGTCGTTGTCTTTGTCGGACTCCGACGTTGTCTTCATAAGACCCCCACCCCAACCCTCCCCCTTTCAGGGGGAGGGAGAATTGGCGTCTCGTTTCCATCACAACATGCAGCGCTCTCATCACCTCAAATCTGCTGACAATTTCGCGCATCCGATTGCCGTAGTGCTGGTCGCCACCAGCATGAGGCCGGTTGTGAGAGGACAGCGACCATGAATCCCGAAGCATCAAACCGGCAAGCCACCAACCTCGCCGTCGCCGAACGTTATGCCGCCGCATGGCTTGCAGGCGACCGCGCCGCTCTCGCCGCCTGCTATCACGACGAGTTCACGCTGCATTATTTCGGCAACAACCCGTTTACGGGCGATCATGTGGGCAAGGCGGCCGCACTGACGGCCCTTGCGAAATTCAGCCAGCGGACCGGCCGCAAGCTGCTCGGCATTATTGATGTGATGGCCGGACCGGAGCGCGCGACAGTCATCGCGCGGGAATCCTTCGACCGCGACGGACGAAAGGCCGAGCTTGAGCGCGTGCTGGTCTACACGATCAAGGACGGCAAGCTGCACGAATGCTGGGTCTATGACGGCGATCGCGCGCTCGTGGACTCGTTTCTCGCCGATTGACGGTGGATCGCCGCTCAGGCGTGGAACTGCAGTTTCGCCAGCCGCGCGTAGAGGCCATTCGCGGCGACGAGCGATGCATGCGTGCCTTCCTCGACGATCCTGCCCTGCTCCATCACCAGGATGCGGTCGCAGGACAGAACGGTGGCAAGCCGGTGTGCGATGACGAGCGTGGTGCGGTGACGCATCAGCTCTTCCAGCGCCGTCTGCACCAGCGTTTCGCTTTCTGCATCGAGCGATGACGTCGCCTCGTCCAGCAGCAGCAGCGGCGCGTCGCGCAGGATCGCTCGGGCAATCGCAATGCGCTGGCGCTGGCCGCCGGAGAGCGTCACGCCGCGCTCACCGAGCTGCGTGTCGAAGCCCTGCGGCAACCGCGTGACGAATTCGGTCGCATGCGCAAGCTGCGCCGCCTTCTCGACTTCGGCATCGGATGCATCGGGACGGCCGAAGCGGATGTTTTCGCGCGCACTCGCCGCGAACACCACCGAATCCTGCGGCACCAGCGCGATGCGCGCACGCACCTCACGCGGATCGGCCTCACGCACCGGCACGCCATCGACGGCAATGACGCCGCTTGCCGGATCGTAGTAACGCAGGAGCAGGTGAAAGAGCGTGCTCTTGCCGGCGCCGGAGGGGCCGACGATCGCGACCTTCTCGCCCGCCTTCACGGAAAACGACACGCCGTCGATTGCCGCCGTTTGCGGCCGCGCCGGATAGGCGAAGCGCACGTCGCGCAGTTCAACATCGCCGCGCGGCGGCTGCGGCAGCGGGCGCGGCGACGCGGGCGCGGCAATGTCCGGCTTCACATGCAGGATTTCGAACAGCCGCTCGGCCGCGCCGGAGGCCGCCGAGAGTTCGCCCCACACTTCGCTGAGCTGGCCGAGCGCGGCGGCGGCAAACACCGCATAGAGAATGAACTGGCCGAGACGGCCCGCCGACATCTGGCCGGTCAGCACGTCGTAGGAGCCGATCCAGAGAATGCCGACCACGCTCGCGAACACGATGAAGATGATGACGGCCGTCAGGATGCCGCGCGCACGGATCGAGCCCTGCGCGGCGTCATACGCGCGCTCAACCTCGTTGCCGTAACGCGCACTCGCCAATCGCTCGTTGGTGAATGCCTGCACGCTGCGCATCGCGCCGATCAGTTCTGATGCATAGGCCGATGCATCGGCGAGCGTGTCCTGCGCACCGCGCGCCAGCCGCCGCACCCAGCGGCCGAAAGCGATCAGCGGCAGCACGATCAGCGGAATCGCAACCAGCACGAAACCGGAGAGCCGCGGGCTCGTCACCACCATCATCACCGTGGCGCCGACGAACAGCACGAAGTTGCGCAGCGCCACCGAGACCGACGCACCGGCCGCCGACTTGATCTGCGTGGTGTCGGCAGTGAGCCGCGACACCAGTTCGCCGCTGCGTGCCGCATCGAAGAACGACGGCGACAGGGTCGTGAGATGCGCGAACACGTCGCGGCGCAGATCGGCGACGATACGCTCGCCGATCGTCATCACGAGGTAGTAACGCAATGCGCTCGCTCCGGCGAGCACGGCGACGACTGCAAGCATCACGCTGAAATAGCTGTTCACCAGCGCGATGCCTTCGGGGCTGAAGCCGAGGTCGATCATCCGCCGCACGGCGACCGGCACGACCAGCGTCGTCACCGCGGCGACGACCAGCGCCACCAGCGCCAGCAATGCACGGCCGCGATAGTTCAGAAGATATGGCAGGAGGCCGAGCAGCGGCCGCAGGCGCTTGCGGCCGGAGCGCTGGTCGTCGAGCGCGCGGTCGCCGGCCGCGAGCCCGACCAGCGCTGGCGTCTCATGCGGCGGCACGGGGCTCGTTCCCCGCCCCTCTCCGTCCAGCCGTTCCAAGCGGGTCATCGTCATCCTTCAGCTCTGCGCCCGCATCCCATATGGCGCGGGCCGGGCGCTGGCAATCGTCGATGCCCCGAGATTGCCGTAACATCTTGTATCCCGGGCGGCCCTGCGTTATAGACCGGCCAAATTCCCCCAATTTGGCGGTTTTCGCGGCGCGAGCCGGCCTCAAGGTGTTGTCATGAAGCCTGAAATTCACCCGAATTATCATACGATTAAGGTCGTCATGACCGACGGCACCGAGTACCTGACCCGCTCCACCTGGGGCAAGGAAGGCGACACCCTGAACCTCGACATCGACTCGAAGTCGCACCCGGCCTGGACCGGCGGCACCCAGCAGATCCTCGATCGCGGCGGCCGCGTCTCGCGTTTCCAGAAAAAGTTCTCGGGCTTCCTCAAGAAGGATTGATCCGCAATCGCGTTTCCATGCAAAACGCCCCGCTTCAAGCGGGGCGTTTTTGTTTGGATTACCCGAACGAAGCGCAGCGCGGTGTCCGGGCCAGAACTATCCTTGCCGCTCGAACGCCGCCTTGAGACGGTTGAGCTGCGGTACCAGCGGATTGCCGATCGAGGGCTGCGCCGGCGCCGCTGCATGCATGGTGGCGTCGAGGCGACGCACCTTGGCCTGGAGCGTCATCGAGCGCGCAATCAGTTCCTGAAGCTGCACGGGAAGTTTCTCGATCAGATCGGCCGGACCGGGATCGGCTGCCGTGAGCTTCACCTTGGTCTTTTCGCGGTTGGCCTGAACGAGTGTCATCTCGCCTTCACGAACGGCGCGATGCAACAGCAGCCACGATGCGAGCTGCATCAGGCGCGTGGTGAGACGCATGCTTTCGGTCGCGTAGGTGAGACTGACGCTGCGATCGAGCGCCTTGGCTTCCTTGCGGCCCGCGCCGTCGAGATAGGCGGCGGTTTCCTCGACAAGGTCCATGCCTTCCCGGAATAACGTTCCGAACGCCGCCGAGCCGGTTAGCCGTTCGCTGAACTGAACAAGGCCGATCTCGCCACGCGATTGATCAGACATGGTTAACGCCTCACGCTACTCAATATGATGAACAAATCATTGCGCGAGTGCGGCCGAGAGTCCAGCCGGAGCGGCCGGCAAAGCCGCGATATGGTTTCCAGCGGGATGTTGTGGTCGTCGGCGAATGACGAAAATCCGACGCTGACTGCAAATAAACGCAAAAAGGCAAAAAAAGAGCCGCCGTTTCCGGCGGCTTTGAAAGTTTATAACAGGGAGGCGTCAAACAGAGTGACAGGAGCCACTCGGTGTCCAAACGTTGGACACTCAAGTCATAATCGAGAAGGCTTAATTGATCGTAAATGAACGGTTCCGTTCAGCACTTGTTTGCATTTGACGGCATCTGGAAACCGTTCTGCACCTGTTCATTCACGATTTGAAGAAATTGCTGGCCGCGTCGCGCGTCGCCCGCTTCTTCGTCTCCGCCATGCGTAGCCGCTCGATCTCGCCGCTGAGCAGCAGAATGCGTTCGCCGATCTCCTCAACCGACAATTCGGAGAGATCCTGACCGATCTCGTGGGTCACCTTTCGCCGCGGCCTGTCATCGTCATCGCTTGCCATTTGCATCCCCGCCATCAATCGGTACAGCCGGTTTTAGCGGCGATCCGCTTCCCACTCGACCGGAAAATAGACTACACACCTGCCAGCCCTTCAAAGCCGATCACCGTTCGAACAACGCAAGAGACGCACCATGACCAAGCTGCCTCAGCAAATGAAAGCCGTCGGCATTTCCAAACCTGGCGGCCCCGAAGTGCTGGTTCCAATCGAGCGGCCGGTGCCGGTGCCCGGGCCGAATGAGGTGCTGATCAAGGTGGAGGTCGCGGGCGTCAATCGTCCCGACGTGCTCCAGCGGCTCGGGCAATATCCGGTGCCTCCGGGCGCGAGCGATCTGCCCGGCCTCGAGATCGCCGGCGAAGTCGTCGCGATGGGCGCAGATGCGAAGCGCCTCAAGATCGGCGACAAGGTGATGACGCTCACCGCGGGCGGCGGCTACGCTGAATATTGCGTCGCGCACGAAACGCATCCGATGCCGATTCCGCAAGGCTTCTCGATGATCGAGGCCGGCGCCATTCCGGAAACGCTGATGACGGTGTGGCACAACGTGTTCGAGCGCGGCCAGTTGAAGAGCGGCGAGACGCTGCTCATTCACGGCGGCTCATCCGGCATCGGCACGATGGCGATCCAGCTCGGCAAGGCGTTCGGCGCGAAGGTGATCACGACCGTCGGCTCGCAGGACAAAATCGATGCCTGCCTCAAGCTCGGCGCCGACAAGGCGATCAATTACAAGACCGAAGACTGGGTGAAGGAAACGATGGCTGCAACCGGCGGCAAGGGCGCCGACGTGATCCTCGACATGGTCGGCGGCGACTATATCGAGAAGAACTACGATGTGGCCGCCGTTGAGGGCCGTATCGTGCAGATCGCATTCCTGAACGGGCCCAAGGCCAACGTCGATTTCCGCAAGGTGATGATGAAGCGGCTGCATCACACCGGCTCGACGCTGCGCCCGCGCTCCAATGCCGACAAGGGGGACATGGTCGCCGCAATCGAGGCCAAAGTCCTGCCCCTGCTCAGCGCCGGCAAGGTAAAGCCCTTGATCGACAGCAAATTCCCGCTCGAGAAAGCCTCCGAGGCCCACGCCCGCATGGAAACGAGCCATCATGTTGGCAAGATTGTGCTGCTTGTAGCCTCCTGAACGGGGGTGGGAAACCAAGCTAACCGCTTTGATTTCCCTTACATTTTGTGGCATTTATCCGCAGTTGAGCCGGGTCCCGGGCAGGGCCGGAACTGCGGTGCGCGGAGATTGGTCAATTGCGGTGGATGAGGTGCTTCGCGCTGGTCGCGCTGAGCCTGATGGCTGTTGCTGCTTCGCGCCCCGCGCAGGCAGTCGATGCCGTCAGCGTCCGTAGCGATGCGCCCGCGATCGACCTCACCGGCATTCTCGAATTCCAGCGCAGCGATACCGACCGCATCCAGGTTTCGACCGCTCCCGGCACCGATGGCATCGTCCGCCGCATCGAAGTGCGGGCGCGCGAAGGCGGCCTCAACTGGGTGGTATTCGCGCTCGCCAACAACACCGACGACCAGCTCGACCGCCTGATCGTCGCGCCGCACTACCGCATCGTCTCGTCCGGACTGCTGTGGCCCGATCTCGGTCTTTCGCGCATCTCAACCATCACCCCCTCGACCGGCGATCGCCCCGAGCGACAGGACAGCGCCACCGCCGACGTCTTCCGCGTCACGCTCGACCCCGGCGCCGTCATTACTTTTGTCGTCGAACTGCGCACCGACAAGCTGCCGCAGCTCTATTTGTGGGAGCCGGAGGCCTACAAGGACAAGGTCAACTCGTTCACGCTCTACCACGGCATCGTCATCGGCATCTCAGGCTTGCTCGCGCTGGTGCTGACGATCCTGTTCGTGGTGAAGGGCAGCATCATGTTCCCGGCCGCCGCGGCGCTCGCGTGGTCCGTGCTGGTCTATATCGGCGTCGACTTCGGCTTCTGGGGCAAGGTACTCGACATGTCGTCGGGCGCCGAGCGCGTCTGGCGCGCGTCGGGTGAAGCGATCCTTGCCGCCACACTGCTGGTGTTCCTGTTCGCCTACCTCAACCTCTCGCGCTGGCACGTGCGCTACTCGCACATCACCATGGGCTGGCTGATCTTTCTCGGCTCGCTGGTCGCGCTGGCGCTGGTCGATCCGGCCGTGGCCTCCGGCATCGCGCGCATGTCGCTGGCGCTGATCGCGGTGTTCGGCTTCGCGCTGATCGTCTACCTCTCGACGCACGGCTTCGACCGCGCGGTGCTGCTGATCCCGACCTGGTTCCTGCTGCTGGTGTGGGTGATCGCCGCCGGCATGACGGTTGCGGGCTCGGTCACCAACGATATCGTCGGGCCGGCGCTGCTCGGCGGCCTCGTGCTGATCGTCATGCTGATCGGCTTTACGGTCATGCAGCATGCATTCGCTGGCGGCGGCGCGACACAGGGCATCGTCTCCGACGTCGAGCGGCGCGCGCTGGCGCTGACGGGCTCCGGCGATCTGATCTGGGACTGGGACGTCTCCGCCGACAAGGTGTTCACCAGCCCCGAGACGGAAAGTCTGCTCGGGCTGAAGCGCGGCACGCTCGAAGGCCCGGCCGCAACGTGGCTCGAAATCCTGCATCCGCTCGATCAGGATCGCTTCCGTGCCGCGCTCGACAGCGTGCTCGACCAGCGCCGTGGCCGCCTCGTGCAGGACTTCCGCCTGCGCACGCCGGACGGCCACTTCATGTGGTTCGCGCTGAAGGCGCGTCCGGTAGTCGGCTCCGACGGCGAAGTCGCGCGCGTCGTCGGCACGCTCACCGACGTCACCGACGTGCGTAACGCCGAGGAGCGGATGCTGCACGACTCCGTGCACGACAACCTGACCAGCCTGCCGAACCGCAAGCTGTTCATCGATCGCCTCAACGCAGTCGCCACATTCGCCAAGACGACCCCCAGCCTGCGCCCGACGGTGATGGTGATCGACCTCGACCGCTTCAAGCAGGTGAACGACTCGGTCGGCATCGCAGTCGGCGACTCGATCCTGCTGACGCTGGCGCGACGCCTCACCCGCATCCTGAAGCCGCAGGATACGCTCGCCCGTCTCGCAGGCGATCAGTTCGGCCTGATCCTGCTCTCCGAACAGGACCCCGCCCGCATCACCGCCTTCGCCGAAACCATCCGCAAGACCATCCGCGCGCCGATCGCGTTCAACGAGCGCGAGATCTTCCTGACCGCATCGATCGGCCTCGCGCTCAGCGATCCGCAGACACAGCTCACCGACGAGATCATCAAGGACGCCGAGCTTGCGATGTATCATTCCAAGCGCATCGGCGGCGACCGGATCGACGTCTACAAGCCGGCGATGCGCGCGCGGAAAACCGACCGCCTGACGCTCGAATCCGAACTGCGCCGCGCGATCGAGCGCAAGGAAATCACATTGCTCTATCAACCGATCGTGCGGCTGCACGATCGCTCGGTCGCAGGCTTCGAGGCGCTGGCACGCTGGGACCACCCGAAGCTCGGCCGCATGGCGCCAACCGAATTCATCGCCATCGCCGAAGAGATCGGCCTGATCGTCGATCTCGGCCTGTTTGTGATGGATCAGGCAGCGAAGCAGCTCGCGGCATGGCAACGCAGCGTGCGCCTGCGCGAGCCGGTGTTCTGTAGCGTCAACGTGTCGTCACGCCAATTGTTGCGGCATGATCTTATCCACGATGTGCGCAGCGTGCTGTCGCGCTCGGCGATCGCCAAGGGCACGCTGAAGCTCGAACTCACCGAATCGCTGGTGATGGAAAACCCTGAGCATGCGGCACAGATGCTGCAGCGGATTCAGGAGCTCGGCGTCGGCCTGTCGCTGGATGATTTCGGCACTGGCCATTCCTCGCTCGCCTATCTCCAGCGCTTCCCGTTCGACACCATCAAGATCGACCAGTCGTTCGTGCGCACCACCAGCCGCGGCACACGCCCGGTGATCCTGAAATCGATCGTTGCGATGGCGCATGATCTCGGCATGGACGTCGTCGCCGAGGGCGTCGAAACCGACTCGGATGCGGTCGAGCTGTCGCAGATGGGCTGCGAATTCGGCCAGGGCTTCGCGTTCGGCGAGCCGATGGACGCCGACACGGCGCTGCGCATGCTGAGCGACGAACGGCTTGAAGCGGCGAGCTAAGCTTTCCGCAAAATTTCACGTCAGCTTGAAGTCTCGCCCGGCGATGGTCTGCTCATGCGCAAGCAGGAAGCGCTTCACCTCGACCCCGCCGCCAAAGCCGGTCAGCGAGCCGTTCGAGCCGAGCACGCGATGGCACGGCACGACGATCGGAAACGGGTTTGCGCCGTTCGCCGCGCCGACCGCACGGCTCGCCGATGGCCGCCCCAGCGCAATCGCCAGATCGCGATAGGTCGTCGTCGTACCGTAGGGCACCTTCAGCAGCCGTTTCCACATTGTATTCTGGAACGGCGTGCCGGCGAAGCGCAGCGGCAGATCGAAATCGCGGCGCTTGCCGGAAAAGTATTGATCGAGCTGTTTGAAGGCCTGCTTGAACGGCTTCTCGTCCTTGCGCCATTCCTGCTCCGGATGCCGCGTGCGGCTGCCGGACGGGAAGCTGATCAGGTGCAGCCACTCGCCGTCGCCCGCGATCAACAAGCGGCCGATCGGGCTGTCGAAATGGGCATAGGCGATCGACGTTCCCGGCAGAGGCTTGAAGAAACTCTGGCGCATGATGGCTACACGTGAATGGCGCGCGAGCCGTTCGTAACCGCCCGCGACTGAGTTCGAGAACGTTCTCGCACGGCGCGCAAACGCGATGGCGGCCGGCCATAAAGCTCCTGAAACGTCGCGTTGAAGCGGCGAAGGCTCTGGAAGCCTGCGCGATAAGCGATCTCCGTCATGCTGAGATCGCTGTCGTTCAGGAGCCGCTTGGCGCGTTGCACCCGCAGCGTGCGTGCCGTCTGCATCGGGCTTGCACCGATGTGCTTCTCGAACAGCCGCGCCAGATGTCGCGAACTGACGCCAAGCCGCGCTGCCAGCTGCTCCACCGAACCGGCATCGAGCGATCCGGCGGCGATCAGCTTGAGCGCCCGTTCCACCGTCGATTTTGTCCCGTTCCATGCCGGGCAGAACGGGGCCGTTTCCGGGCGGCATCTCAGGCAGGGCCGGAAGCCGGCATTCTCCGCCGACGCCGCCGTCGGATGATATTCGACGTTGCGGTCATGCGGCTGCTTCGCCGGGCACACCGGACGGCAATAGATGCCCGTGGTGCGCACCGCCGTGAAGAACAGTCCGTCGTAGGCCGGATCGCGCCGCAGCCGCGCCGCGTTGCAAGTATCAAAACTGAGCATGCGGCCATCCTACTCCGCTCGCGCCCGCACGAAAGGGCCTCGCGATGACCATGTCCGATTTCGGCGAGTGCGCGACGCCCGGGGCGGTTAAGCAGCCGCCCACGAATGAGGAGCATAACATGACATCAGTTGATACGCGCGAACTGACAATGCACGCCTGGAAGATGTTCTCGACCCGCGACCCCGAACAGATCGCAGCGTTGTTCACCGACGATGCCGAATGGATCGCTCCGGAAGGCAATGCCACCGCGGTCGCGCTGAACTTCACCAATCACATGGTCGGCGCGAAGCAGATCGCGCAGTTCATCGCCGTCGAGTTTCACAAGATGTTTCGCGACGCCACCATGCAGTTCCGCACCATCCGGGCCGCGGGCGATATGACGATCGTCGAGGAACGCATGCAGGCGACGCTGTCCGACGGACGCATCTACGACAACGATTACTGCTTCATTTTCGAGTTCGAGGGCGGCCTGATCCGCCAGGTGCGCGAATACATGGATACACGCCGCGGCTGGAACATGGTGTTCGGAGAGAACGCCGCGGCATAGATCGCAAGTCGCGGCTTACACCGAGTCTGCCGGCGCCTCGCCGTGCCCACACATGACGCGGCTGCCTCAGGCGTGTCCCGCGGCGTTCGACAGCATGCCGGGATCGATGCCGATCTTGCGCAGCGCGCGATCGTATTTCTCGTTGATGTCGCGGCCGAAGATCAGATCGGAATCGGCAGCGCAATGCAGCCAGCCGTTCTCCTGTATCTCGTTCTCGAGTTGTCCCGGCGCCCAGCCGGCATAGCCGAGCGCGAGGATCGCGTGCTTGGGTCCGGCGCCGCGCGCGATCGCCTTGAGGATATCGAGCGTCGCCGTGAGCGAGATGCCGTCGTCGATCGGCAGCGTCGCGTTCTTGATGAAGAAGTCGCTCGAATGCAGCACGAAGCCGCGCCCGGTTTCCACCGGGCCGCCCTTCAGCACCTTCATCGTTTCGGCATCTTGCGGCAGCTTGATCTGCTCGGCATCGCCGATGATGTCGAGTTGCTTCAGCAGCCCTGGAAAATCGATGCTGCCGGCGGGCCGATTGACGACGATGCCCATCGCGCCTTCGGCCGAGTGCGCGCAGATATAGATGACCGTGCGCGCAAAACGCTCATCCTCCATCACCGGCATTGCAATCAAGAGTTGCCCGTCGAGATATCCCTGCGCCGGACCGTCGGATGCCCGGGCCTGGGTGCTCTTGAGCTTCTTTTGAAACGGGTCCATTGGCGGACTCATCGGTTGTTGTGCATATCCAGACCGGCACAATTCGGACTCAGTTCAGAGTTTGAGCCTGCCGGAACATACTCTCCATCAATGACTTCCAAATATGCTGACGCTGACAGGTTCCAGCAGCAGCGAAACTCATTCCGTCATCCTGATATTGGGCGTCGGCAGTGTCAATCAACGCCCCCGATTAAATTCAACGGCGGATCACAGGTATTTCAATGGTTTGTGCTGGTGACGCGGAGTAAGGACGAGGCATGTTCGGGTCTACTCATGTCCGCATCCAGGTGCGCACCGCCGCCGCAATCTCCGTCTGCGTCTCCGCTTTCACGTCCGTGTGCATTCTGGCGAGCGCGGCCAATGCGCAGGACGCTTCGCCTTGGGCGGAGGAAGCACATTCCGCCGTTCGTCTGATCGCGGGGCCGCGCACAGGCACCGTGCTGCTCGGCGGCATTGCCTTCAAGTTGCAACCGGGCTGGAAGACGTACTGGCGTACACCGGGCGATTCCGGCGTCCCGCCGCGGTTTGATTTTTCCGCTTCCGACAATGTCGAAGCAGTGACGGTTCTGTGGCCGGCGCCGCGAACGTTTCCCGACGGCGCAGGCGGCATCGCATTCGGTTACAAGAAGCAAGTGGTGCTGCCGTTGCGGATCGTCGCGAAGAATGGCGACAAGCCGGTGACGCTGCGCGGCATGGTCTCCTACGCGGTCTGTGACAAGACGTGCATTCCGGTCGAGGCCAAGCTCGAACTTCCGATCTCCGGCGCATCGGGCACCGAGGACAAGACGCTGACGGCCGCGCTCGAAGCCGTACCGAAGCCGGCCAGGATTGGCGACGACAATCCCCTCACCCTTCGCGGGGTCACCCGCGCCGGTCAGCAGCGCATGCTGGCCGATGTGCTGGCGCCCGCGGACACACAGGTCGAGCTGTTCGCCGAAGGACCGACGCCCGACTGGGCTCTGCCCGTGCCGAAGCTGGTCGAACGGAAAGCCGACGGCGTTCTGCGCTTCGGCTTCGATCTCGACGGACTGCCTCCCAATACCGCCCCTGAAGGCGCGACGCTGAAGCTGACGCTGGTCAGCAGGGACACCGCCAGCGGCAAGGACGCGGCCTATGAGTTCAGTGCCGTCATCGGGCCGCCTTCCAAGTAAGCGCCGGCTGTGATTAAACCGCATCGCGATGGCGGCGCGCGCCATTGCGGGACGGTGACCGTCGGCCCTGCGCAGGCCAGCGCCGTGTTCTAAGAAGCAGGAAAATCCGAGGAGTTTCAGATGACCATCCAAGTCGGCGATCGGCTTCCCGATGCCAAGTTTCGCGTGATGACTGCCGATGGCGTGCAGGTCAAAAGCACAGATGACATCTTCAAGGGCAAGAAGGTCGCCCTTTTCGCCGTTCCCGGCGCCTACACCGGCACCTGCCACAAGATGCATCTGCCGAGCATCTTCCTGAACGCCTACGCGATGAA
This sequence comes from Pseudomonadota bacterium, assembly GCA_049323835.1. GTDB lineage: Bacteria > Pseudomonadota > Alphaproteobacteria > Rhizobiales > Xanthobacteraceae > SG-bin9. Next base: position 28,603 of record JBMOOJ010000093.1, on the reverse strand, counting down.
GGACAAGGGCATCGACACCATCGGCATCGTTTCTGTCAACGACGCATTCGTGATGCAGGCCTGGAAGCGCGATACCGACCAGCGCGACGAGGCGATCTTCCTCGCCGACGGCAATGCCGACTTCACCAAGGCGATCGGCATGGAGCTCGACGCATCCGGCAACGGCCTCGGCATCCGCTCGCACCGCTATTCCATGCTGGTCGAGGACGGCGTGGTGAAGAAGCTCAACAAGGAAGCCGCGCCGGGCAAGGTCGAAGTATCCGGCGGCGACACGCTGCTCGGTCAGCTTTGATCTCGCTTCTCCCTCGCCCCGCTTGCGGGGAGAGGGTTGGGGTGAGGGGCTTCACGCAATCGTCTAAGAGCACCCCTCACCCGAATTGCTGTGCAATTCGACCTCTCCCCGTAAACGGGGAGAGGTGAAGGAACTCATCTAATCGCTGCCAGCCCCTCGCGCGCCAGTTCGTCGGCACGTTCGTTTTCCTTATGGCCTGCGTGTCCCTTGATCCAGTGCCAACGGACGTCGTGCTGTTTCAGCGCATCATCGAGACGCTGCCACAGGTCGACGTTTTTCACCGGCTTCTTGTCGGCAGTCTTCCAGCCGTTGCGCTTCCAGTTGTGAATCCAGCTGGTGATGCCCTGCCGCACATACTGGCTGTCGGTCGTCAGGTCCACCGAGCACGGCTTCTTCAAGGCTTCGAGCGCCGAGATCGCGGCAAGCAGTTCCATGCGATTGTTGGTGGTGTCGCGCTCGCCGCCCTTCAATTCTTTCCGTGCATCGCCGAATTCGAGGATCGCACCCCAGCCGCCCGGACCGGGATTCCCCGAGCACGCGCCATCCGTGTGGATGGCGACGCGCGGCAGATCGCTTTTCGGCTTGGCTGCGTTCACGCCGCAAAACCCGGCTGCTCGACACCGTAATCGCGCAGGCTCTTCACACCCTGCTGGAAGCGCAGTTTGCGCACGTACTCCAGCGGGTCCTTCGGCTTCACCATCGCGCCCGGCGGCACGTTGAGCCAGTCGACCAGCCGCGTCAGCAGGAAGCGCAGCGCCGCGCCACGGGCGAGCAACGGCAACGCATCCTGCTCGGCCTCCGACAATTTGCGCTCGCGCGAATACGCATTGAGGAACGCGCGCGCCTTGGTGACGTTGAAGGCGTGATCCGGCTCGAAGCACCATGCATTCAGGCAGATCGCGACATCGTAAGCGAAGATATCGTTGCAGGCGAAATAGAAGTCGATAACGCCGGAAACCTTGTCGCCGAGAAACAGGAGGTTGTCCGGAAACAGATCGGCGTGGATCACGCCTTCCGGCAATCCCTTCGGCCAGCGCGCCTCAAGATAGGTCAGCTCCGCCGCGAGAAAGTCACGCAAGCCGTGCTGGAGAGTATCGGCACGCGACGCCGCCTGATCGAACAGCGGCCGCCAGCCATCGACCGACAGCGCGTTGCGGCGGGTCATTGCAAAACCACGGCCGGCGAGATGCAATTTCGCCAGCGCCTGACCGACACCGGCGCAGTGAACGGCGTTCGGCCGCCGCGGCCACACGCCTTCGAGAAAATCGATGATCGCGGCCGGCCGCCCGGCAAGCGTGCCGAGTGCCTCGCCGTTCTTCGCCTTCACCGGCTGCGGACAGGTCAGGCCGTGTTCCTTCAGATGGCCCATCAGGCCGAGAAAGAACGGGAGATCGCTGAGCGCGACGCGCTTTTCGTACAGCGTCAGGAAGTACGAGCCCTTGCTCGTGTGCAGCAGAAAGTTGGAATTCTCCACGCCCTCGGCGATGCCCTTGTAGGACATCAGCTCGCCGACATCGTAGTTCGCGAGAAAGCCGTCCAGTTCCTCGGCCGACACATCGGTATAGACCGCCATGCCGTATCCTCTGGTTCGCGGTGGCCGGATCAGGGATGTCTTAAACCAATGCGCGACTGACCGGTAGGACCGATCAGTCCAAGCACACCGGATTATTCGGCGGCGGCGTCAGGCCGCAAGGGGCGCGGCAGCGGGAAGAACACGTCCTCGTCGATCGCGTTCACCGTATCGATGCTGATGGTGTAATGCGCGGCGAGCGCCTCGATCACCTCTTCCACCAGCACCTCCGGCGCCGACGCGCCGGCGGTGATGCCGATCGCCTCGATGCCGTCGAGAATCGTCCAGTCGATATCGGCCGCACGCTGCACCAGGAACGCGAGCTTGCAGCCTTCGCGTTCGGCAACTTCCCGCAGGCGCTGCGTGTTCGACGAGTTCGCCGAGCCCACAACGATCATCGCGTCGACATGCGGTGCGACCTTCTTCACCGCAAGCTGGCGGTTGGTGGTCGCGTAGCAAATATCTTCCTTGTACGGGCCGACAATCGTCGGGAAGCGCTTCTTCAGATGTGCGGCGATCTCCGCGGTGTCGTCGACCGACAACGTGGTCTGCGTGACGAACGCCAGATTGTCGGCGTTCTTCGGCACGAAGGCGTCCGCGTCCTCGACCGTTTCGATCAGCACGACCGCGCCCGGCGGCAGTTGCCCCATGGTGCCGACGACCTCCGGATGGCCCTCGTGGCCGATCAGCAGGATCTCGCGTCCGCGCTTGAAGTGAATCTCAGCCTCGCGATGAACCTTGGTGACCAGCGGGCACGTTGCATCCAGCGCGAAGAAATTGCGCCGCTCGGCTTCGGCCGGAATGTCCTTTGGCACGCCATGGGCCGAGAACACCACCGGCGCCTGGGTATCCGGAACCTCGGACAGTTCCTCGACGAAAATCGCGCCCTTTTCCTTCAGGCTGTCCACCACGTAGCGGTTATGGACGATCTCATGGCGGACATAGACCGGCGCACCATAGAGCTTCAGCGCCCGCTCGACCGTGTCGATGGCGCGGACCACGCCCGCACAAAAGCCGCGGGGCGAGCAAAGGAATATTTTCAACGGCGGTTTGGCCTGCGGATTGGCGGCTTGAGCTGGCATTTGGGCAATCTCGGACCGAATCGGAGCCCCGGCACGAGGCGCCTCGAGGATCGGTTTTTAACGACTTGGGGCCCTTAAAGCGTGCTGTCAAGGCGAATTCAGGGCCCATTGCGCCTGCGCCCTCATTGAGACTATATATGCCGTTAATTCCCCGTCATCGCCGATGACTGTTAGGTTTCGTTCCGGGCCCGTTCCCGGCGAAGCGCTGATAGGGATTTGGCGCAAAGGAGATTTTCTTATGAGCAATGCCCCGCTGATGCCGAAGGCGACGGCCGTGTGGCTTGTCGATAATACGGCCCTGTCGTTCGATCAGGTCGCGGACTTCTGCAAGATGCACCCCCTCGAAGTGCGCGCCATTGCCGACGGCGACGCCGCCCAGGGCATCAAGGGCATGGACCCGATTTCGACCGGGCAACTGACCCGCGACGAGATCGAGAAGGGCGAGCAGGACACGAACTATCGCCTCAAGCTCGCCGACAGCAAGGTGCGCCTGCCCGAGGCCAAGAAAAAGAAAGGCCCGCGCTATACCCCGGTGTCGCGCCGCCATGAGCGCCCGAGCGCGATCCTCTGGCTGGTCCGCAACCACCCGGAACTGAAGGACGCGCAGATCATGCGCCTCGTCGGCACCACCAAGACGACGATCGCGAGCGTGCGCGACCGCACCCATTGGAACGCCTCGACCTTGACGCCGATGGACCCGGTAACGCTCGGCCTGTGCAGCCAGATCGACCTCGATTTCGAGGTGCAGCGCGCGGCGAAGGAAAAGCCGGTCAATCAGGAATACGGTGGCGCAACCCTGCTGCCGGCCTCCGAGACCACCCGCAAGGATGCCGAGGCCGAACCCGCGTCTCGCGAGCAGGACGACGACATCAACGTCGATGCGGTGTTCGCCAAGCTCAAGACCATCGGCGGCAAGAAGGCCGAGGACGAATAACTCACTCTGCATATCAAGAAAGAAGGGGACGGGCGCTCAGCCCGTCCCCTTTTTCATGCGTGCAAGGCAATGCGGACAGGCGTCCGGGTATCGGAAACCTGCGGTGTACATTCCGCGCATATTCAAAGCGCCGGTTGTGTTATATGACGATCGTAATTATAAAGAAATGATCGCCCAAAGACAAACAGGTTCAGTCATGTCCGGTGCAGCTCCAGCCGCCCTCACGCCACAGCAAGTCGCGCACATCTTCCTCACGCCGCAGCGTGGAAAGGCGAAGACGCCGGAGGCCTTGCCGCCCGGTGCGCGGGCGCTGTCACTGCCGTTTGAACAGGGCCATATCGCTGCATGGGAATGGGGTCAGGGCCCGGCAGTGCTGCTGGTGCACGGCTGGCAGGGCACGCACGCCGACCTCGAATGCTTCGTCCAGCCACTGGCTGATGCGGGGTTTCGCGTTGTCGGCCTCGACCTTCCGGGGCATGGCGCGTCCAGCGGCAAGCTGGCGCCTATTCCGCTGCTGGCGCGCGCGGTGCGTCATGTCAGCGACACCGTCGCGCCCTTGCATGGCATCATTGCCCACTCGATCGGCTGCGCCGCAGCCGTGACCGCAATGACGCGCGGACTGCAACCCCGCCGCGCTGTGCTGCTGGCGTCGCCGTCGAGTTATCGCAACCAGGCCAACCTCGTTGCACGCATGATCAACATGGACCGCGCCAAGTGGCCGGAGTTTGAAGCGGAGCTGGACGCGCTTGGCAGCGAGCTCGGTGAAATCGACTTCTTCGCGATGGCGCCGCGCCTGACAGTGCCGGCGCTGGTCATGCATTCGGACGACGATCAGATGCTGGCGATGGAGAACGCGCGCGACGCCACCGCCTTGTGGAAGGGTGCAGTCTTCCGCGAGCTCAAGGGACTCGGTCACTGGAAGCTTCTCGCCGATCCCGGCGTGATTGCGGACGCGGTCGCGTTTCTGAAAGACGGCTGAGAAGCGGCGGCGGAACGCCGTTTACCGGCCGAGCAGCATCTGCTCGCTGTTGCGGCGATGGGCGTTATCCATCCGCGCCGCCTCGGTGCCCGCCCGGCCGTCGCGGCTCTTCAGGCAGTCGGCAAACGCCTTCGTGCCCGGCTCGCCGAGGCGGCGGCAGATCGCCTCGTCATCGACCGCTTGTGAGACGGTCGGCTGCGGCTCGCGCGCAAGACATCCCGCCAGCGCAACGCCAGCAAACGTAAGAGCGAACAGTTGAAGCGTCAGTCGCATCCAGGTTCCCGCGTCGGATCAATCGCGTGCTGTCGTAGCCGCGAATTGCGGGGAATGTAAGCCCTTCCCTGCTCACACCCGTCCTTTCAGCGCGGCGCCGATTTCGTCGAGCGCCTTGGGATCCTCGATCGTCGCCGGCACTGTCCATGGATCGCCGTCGGCCATCTTCTTGATCGTGCCGCGGAGAATCTTGCCGGAGCGCGTCTTCGGCAGCCGCGCCACAGCGATGGCCAGCTTGAACGCGGCAACGGGGCCGATCTTGTCGCGCACCAGCGCCACCACTTCCTTTTCGACTTCGGCGACCGGGCGCGTCACGCCGGCCTTCAGCACCAGGAAGCCGCAGGGCACCTCGCCCTTCAGCGCATCCTTGATGCCGAGCACGGCGCATTCGGCCACGTCAGGATGCGAGGCCAGCACCTCTTCCATGCCGCCGGTCGAGAGACGGTGGCCCGCAACATTGATGATGTCGTCGGTGCGGCCCATCACGTAGACATAGCCGTCGTCGTCGAGATAACCGGCGTCGGAGGTTTTGTAGTAGCCCGGGAATTCCGTCAGATACGCCTCGCGGAAACGCGCGTCCTGATTCCACAGCGTCGGCAGACAGCCCGGCGGCATCGGCAGCTTGATGGCGATCGAGCCCATGGTGTTCGCGGGAAGCGGCTTCGCCGCCTCGTCGACCACATCGATGACGTAGCCGGGCATCGCCACTGTCGGCGAGCCGTGCTTCACCGGCAATTGCCCGAGCCCGACCGGATTGCCGGCGATGCACCAGCCGGTTTCGGTCTGCCACCAGTGATCGATCACCGGCTTCTTCAACTGCTGCTCGGCCCATTCGACGGTCGGTGGATCGGCGCGCTCGCCGGCCAGAAACAGCGTGCGGAAGTTCGACAGATCGGCCTTGCGGATGAACTCGCCATCCGGATCGTCCTTGCGGATGGCGCGGAACGCCGTCGGCGCGGTGAACAGCGCCACCGCCTTGTGCTCGGAGATCACACGCCAGAATGCTCCGGCGTCGGGCGTGCCGACCGGCTTGCCTTCGTACATGATCGACGTCGCGCCGTGCAGCAGCGGGCCATAGACGATGTAGCTGTGGCCGACCACCCAGCCGATATCGGAGCCGCACCACCACACCTCGCCCGGCTTCACGCCGTAGAGATTGTACATCGACCACTTCAGCGCGACCATGTGGCCGCCGTTGTCGCGCACCACGCCCTTGGGAATGCCGGTCGTGCCCGAGGTGTAAAGAATATAGAGCGGATCGGTCGCGAACACCGGCACGCAGGCCGCCGACTTCTTCGCCGCCATCGCCTGCGTTCGCAGCTCCGCCCAGTCGTGATCGCGGCCCGCGATCATGTCGCAGCGCTCCTGCGGCCGTTGCAGGATGACGCAGGCCTGCGGTTTCGCCTTCGACAGGTTGATCGCCTCGTCGAGCAGCGGCTTGTACTTGACGATGCGGCCCGGCTCGATGCCGCAGCTCGCCGACATGATCAGCTTCGGCGCGGCATCGTCGATGCGGGTGGCAAGCTCTTTCGCGGCAAAGCCGCCGAACACGACCGAATGCACCGCGCCGATGCGAGCGCAGGCGAGCATGGCGACCATCGCCTCCGGCACCAGCGGCATGTAGATGATGACGCGATCGCCCTTGACGACGCCGAAATCCTGCATCACCGCGGCGAGCGTTTTGACCTCGTCGAGCAGTTGCGCGTAGGTGAATTTGGTGATGCTGCTGGTGAGCGGCGAATCGTGGATCAGCGCCAGCTGATCGGCACGGCCACCGGCGACATGGCGGTCGAGTGCGTTGTAGCACGTGTTACAGACGGCACCGGCAAACCAGCGGCCGTAGATACCTTGCGAGGCGTCGAACACCTTCTGCGCCGGCTCGATCCAGTCGATCTCGCGCGCCGCCTCGCCCCAGAAGCCCTGCGGGTCGCGCGTCGCGTAGGCATACACGTCGCGGTAGCGGCTGGCGTCGATAGTGCTCATCGCAGTTTTCCTTAAGTTCGTCGTCGCCGGATTGGACCCGGCTGTTTGTCTTCATTGTCACGTCGCGGCCGCGCAATTCAAGTCGGCAACATGCAGCCTTTCGGCCTATTTCTGCTGAACCGGCATCATTGCGCCGGCGCGTTCGATCTCCTCGAACAGCGTCTTGCGCGCGGCGCGCAGCGGCTCGAGCGCGGGATCGAGCTTGAGCGCGGCATCGTAGTCCGCGAGCGCCCGCCGCCGGTCACCCGCCTCGCGATAGGTCTGCCCGCGCGCGAACAGGATACGCGCGCTCGGCAGTTGCAGCCGCATCGCTTCGGTATAGTCGGCAATCGCCTGATCGCGCTGTTGCGCCTTGCGATAGGCGGCGGCCCGCCCGAGCAGCAGTTCGACACGCGCAGCCGTGTTGGCCGTCAGCGCCGCATTGCATGCTGAAACCTGCGCCGCCGGCGGCGCATCGGCGCGGCACGCCGCCAGATCCTGGGCGTGCGCGAACCCCGCCCCAAACCCAGCCGCGACCAGCACCACTCCGAACGCTCGCATTGCCCGCATCAATTCACCTTCAGCGTGATCCCGCCGTCGACGACGAGTTCGATGCCGGTGACATAGCGCGATTCATCGGAGGCGAGAAACAGCGCCGCATTCGCCACGTCCCAGGCGTCTCCCATACGCCGCATCGGCACCTGCGCGGCGCGCGCACGCCACATCGCTTCGACATCACCCCTGGCGTAGCTCGCTGCAAGCCCCGCCGAATTCTCGACCATCGGCGTCTTCATCAATCCGGGCAGGATCGCATTCACGCGGATGTTCTGCTCGGCATATTCAACCGCGGTGCTGCGCGTCAGCTGGTTCATCGCCGCCTTGGTCGTCGCGTAGGTGATGTAGGAGACGCCGAGATGACGGATCGAGGCGATCGACGAGATGTTGATGATCGAGCCGCCGCCGCCCTGTTTCTGCATCACCGGGATGACGTGCTTCATCGCGAGGTAGGCGCTCTTCAGGTTGACCGCGAACACGCGATCCCAGTCCGCTTCCGCAACCTCGACCACGCCGCCGGTCTCCGCGATGCCGACATTGTTGTCGAGCACGTCGATACGGCCATAGGCCTTAAGACATGCGGCCACCATCGCCTCGATGTCGGCCGCTTTTGCCACATCCGCGGCAAACGCCGTCGCGTGGCCGCCCTCGGATTCGATAATGCGCGCGGTTTCCTGCGCCGCAGACAGGTTGCGATCGACACAGAATACCTGCGCACCATGCCGGGCGAAGGTAACAGCGGTCGCCTTGCCGTTGCCCCAGCCCGGTCCGATCGACCCCGCGCCGACCACGAGCGCCGTCTTTCCCGACAGCCGTTTCATCGATCCTCCCGTCCCGTTTCTCAAAACGCCGCCTCCGCTGCATGCAAGCGGACCAGGAGGCAGCAGACACCACAATTCACGACGAGATCAACAGGCAGGGATGGAGGAATAAGCCCTTGCCATGCCAGATCAAAATCGCCTCTATATGGCGGTGTGGGACGGGTCGCAGAAGTCCGCTCACCGAACGGGACGGATTGGTGAGGGGAAACGGCATGGCAGCGGAGACGATGACGCCTGAAGAGGCGGAGAAAGCTGTTTCAAGCGAGGCGCTGCGCAAGGCAGAACAGTTCATCGAAGCCGAGGAAGGCGCAACCAACCGGCTGTTCGGCTGGGCCGGCAAGGTCACGACCACGATCGCGGTCGCGATGAGTCTGTTCCACCTGTACGCCGCCTACGCGATCGTGCCGACGCAGGAACTGCGTTACACTCATGTCGCCTTTACCCTGATTCTGAGCTTCCTGCTGTTTCCGGTTGCGGCCATGTTCCGCAACCGCGTCCGCTGGTGGGACATCATTCCCTGCTTCCTCGCGATCGCGACCATCGCCTATGCGCTGTGGGGCGGCGAGGACTTCACCGATCGCGCCACGACCCCCCTGCGCTGGGATGTGATTGTCGGCGTGGTCTTCATCGTCCTCGTGCTGGAGGCGACGCGGCGCACCACCGGCTGGATCATGCCGGTGGTTTCGCTGCTGTTCATCGCCTATGCGATGCTCGGGCCGCATCTGCCCGCGCCATGGACTCATCGCGGCTACGACATTGCGCGCCTCGTCGGCCATCTTTTCATCACGCTCGAAGGCATTTTCGGCGTTGCCGTCGACGTCTCGGCGACGCTGATCATCCTGTTCACGATCTACGGCGCATTCCTGCAGCATTCGGGCGCGGGAAAGTTCTTCATCGATTTCTCGCTCGCGCTTCTCGGCAACAAGCCGAACAGCGCCGGCCGCACGGTTGTGCTGTCGTCGTTCCTGCTCGGCGGTCCGTCCGGCTCCGGCGTGGCGACGACGGTGATGATCGGCACTGTCGCCTATCCGATGATGCAAAAGGCCGGCTTCGAGAAGAATGCCGCGGGCGGCTTGCTCGCAGCCGGTGGCCTTGGCGCGATCCTGTCGCCGCCGGTGCTGGGCGCGGCTGCGTTCCTCATCGCGGAATTTCTCAAGATCAGCTACCTCGACGTGATCTGGATGGCGACCATCCCGACGTGCCTCTACTACATGTCGCTGCTGATCATGGTGGAACTCGACGCCAGGCGTTTCGGCGCACAAAACGTTTCCATCAAGCCTGAGATGCCTTTGGGACAAATGCTGAAGCGCTACGGCTTCCACTTCATCTCGCTGCTCGCAGTCGTCGTGTTCATGGTGATCGGCTATTCGCCGTCGCTGTCGGTGTTCTACGCGATCATCGTCACCTTCGCGCTCAGCTTCCTGCGGCCGGAAACGGCGTTGAAGCCGGCGAAACTCGTCAGGGCCTTGTCGGATGGTTCGGTGCAGGCTCTCAATGCCGCGACCACCTGCGCCTGCGCCGGCATCGTCGTCGGCATCGTCACGCTGACCGGCCTTGGACTGAAGTTCTCGTCGATCGTCATCGCCTATGCCGGTGGCAGCCTGCTGCTGACGGCGATCTATACCGCGCTGATCGTCTGGATCATCGGCCTCGCCGTGCCGGTGACGGCGTCATACATCATCTGCGCGGTGATCGCCGCGCCGGCGATGATCAAGCTCGGTGTGCCGGATTTCGCAGCGCACATGTTCATCTTCTACTACGCGGTGCTGTCGGAGGTGTCGCCGCCGACCGCACTGTCGCCGTTCGCCGCCGCCGCGATCACCGGCGGAGATCCCTACAAGACGACCCTGCAATCCTGGAAGTACACGCTGCCGGCCTTCATCGTCCCGTTCGTGTTCGTGCTCGATCCGCAGGGCGTGGGACTGCTGCTGTCGATTCCAAAGGGCGGTTCCTGGGTTGATATACTCCTGATCGCGCTCCGGACCAGCTTCGGATTGCTGGCGCTGGCGGCGGTTGCCCAGAACTGGGCGCTGCGACAAAATACGCCGGTCGAGCGCGGACTGCTTCTGCTATCGGGGCTGTTGCTGGTATTCCCGAGCCTGATCGAGGCGATCGCGGAAGCGATCACCGGCCGAGACCTCAGCTACACCTATTTGCCGGGTCTGGTTATCGGCATCGGCGTGGTTCTATGGCAGGCGGGAACGCGACAGCGGCCTGTTTCCGGTCTGACTGGCGCCTGAGCGCCGGCGCCGAAGGGAACCGGCGGACCAACAAACTGCGGATGCCGCCCGAAGAAGCGGCCCGCAAAGGGAGTGAGCAGTGAATGAAAGCGATCACGGCCGGTCTTGCATTGCTAAAGGAGAGGGCGTGCGCCCCTGACTTTCCAACCAAAGAACACGTCAACGCAACTCACAGGGAGACAGAGCATGATGAAACGTAAAACGACCATGGTCTTCGCGCTGGCGGTTGCCGCCGCCACGCTGATCGGCGGCGCCGTCTACGCCCAGCAGAAGACCATCGCGATCGGCACCGGCGGCACCGGCGGCGTCTACTACCCGCTCGGCGGCGCTGTCGCCAACGTTCTGTCGAAGAACCTGCCGAACGTGCAGGCGACCGCCGAAGTCACCGGCGGCTCGGTCGACAATCTCAAGCTGATCGGTTCCGGCCAGAGCGAGATGGGCTTCACCATGGCCGACGCCGCTCTCGATGCGCTGAAGGGCGAGGACAAGTTCAAGGGCAACAAGGTGCCGCTGCAAACGCTGCTCGTCGTCTATCCGAACCGCATGCACGTGGTGACGGTCGAAGGCTCGGGCATCGAGAAGATGTCGGACCTGAAGGGCAAGCGCGTGTCCACCGGCTCGCCGGGCAGCGCCACCGAGGTGATGGCGTTCCGCGTCATCGAAGCCTCCGGCCTCGACAAGGACAAGGACATGAAACGCGAGCGCCTCGGCGTCGCCGAGTCCGTCAACGCCGTGAAGGACAAGAAGATCGATGCATTCTTCTGGGTCGGCGGCATTCCGACCGCAGCGGTCACCGATCTCGCCGCAACCCCCGGCCTGAAGCTGAAGCTGATTGATCACAGCGATGCGGTCACCAAGATGAACGCCAAGTACGGCGACCTCTACAGCCCTGGCATCATCAAAAGCGGCTCCTATCCGGGTCTCGACAAAGACAACAAGATCGCCGAGGTCTGGAACATCATCGTCACCGGCAACAAGATGACCGACGACGAAGCCTACAAGATCGTCAAGACGCTGGTCGAGAAGAAGGACGATCTGGTCGCCGTGCACAAGGAAGCGCTGAGCTTCTCGCTCGACAACCAGAAGCAGTCGCGCTCGCCGATCCCGTTCCATCCCGGCGCGCTGAAGTACTTCAAGGAGAAGGGCATCAGCGGCTGATCCCGGCTTATCAGCCGTACGTCACACAAAACGGCGGCCGGACATGTCCTCCGGCCGCCGTTCTTATTTTTCAAGGAGACCTGAATGTTTAGCCGTTCCAACTCATCCCTCAGCCGCCGCTCCGTCGTACTTGGCGGCGCTGCGCTGCTTGCATCGCCGCTGGTCGCTCGAACGAGCGCGCTCGCGCAGCAATGGCCTGCACGTTCGCCGCGGTTCGTCGTGCCGTTCTCGGCCGGCGGCACCACCGACATCCTGGCACGCCTTGTGGCGCAGAAATTGTCGGAAGAGATGGGCCAGCAGTTCATCGTCGAGAACAAGACCGGCGCGGGCGGCAACATCGCCGCCGACTACATCTCCAAGATCGAACCGGATGGCTATAACTTTCTCGTCGGCACGCCCGGCACGCACGGCATCAATCCGCTGGTGTTCAAATCGATGACTTACGATCCGGCGAAGGATCTTGCACCGGTGACGATCATCGCGCGGGTGCCGAACCTGATGTCGGTGACGCCGTCACTGCCGCCGAAAACCGTCGGCGAGTTCCTGGCTTTCGTGAAATCGAAGCCGCCCGGCGAAATCCTCTACGGCACGCCCGGGCTCGGCAGCACCGCGCATTTGTCGACGGAACTGTTCAAATCGATGACCGGTCTCAACATGACGCACGTGCCCTACAAGGGAAGCGCGCCTGCGGTCAGCGATCTCATCGCCGGCCGCATCCACATGATGATCGACAACCTGCCGGCCGTCGCGTCGTTCGCTGAAGCCGGATCGGTCCGGCCGCTCGCCATCAGCACGGCCACACGCTGGCCGCTGCTGCCGAACATTCCGACCATCGCCGAAGCGGGCGTGCCCGGCTACGAAGCGTCGTCATACTTCACGATCGCCGCACCGGTGAAGACGCCGCCGGAGATCATCGCCAAGCTGAACGCGAGCATCAACGCCTTCATCAAGTCGGAAGACGGCACCGCGCGCATCCGGAAGCTCGGCGGCGACCCGGTCGGCGGCTCGCCGGCAGACATGACGGCGTACATTGCCAAGGAAAACGAGAAGTGGACCAAGGTGGCGGCGTTCGCGAAGATTCAGCCGGAATAATCTGACACAGTGAATGGGGGCGGCGTATTAGCGCTGCTCCCACTCCCTGAATTCGGCGGCACGCGCCAGCAGCCGCTTTGCCATGAAGTAGCCCGGCACCTCGACCAGCGCCCCGTCAACCTCGACCCGTGCTTCACCGCGTTCACGCGCGGCATCGAACGCCGCAACAAGCCGCTCGGCATTGGCAACATCGGCTACAGCCGGCGTCAGCAGATCGTTGACGATGGCCGCATGCGCCGGAGCGACAAGGCTCTTCGCGCGATAGCCGAGCCGCCGCGCCCAGCGCGTGTCGCGCGCAACACCCTCCGCATCGCTCCACGTATACGGACAATCGACCGCGAGAACTCCAGCGGCGACGCATTCGACCAGAAAGCGCTGCCGTACATATGCAAGCTCGACGCTGTCCGGCGCGCGCTCGGCCCCGAGATCCGCTGCCATGTCCTCCGCGGCAACAAGAACCGCCCGTGTCCTGCGGCTGACCTTCGCGATGCCATCGATCTGCACGAGACCGCGGGCGAACTCGATGTTCGGCAGCAGTCGCGTCGATCCTTCCGGAATGCCGTACTCGCGCTCGAAGCGGCCGACAGCGGCATCGAGCGCTGCGACATGCGCGGGCTCGGCGACTTTCGGCAGCGCCACGACATCCGGCCGGCCGCGCATCACGCTCGCGAGATCGTCCATGCCATCCGCATCGAGCGGGTTGACGCGCACCGCGGCAACGGCTCCGCATTCGCGCCATTTTCGATAGAGCTCGGGCGCGAGGTCACGCGCCTTCGGCCGCAACGGCGGTGGCGTGAAATCTTCAAGCTCCTGAATGAGAACGTCCGCACCGCTGCGCGTGGCAGCGGCGATGATCGCATCGTCGGCGCCGTCGACGAACAGCCATGAGCGGCAAAGCCGGACCGGTCTCGTCTCCCGCGCCAGCATGTGCGCTCACATGCTGCGGCTACTTGTCGAACGCCATGTCGACGCAGCGCGTGATATCCGTGCCGAGGCCCGAGCTGATGGTGACGCAACCCTTCGCCTTCAGCGCCTTGTTGTCGCTCGCCCAGATCGCATAGCCGCCGGTGCCGAAGAACGAGTTGGTGTTCGGCGGCTCGGTTTCGACCGCATCGAACGAGTACTGCCCGTCGGCGTCGAAGATCCGCTGCCGCTTCGAGCAGCCTCCGTCGGCCTGCACGTTCAGCACTTCCTTGTTGTCGCGCGTCAGCACCACGCTCACCTGGCAGCGGTGATATTCGGACGTGGTTGCGTTGAAGATGTAGGCATACGACCGGCAGTTCGCGGTATTCAGCTTGCCGGGCGCGAGCCCGCGGGTGCATGCGATTCGCTGGTTGTTGCTCAGCTTGAACTCGTCCGCCGATGCCGCAACGGGCATTGCGCACGACACGAGAGCAAGAAAAATACCGGCCTTGAGAACATCGCGCATGAACTTGCCCCCTCGCGGCCGGACGATCGGCCGCACAATCGATTCCGCCGGCGACGATAAGGCCGAAGCGGCAAACGGGAAACCTGGAAATTGGGCATCGTCACCATAGCCGTCAGGAGAATTGACGGCGGAATCCCGTTCGTGCTTTGTTCAAGGCGCGAAGCAGCGCGTGACAATTTGCTTCACACAGCGTTTTGTAACGCGGCAAGCTAATCCAGCGTTGTCGCGTTATGCTTCGCGCACCAGGAGCATTTGGAGAGGCACTGATGGGACGGATTTCGACGCACGCACTGGCAGCTTCGGTGGCGTTGGTCGCGCTGACGAGTGTTGCGGCCGCGCAGCAGGCCACTACTCCAGCACCTTGGGCGATCACGCCCGACACAGCATATGGCTATGACGCCAGCGGCAAGACGTTCATCTACAAGATGGGAACCAACAACGCGAAGTCGCTGCTCTCCGGCGCCAAGAAGGTGAAGAAGAATACCTTCTTCTTCATCGGCGCCAACGGACAGCTCTACATGAAAACCGAGCCGTTCATCGAAGACGGCAAGTTCAAGTACGGCCCCGGCTGATCATCTCATCAGGCAGGCTGCTTAAAAGGGGCCGATCCGGCCCCTTTTTGTGTCCCGCGCGCGATGTCTCGTTGGACGCCGCTGAGCAACCTTAGCTCGCTTCTGCCTATTTGTTTTTCCACGCTTTTGTGACCGGAAGCACAAATAATCAGCAGTTTGCGGGTGGATTCCCATCCCCGAACCACTATGTTGCGTTGCAACAAATCATCGGTTCGGTAGCTGCCGCGCCGCCAATCGAGGGACGTCGCGTGTCGATTGCCGAGAACATCGACTATCTGAAACGGTTGCCCGGTATCACCCGGCTGATGACCGGCGAAGGCCTTGCCGGTTTCGATGGGGGTTCAGGCCGCCTCCACGAAGTGCGCGCCTTCGGGCCCAATCCAGGCAACCTGCGCATGTTCGCCTACCTCCCGGCAAATCTGCCGAAACGGCCGGCGCTTGTGGTGATGCTGCATGGCTGCGCGCAGACGGCCGCGGCCTATGATCACGGCGCAGGATGGACGTCGCTGGCCGATCGGCACGGTTTCGTCGTGCTGGCGCCGCAGCAGCGGCGCGGCAACAACCCCAATCTCTGCTTCAACTGGTTCGCGCCGGACGATGTGACGCGCGGCAGCGGCGAGGCGGCTTCCATTCGCCAGATGATCGAGCATACCGCGCACGAGCACGGGATTGATCGCAAGCGCGTATTCGTCACCGGCCTCTCCGCCGGCGGTGGCATGGCATCGGCAATGCTCGCCGCATATCCCGAGGTTTTTGCGGGTGGCGCTATTATCGCAGGCGTACCGCATGGCGCCGCCGGCAATCTCCAGGACGCGCTGAACGTCATGTTCAAGGCGCCGCACGTATCCACGAAGGAACTGGGAAACCGTGTGCGGGCTGCGTCCACGCACAAGGGCCCGTGGCCGAAGATTTCGGTATGGCACGGCAGCGCCGACACCATCGTCCACCCGGCGAATGCCGAGCACATCGTCAATCAGTGGCTCGGCGTGCATGGTCTGCGGTCGGAGCCGATGTTCGAGGACATTGTCGATGGCCATCGCCGCCAAGGCTGGTGGGATGTAAACGGCCGCACCGTTATCGAATCGTATTCAATCGCCAACATGGCGCACGGCGTACCGCTCGCGAGCGGCGGCGAACACGCCGGACGGCCCGGCCGCTTCATGCTCGACGCAGGTATCCCGTCGTCGCATCATATCGCCGCGTTCTGGGGATTGACCGAACGAGTTCATCAAGCAACGTTGGCGGCTGACGCGGCTGACGCCTCACCTCGAAAGCTCAACGGCAATGCTCTCGCGCAGCCGCAGAACAAGTTGCTCACGAAAGCGTCAAGCGTAAATGGCGTGATCAACCGCGCCTTGAGCGCCGTCGGATTGCGCAAGACGGACTAACGCCAGGCAAACACCGGCTGTTCGAGATCGGCGACACGGGTGATACGCCCTGCCAGCACCTCGCGAAACTGATAGAGCAGCGCTGCGGTCGGTGCGTGAATCTGCTGGCCGAGAATGTTGATGCGCACCACGCGCCGCTCGCTTTCCGGAATGCGCGTGAAGCTCACCTTCTCGATCGGGGCAATGTCAGCAACCGGAACGCGATAGATCGCGGCGACCTCGTCCGGGTTGGCGTGTGGCGCCATTCCGGGCTTGCACCAGAACACGACCGGCGTGATCAGATATCCCGAGCGGGTGGGATAGTCGTCGAGCAGGCCGAGCGCATCGCTCTCGCCGAGCTTGAGCCCGATCTCCTCGTGCATCTCGCGCAACGCCGCCTGCACCACCGTCTCGCCCGCATCGCAACGTCCGCCCGGCAGCGCCCACTGTCCGCCATGCGCACGCAGCTTGTTGACGCGGCGCGTCAACGCGAACGCGATCGCATCCGGGCGATCGTCGGCCGGCAGCAGCGCGATCGCGACCGCGGCACGCTTCAAGCCTTCAGCACCCGCACCATCGTGCGGCTGACGCGGGAAGGCTTTCAGCCTGGCGGCAATCAGTTGGCGTGACGTTTGATCGAATGTCAGCATGGATTCAGACAATTCCAATCACAGGACAACATTCATCAACCACAGAATTACGTTTGCGGCTATGGTGGTTTCCGCATCCTGCCTCACCGGATTTCGGATCACTCCATGACAAGCATGACCCTCGACGCTCTGCCTGCCGGCAGGACAGCGGCTCAACAGCGGGATACGGAAACGTTCGCGGAAACCGCGCTGCAGAACGCCAAGCGCGAAGGCCTCTGGCTTGCAGTGCGCGCCCGCTGGATCGCACTCGCCATCGTCGCGATCATGCTGCCCTTCCTGAACCCCACTTGGGAAGTTACCTACTATCTGGCGCTGACCTCGCTGTTTGCGTTGATCGGCTGGGCACAGCTCAAGGTGGGGCGGGCAGGTGTATCTCGCCCCGAATTGTTCTTGATGTTCTGCGATCTGGCGCTGATCACCTTCATCGCGGTGGTTCAGAATCCGTGGAGCATGTCGGGCTGGCCCGCGGCCACGCAGTATCGTTTCGACACCTTCATCTACTTCTTCATCTTTCTGGCCGGCGCAACGCTTGCATACTCTTGGCGGACGTTGATCGCGATGGGTGTGTGGGCGTCCGGCTTGTGGATCCTTGGCGCAGTGTACGTATATTTCCGGCCGCACAAGATGACCAACATCACGGACGCGATCCGCGCCGCGACTCTCCACGACCAGCGGCTGTTCACGCTGCTCGACCCGAACAACATCAACGTCCCGGCTCGCGTGCAGGAGATCGTCGTGTTCCTGATCGCGGCCTGCACGCTCGCGATCGCCGTGCGCCGTTCGAACATGCTGTTGCTGAAACACGCTTCCCTCGAACGCGAACGCACCAACCTTGCGCGCTACTTCTCGCCGAACGTCGTAGAGGAGCTGTCGAAGAACGACGAGCCGCTGAAGCAGGTCCGCACGCAGGACATCGCGGTGCTGTTCGTCGATATTGTCGGCTTCACCTCATTCGCCGACGGCAAGGCGCCGGAAGACATCATCGGTACGCTGCGTGAATTCCACGGCCGCATGGAGACCGAGGTGTTCAGGCATGGCGGCACGCTCGACAAGTATCTCGGCGATGGCCTGATGGCGACGTTCGGCACGCCGTTCAGCGGAGCGACGGATGCGATCAACGCGCTGGCGTGCGCGCAGGCGATGATCGCCGCGATCGACACGTTCAACGGCGAGCGCACGGCAGCGGGCGAGGTGCCGATCCGCGCCAGTTTCGGCCTGCACTATGGTCCGGTCGTGCTCGGCGATATCGGCCGCAACCGGCTGGAGTTCGCCGTCATCGGCTCGACGGTGAATGCGGCCGCACGCCTTGAAGCGCTGACGCGGCATCTCGGCTGCGTGCTGGTGGCAAGCGATGCGCTGGTGCAGCGTGCGAAGTCGGAAAAGGCTGCGGGCGTCGATGCGATTCCGCTGGTGCAGCAGCCCGCGCAAACCTTGCGCGGACTGGAACAGCCGATCGGCGTCTGGACGCTGTCGCAAAAAAGTTGAGGCATTCCCAAGGCAGCCGCCGCGTTTAAAAAGGCAGCGGCGGCCGCGAGGCTGGATTGCGGCGATTACTCGATCATCTCCGCCACGGCTTTGCCGCAAGCTTTCGTGTCGGCCTGACCGCCGAGATCGCGGGTCCGCAACGTGCGCTCCGCGAGCGTCCGCTCGATCGCCTTGACGATCGAAGCGGCTGCGACCGGCTCGCCGAGGTGCTCGAGCATCATCGCCGCCGACCAGATCATGCCGATCGGATTGGCAATCCCCTGCCCCGCGATATCCGGCGCCGATCCGTGCACCGGCTCGAACACCGACGGATACTTCCGGTCCGGATTGATGTTGCCGGACGGCGCAATACCGATGGTGCCGGTGCAGGCCGGACCGAGATCGGAGAGAATGTCGCCGAACAGATTTGACGCCACCACCACGTTGAACTTGTCCGGCTTCAGCACGAACAGCGCCGACAGAATATCGATGTGATACTTGTCCCACTTCACGTCGGGATAGTTTTTCGCCATCGCCTCCACGCGCTCGTCCCAGTACGGCATGGTGATGGCGATGCCGTTCGACTTTGTCGCGGACGTCAGATGCTTCTTCGGCGTCTTGGCGGCCAATTCGAATGCGAACTTGAGCACGCGGTCGACGCCGACGCGACTCATTACCGTTTCCTGCACCACGACTTCGCGATCGGTATCGGGGAACATGCGGCCGCCAATCGCCGAATACTCGCCCTCGGTGTTCTCGCGCACGACCCAGAAATCGATGTCGCCCGGCTTGCGGTTGGCAAGCGGCGACTCGACGCCGGGCATCAGGCGCACAGGCCGCAGGTTGACGTACTGATCGAACTCGCGGCGAAACTTGATCAGCGAGCCCCACAGCGAAATGTGATCCGGAATTTTCTCGGGCCAGCCGACGGCGCCGAAGTAGATCGCGTCATGTCCGCCGATCTGGGTCTTCCAGTCGTCCGGCATCATCTGGTTGTGCTTTTCGTAGTAATCCCACGACGCGAAGTCGAACATGTCGAACTTGACGTCGACGCGATGCTTCCTGGCAACAGCCTCCAGCACGCGGAGCCCCTCGGGAATGACCTCCTTGCCGATGCCATCGCCGGGAATGACTGCAATCCGATAGGGCTTCTTCGCCATTTTTGGGTTCGCTCCGCCGCTTGAAATCCCGGTTGCCTATAGCGGAGATTCCGCGCAACGCCTATACGCCGTCGAGCACAATGATGGTCGGCGTTTTTGGAAGGCTTCCGAGCGAAACGGTGAGCGAACGCGACGGGCGCAGCTCCATCTCGAACTGGCCGCCCATCCGCCGATGGAAATCGCTGAGCGGGGTATCGAAGCGGTGCATCGGCAGCACGATCGACGAGCGCAGGCGCTTCGTCAGTTCGGACATGCCTTCCACCGACATGGTGTATCCACCGTCGATCGGCACCATCACGATATCGAGCCGGCCGATGGCGGCGATATGCGTCTCGTCCAGCGGATGATGCAGATGGCCGAGATGGCCGATACAAAGCCCCGCCACCTCGAAGATGAAGATCGAATTGGCGTCCTTTTGCAGCGCTTCCGCATCGAAGCGGAAGGCGCGGATGTCGGTCGTGACGTTGCGGATATAGATGTCGCTGATCGCGAAGTTGTGCTTCGCCGGCTGGCCGCCCTCGCCCCAGCCATGCAGGATATGCTGGATGCGCGGATCCGGCGACAGCGTGTAGTGCGTCGTGTGCGCGCGATTCATGGTTGCGATGTGCGGCAAGCGTCCGCCGAGCGTATAGGCGCCGCTGAAGTCGGTGGCGACGCTCACGCCGTCGGGCGTGTCGATGTAGTAGGTCGAGTGGCCGGCGTAGGTGATGGTCACCTCGTCCTTGCGGGGCGGCGGCGGATTCCGGCGGGCCTGCGCGAATCGTTGGGCCGGCGCGTAGCTGGCGTAGACCACATTGGGAACGGCATTGGCGATGGCGAGACACTGGCTTGCCGGGATCGCTTGCGCGGGCTGCTGGATGAGCCGCGGCGCCGGCATGCTGTTGTTGCGTGCTGGCGCGCGATGCTGGTGATGATCGTGCGCGGCGGCATGCGACGCCAGCAGCCCGAGCACCACGAGACAGGCCAGACGTTTCGCAAGCATGCTGCGCTACCTTGCCGGATGAGACCCGTGGGGAAGAGTAGTGGCTGGCCCCGATCCGGAGCAAGCCATCTTATGCCGCAGCCCGTTCGCCGGTTTCGAGACGGCGCCGCACCTCCGCGTTGATGTCGAGCAAGGCGCGGCGCAGATGCGTCTTGACCGTGTTGACGGGAATGCCGTAGCGGCGCGCGATCTGTTCCCGGTTTTCACTGCGCAGATAGGCCAGGATGACCATGCGCCGCTTCTCCGGGCACATGTCCCGGAATACGGCGAAAGCCAGCGCCCGTTTGCGCGACATGTCGAGTTCTTGGACGGGATCGGCATCGTCCGACGGCAAAGCGAGCATCTCGCTGCCATCCTCAGTCGTGACAAGCTGCTGCTTGCGCATGATATCGATCGCGCCGTTGCGGATGATCGCGACCATCCACGCGATCGGCGAGGCCAGCGCCGGATCGTAGGAGCCGGCGCGCCGCCAGATCTTGAGGTAGGCCTCCTGCAACAGATCGTCGGCGGCGCTGCGGTCCCGCACGATCCGCAAGGCGACGCCATAAAGCTTGCGGCTGGTCAAACCGTAAAGCTGGGCGAAGGCTGACTTGTCGTCATTGGCGATGCATCTAAGCAGCCCGGCCAGATGGTCGGGCGCCGCGCGCGAGCGCCGCCGCATCTGCGATCCATCGTGATCCATCGATTGTCCCCAAGGCGAGCCGAACAGACCGAGCGGTAATCGAGGACCCTCTGCTGTTTCCGGCCAATACAGGCAAACCCTCAAACAAGTTTCAGACGTCATGAAAAAATCATCCGCCGGCCTCGCTTCATGCTTGCGAATGCGAACTCGTACTCAACGCCAAGCTGCTGAAAGTTTGGACGCTTCCTGAAACTCCAGGGCTTTGATCCGTAATTTCGAGGTCGTATATTAATGAGGGAACCTTCCTTGTTGATAACAGGCTTTCTCGGCTGGCTGTGGATGCGTCAAGCGATGACCGACGACCTCGAGGGTAAACTCGAGCTGGTTGCCGCTGGCGATCGGACCGCCTTTCGCGCGGTCTATGACATCGCCGGCCCGAGATTGCTGAGCATCTGCAAGCGCTTCATGAGAGACCCGGAAGCCGCGAACGACGCGCTGCAAGACGTGATGTTCCGGATCTGGGAGAAATCGCCTCTGTTCGACCGGAACAAGGGCGATGCGATGGCCTGGATGGCCACGCTCGCACGAAACGTGCTGATCAACCGGCTGCCTGACAAGCAGGCGGCCGCGCTGTCGCTGGAGAGCGAGGAGATCGCCTCGATCGTCAACGCGCTTACAATCAGCCGCGACCCTTCACTCGGGCCGGATCTGCGCCGCTGCCTGACCGAGCTGAAGGAAGATTACCGGCAGTGCGTCATTCTCGCTTACCATTATGGGCTAAGTTACGAGGAACTGGCAGCGTTGCGCGCCGTTCCTGTGGGGACGATCAAAACCTGGATTCATCGTGCAGTTGGTCAGTTGCAAACATGTCTGAGTCAGTGAAGCCAGAAGGCACGCTTGCCGCCGAGTTTGCGCTGGGCCTGATCCGCGGCCCGGAGCGCAAGAACATGGCTGCGCGGGTGCAAACCGACGACGCCCTGCGCTCGCAGGTCGAGGAGTGGGAGCAACGGCTCGCAGTGCTCGACGATTCGGCAGACGACGATGCCGGTTACCCGACACCGCCTGCGGGTCAGTTCGAGAAAATTCTCGAACGTATCGACGCCGCCGGATTGCAGCTGCCGGGAACGCGAACCCAGCGCGGCACCAGCGCGCAGTGGAAAGAAATCGGCCCCGGCATCACCTCGCGCGTGCTGCATGTCGATCGCACCAACAACCGCATTTCGGTTCTGATCCGCATGGTGGCAGGCTCGACCTATGACGCGCACGCGCACGCCATCGAGGAAGAAACGCTGGTGATCGAAGGCGACTGGAACATCGGCGACCTGCACCTGAAAGCCGGTGATTACCATGTCGCATCCACCAGCGCCCATCACTGCGCCGGACATACCGTCTCGGGCTGCCTGATTCATGTTGTCACGAGCATGGCGCCGCAGCCGGTGGGGCCGTGCGCATAGAGGCGACCGGTCTGCATGGATGCTCTGCCGAACGGCGGGCGAGAAATGATTGCCGTCATATTGCCGATGATGCTTTATTGACCTGATTGGTCGACCGGTGGGTGGCAAAGCCGCTTCCGAAGCGCGAGTACACACACCCCGTTCATGATCGCGGCAGGTTGCCGCTCGCACATGTTGCAGAGATGCGCGAACCTTTCGAACAAGATAGCGAGGCAGCTGCCGTCTACGCACTCGGGCTTGTCCGCGGCGCGGATCGCGATGCGTTCGCGGCAAGGCTCGCCAATGACGAGGGGCTGCGTTCGCTGGTCGAACACTGGCAGCGTGTCCTTGCCGTTCTCGATGAGGATGACGCGGCGGACACGCCAGCGCCCCCGGCTGGCCTATTCGAGAAAGTCCTCGGCCGGGTCGAGGCCGAAGGCCTGCAACGGCCCGGCACAAAAACCCGCCGCAGCGACGACGCCCGGTGGCGGGAAATCACGCCTGGCGTCCACCGGCGCGTTCTGAATGTCGATCGCGGCGCGAACCGGATGTCCGTGCTGGTTCGCATGGACCCCGGCGCGACCTACATGTCGCATTCCCATGACATTCTGGAAGAGATGCTGGTGCTCGAAGGCGATCTGATGCTAGGCGACCTCAGACTGTCTGCCGGCGACCATCATCTGGCGATGGCGGACACCCGGCATCCGGTTGGCAGCACAGTATCCGGATGCCTCGTCCACATCACGCGCAGCCTGTCCGATCCGGAACACGTGTCGCAAGGCCGGTGAAGTCGGAAACCTGAACGACAGATGCGTGAGCGCCCGGCGTCGGAACGCGACACATCCACCCTTGACGCAGACATCAGAACGCAAAGGGCGCGCAGCCCCGTGGCCGCGCGCCCTTGATGCAAGCGCCTGAAAATCAGTACGGCGCGTAATAGTAGTGGCGATGACGATGACGGCGGCGCGGCTCGACGTAAACCGGCTCATCGACGACATAACCGCCCTGGCGCGCGAACGCATAACGCGGGTTGATGTTGCAGTAGCCGCCGCGGCCGGATGCGCTCGCCATGCACTGGGCATAGCTCGTGAAGGCGCAATCGCCCGGGCTGCCGGTGCTGCGCGACACGAAGCAATAGGGGTAGTCGTAGCTTGCACTCGCCTGGACGCTGCCGAGGGAGACTGCGGCTCCGACGAGGGCCAAAGCCAGCATGATCTTGCGCATGTTATTCTCCTTGAAGATAAACCGTTGGATCAAATCGCCGGCAGCGGGTTGGTTCCGGGTCCGGTGACTCAGTCAAATTGGGTCATAGCAGTCCGCTGGATGATCCGCTTTGCAGATTAGACGTATCGGCCATCCGAAAGGTTCACCTCGGAGCGACGATCTAGCCGCAGGTGCATGAACAGCCCGTGAACCCACCCATGCACCTCCGGCCGCTTCGACCAGCCGCAACTGATCGCCCGGCGTGGTTGGCGGCATAAAGGCGCACGTTGTTGCGGGGAATAAACCGGCAATCCGCTTTTGGTCCGAAGCTTACGCATGTGCGAACAGAATCTACGCCTAAAGTCGGATACGGCGAGCCTGTTTGATGCGCTGCCACACACGCGCGACAACCTGAATACCGTATCGCTTGCAGCGCAGCGGCTTCCTACACCGGATCGTGATGACGCGGCTGCGCCTCCCCCACTGCATCAGTGAGCCTTCGCGTCACTTTTCTGCTTGCCAAAATCCTGCGCAAGCATTTGTGTTGCCGCAACGAAACGTGACGACCATTCGACGGATCGCCACAACATTACCAAGGGAGGACGTAGATGAGCGAGAAAACTGAACACAAGACCGACCGGCGCCGCTTTCTGGCGGCAGCTGCTGCGGGCGCCGCGACTGTAGCTGCGCCGAGCGTCGTTTCGGCGCAGGGCCCGGTCAGCATGCGCTTCCAGAGCACGTGGCCGTCGAAGGACATCTTCCACGAGTACGCGCTCGACTACGCCAAAAAGGTCAACGATATGACCGGCGGCGACCTGAAGATTGAAGTGCTGCCGGCGGGCGCCGTCGTTCCGGCATTCGGTCTGCTCGAAGCGGTATCGAAGGGCACCCTCGACGGCGGTCACGGCGTGCTCGCCTATCACTACGGCAAGAGCAACGCGCTCGCGCTGTGGGGTTCGGGTCCGGCCTACGGCATGGACGCCAACATGCTGCTCGCCTGGCACAAGTACGGCGGCGGCAAGGAACTGCTCGACGAAATCTACAAGTCGATCGGCGCGCAGGTCGTGTCGTTCCCCTACGGCCCGATGCCGACCCAGCCGCTCGGCTGGTACAAGAAGCCGGTGACCAAGGCCGACGACTTCAAGGGCCTGAAGTTCCGCACGGTCGGCATTTCGATCGACGTGTTCCAAGGTCTGGGCGCCGCGGTGAACGCACTCCCGGGCGGTGAAATCGTCTCGGCGATGGATCGCGGCCTGCTCGATGCGGCGGAATTCAACAACGCCTCGTCGGATCGCGTGCTCGGCTTCCCGGACGTTTCGAAGGTCTGCATGCTGCAGAGCTATCACCAGAACGCCGAGCAGTTCGAGATCATGTTCAACAAGGCGAAGTATGACGCGCTTCCGGAGAAGATCCGCGCGATCATCGCAGTCGCCACCGAAGCCGCCAGCCAGGACATGGCCTGGAAAGCCATCGACCGCTATTCGCAGGACTACGCGGACATGCAGTCGAAGGACAAGGTCAAGTTCTACAAGACGCCGGACGCGGTGTTGCAGAAGCAGCTCGAGGTCTACGATCAGGTGACCGCGAAGAAGGCGGCGTCCGACCCGCTGTTCAAGAAGGTCATGGACTCGCAGGAGAAGTTCGCCAAGCGCGCGCTGCAGTGGGAGCAGGACACGGTGGTCAGCCGCCGCATGGCCTATACCCACTACTTCGGGCCGAACGCGAAGAAGAAGACCTGATCGCGGGAACCGCAAAAGCACCAGCCGGACAACCTCCGGCTGGTGTTTCCTTTTGAGGGCGCGCATCCGGCAGCGGGCCGGTGCCGAGATACGCCCAAAAGCCTAAAATCGTGACACTTTTTATGGCGGACCGGGTTTCCCGTGCCCCGGAAAGTGCTAGTGCTCTCCGCCAGTTTCCTCGCACGGCAGCCAGACATCATGGGCGTCAACCGTTTCCTCTACATCATCGACGAGATCAGCACCTGGGCCGGCAAGGCCACGGCGTGGCTGATCATGGCCCTGATGGGTCTCATCTGCGTCGAGGTCTTCAAACGCTATGTGCTGAACGCACCGACGGCATGGATTTTCGACGCAACGAACATGCTCTACGGCACGCTGTTCATGCTGTGCGGCGCCTATGCGCTGGCGCAGAACGCGCATGTGCGCGGCGACTTTCTCTATTCCTCGATGCGGCCGCGCACGCAGGCTTCGCTCGATCTCGTTCTCTACATCCTGTTCTTCATTCCAGGGATTGCAGCCTTGATCTATGCCGGCGCGGATTACGCGGCGGATTCCTGGCGCATCAATGAGCATTCCAACATCACTGCGGAAGGTCCGCCGATCTATCCGTTCAAAACCGTCATCCCGATCGCCGGCGTGCTGATCATGCTGCAGGGATTTGCGGAGATCGCGCGTTGCGTGGTCTGCCTCTGGACCAACGAGTGGCCGAGCCGGCTCAAGGACGCGCAGGAAATGGACGTGCTCGGCGAGCAGCTGTCGCAGAGCGAGCACGTGGACGAAGAGACGCGCAAAGCCGCCGTGGCAAAGGCGCACAACATTGGAGAAACCGCGCGCCAGCGCGGCATGGGCGGGGAAACCACACGATGAGCGATCCGGCACTTGGTTTGTTAATGCTCGGGCTCATCGTGGCCGCGATCATGATGGGCTTCCCGACGGCGTTCACCCTGATGGGCCTCGGGGTTATTTTCGGCTTCTACGCTTTCTACGTTCCGGGGGAGTACTGGTTCGACAACCGCGTCTTCGACCTGATGGTCCAGCGCACCTTCGGCGCGATGACCAACGACGTGCTGATCGCCATCCCGCTCTTCGTACTGATGGGCTACGTGATGGAACGCGGCGCGCTCGTCGACAAGATGTTCTATTCGATTCAGCTGTCCTTCCGCCGCGTCCCGGCATCGCTTGCCGTGACGACGCTTGTCGTATGCGCGTTCTGGGGCATGGCAACAGGCCTGGTCGGCGCCGTCGTGGTGCTGATGGGCGTGGTCGCACTGCAGCCGATGTTGCGGGCCGGCTACGATACGCGGCTCGCGGCGGGGGTCATCGCCGCCGGCGGCACGCTCGGCATTCTGATTCCGCCCTCGGTGATGATCATCGTCTATGCGGCGGTTGCGGGTCAGTCAGTGGTGAAGCTCTATGCCGCCGCGATGTTTCCGGGGCTCTTCCTCGCCTTCCTCTACGTACTCTACGTGATCGGCCGGACGCTGTTGAATCCGTCGATCGCACCGCGGTTGACGGACGAGCAGTTGAAGATCGACGTTCCGGCCTGGATGCGCAGCTTTCAGTCCGCATACTCGAACAACATGGCGGCGGGTCTGGTTCGGTCGCTGGTGTCGCCGTCGAAAGCCGCGAAGATCGAAACGGAGCAGGGTCCTCTCACCTATCCGCGGCTGCTCGCCCATACCGGTTTCGCACTGGTGCCGCTGACGTTGGTCAGCGGAATCCTCGGATTGCTCTGGTGGTATGTCGTCATCCATTCGCAGCGCGTCGCTGCCGATGCGCCGGCAGAGGTGGAGCAGCTCGGTGCGGCCCCGGCCGCGGCCGGGCCGGCCGCCGATGCAGGCGTCTCGACGAGCTTCTACGTCACCTTCGCCATCGTCGCCAGTTTGGCTGCGGTGATGATCGTTCGCTACTACCGCCGGATGGACGCGGAGCGTCTCCAGGTGGTGAAGCTTCTGAGCTCGTCGGTGATGCCGATGGCGCTCCTGATCGTTCTGGTTCTTGGCGCGATCCTGTTCGGCTTTACCACGGCGGCTGAATCCGCCGCGATCGGGGCGGCCGGCGCATTTATCCTGGCGCTGTTCGCGCGAACGCTGAACTGGCGGCGCACCAAGGAAGCCGTGTTCCTGACGGCGAAAACCACCGCCATGGTCTGCTGGCTGTTCGTCGGCTCCGCGCTGTTCTCGGCGGTGTTTGCGCTCCTGGGCGGCCAGGCGCTGGTCGAGCAGTGGGTTCTGTCCATGAATCTGACGCCGATCCAGTTCATGATCCTGTCGCAGGCGATCATTTTCATCCTGGGCTGGCCGCTGGAATGGACCGAGATCATCATCATCTTCGTTCCGATCTTCCTGCCGCTGCTGAAGCATTTCGGTATCGACCCCGTTTTGTGGGGCGTGCTGGTGTTCGTAAATCTCCAAGCGGCGTTCCTGTCGCCGCCGGTCGCGATGTCGGCTTTCTATCTGCGCGGCGTCGCACCCGCCCATGTGACTCTCAACCAGATCTTTGCCGGCATGATGCCCTACATGTTCATCGTCATCCTCTGCATGGTGCTGATGTATCTCTGGCCCGGTCTGGCCTTGTGGTTGCCGGGCGTCCTCTACGGCAACTGAGCGGAATTGCAGAGCAGCGTGCAACGGGCGGCCGCAAGGCCGCCCGTTGTGTTTCCGGCTACTTGTTGAAGAAGATCGGGGTGCTGATCGCGATCTGAAACGACAGCTTCGGCGACCATCCCACGATGGCTGCAACACCGAACAGCCGGTTGTCATCGTCATCGAGCCGTTCGAGGTCCATGCGCAGGAACGCGGTGTTGATCCGCGGCAACTGAATGACCGCGCCCAGTTGCGCGCCGCCAAAGACTTGGAAGCCAGCCCGGCCCGAGAGCTTCCAGTCGTCGAACCGGTGATAGGCGCCGGCATAGAGCATGAAGGCCGGCTTGATGTCGAGAATGGAGCGGTCGGCAACGATGCGGGTGAAACTGCCGCCCGCGAGCAGGCCCCACGTCTCGTCGGCATCGAGCGAGCGGTCGAG
>JBMOOJ010000092.1:0-9369 GCA_049323835.1 Pseudomonadota bacterium | reverse complement strand
TTTGTAGGCAATGGTGCCGTCGCGATTGATCACGAACGTTTCCGGCACGCCGTAGACGCCCCACTCGATGGAGCCGCGGCCGTTGCCGTCGGTGCCGACGCGGCTGAACGGGTTGCCGTGACGGCCGAGGAAGCGCCGCGCATTGTCGGCGCTGTCCTTGTAGTTGATGCCGATCATCTGGATGCGCTTGTCTTCGGCGAGCTTCAGCAGCAGCGGCGCTTCGTCGTGGCACGGCACGCACCAGGATGCGAACACGTTGACGATGCTGACCGGCCCTTTGAGCGCGGCCGGATCGAGGCCGGGCACCGGGCCCTTGGCGTTCATCAGTCCGTCCAGCGGCGGCAACGGCGTCTGCGGCGCAACGCGCCCGATCAGGGCGGAAGGGAGTCGCGATGGGTCGCCCGCGCCGAGGCGAATGGCGAACAGCGCGGCGAGCCCGGCGAAAATCACCAGCGGCGCAATGACCATCCATGAACGCCGGCGCGGCGCAGCGGTTTGTTCGCTCATGATCTCAGGATGCTTCCGTGCGGCCGGAGCGGCGGCTCACGCCACGCGCTTCCAGATCGCGCAGGATGCTTTGCTGCCGGCGATAGTCGGTGACGACCCAGATCGTCAGGGCCGCGACGGCCAGCGCCGTCAGCGCGTAGGCCGAGATGATGAAGTGTGCGTAATTGCCCGACATTGATCTAGCGGTCCACGCGCGCCGGGATCATGCTTGCGCCTGCAACATCTGTAGCGTCCGCACGCGCCGCCGCAGGATTTCGTTGCGCATGGCGGCGAGATGCAAGGTCAGGAACAGCAGCGAGAAAGCCGCCGCCATGATCAGGAGCGGGATCAGAATGCTCGAATGAATCGAGGTGCCGCCGGAGCGGATCAGCGATGCCGGCTGATGCAGCGTATTCCACCACTCGACCGAGAACTTGATGATCGGAATGTTGATCGCCCCGACCAACGTGAGAATCGCTGCGGCGCGGGCGGCGCGTGACGGATCTTCGACCGCGCGCCACAGCGCGATCAGGCCGAGGTACATCAGGAAGAGGATCAGCACCGATGTCAGGCGCGCGTCCCATTCCCAATAGGTGCCCCAGGTCGGGCGGCCCCACAGCGAGCCCGTCACGAGCGCGACGAAGGTGAAGGCGGCTCCGAGCGGCGCGGCGGCTTTCGCCGCGACATCCGCGAGCGGATGCCGCCAGACCAATGTGCCGAGCGCAGCGATGCTCATAACGATCCAGACGAACATGGCGAGCCAGGCGTTCGGCACATGCACGAACATGATCTTGACGGTTGCGCCCTGCTGATAGTCGTCGGGCGCCATCCACGCCTGCTGCAATCCGATTGCCATCAGGATCACAGTCGCGGCGGCAAGCCACGGCAACACGCGGTCGGTGAGCGCGAGGAAGCGGGTCGGATTGGCAAGGTCGATCAGGGCCATACGCGGGCTTATAGCAGAACGGATTGAATTGTCAGTCGGCTTGCTTGGATCATCAATATGCCGCCGAGAACTCTAAGATACCTCACAACGTTGTGTAACTCACGAACGCCTTTATCCAGTCCAGCTTGCCATCCGTGGACCTAAAATAGATCGTTGCTGTCGTTTCCACGAGCGAAAGCCAATGCGTCTTGCCCGTGTACGTCATCGCACGGATGCTGCTGTCATTGGGGCACGGGGAAGCCAGTTCGCGGAAGCCCTGCATAGCGAGTCCCTCGGCCAACGGCTTTGCAGGCGAACCTTCCGCGAAACGATGATTCAGGAAACCGTTAAGTTCCGGCGACAGCGATCGTCCCAAATTACGTTGCCGTTCGGCGCCGATTGGCGGACAGCCGTTATCCCATTCGCCTCCCGCTGATACGCCTTTCAGAAGCGGCGGGTACGACGTGAAAGGGAAATAAAATGCGATGGCGAGTGCTGCCAGCACGATTAGAAGCCATGTCACAATCTTCATGACATTCACCTGCTGCAACGCGCGGGTGGTTTGCAATTCACAAACACGCGCAGCGTGAAGACTCGTTCACGCCCGCAGGCGCGGCAGCAGGGCCAAGGCATTGTCGCGCTCGATTTTCCTTAAGTCAGCGTCGGTAAAGCCGCAGTTGCTGAGCCCGGTCACATGTTCGAGACCGCTCCGGAACGGGAAGTCGGTTCCGAAAACGATCTGGGTCGGCTCGACCAGCTGGCGCAGCGCGCTCATGGCGGCCGGGTTCGAGGTCTGGGCGGTATCGTAGAAAAACCGGCGCAGGGTGGTGCGCACCCCGTTCGGCACCATCCGGGCTGCTTGCGGCGCGCGGGCCAGATGCTCGAACCGCTCGATCAGGAACGGCATCGCGCCACCGGCGTGGGAGAAGATGAACTTGATATCCGGCCAGCGGTCGGCCGCACCGGAAAAGACGAGGCTCGCGATCGTGCGCGTGGTATCGGCGCCGAATTCGACGACGGTGTCGGGGATGTAGGGAATGAGATTGCCGCAGCAGGACGACGTGGCGGGGTGGACGGAGACAATCGCCTTCCTGCGATTGAGTTCGTCGAACACCGGCACGAAGGCGGCGTCGCCGAGCCACTTGCCCTCGTAGCTCGTGAACATCGAGACGCCGTCGGCCCGCAGCGTGTCGAACGCGAAAGCGATTTCACCGAGGGTCGATTCGATATTCGGCATCGGCAGCGCAGCGAACGACCCGAAGCGTCCTGAATTCTCGATCCGGAGTTTGGTCGCGTATTCGTTGCAGGCGCGCGCAAGTTTCGCCGCCGCGCCGGCGTCGCCGAACCACAGGCCGGGTGTGGTGATCGACAGCATCGCGGTCTGAA
Source organism: Pseudomonadota bacterium (assembly GCA_049323835.1). Taxonomy (GTDB): domain Bacteria; phylum Pseudomonadota; class Alphaproteobacteria; order Rhizobiales; family Xanthobacteraceae; genus SG-bin9. Next base: position 6,572 of record JBMOOJ010000092.1, on the reverse strand, counting down.
CGCCGGCGGCGTCCATGTCGTCAAGCGTTTTTGCGACGCTCCAATCCAGCGACGGCTTCGGGATGCGGTTCTTGTTGCCGATGCTGGCGATGTAGTCGGGCGGCGTCAGATGATGATGGACGTCGATGCGAAACGGTGCGGCAGGCGGTGTCGCCGGTTGCGCGCGTGCTGCATCAGGCAGTGCTGCCGCTGCCGCGAACGCGGCAGTGCCAGCGAGGAAGCCGCGGCGGCTGATGCCGCATCCGCAAGCGCATCCCGCGGAGGCCGATGGCTTGCCGTCGAGAAATGGCCTGCGATCGAGACGCGGCTTGCTATCGGGGAGGCTCATTCGAGAATCCTGGAGCCACGGGACGCCGGCACAGTCGTCCTCGCGGAAGTGGCGGGATCATCAGATGTTTCAGGCCTTTCCGCAATCGGCATCAGTCGAGCCCCTGCCGCAGCGTCATGGCGGCGGCGAATGGCCCGATCACCAGCGTCGTCAGCGAGATCGCGACGAGGATCGAAAACGGTGTGCCGAAGCTTGATGGCTCAAGCGTGACGGCATTGCTGCTGGCGACGCCGAAGATCAGCACCGGGATCGACAGCGGCAGCACCAGCACCGCCAACAACAGTCCGCCGCGCCGCAACGTCACGGCCAGCGCCGCGCCGATCATGCCGGTGAACGTGAGTGCCGGAGTGCCGGCCAGAAGCGTCAGGGCGACGAACAGGCTCTGCTCCGGTTCGAGATTGAGCAGGAGCCCGAACAGTGGCGTGGCAACGACCAGCGGCAGGCCCGAGGCGATCCAGTGAGCGACCGCTTTCGCAAGGCAGGTGAGTTCGAGCGGGGTGCCGCCCATCGTAAGCAGGTCGAGCGATCCGTCCTCCTGGTCGGCGGTGAACAAGCGATCGAGGGTGAGCAGGCTTGCGAGCATCGCACCCAGCCAGAGGATCGCCGGGCCGATTCGCTTCAACAGCGGTACGTCGGGGCCGATCGCGAACGGCATCAGCACGACGACCGTCAGGAAAAACAGTACGCCGATCAGCGCGCCGCCGCCGGCGCGCATGGCGATCAGGAGGTCGCGACGGATGAGGGCGGTCAGCGCCGTCATGCGGCGATTCCTGCCGCGTGCGGGATGGCGAGCGTCTGCGCCGGCACGCCGAGCGGGCCGTGCGTCGCTGCCACAACAATGCCACCACTTTTCAAATGCGCTTCGACGGCCTGCGCGAACATCGCCTGGCCGCTGGAATCGAGTGCGGAGGTTGGTTCGTCGAGCAGCCACACCGGCCGCTTCACCGTCAGCAGCCGCGCGATCGACAGGCGACGCCGTTGTCCGGCCGACAGAAATCCTGCGGGCAGGTTGGCGGCATGGGCGATGCCCGTTGCCGCAAGCGCTGCGTCCGGATCGCCGTCGCCGTCGAGAAAGTCCCGCCAGAAGCGGAGATTCTCCATCACCGTCAGGGACGGCTTGAGCGGGTCGCGGTGGCCGAGATAATGCGCCTGTTCGGGTAATGGCAATCCTGTGACGCCGCCTTCGAGTGCAACCGCACCTTCCGCAGGCAGCAGCAGGCCGGCAATGATTCGCAGCAGCGAGGATTTGCCGACGCCGTTCGGCCCGGTCACCGCGAGCGCCTCGCCGGAAGTTGTGGCAAAGTCGAGGTTCTGAAAAACCCGCCGGCCATTCCGGATGCATCCAAGACCTTGTCCGGACAGCTGCATTGGTCCCCGCTGGTCAGCTGCGTTCGACGCGGTCACTGGCATCCAACATGCATTGCTGTGAGACCATTGTCAGTGTGGCGGCGAGCTTGGAAAGATTCTATAACGCCGGAACTTGATGCAGCACACAACGCGCGGCGTCGAGCCCGCCAGCCAGCCCCCGCGCGTCGCGTCTCGATACCAGCCTCGGGTATCTTCAACAATTGAATCGGGATTCTCTTCATGACATCGCTCGACAGCTTCAAATGCCGCAAGACCCTCAAGGTCGGCGCCAAGACCTATGTGTATTACAGCCTCCCCACGGCGGAGAAGAATGGTCTGAAAGGCATTTCGAAGCTGCCGTTCTCGATGAAGGTTCTGCTGGAGAACCTGCTCCGCAACGAGGACGGGCGCTCGGTGAAGAAGGAAGACATCCAGGCCGTCGCCAAGTGGATGAAGACCCGCAAGCTCGAGCACGAAATCGCCTTCCGCCCGGCGCGCGTGCTGATGCAGGACTTTACCGGCGTGCCGGCGGTGGTCGATCTCGCCGCCATGCGCAACGCGATGCAGTCGCTCGGCGGCGATGCCGAGAAGATCAACCCGCTGGTGCCGGTCGATCTCGTCATCGATCACTCGGTGATCGTCAACTTCTTCGGCGACAACCAGGCGTTCAAGAAGAACGTCACCGAGGAGTACAAGCAGAATCAGGAGCGCTACGAATTCCTGAAGTGGGGGCAGAACGCATTCTCGAACTTCTCCGTCGTGCCGCCCGGCACCGGCATCTGCCATCAGGTTAACCTGGAATATCTCGCGCAGACGGTATGGACCAAGAAGCAGAAGATGACGGTCGGCAAGAAGACCGGCATGTTCGAAGTCGCCTATCCCGATACGCTGGTCGGCACCGACTCGCACACCACCATGGTCAACGGCCTCGCCGTGCTCGGCTGGGGCGTCGGCGGCATCGAGGCGGAAGCCGCGATGCTCGGCCAGCCGCTGTCGATGCTGCTGCCGGAAGTCATCGGCTTCAAGCTGAAGGGGCAGCTCAAGGAAGGCGTCACCGCGACCGACCTCGTGCTCACCGTCACGCAGATGCTGCGCAAGAAGGGCGTGGTCGGCAAGTTCGTCGAGTTCTTCGGCCCGGGCCTCGATCACATGTCGGTCGCCGACAAGGCGACCATCGGCAACATGGCGCCGGAGTACGGCGCGACCTGCGGCTTCTTCCCGGTCGACAAGGAAGCGATCAGCTATCTCAAGACCTCGGGCCGCGCCGCGCCGCGCGTTGCGCTGGTCGAGAAGTACGCCAAGGCGCAAGGCATGTTCCGCACCTCGACGACGCCCGATCCGGTGTTCACCGAAATTCTCACCCTCGATCTCGGCGACGTCGTGCCGTCGATGGCCGGTCCGAAGCGTCCCGAGGGCCGCGTCGCGCTCGAGAGCGTTGCCAGCGGTTTCTCGACGGCGATGGAGACCGAGTACAAGAAGGCCGCCGACGGCGCGAAGCGGTTCGCAGTCGAAAACCGCAACTTCGATCTCGGCCATGGCGACGTCGTGATCGCCGCGATCACCTCATGCACCAACACGTCGAACCCGAGCGTGCTGATCGGTGCGGGCCTCCTGGCGCGTAACGCCGCTGCAAAAGGTCTGAAAGCAAAGCCGTGGGTGAAAACCTCGCTCGCGCCAGGCAGCCAGGTGGTTGCCGAGTATCTTGCGAACTCCGGTTTGCAGAAGGACCTCGACAAGGTCGGCTTCAACCTCGTCGGTTTCGGTTGCACCACCTGCATCGGCAACTCGGGTCCGCTGCCGGAGGAGATTTCGAAGTCGATCAACGACAACGGCATCGTCGCTGCCGCCGTGCTCTCGGGCAATCGTAACTTCGAAGGCCGCGTATCGCCGGATGTGCAGGCGAACTATCTCGCCTCGCCGCCGCTCGTCGTCACCTACGCCCTCGCCGGCACGGTGACCAAGGACCTGACCAAGGAGCCGCTCGGCACCGGCAAGGACGGCAAGCCGGTCTACCTCAAGGACATCTGGCCGACGACGAAGGAGATCAACGCCTTCATCAAGAAGTACGTCACCTCGACGATCTTCAAGAAGAAGTATGCCGATGTGTTCAAGGGCGACACCAACTGGCGCAAGATCAAGACGACGGCGAGCGAAACCTATCGCTGGAACATGAGCTCGACCTACGTGCAGAACCCGCCGTACTTCGAAGGCATGAAGGCGAAGCCTGATCCGGTCACCGACATCATCGATGCGCGCATCCTGGCGCTGTTCGGCGACAAGATCACAACCGACCACATCTCTCCGGCCGGTTCGATCAAGCTGACCTCGCCCGCCGGAAAGTATCTCTCCGAGCATCAGGTTCGCCCAGCGGACTTCAACCAGTACGGCACCCGCCGCGGCAACCATGAAGTGATGATGCGCGGCACCTTCGCCAACATCCGCATCAAGAACTTCATGATGAAGGGCGCCGACGGCAATATTCCCGAAGGCGGAATGACCAAGCACTGGCCGGACGGCGAGGCGATGTCGATCTACGACGCCGCAATGAAGTATCAGCAAGAGAATGTGCCGCTGGTTGTCTTCGCGGGTGCGGAATACGGCAACGGTTCGTCGCGCGACTGGGCCGCGAAGGGCACGCGCCTGCTCGGCGTTCGCGCCGTGATCTGCGAAAGCTTCGAGCGCATCCATCGCTCGAATCTCGTCGGCATGGGCATCCTGCCGCTGACCTTCGAGGAGGGGACGTCCTGGAAATCGCTCGGCCTGAAGGGCGACGAGCAGGTCACCATTCGTGGCCTCCAGGGCGATCTGAAACCGCGGCAGAAGCTTGCGATCGAGATCGTCGGCTCCGGCGGTCAGGTTCAGCGCGTCCCGCTGCTCTGCCGCATCGACACGCTCGACGAGCTCGAGTACTTCCGCAACGGCGGCATCTTGCAGTACGTGATCCGCCAGCTCGCGGCCTGATATGCCACAGTCTCACTGCGAAGTGAGTGGCAGGTGATTGGAGGGCGGCCTAGAAAAAGGTCGCCTTCTCGTCCTTCAGGGGCCGGTGACAGTTCCTTGCGGAGACCAAATGCGATGAGCGGTGAGCGCGGCTTGATGCCACTCGGTGGCTTGATGCCACTCGTCATGGAAGGCTTCTCGCGCTGGAGGATCGCCGTCGGAGTGATCGCGATGGTTGTCGGTGCAAGCCCTGCGAAGGCTGCCGATCCGCGAGCGGTCGTCGAACTGTTCACATCGCAGGGCTGCTCCTCGTGCCCGGCCGCGGACAAGCTGCTCGGCGAACTTGCCAAGGACCCCTCGATCATCGCCATCAGCTTGCCGATCGACTACTGGGATTATCTCGGCTGGAAAGACACGCTGGCCGATCCGCGCTTCAGCAAACGCCAGAAAGCCTACTCGCTCGTCCGCGGCGATCGCGAGGTCTATACGCCGCAAGTGATCGTCAACGGAACGGTGCACGTTCTCGGCAGCGATCGCGGCAGCATCGAGAGTGCGATGGCGTCGACGCGCAAGACGTCCGGCACGATGTCGCTGCCGGTGACGATGACGATTGCGAACGGCAGGCTCAACGTGTCGGTGCCGGCCGCGAAGAGCGAAAGCGAGAGCGGCGAGATCTGGATCTGTGCGCTTTCACGGTCGGTGCAGATCGCCATCGGCCGCGGTGAAAATCGCGGGCGTGAGATCACCTACACCAATGTCGTTCGCAATGTCCTGAAGGTCGGCGACTGGAACGGCAAGGCGGGAAGCTGGAGCGTTCCGCTCGAGAACATCGTGCGCGACGGCGTCGATGCGGCCGCGGTGTTCGTGCAGGACGGCAGCCGCGACAAGCCGGGCCCGATGAAGGGGGCGGCCTACACGGCGCTCCGGTAGAATTCCTTCATTGCCTGCGGCACCGGATGGCGCAACCGCCGCGCCGGTGTCCGGCCGCGCGCGACGTCCGCGCGATTGCAGCGTCAGACACCCAAAAGAAAAGACCAGCTTGCGCTGGTCTCAAGGCATAGTTGGGGTCACTGCGACGAGGCCCGATCCTGACATCCCCGGGGGGCTGGGGGCTGAGGAATCCGGTTCTGAAAGAACCGGGCCGTCGCAGTGATTGAAAGCTCTCAACGCACGGCGGCGGTCGATTGGCGCAAATCGGGCCTTATTATGATTTTTCCATCCCGCCGCTTCGCGGGAAACACTTGCAGGAAGGTCGCGACAGGCGGATCATGTGCGCGTATTCCGCAAAAGTGGGCACCGGTTTTGCGATCAGAATACGCGCCAAGTATTCGTTTGAGCATTTTCTAACGGCTAACCGGTTTCCACTTAGCCTGAAAATGCTCGCGGATGACAGGAGGCCTGCATGAGTTCAGTGACAGGGGATGCTGAGCCCGGCGAGATCCGCGGGGCGGAGCGCGCACCCGCAGCCACCGCCCCGGTTCCTCAGCGCGTCACCTTCAATCGTCTCGAGCTCAACCGCATCCTCAATCTCTACGGCCGCATGGTCGCCGACGGCGAATGGCGCGATTACGCCATCGACTTCATGAAAGACCGCGCCGTTTTCTCCGTCTTCCGGCGATCGTCGGAAGTGCCGCTTTACCGCATCGAGAAAGACCCGAGCCTGGCGCGGCGTCAGGGCGCCTACAGCGTGATCTCCGCCGGCGGTTTCATCCTCCGCCGCGGCAACGATCTCGACCGCGTGCTGCTGGCGATCGACCGCAAGCTCGCGGTGGTTTGACGCTGGCTAGCCTTTCCGTTTGAGTGAGTCTTCGTGACAAGAGGCAGTCCTTCACCTCTCCCCGCACGCGGGGAGAGGGAGCGCGCAGCCAGATCAGCTTCGCTCGACCGGCGCGGCTGCGCCCCCGTCGCCAAGCGCGCGCTGCATCATTACCGTGTCGAGCCAGCGGCCAAATTTGAA
>JBMOOJ010000091.1:0-9880 GCA_049323835.1 Pseudomonadota bacterium | reverse complement strand
ACACGGAACGGATCGTAACGCCACAGCGCGATGCCGACCGGCACGGCAGCGATACAGGCCGCCAGCACGGGCCAGCCGAGCTTCGGCATGATGGTGAAGAGGAAGGCGATGGTGTCGCGGTCGATCACCATCACATCGACGAAGTTCACCGTCATCTGCATGATGTCGTGCTTGAGCCGCGACAGCAGCACCAGCACCGTCAGCAGGGCGAACGACAGCGCCCCCGACAGCGCCGGGCGGCGGAGCACGACCAGCCAGAGCGCATTCAGAAGCCCCCAGGCCAATCCGAAGAACAGCCGTTGCCCGAAATCCGGCTCGGTCAGGAACATGACCGTCACCGCCCCGAGATGCGGTGCGCCAACGGCAAGCCCGCGCCAGATGCCGATCGGCCGGGCGCCGCCAAGCGTCTGGACCGAGGGAACTGGGGGCGGCAAGGACGTCATCGAGGACGCAACAACGCCCGGCGCAGGTGAAGCCGGAAACTGGCGACGGCCAGTCGGCAAGACGGCGCAGCCGGTCAGCGGCCGTGTCGCAAAACGGTAATTGAACCGTCACATTGGCGCAACTTGGTCTAAAGCCGCAGGTTACCGGCGGCTTTATTCAGCGCCGGTTCAGGCCGGCCCGCCGATTGTTCCGGCCGCAACCACAACTAGCTCTGCTTCGGCAGCAGACCGAGTTGCTTGCCGATCAGCCGGTCCATGATCTTTCTCGGCAGGAACCGGGCCATGAACATCCGTCCCGGCTCCGGCGTCACCTGATAGCGGACCCGGGGTTCGGGCGCTGTCAGCACATGATGCACCAGTTCCCCGAGCTGTTCGGATGGCAGCCCCTTCTCACCCAGCTGCCGGGCATAGGCCCGCAGCTTTTCCAGCGCCGGGCGGTATTCGGAATTGTCGTAGCGGCTGATATCGATCTCATCGACCTTGTCCCAGATATTCGTCTTCACCGCACCGGGGCCGATGATGATGACGCCGATGCCGTACAGCATCAGTTCGCGGCGGAGGCTTTCCGAAAAGCCTTCGATCGCGTGCTTCGAGGTGCTGTAAGGCGACAGCAGCGGATTGCCATGCTTGCCGGCAACCGACGAGATCATGACAATCCTTCCGGGCGTCCCTTTTAGCGAACGATCAGCGCCCAGCAGCGGCGCGAAGGCCTGCGTCGCAACGAACGGCCCGATGACGTTGATATCGATCTGCTTGCGGAAATCGTCGGACGACATTTCCAGCGCCGGGCCTGCGACCGCAATGCCCGCGTTGTTGACGAGACCCTTCAGCGTTTCACCGTTCAGGGCGGCTCTCACCTCGCGCGCTGCCGCATGCACCGCGGCCTCATCGGTGACGTCGAAGATCAGCGGGATATAGTTCGCACCGAACTCCGTCTTCAGCCGATCGGCATCCGCCTGCTTGCGCACGCTGCCGAACACGCGGAAGCCGCGCGCAATGAGAGCCTTCGTGCTCGCATGACCGATACCGGTGGATGTCCCGGTGATGACGATCGACTGCATAGTGCTTTCCCCGCTCAAGGTGACCTGTGTTGACCCTGTCCAGACGATAAGACAAGCTCGTTCATGTCACATCGCCGCGAGGATGTTCAATGGATCAACTCAACGCCGCCCGCATCCAGATGGTACGCGACCACATGCGGCTCGAATGTATCGGCGACTGGGATGGCGTGATATCGACCTTCGAGCATCCCCGTTACGAGCTTTACGGCGCGGGCACGGTATTCGACGGCGAGGACGCGGTGCGCAGCTACTTCGCCATGTCGCGCACGCCATTTCCCGATCAGGGCAACGAGATCATCGCGATCGGTATCGGCGGCGACACGGTGCTGGTCGAGTTCTGGTTGACTGGCACGCATCTTGGCCCGCTGAAAACGCCGAAGGGCGAGATCGCGCCGACCGGAAAGGCATTTCGCGTCCGGATGATGGCGAGCTTCGAATTCGCAGCCAACTCGGACAAGATCATCTGCGAGCGGCCCTACTTCGATCAGCGTGCCGTCATTCGCGCGCTCGGCCTCGCCTGAAACAGAAAAGCCGCCATCCCGAGGATGGCGGCCTGATTTGTTTTCGAAGCGGGAGTGTTCTGCGATCGGGCAGAATCCGGTGGCCTGCTCCCTCTCCCCGCACACGGGGAGAGATAAGAAGCAAACTTAGTTCTTCGTCTTGTCGACCAGAGCACCCTTCTTGATCCACGGCATCATCTCGCGCAGCTTGGCGCCGACTTCCTCGATCGGATGCGCGGCGAGCTTGGCTCGGGTCGCCTTGAACGAGGTCTGGTTGACCTTGTTCTCGAGCATCCAGTTGCGGGTGAAGATGCCGTTCTGGATGTCGGCGAGCACGCGCTTCATCTCGGCCTTGGTCTCGTCGGTGACGATGCGCGGTCCGGTGACGTATTCGCCGTACTCGGCGGTGTTCGAGATCGAGTAGTTCATGTTGGCGATGCCGCCTTCATAAATCAGATCGACGATCAGCTTCACTTCGTGCAGGCACTCGAAGTACGCCATCTCCGGCGCGTAGCCGGCTTCCACCAGCGTTTCGAATCCAGCCTTGATCAGTTCAACCAGACCGCCGCAGAGCACGACCTGCTCACCGAACAGGTCGGTCTCGCACTCTTCCTTGAAGGTCGTCTCGATGATGCCGGCGCGACCGCCGCCGATCGCCGATGCATACGACAGACCGAGGTCGTGGGCGTTGCCCGACGAGTCCTTGTGGATCGCGATCAGGCATGGCACGCCGCCGCCGCGCTGATACTCCGAACGCACCGTGTGGCCCGGGCCCTTCGGCGCGACCATCAGCACGTCGATATCGGCGCGCGGCTCGATCAGGTTGAAGTGAACGTTGAGGCCATGCGCGAACAGAAGCGCGGCGCCCTTCTTCATGTTGTCGTGCAGGTGATCGCGGTAGATATCGCCCTGAAGCTCGTCCGGGGTCAGCATCATCATCACGTCGGCCCACTTGGCGGCCTCGGCGACTTCCATGACCTTGAAACCGGCGTTCTCCGCCTTCTTGGCCGAAGCCGAACCCTTGCGCAGAGCAATAGCCACTTCTTTGACGCCAGAGTCCTTCAGGTTCAGCGCATGCGCATGGCCCTGGCTGCCGTAGCCGACGATGCAAACCTTCTTGCCCTTGATGAGATTGATGTCCGCATCACGATCATAATAAACGCGCATGGTCGTTCCTCTATTTGGCGGCGCAACAAACCCCCTGCCGCCCGCTTTGAATGGCCGCTGCTGTCTAAAGCGGCTGTGGGGTCCAGACAAGGCCGAAATGCCATCCGGACGGTGACTTTATGCATAGCAATGTCCCCATTGGAGCCGCGTCCTCATGGCTCCACCAGAACCGGATAGAGCGAGGCCAGAAGCAGTACCGCCATGGTGATATTGAAGATGCGGATGGCACGTGGCGACTTCACCAGCGATTGCAATGCCGTTCCGAACAGGAGCCAGGTCAGCGACGATCCAAGCGTGATGATGCAAACGATCGCAGCCAGCACGATCATGTTCCAGGGGTAGCTGGCGATCGCCGCATAGGCCGAGACCGAGCCGACCGCGATGACCCAGCCCTTGACGTTGACCAACTGGAACAGCGCCGCGCCCGTGAACGTCATCGGCTTCCCCTCGGCGGCTGATTGCGCATCGGCCGGTTTGGAGGTCGCGATGACGTAGGCCAGCCAGGTCAGGTAGACCGCGCCGACGTATTTCAGGATCGTTTGCAGGATCGGATAGGCCGTGAACACCGCGCCGAGGCCGAGGCCGACAAGGCCGAGCATCACCGAGTAACCGATCGTCACCCCGGCAAGATGGGCGAGCGATCGCTGGAAGCCGTAGTTCAGCCCGGAGGTCATCAGCATGACGTTGTTCGGTCCCGGCGTGAACGCCGCGGCCGAAGCGAACAGGATGTAGGCGATGACGAGTTGCTGGGACATTTAGCCCTTCTTATTTTTCCTGCGTTGTTTTCTGCGCCATCTCGACGATGACATCGCCTGCCATATCGGCATCAGCCTCGACCATGTCAAACGACCCGGCCTGAAAACGCACGACCGACTGCCCGTTCAGCTTCGTCTGCGTCAGGTAGATGCGCCCGTCATTGTTGATCGCGGCGACCAGCGCGAGGTTGTGCGCGTCGAGATCAGCGACGCCTTTCGGTTCATGCCGGAACGAGAACAGCGACAGCATCGGCGCCGAGGTGATGCGGAAGTCCGGTGTCGCCGCGAGCCGCTTTGCCACCTTCTGCGACCACGTCACATGATTGCGGATCATGGTCCGCAGTTTCTCGAGCCCGTAGGCGCGCAGCAGGAACCAGATCTTCAGCGCGCGGAAGCGGCGGCCGAGCGGCACCGACCACTCCGAATAGTTGATGATGCCGTCGTGGCCATGCGTCTTGAGAAACTCCGGCTGGATCGCCAGCGTCTTCACCAGACTCTCCGGATCGCGCAGGAAATGCGCGGAGCAATCGAACTGCGCGCCAAGCCACTTGTGCGGATTGAACACGACCGAGTCCGCTTGCTCGACTCCGGCCCACAGATATCGGAACTCCGGACAGATCATCGCCGAACCTGCCCACGCCGCATCGACGTGCACGTAGAGATCGTGCTTGTGCGCAACTGCGCAGACCGCGCCGACGTCATCCGTCCCGCCGATGCTGGTGCCGCCGACGGAGGCGATGACGCCGGCGGGCAGGAAGCCAGCCGTCTTGTCGGCCACGATCGCCGCATCGAGCGCCGCCGGGTCCATGCCCTGCAACTCGCCGGTGGTCGGAATGCGGACAAGATTGTTCTCGCCGATGCCCGCGACCCAGATCGCGCGATCGATCGACGTATGCACCTGCCCCGAGCAGTAGATGCGCAGCCGCTTCTGCCCCGGCAGACCTTCCTTGTTGCCGGCCCACTTCAGCGCGCGCTCGCGCATCACCAGCACAGCGGCGAGCGTCGCGGACGACGCCGAGTCCTGGATCACGCCGGCGAAGCCGTCCGGCAGGCCGAGCGCGCGGCGCAGCCAATCGAGCACCCGCGTTTCGAGCTCGGTCGCCGCAGGCGACGTCTGCCAGAGCATGCACTGTGCCGCCATTGCTGTGACAAGCTGCTCAGCGATCACCGACGCGGGCGCGGCGTTTGCCGGAAAATACGCGAAGAAGCGCGGGTGCTGCCAATGGGTCATGCCCGGCAGGATCAGCGTCTCGAAATCGGCGAAGATCGCGTCCATTTCTTCCGGAGATTCCGGCGCGGCAACCGGGACCGCGTTGAAGATCGCACCCGGCTTCGTCTGCGCACGCACGGGGCGATCGCGCAGGCTCGCGCGATAGTCCGCACCCCAATCGGCGGCCTTATGGCTCCAGTCACGAAACTCATTGTCGTTCATGAGCGTGTCCCGCTTTTCGTTAGGTTGGCGCCTGCGGCAAAGTTCGGGCCCGGCCAAACAGCAGCATGATGGCAATGCCGAGAACGACGGTGATCATTCCGGCGAAACGCAGCGGCCCGAACCGCTCGCCAAACACAATGGCAGAGGATGCCGAACCGATGAAGGGCACCAGCAACGCGAACGGCACCACCTGCGCCGCCGTGTAGTCGCGCAGCAACCGCCCCCACAGCCAGTAGGCAAGGCTGGTCGTGATCGCGCCGATGGTGATGATGCTGAGCCATCCGGTCAGCGACATGCTGCGCAGCGACGCGACCGCCGGTCCGACACCGTCGGTCAAAGGCACCAGAGCGAGCAGCGGAATGGCCGATACCAGCGATAGCCAAGAGAACAGCTCGAACATCGGCGCCTTGCCGGCTTTGCGCACCAGCAGGTTGCCGATGGCGAAGGTGATCGGACACGTCATCACCACCGCGAACGCGGCAAGGCTGAAATCGTAACCGACGGTGCCGCAGATCATCAGCAGACCGAGCGTCGCGACGCCGATGCCGGCGATCTGCACGCGGGTCGGGATTTCGTGAAACGCGAATGCTGCGAACGCGATCGTGAACAGCGCCTGGCTCTGGACGATGACGCTGAGTAATCCGACCGGCACGCCGTGGGTGATGCCATAGGCTTGCGCCAGGAACTGAATCATGAACAGGCAAAAGCTCGCACCCAGCAGCAGCGGCCACGACACATCCGGACAGCGCAGGAACAGGCACGGCACCGCTGCGATCGAGAAGCGCGCCGCCGTCATCACCACCGGCGACAGCTCGTCAAGCGCGAGCCGGCTTGCGATGAATCCGACACCCCATACCATGGCAACGCCTATCGCGATCGCGATGTCGACTGGCTTCATGGCAATTGGTGCTCGGCTTGCTACGCTTGCGCCGGCTTCCGGCAGAGATACGTCCCGTGCATCGGGCCGTGATAATCGGCCGATGCCAGCGCGAAGCCGACATCGGTAAGCAGGCGCTCGATCACCCAGCCGAAGGTCGAGTATTCATCGCGCATATGCGTCATGACGTCGTCACGCGAGAAGCTGTGGTTCTTGATGTTGAAGTCCGCCCACTGCTCGATGTCGCGATCGATGCCGTCCGGCATGCTGACGAAGACGATGTCACGCAGGAACAGGCATCCGCCCGGCTTTAGCGCACTGAACATCCGCGACAGCGCCACCGCCTTCCAGAAGTCCGGCAGATGGTGCAGCGTGAACTCGCTGACGATCAGGTCGAACGAGCCCGGTTCGAACTTGAAGCTCAGCAGGCCCGCCGATTGCGTCTTGATCGCAACCTTCATATCCTTGGCCTGATGCGTGGCCAGCGCCAGCATCGCCGGCGAAATATCGACGGCATGCACTTCCGCGCCGAGCTGCGCGGCCTCGCAGGCGAGCGTGCCGTTGCCGCAGCCGATATCGGCGATGCGCATGCCTTTCGTGACGCCGAGCCTAGCGAGCGTTGAGCGGGCGCGGCTGCCGCTATCATCGGAATCGTAGATGGCTGATTGCCGCGCCACCGCGGAATCGATGCCGAGCTGCCGCCTCTCGTTATAGAACCAATCACGCGCCAGCATGGCTCACATCCCTTCCGGACCCCGGACGATCGCAACCACGCCTGTCCGCGAGACCTCGACGAGGCCGAGCGGCTTCATCAGATCGATGAACTGATCGATCTTGGCGCTATTGCCGGTGATTTCGAACACGAAGCTTTCGGTGGTGGCGTCGATCACGCGGGCGCGGAACGCTTCCGCCAGCCGCAACGCCTCGACGCGCGGATCGCCTTTGCCGCGCACTTTCACCATCGCCAGTTCGCGCTCGATCGAGCGACCCGTCAGCGTCATGTCCACGACGCTGTAAACCGGGATCATGCGATCGAGCTGATGCTTGATCTGCTGGATCACCATCGGCGTACCCGTCGTCACGATGGTGATGCGCGAGACGTGTTTCTGGTGTTCGGTCTCCGACACCGTGAGACTGTCGATGTTGTAGCCGCGCCCCGAGAAAAGGCCGATCACGCGCGCAAGAACGCCCGGTTCGTTGGCGACGAGCACCGACAGCGTGTGCGTTTCGTTCGGCGTCTTCGAGTCTTCGAGGAAATAGGCTGAGGCTGGCTGGTTCATTGCTCTGTCTCGGTTCAGGCCGTCATTGTCAGTCGTTGGGGTGCGATCACGTTCGCGCCGGGTGAAACCCAGGTGCGGAAAAGATCGAAGTCGATATTGCCGCCGCTCAGAATCAGGCCGACGCGCTTGCCGCGCAGCTTCGCTTTCTCCTGCGTGGCAGCGGCCAGCGCAGCTGCGCCCGCGCCTTCCGCGAGATTGTGCGTATCGGTCCAGTAGGCATGCATCGCGTCGGCGATTTCAGCATCCGTCACCTGCACGATGCGTGACGCACCCCTGCGGATGAGTGAGAGGGCGTTCTCATCGGGGATGCGGGTCGCCATGCCGTCGGCGAGCGTGTTGCTGGTCGCCGTCGTCACTGCCGTACCGGCCGCGAAGGAGAGTGCATAGGACGGCGCTTCCGTCGACTGCACGCCGACAATCTCCGTCGTCAGGCCGAGCAGATCGCGCGCCACGATACAGCCGGAGATGCCCGAACCCTGCCCGATCGGCACATACAGAATGTCGAGATCTGGCGCGGCGCGGAACAGTTCGAGCGCATACGTCGAGACACCCATCACCAGATCGGCATGGAACGGCGGAACGATTTCGAGGCCGCTGGCGTTCGCGCGGCGGTAGGCTTCCTCGCGCGCGGCCTGGAAGTCGTCGCCGAACTCGACAAGGTTGGCGCCGAGCGCCTGCATCGAACGGTTCTTCTCGGCGGAATTGCCGTGCGGCACGAGGATCGTCACCGGCACCCCGTAACGGCGGCCGGCGTAGGCGAGGCTCTGGCCGTGATTGCCGCGCGTCGCCGAAATCAGGCCCGGCACCTGCGGCCGTTCCCGCTTCATACGCTCGACGTACACGAGACCGCCGCGCACCTTGAAGGCGCCGATAGGCGTGTGGTTCTCATGCTTGACGACGACGGTCGCGCCGAGGCGCTCAGCGAGCAGCGGCCAAGCATGCGCGGGCGTCGGCGGCATTGCCGCCGTGACGACCTCCCATGCACGCTCCAGCTGCCTGAGATCAAACATGCGATCAGCTCACACCAGGGCCTTGCCGCCTGCGAACGCCGCGGCGGTGGCTTCGTCATTGGCTTCGGCCGGCAGCAGCATTTCGTTGTGCGCCTTGCCGGACGGGATCATCGGGAAGCAGTTCTCGAGCGCCGCGACGCGGCAGTCGAACAGCACCGGTTTCTTCACCTTGATCATCTCTTTCAGCGCACCGTCGAGGTCGCCCGGTTTCGTCGCCTGCAAACCGACGCAGCCGAATGCATCCGCCAGCTTGACGAAGTCAGGCAGCGCTTCCGAGTACGAATGCGACAGGCGGTTGCCGTGCAGCAGCTGCTGCCACTGGCGCACCATGCCCATGTACTGGTTGTTGAGAATGAAGATCTTGATCGGCAGCTCGTACTGAACCGCCGTCGACATCTCCTGCATCGTCATCTGCACCGATGCATCGCCGGCGATATCGATCACCAGCGCGTCGCGATGCGCGACCTGCACGCCGAGCGCGGCCGGCAGGCCGTAGCCCATGGTGCCGAGGCCGCCGGAGGTCATCCAGCGGTGCGGCTCCTCGAAGCCGAAGAACTGCGCAGCCCACATCTGATGCTGACCGACTTCGGTCGTGATGTAGGTGTCCTTGCCGCGGGTCGCCTCGAACAGCCGCTGGATCGCAAACTGCGGCAGGATCACGTCGTTGTTCTTCTTGTAGGCGAGCGAGTTGCGCGCGCGCCAGGTGGCGATCTGCTGCCACCACGCCTGGATGTCCGGCTTCTTCACCTCGGCCTTGAACATCTGAAGGATGTCGCCGAGGATGTTACCGGCATCGCCGATGATCGGCACGTCGACGCGGATGTTCTTGTTGATCGACGACGGATCGATATCGATGTGAATCTTCTTCGAACCCGGCGAGAACGCATCGGTGCGGCCGGTGATGCGGTCGTCGAAGCGCGCGCCGACGCACAGCATCACGTCGCAATCGTGCATCGCCATGTTGGCTTCGTAGGTGCCGTGCATGCCGAGCATGCCGAGCCAGTTGGTGCCGGACGCGGGATATGCGCCGAGCCCCATCAAGGTCGAGGTGATCGGGAAGCCGGTCGCGGCGACGAGATCGCGCAACAGCTTCGAGGCATCCTTGCCGGAGTTGATGACGCCGCCGCCGGAGTAGATCACCGGGCGCTTGGCGCCCGCGAGCAGCGCCACGGCTTTACGGATCTGCTCGGCGTCGCCCTTCACGCGCGGCGCGTAGGACACATGCACGTCGGACTTGCGCGGCGGATGATAGGTGCCGGTGGCGAATTGCACGTCCTTCGGCACGTCGACCACCACCGGACCCGGACGGCCGGTGGTCGCGACGTAGAACGCCTCATGCAGCACCTTGGCGAGAT
>JBMOOJ010000090.1:0-9976 GCA_049323835.1 Pseudomonadota bacterium | reverse complement strand
AGCGGCCGGCCGCGAGAACGATCGCCGCCACCGCGCGATTGCCGTCCGTCTGTGACGGCACGCGCGGCTGCGGCCGCGTGACGATTTCCATCAGCAAGCCGCCGACGCCCATGCCGGTGAGATCGGCGCGCGTGACTTTGAGACCCGCGAGAAGCCGCATCAGCACCCAGTCGAAGCCGTTTTCCTTCGGCGAACGCGCACAGCCCGGCGCACCGAGCACCGGCACATCGCCGGCGCTCGCGATCAGCATCAGGTTGCCGGGATCGACCGGCATGCCGAAATGCTCGACATGGCCGCCGACCGCCTCGACCGCGGCCGGAATGACGTCGCGCCGGTCGGCGATCGCCGACGCGCCGAACACGATCACCATCTCGGCGCCGTCAGCGAGCAGCGCGCGGATGGCTTCGGCCAGCGCCTTCTCCTCATGGGGCACGCGCTTCTCGCCGGAAATCGTCGCGCCCGCGGCTGCGAGCCGTTCCTCGGTGACACGCAGCGTCTTCTCGATCACCTTCGGCGCAAGGCCCGGCAGGATCGTCGAGACGATGCCGACGCGCTTCACCTTGAACGGCGCGACCCGCATCGTATGCGGCCCCGCCGCCGCAACCGCGGCATCGCGCAGCTTCGCCTCGACGCCGAACGGAATAAGCTTCACCGTGCCGATCATCTCGCCGGCGACCACCGGCTTGTAAGCCTGCAACGTCGCGAGCGTGATGGCTTCATCGATCCGGTTGATGCGATCGATCGCCTCGCGGTCGACCACCAACACGCCGGCGTGCGCGGCGAACAGGTTGGCGCGGCCGGTGAACGCCTTCTCGACATCGACACCGTTGCCCGCGATCGCCTGCGCGATGCTGGCCGCAGCCACATCCTCGGAGACGTCGCCCTCTTCCAGCCGCGCGACGACGATCTCCTTGACGCCGGCCTTGGTCAGCTCCGCGACCTCGGCGGTCCCGATCGTCGTGCCCTTCTTCAGCACGAGCGACCCCTGGCGCACGCTGTGAACCGTGACGCCGCCGATCGCCTCTGCCGGTGCAACGGGTCCGAACTTCACGCGGCCTTCTCCTGCGGCAGGCGCAACCGCGCGGTGATTTCCGCCATGATCGAGACCGCGATCTCCGCCGGCGACACCGCGCCGATGGGAAGGCCAATCGGGGCATGAATGCGCGCGAGGCCGGCATCGGTCGCACCCTGCGCTTTCAACCGGTCGAGACGCTTGCCGTGGGTTTTCCGCGAGCCGAGCGCGCCGATGTAGAAGCAGTCGCGCGACAGCGCATGCAGCAGCGCGGGATCGTCGATCTTCGGATCGTGCGTCAGCGCCACAAACGCCGTGTAGTGATCGACATTGAGCGGCGGCAGCGCCACGTCCGGCCACTCCGCGATGACGGGAATGCCGGGAAAGCGCTCCGGCGTCGCAAACGCCGTGCGCGGGTCGACCACCGTGACTTCATATCCGAGCGAGCTGGCGAGCGGCGCCAGCGCCTGGCTGATATGAACCGCACCGATGATGACGAGCCGCGCGGTCGGCGCGTGCACGTTGAGGAACAGCTTCTTGCCGTCCGCCTCGATCATCGCGCTCTTGTTCATGCGCAGATGCGTGTCGAGCTCGGCTGCGAGCGGATCGGCGCGGAAGTCCGCTGCCTTCACCAGCCGTTGCGCGCCCGTCGCGACATCGGTCACGACGATGGCCGGCCGGCGCGCGGCGCGCTCGGCATTCAACGCGGCGAGCAGATCGGCTTTCATTCAGGAAACCTTCTCGACAAACACGCGGATGGTGCCGCCGCACGAGAGCCCGACGTTCCACGCCGTCTCGTCGGCGACGCCGAATTCGAGCATCTTCGGCGCGCCGGATGCAATCACGTCGAGCGCTTCGGTGACGACCGCGCCCTCGACGCATCCGCCGGACACCGAGCCGAGGAACGCGCCCTCATCGTTGATGACGAGGCTCGAGCCCGCGGGCCGCGGCGCCGAGCCCCAGGTTTCGACCACCGTCGCCAGCGCCACACCGCGCCCGGCCTTCTGCCAGTCCTCGGCCGCCTTCAGGATGTCCGCATCGCTGTCGAGCATGGTCGCCTCCCGTCTCTTATTCTTCCGCGTATTCTTGTCGCAGAACCGGTACCCACTTTGCGGAACACGCGCTAAGCCGCCGATTTCCGTTCGAGACGCCGCAGCGCATCGCCGGACAGCGCCTCGATCAGCGTGTCGATCGACTTCAGATTGTGCACCGGGCGGAATTCGTCAACATGCGGCAGCATCATTTTGATGCCCTGCGCCTTCGCCTCGAAGCCTGCGTAACGCAGCAGCGGGTTGAGCCACACCAGCCGCCGGCACGAGCGATGCAACCGGTCCATCTCGAATGACAGGCGACTGTCGGCCTCGCGTTCGAGCCCGTCGGAAATCAGCAGCACCGTCGCGCCCTGCCCGAGCACGCGGCGGCCCCACAGCTTGTTGAACGTGTGCAGCGAGGTCGCGATCCGCGTGCCGCCGGACCAGTCGGCGACCGCCGACGAACAGGCCGCCAGCGCCTCGTCCGGATCGCGATGCCGCAGCGAGCGCGTCAGGTTGGTCAGTCGCGTCCCGAACGCGAACACCGCGACGCGCTTGCGCGCATCCGTCACCGCATGCAGGAAGTGGAGAAAGAGCCGCGTATACTCGCTCATCGAGCCGGAAATATCGAGCAGCGCCACGATCGGCACCGGCTTGTCGATGCGGCCGAGCTTGCGCAGGTCGACGATATCGCCGCCGGTGCGCAGGCTCGCACGCAAGGTCCGGCGCAGATCGAGCTTGCGGCCGCGGCGATCGGGCGCGAGGCGGCGCGTCTCGATTTCCGACAGCGGCAAGGTCATCTTGGCGATCGCCTGCCGCGCCTGCGCGATCTCGGCCGCCGTCATCTGCGCGAAATCCTTGCTCTGGAGGATTTCGCGGTCGGACACCGAGAGCTGCACCTGCCGCTCCTCGCCGCCGTCCATTTCCTTCAGTTCGCGCTGCGTCAGCGCCTCCTGCACGCGGCGCGATGCCGGCGGCGGCGGCTTCTGCGCGTTCTCCGGCAGCGGAATGGAATCGAGCAGGTTCTTCCACTCCTCGTCGACGCGGAAGAACAGCTCGAACGCCTGCCGGAACACCAGCGCGTGCTCGTGACGCTTGACGAAGACCGACTGCAGGGTGGTGAACACGTCGGCGCGCTGGCCGAGATCGATCAGCTGCAACGCATTCAGCGCGTCGATCACCGCACCCGGCCCGACCGGCACGCCCGCGAGCCGCAACGCACGGGCAAAGCCGACGATGTTGTCGGCGATGAACCCTGTGGCTGCGTTGTTCGGCATTGGACGCCCTTTCATCCTCATCCTGAGGAGCGCGCTGCAAGCGCGCGTCTCGAAGGATGAAGGCCCCCTTCAGTCCCCGGCCTCATGGTTCGAGACGCGCGTTCCGCGCTCCTCACCATGAGGATTCCCATTACGCGGACGGCTCGCTCACCGCCTGCTTCACGGCCTTCTCCAATTCGCCGCCCTGCATGCGCGCGATGTCGTCCTGATACTTCAGCAGCGCGCCGAGCGTGTCGCCGACCACTTGCGGCGTCAGCGAGCGCGCATCGAGCTGCGTCAGCGCCGTCGCCCAGTCAATGGTCTCGGCCACGCCCGGCAGCTTGAACAGATCCTGATCGCGCAGCGCCTGCACGAACGCGACCACCTGCTGCGACAGCTTCGCCGAGATGCCCGGCACGCGCGATTTGACAATCGCAAGCTCGCGCTCGGCGGACGGATAACCGACCCAGTGATAGAGACAACGGCGCTTCAGCGCGTCGTGAATTTCGCGGGTGCGGTTCGACGTGACGATGACGATCGGCGGATGCGCGGCCTTCACCGTGCCGAACTCGGGGATGGTCACCTGAAAGTCGCTGAGCACTTCGAGGAGATAAGCCTCGAATGCTTCGTCGGCACGATCGAGTTCATCGATCAGGAGCACCGGCGGTCCGGCCACATCCGGTTCGAGCGCCTGTAGCAGCGGCCGCTTGATCATGTACTGCTCGGTGAAGATATCACTCGCGAGCTGATCGCGGCCGACATCGCCCGCCGCTTCCGCCATGCGGATAGCGATCAGCTGCGCCGCGCTGTTCCACTCGTAGACGGCGGACGCAACGTCGAGCCCCTCGTAGCACTGCAAGCGGATCAGCTTGCGGCCGAGCGCGGCGGACAGAACCTTCGCGATCTCCGTCTTGCCGACGCCCGCCTCGCCTTCGAGAAACAGCGGCCGGCCCATGCGCAGCGCGAGGTAAACCACCGTCGCGAGCGGACGCTCGGCGAGATAGCCGCGGCTGGTCAGAAGGTCGAGCGTGGAATCGACGGACGAAGGCAGCGCTGACACACCTTTCATCGCTGCCGTCCCGTTCTCAGGCCTTGCCGTTCGCGGCGTCGACCGCGCGGCGCGCCAGCACGCCGATCAGATGCGCGCGATATTCGGCGCTGCCGTGCAGATCGCTGTTGAGGCCATCCGCCGGCACCGACAATCCGTCGAGTGACTTCGGCTTGAAGCTCTTCTTCAGCGCGTCCTCGAACGCGGTGACGCGGAACACGCCGTCACCGCCCGCGCCCGTCACCGCCACGCGCACGTCCGACGGACGCTTGGCGACGAATACGCCGACCAGCGCGTAACGCGATGCCTGGTTGCGGAACTTGATGTAGGCCGCCTTCTTCGGCAGCGGAAACATGACGCGGACGATGATCTCGCCGGTTTCGAGCGCGGTTGTAAACAGGCCCTGGAAGAACTCTTCCGCCTTCAGCCGCCGCTTGTTAGTGACGATGGTCGCACCGAGCGCCATGCATGCCGCCGGATAATCCGCGGTCGGATCGTTGTTGGCGAGCGAGCCGCCGATGGTGCCGCGATGGCGCACCGCCGGATCGCCGATCATGCCGGCGAGATCGGCCAGCGCCGGAATGTTTTCGCGCACGATGGCGGAGTTCGCGACTTCGGCATGCGTCGTCATCGCGCCGATGACGAGCGAGCGGCCCTTCATCTCGATCGAGTTGAGATCGGTGACGTCGCCGAGGTCGATCAGATGCGGCGGATTGGCGAGGCGCTGCTTCATCACCGGCAGCAAGGTCTGCCCGCCTGCGACGAGCTTCGCGTCCTCATTCTTGACGAGGAGGTTGGCGGCCTGCCGCACCGTGGCCGGGCGATGATATTTGAATTCGTACATCGGTTTTGCCCTCCCCGCCCTTAAGCCATCGCCTTGGCGCCGGCGGCGATCGACAGCACGATGTTGTGGTAGCCGGTGCAGCGGCAGAGGTTGCCCTCGAGCTCCTCGCGAATCGTGTGCTCGTCGAGGTCGTTACCCTTGCGGCGGACCAGATCGACGGCGGTCATGATCATGCCCGGCGTGCAGAAGCCGCACTGCAATCCGTGATGCTCTCGGAAAGCTTCCTGCATCGGATGCAGCGGCGCGCCGTCGGCAGCCAGCCCCTCGATGGTGGTGACCTTCTTCCCGTCGGCCATCACCGCCAGCATGGTGCAGGACTTCACCGCCTTGCCGTCGACATGCACGACGCAGGCGCCGCACTGCGAAGTGTCGCAGCCGACATGCGTGCCGGTCAGCCGCAAGTTTTCGCGCAGGAACGTCACCAGCAGCGTCCGCGGATCGACATTCCCGCTCACCTCGTTGCCGTTCACATGGAGGGAAATCTTGGCCATCCGCACTCTCTTAGAATTGGGGCTTTGGAGCCGTCACTGTTGAAGCTGTCGTTCTGCGCAGCAGCACGCCGCATTGCACGGCGCGAAAACCCGGCGCATCGCCTTGGAACCATTATAATATGAGCCGGATCGTGCTTCGGCAACCGCCCGGCGAAAAACATCCGCCGGACGCGGAAAATGACCGGACCAGGGAAAAGCCCTGAAACAAGGGAATTCCGTCAGCCTCCGGCTTGCACCTGCTCGGCAAACTTCACAAAAAACTCATCCGCGAGCTTTTTCGCGGCCCCGTTGATCAGCCGCTGCCCGAGCTGGGCGAGCTTGCCGCCGATCTGGGCCTCGACGTTGTAGGACAAGAGCGTGCCGCCATCCTTGTCGGTGAGGCCGACCACCGCGCCGCCCTTGGCGAAGCCGGCGACGCCGCCCTCGCCCTCGCCGGAGATCTTGTAGCCGTTCGGCGGATCGAGATCGCTGAGCATCACCTTGCCCTTGAAGCGTGCGGACACGGGCCCGACCTTCATCCTGGCGACAGCCTGGAAGCCGCCGTCCGCCGTCTTCTCAAGCTCCTCGCAGCCCGGAATGCAGGCTTTCAGAATCGCCGGATCGTTGAGTTTCTCCCATACCACCTGGCGCGGGGCAGCGAGTTGAACCTCGCCCGTCATTGTCATGGCCATGGAAATATCTCCGGACTCGAAGGCTGTGATCCCTCAACTAGTGCAGCGCGCGCCCAAAGAAAAGGGCCAACGGGCGTGTGCAATGCAGCTTCGCTTGCGAGATTTGGCAAAGGATCAGCAACAGACCGGCAAGGGATTGGCATGGCGCGGCTAAAATCGTTAGGGTGCGGCACCACCATGAGCACCGCCCTCTCGCCGCTTCACGCACATCTGTTCTCCAGCGCCGCCATGCGCGCGGTGTGTGACGACGCGGCCTATGTCCAGCACATGCTCGACTTTGAGGCAGCATTGGCGCGGGCGGAAGCGGCGACCGGCGTCATTCCCGCGTCCGCCGTAGCATCCATCGCCGCCGCCTGCCGGGCGGACCAGTTCGATCTCGCTGCGATCGCCGACGCCTCCGCAGGCGCGGGCAACCTCGCGATTCCCCTCGTGAAGATGCTCACCGCGCGGGTGGCGCAATCCGACAAGGCCGCGAGCGGCTACGTTCACTGGGGCGCGACCAGCCAGGACGCGATCGACACCGCGACGATGCTGATGCTGCGCGCCGCGATCGACGCGCTCCTCGCCGATCTCGACCGCGCCATCGCGGGCTTCGCGGTGCTGGCCAGAAAACATCGCAACATGGCAACCGTCGCACGAACATGGCTGCAACATGCGCTGCCGATGCCGTTCGGGCTGAAGCTCGCGGAATATGCCGGCGCACTGCATCGCGCGCGTGCGCGTCTCAAGGCGTTACGTGCGAACGGTCTTGCGCTTCAGTTCGGCGGCGCGGCCGGAACGCTGGCTGCGCTGGGCGACAAGGGTGATCAGGTCGCGGCCAAACTCGCGAGCGAACTCGGTCTGCCGCTGCCCGATGCGCCATGGCACACGCATCGCGACCGCATCGCCGATGCGGCCTCGGTTTTTGCGATTCTCACCGGCACTTGCGGCAAGATCGCCCGCGATATCTCGCTGCTCATGCAGACCGACACGGCCGAAGCCTTCGAGCCCGCGGGCGAAGGCCGCGGCGGCTCGTCGACCATGCCGCACAAGCGCAATCCGGTTGCCGCGGCGTCCGCAATCGCTGCAGCAACGATGGCGCCGAATCTCGCGGCGACGATCTTCGCCGCGCAGGTGCAGGATCACGAGCGCAGCGCCGGTCCCTGGCACGCGGAATGGCCGACGCTGCCGACGCTGATGCTGGTCACCTCCGGCGCATTGGCTGCCGTCGTCGACATCGCCGAAGGGCTCGAGGTCGATTCCGCACGCATGCAGCGTAACCTCGATACGACGAACGGACTGATCATGGCGGAAGCGGTGGCGATGGCGCTCGCGACGCATGTCGGCAAGAGCGAGGCGCATCACATCGTCGAGGCGGCGAGTCGCGCGGCGGTCGAGAGCAAGCAGCACCTGCGCGACGCGCTCGCGAAAGACCCGCGCGTCGGCAAGCATCTCGACACCGGCGCGCTGGCCAGGCTGTTCGATCCGCAGAACTACCAGGGCGCGGCGCAGGCGATGATCGATCGCCTGCTCGCCGCCGTCAGCAAGACCTGAGATCACGCAGGCACAGAGCTTACGAGGAAACTGCACATGCCCATGATCGATGCCGGCGACGGCTGCCTGCTCAATGTCTCCGTGGATGGACGCGACAATGGCCCGACGCTGATGCTGTCGAATTCGCTCGGCTGCACGCTGCATATGTGGGAACCGCAGATGGCGGCGCTCGCCAAGGAATTCCGCGTCATCCGTTACGACCGCCGCGGGCACGGCAAATCGACGGTCGCGCCCGGCCCCTACTCGATGGAGCGCTTCGGCCGCGACGTGCTGGCGATCCTCGACGATCTCAACATCGAGAAGGTGCACTGGTGCGGCCTGTCGATGGGCGGCATGGTCGGGCAATGGCTCGGCGCCAATGCACCGCAGCGGCTCGGCAGGATCATCCTCGCCAACACCACCTGCTACTATCCGGACCCGACGAACTGGATCAACCGCATCAAGGCCGTCACCGACGGCGGCCTTCCCGCCATCGTCGATACCGTCATTCAAGGCTGGCTCACCGCCGATTTCCGCGAACGCGAACCGGCCGCGACCGATCGCATGAAGGCGATGCTCGCCGCGTCACCGAAGGAAGGCTACCTCGCGTGCTGCGAGGCGCTGAAGACGCTCGACCAGCGCGCGCTGCTGCCGAAGATCACCAATCCGACGCTGGTCATCGCCGGCCGTCACGATCCGGCGACGACGATGGCCGCCGGCGAATTCATCCGCAGCCAAATTCCGAAGGCAAGCCTCACCATTCTCGACGCGGCCCACATCTCGAACGTGGAGCAGCCGCATGCCTTTACCGACGCGGTGATCGGCTTCGTGCATCAGCGCTAATCCTAAAGGATACTCTCAATGGACGATCAGGAACGCCGCGACAAAGGCACCGCCAAGCGGCGCAAGGTGCTCGGCAACGCATGGGTGGACAAGTCCGCCGCCAACCGCAACAGCTTCAACGGCGAATTTCTCGATCTGATCTCACGCTATGCGTGGGGCGACATCTGGCAGCGGCCGCATCTGGACGACCGCACGCGGCGCGTTCTGGTGATCGGCACGATGGTTGCGCTCGGCCAGTGGGGTGAATTCCAGCTGCACGTGCGCGCGGCGCTGACCGAGGGCGGCTTCACGCCTGACGACATCAAGGAAATTCTGCTGCAGCAGGCGGTCTATTGCGGCGTGCCCGCCGCCAATCACGCCGTGAAGGAAGCGAACGCAATCATTCAGGAGCTTGGGCTGCTGAGCGGCTGAGCGAACGGCGTGTTGCTCATCGTATCAGCCGGCATCGCTGCCCTCATCTGCGGCTGCACCAGCAGCACGATCACGCCGCCGAGCAGCATCATGCTCTCGGTCGCATGCAGGCGCAGCGCCTCGGCCTCGCCGACCCGCGATGCGAACACCATCGCCGCGAAGCTGACCAGCGTGCCGAGCGTCAGCGCGATCGTCAGCGCTTCCTCGCCGTTGCCATGGTCGCGCCACGCCTTGCGCGCGGAGAGCGCAACGAACACCGTCAGGAAGATGACAACCGTGAGCTTGGCGAGCGCCAGCAGCCAGGCGAAGCGCACCGTCGCGAGCGGCGACAGATGGAGATGATCGCTGACGAAGATGGCGGAGGCGATGTGCGTGCGATCGTAGAGGCCGCGAATGGGCGATTCCCAGATGCGCCACGCGCCGATCATCCAGGCCGGAATGAAGTACGCCGCCAGCAGCAAGCCGTTCCAGGTTCCGATCCGCCGCCCGCCGGGCATGACGCCACTCCTCCAACCCAATTCATCAAACAATGGCTCGCGCGCTCTGCGGGGCCGAATGGATGGCCGGAGGTAACGCCCGTCAAATGCGAGCGGCAATGGAAACCATTTGTTTACCTTAATTGCCGGGCTGGAACTCACACCCGTCCACAGGCGGTTTTTCCAGGCACGAAAAATCCCGCCTCGCGGCAGGATTTTCCGAAGGCTCTGCAAGCAGGCCTTGTCAGTTCATTGCGAGCCCGGAGCCGTTTCAGTCGCATCTGGAATCGGATGCGTCGCTTACCTCTCCCTGAAAGGGGGAGGTCGCCCGCCATCGCTCGAAGAGCGAAGGCGCGGCGGGAGGGGGTCATGGTCTTCGTC
>JBMOOJ010000089.1:0-91166 GCA_049323835.1 Pseudomonadota bacterium | reverse complement strand
TGCGCCGGGCGTTGCGGCCCGCAGACCGCGACCTTCCACCGGCTGCGGCCGCGCGGCGGAACTTCCTGCCGTTCGGCGAGCTGCTCGCGCAGTCCGTCGGACGCTTGCTTGAACGCGAGACCCCAGTAATCGAGCATGAAGCGGTCGTCGGCTTCGCGGACGGTGCCGGCGACGTGGTTGAAGTGCGTGTACTGATACGGATGCAGCCGCACCATTTCGGTCAGCGGCAACAGCAGCGCAAGACCGAACAGCCCGGCGATCGCCATGTGCGGGGCCGGGCCGTAGGTCTTCACGCGATCCGAGATCCAGCCGAACGCGACGCCGCCGAGCACAGCCATCGGCGGAATGACGAAGATGAAGTGGCGGATGCCGTTGTAGAGGGCGGGGCGCTTCACTATGGCGATGACGAGCGGCAGCGTGGCCGCGAGTGTCAGCATCAGCAGGATCGCCTTGGTCTGCGGCGTCACGCGCGAACGGGGCAGGCATACGATCGCGCCGATTGCGCCCGCGATCGCAAGAATAATCAGCACTTCGGGGAGCTGGAGAGCGAACAGCGTCGGCAGATACGACCACGGCATGTCCGGCACCGACACCAGTGCGCCGTCGAACATCTCCTTCCACGGCTTCTCGAAGAAGTGCGAGAAGTACGTGACCGCATTCAGCGGGTTCCTGAATTCGAGGATCGACCACGGCCAGATCAGGCCCATGACGAGATAGGCCAGCACCAATCCCGGCATCAGCACGTAAACGACATGCATGAAGCGGTGCGCCGCTTCGCGCCCGCCATGGGTGCGCACTTCGCTGAGCAGCAGCGGGATGAAGCCGGCGACGGCATAGATCAGGGTCAGGCCGCCGAGAATGCGGCAGCCGACCGAGAGGCCCGCGCCGAGGCCGAGAATGAGCACGGTGTTGGCCTGCGGTTTCGGATATTCCTGCACAAGCCGCACGAGGCCGAGCATCAGCACGGCCATCGACACCGCGAACGGCGCGTCCTTCGGGTTCATGAACATGTGGCCGTAGTAGGTCGGGCAGAGCGTCAGCAGCAGCAGCGCGGCAAGGCCCGCGGCCGCGCCGCCGACGCGGCGGGCGAGCCGCCATGTCACGGCAAGGCCGATGACGCCGACGATCGCGCCCAGCAGCCGGCGCGTCTCGAACAGCTCGAGCGGGATGACCTTGTGCAGCAGGGCCGCAAGCATGTCGAAGCCGCCGCCGTACATGTAGAGGTTAGCGAACGACAGCGCGCCGGTGTCCTTGAACCCGGAGGCGTACATTTTCAGCAGCAGATCGGCATATTCGGCGTGGGTGTAGTCGTCCCAGCCAAGGCCGTAGTCGTGGAAGGTTACGCCGGCGATGATGGCGACGATGGCGATCGCTGCGATGGCGAGGTCGTCACACGTCTGTTCGATCGAACGCCGCAACGGCGTCTCGATCGCCGAAGTCGAAAGTGCTGACATGATACTCGATTGACCCGGTGTCCCCTGACGGCCCCGCGCTTGTGCGCTGCTGGCCTCTTTTCCCCAGGTTCCATATAGCGCAGTCGATGGATCAAGTAATTGTCAATTGTGGCGCAATTCTCCCGGTGCAGCGCAACATTTGCCTGAAGGTAAAGAATAAAATGGCCGGGACGTGGCCTGCTTTTCAGCGTCCGTTCAGGTTCGCGGCCGCCCTGTTTGGCGGGCCGTGCGGCTGGAAGGTGTGGACGCCTGCCACGGCAACCATGTCCGGAATTCCCGTTTGGTGATGCGCGTAATAAGACGATATCGTTACACGGGGTGCCGGTGCGCCGTCGTACCGGAGGTTGGGAGACGTCGATGATCCTGCTGTTGATTGCCGGCATAGCGGCTTTCATGATCGGCATATTTGCTCTCGCCTACGGCATTCCGATCAAGGAATTCAGCTTCGGCAACACCATGATCGTCACCGGCGCGATTATTGCGTCCGCCGGTCTGCTGCTTATCGGTTTGTGGATTGTCGGCCGCGAACTGCGTGCGCTCGCGCAGCGCCTGCTGGCGGCCGATCTGCCCGCGCTGCCGCGCGGCGAGATGGCGGCGCCCGTGATTCCGCCGCGGACGAGCGAGCCGGAGCCGGTGGTGACCGGCGATCTCGCCGCGCCGCCGCGCAGCGACGAGCCGCCCGCGCCGCCGCCATGGGCCGAGCCCGAACCTCCGGCCGCGGTAGAACCGCCGCCGCCTCCGGCTCCGGCTCCGCCGAAGCGGCGCAACCTGCTGTTCTCGTCGAGTTCGCGCAAGGAGCGCGAACGCGCGGCCGCAAAGGCGGCCGAACAGGCGCCACTGCTCCCGGAAGCCGCGACAACCGAGCCGGCTTTGGCCGAGCCTACGCCCGAACCAGCCGCCGCACCGCCGCCGGCCGATGTCGATCCGCGGGCCTCGTTCGAAGCCGCCTGGCCACAGGCCGAGCGGGCAAGACCGGGCGTGCCGCTGCGGCGCGACCCATCACCGTCCGAGCCCGCGGCTCCGGCGCCGGCATCTCCGCCGCCGCGCGTGCGTCCCGACCCGAAGCCGGTGGCGTCAGAGGTCACGATCCTCAAGTCGGGTGTCGTCGACGGCATGGCGTACTCGCTCTATTCGGACGGATCGATCGAGGCGCAGATGCCGGAAGGCATGGTGCGCTTCGCCTCGATCGACGAGCTGCGCGCGCATCTCGACCAGCGGACCTGATCGCTTTACTTGGCTGTGGTCGGATGTCATCTTTGCCGGGCGCGATCTATGCTTGGGAAGTAGATCATCATCGATGATCCGCAAGTATAGACGGACGTCGCGATCAAGGTGCCGGGACCATGACCGATCAGGCAGGCAAGAGCTTCATCGACCTCACCGCCAACATCGTCTCGGCCTATGTCAGTAACAATCCAACGCCGGCCTCTGACATTCCCGCGCTGATCAACCAGGTGCATGCGGCACTGGTTCGTGTTTCCACGGGCAGGCCGGAAGCATCGTCCGAGCCCGCGAAGCCCGCGGTGCCGGTGAAGAAATCGATGACCGGCGAATACCTGATCTGTCTGGAGGACGGCAAACGCTTCAAGTCGCTGAAACGGCATTTGCGCACCCAGTACAACATGACGCCGGAGCAATACCGCGAGAAATGGGGCCTGCCGGCCGACTATCCGATGGTCGCGCCGAACTACGCGATTGCGCGCTCGCAGCTCGCCAAAAAGATGGGCCTCGGCCAGCAGCGCAAGCGGCTACGCTGAAACGACCTCCGAATCGCCGGAATCCCCGTCTACCGATCACGGTTGACCGGCCTCGCGAAAAAAATGTTGCGAAACGCTATCCCCGGGTCCAGCAACCGGGAGTAGGTTATGGGTATAAATTCCTATAACCTGAGGTCGCAATGCCCCCGTCAATCCGTCCTCCCGCCCGCGAGCCCGACCGCCGGCCCCGCGCCGCCGTATCTGCCCATGCGATCTGCGATCGTGTGGCTATCGTCGTCGCGCAGGATTTTGCCGTCGATCGCGCATCGCTGTTCGCCCGCACGCGAAGCTCGCCGCGTGATGCGCTGGCGCGACAGACGGCGATGTATCTTGTGCATACCGTGTTCGCGATGAGCCTCGGCCAGGTCGGCCGCATCTACGGACGTGACCGCACCACCGTCGCGCATGCCTGCCGCCGCATCGAGGATGCGCGCGAAAGCCAGGGATTCGATGAGCGGCTGCGGCGGCTCGAACTGCGCTGCCGGCGGCCGCAATCCGGTGGCGGGCCGACGCCGCGCGTCAGCCTGATGGTGGTCCGATGAGGAAACCGCAGAAGGACCCCGCCGCCGCGCGTGCGCCGGAGGGCGTCGACCGGTTTCGCGCGCAGCATCTCGATCTGGCGCAACGCGATGTGGCGACCGATGCGGGCGTGATCCATGCGCTCGTCAACGACAGCGAAAGTCCGCTGGCGTGGCTGGCGCGCCGCAGGGGCCGCGACGGCCGTAGCCTGATCGACCAGCATCAGTTTCTTGCGGGCGAACGGCTGCGGGCCGACTTCACGCGCGCAAGCCTGACGCCGCGCGTCACCTCGCACTGGGGGCTGCCGACCGGCGGCAGCGGTTCGCGTGGCGCCGGCGACATGACCGATCTCGTCGTTGCCTCACGGCAGCGGCTGAAGCATGCGCTCGATGCGTGCGGTCCTGAATTCTCGGGGCTCTTGATGGACGTCTGCTGCTTCCTGCGCGGGCTCGACGATGTCGAACGCGAACGCAGCTGGCCGTCACGCTCGGCCAAGATCGTGTTGCAGCTCGGGCTCGATCGCCTCGCGCGTCACTACGGGTTGAAAGCGCAGCTCAAGGGCAATGAGACGTCGCCGATCCGCGTGTGGGTGGACGACAAAGCGATGCTGAGCCGCAATGAGTAATGAGAGCGTTTCAAGTCGCGATGTCGGGCCGATGGCGATCGTCAGTTACCCACAGCAGGAGGCTGCCCCCGGTTCGCCGGAGCGCGCTGCCTGAACCGGCGGACACGGCACTGTGCCGTAGGAGCAGAACACGCAACAATCGCCCGACTTCGGCTTTAGTTTTGTACCGCAGCCCGAACATTCATAGAAGAACTGGCAGGCGTCAGTCGGCATCGCCTCCGTTTTTGCGAAGCTGCAGTGCGGACAGGTGATGGTCGATCGAAGACGCATGGATCAGCTCTTGGGTGCGGACGGATAACCTGCCTTGGTGGTTGCCGAGATCAGCTGGCTCACATCGGCCTTGGCGTCGTCATAGGTAACCGTGGCCGTCTTGTGCTTGTAGGACACCGCAACCTTGGTCACGCCTTTCACCGCTTCAAGGCTTGCTTTCAAGGTGTGCGAACACGCCGCACAGTACATATTCTCCACTACAAGCGTTGCCGTTCTCTCGGCCGCCAGCGCGGCAGAAGATCCAAACAGGCAAAGCGTGAAGGCGGTGGGCAGGAGCAGTTTGCTCATATCGAGACCTCACTCATGAGTCGAGAAGCAGCGGCGCCAGCGCATCGAGAGCTACGGCCGCAATGGCCAGAACCGTCGCCATGACGAGCGCGATCTTGACCAGCCGGTTCGGCATCGGACGAGCGCAGGCTTCGCCTTCCACGCAGGTGCGCGTTGAGGCGCGATGGACGAGCCAATAGCCGGTTCCGAGGAACACGATTGTCGCCGCGAGAAAATACGGCTGATAGGGTGCAAGCCGGGTGAGTTTGCCGATCCAGGCGCCGCTGATCCCGAGACTGAACAGAACCAACGGCAGAATGCAGCACGACGAGGCAGCGAGTGCGCCCAGCAGGCCGCCCGCAGCCATCAAGGTTGTTCCCCGTTCTGAACCACCCGTGATGCGTTGTTGCTTGACTGTCATGGCGGCGAAGCTACATCCTGTAGTCACTACAGGATCAAGGGGTTTTCCATGGTTGCGGTCACGGTTGCGCGAGCAGACGGACTGACGATCGGCAAGCTTTCACAGCTTACCGGCGTGAACATCGAGACCATTCGCTACTATGAGAAGATCAAGGTACTGCCCGTTCCGCTGCGTGCTGAGAACGGCCGCCGCGTGTACGGTCCAACGGAGCGACGAATCCTGGCCTTCGTGCGACGCTCACGCGAACTGGGCTTTTCGCTCGACGAGGTGCGCGCCTTGCTGCGGCTCGGCGGTCCTGAAAAAGCCTCTTGTCGCGAAGTCCGTAAGATAGCCGCGCACCACCTCGATGACATCCGCGCGAAAATCAGTGACCTTCGCAAGCTCGAGCGCGTGCTGGCGAGAACCGTTGTCCGGTGCACCGGGACGGCGGCGCCGGAGTGTCCGGTGCTGGATATCCTCGACGTCCAGCGATCCGACCAGCGCAGCAGCGCCGCGCTATGAGCGCACGATCTGGTGTGGCGGTTCAGAAGTCCGTATCATCCTTGCTGCGGATGCGCGATACGGACGTCTGAACCTAAGACGCCGCCGCGAGCGCCTCGCGCGCGTCGCTGCGAATGCGCTCGACCATCGAGCGCAATCCGTTCGAGCGCTGCGGCGTCAGATGCTCGGCGAAACCAAGCTCGTCGAACACGGCAATGGCGTCGGTCGCGAGAATCTCGCGCGCGGTCTTGTTGTCGACGAGCGTCAGCAGGATCGCGATCAGCCCGCGGACGATGTGTGCGTCGCTGTCGCCGACAAAGCGCAGCACGGATTCGCCGTTCTTGCCGGGTTCGACATGGCGCGAGAGCCAGACCTGGCTGGCGCAGCCCTGGACCTTGTTGGCGGCGGAGCGTTCCGCTTCCGGCAGCGGCGCGAGCGTGCGGCCGAGTTCGATGACGTAGCGGTAGCGGTCGTCCCACTCGTCCAGCAGTTCGAAATTGTCGCGAATCTCGTCGATCGTCATGGCAGCCTGCATTTCATCTCACAGGGCATATATGAGATCGCAGGCGCTCGAAAGCGATACGGGCGCTGATTTTGAGCCATTTCCGAACCGATTTCGGCGTAGTGCCGGCCGGTTCCGGTGCTATTGCCCGGCAGGAGCAACGGTTTCGACGCCGGAGATGTGCCAGTCGGCCTGCATGTCTTCGGACGTCAGCGTGTTGTCCGGCGCCGGAAGACCATCGCTGTCAGGCGAGACGGCAGCAGGTCCGATCGAGCCTGTATGATCCGGGTTCTTCTTGCCGGCCTTCTGCGGCTTCTCGGGCTTCGCCGGCTTCTCGACCTTCTCCGGCTTTACAGCCGTCTCGGGCTTGTCGGTGGTTGCGGTCTTATCAGCCGCTTCCGGCTTGTCGGACTTTTCCGACTTCTCGGTGATGAACTCATAGACCTTGCGCGCGCCGGCCTGGGCACGATGGCCGATCACAGTCGCGGCTTGGCCGCCGATGTCGCATGCGGCGGGCTGGCGGGTGCAGAACTGGCTCATGTCGGAGACGGCCGCGGTCGCCGCGGTCACGGCTTCCGTCGCGCCGATCTGCGGCAGCTTTTCCGAATCGCCGGATTTGCCCGTCGGCAACAGCACGAGCACGAGACCGATCCAGAACGTCATTCTCAGCAGAAAAAACATGGCGCGACCCGTCGGCTTCCCATCCACGCTGCGATTGATGTCGCAATCTCGGTTGTGCGTAGCAGATGCGATTAAATTGCCCGTATCGGGTTTCTGAAAAATTGCCGCAAATTGAATCGTTCGCGTCGGCGTAAATATTCGATTGACGGGAACAGGCCAGCGGGGCGGCTGTGCGCATGTCTACCATTTCGAAACCATAAGCCGCCGCCAGCGCGGAAAGGCTGCGTTCACCATTTCAGCCAAATCGCGCGCGCCTTTGCGTGATTACAGCGTTTGCGGCGGTATGCGGCGCGATCTGCGGGCACGCCTTAGTGTTCGTTTAATGAGGCTCTGACACGATCCTGCAACGAAATAAGGGGGCGTTCCGGCGCGGTTGTCCGATCGACCGGCCGAGACGTAAGAAGCAGTGGCGGCTCTGAAGCTCATTCGCAATTGTCTCGATGCGTTGCTGCATCCGTCGGCGCGCTACGACGCGCTGGCCGCCGCACGCCATCGCGCGTTCATGGCGCCGCGCCTGTTCGGCAGCCTCGCCGCATTCACCGGATTTCCGATCTATCTCGCGGCGCGCGGCGCCCCGACAGCGATCGAAGTCATGGTGTTCGCCTGGCTGATCGCGCCGATCCTGCTGTCCTATTTCCTGTCGCGCACCGGCCGCTACGAGAGCGCGCATGTGCTGTCGTCGCTGGCGCTGACCGCGCTGGTGCTGACGGTGGCGTTCAAGACCGGCGGCATCGCATCCTTCGTCGCCATCTGGCTGATCGCCATTCCGCTGGAAGCCGCGCTGTCGGCGTCGCGCCGGGTCGTCGCCTTTGCTTCGGCGCTTGCGCTCGGCGGCGTGGCGCTTCTGATCGCGGCCTCGCGTCTCGACCTGCTGCCGCCCTCGGAAGTCTCACCGGCGGCAGGCCACGTGTTCCTGATCCTCGGCATTGCATCCGGCGTTCTCTACGCATCCGGCCTGGCGTTCGGCGCGGAATCGCTCACCCGCATCAGCGTCTCGCTCTTGTATGACGAGGAAGACCGCTACCGGCTGCTTGCGCGCAACATGAGCGACGTGATCTCGCGGCACCATCGCAACGGCGCGGTCGAGTTCATTTCGCCTGCGATCGAGCAGATGCTCGGCGTGCCGACCGCGCGGCTGATGGGTCATGGTCTGTTCGACCGGGTTCACGTCGCCGATCGTCCGGCATTTTTGACGGCGCTGTCGAATGCGGCGCGCGGCGAGGAAGCGCGGGCCGACTTCCGTCTGCGCCGCGAGCATTCGCGCGTCGCCGATGGCGCGCCGGGGACGTCAGGCGATTTCATCTGGGTGGAAATGCGTTGCCGGCTGATGGAGCGCGCGCCCGGGCAGGGAGGCAGCAGGCCGGAGGTCGTCGCGGTGATGCGCGACGTGACCGACCGCAAGGCGCAGGAACAGGCGCTCGACGCCGCCCGCGTCGAGACCGAACGCGCCAACGCTGCGAAGACGCAGTTCCTCGCGACGATGAGCCACGAGCTGCGCACGCCGCTCAATGCGATCATCGGCTTCTCCGAAATGATCGTGCACGAGCAGGATCTCATGCTCGACGCCGCCAAACGCCGCGAGTACGCCAAACTGATCAACGAATCCGGCCAGCATCTGCTGTCGGTGGTGAACGGCATCCTCGACATGTCGAAGATGGAAAGCGGCACGTTCGAGATCGTGCCGGAGCCGTTCTCGCCGCGCGAAGCGCTGCTCAGCTGCTGCAATATCCTCGCGCTCAAAGCGCGTGACGGCGGCGTCGAGCTGATCGCACGGACGCCCGAGAGCCTGCCGGAGATGACCGGCGATCCGCGCGCATTCAAGCAGATCATTCTCAATCTGGTATCGAACGCGGTGAAGTTCACCGAGCACGGCGGCACGGTCACCGTCGCCGCTCAGGTCGAGGGTGCGCGTCTTGTCATGCGTATCGCCGATACCGGCGTCGGCATCGGCGCGGACGATCTCAAGCGCATCGGCGATCCGTTCTTCCAGGCGGGCAAGACCTATCAGCGGCGGCACGAAGGAACGGGCCTCGGCCTGTCAATCGTGAAGAGCCTCGTCGCGCTGCACAGCGGCGCGATGACGGTGGACAGCAAGATCGGCGAGGGAACGACGGTGACGGTCGCTTTGCCGCTGTCGTATGTCGCGCCAACGGAAGTCGCCGAGCAGACCAACATCCGTCAGATCGCGCCGGCATTGCGATCCGGTCAGCAGCATACGTATCAGGTGAAGAAACGTGCCTAAGCCCAAAGCCAAAGCAGATACCCGCAGCCGGTTCGAGGACGAAGACGATCGCCGGGGCGTGTTGGCGTTCCTGATCCGTCCGCTTCTGAACAGTCCGAAGGATGCACTGGCGATCCTGGTTGCCGCCGCCATGGTTGCCGCGATCATCGGCAATGCACTGTTCATGCAGGCCGGCCGGCATCCGTCGCCGATGTTCGGCCGGGCTGGTCCCGTCGCGTTTCCGGCGGCTGCCGTTGCTGTTACGCCGGTGAACCCGATGCCGAAGGCGCGGCCGCTCGAGGCCGATGCGAAGCCGGCCGAGGTGCGCGCGGCTGAAGCCAGGCCGCCAGCTCAACCGGAACCGCGCGCGAACGATCCGATGGGGCAGCTGGTTGCAAGGACGATCGCTTCGTCGCCGTCGCCCGCAACGGTACCGGCGATGCGTCCGCCCGCGCCAATCCCCACGGCCGCGAAGGCCGATCCGGCTGCTGCACAGCGCCGCATCGCGGCCGTGCAGCGGACTCTGACGGATTTCGGCTATGCCCAGCTGAGGCCGACAGGTGTCGCCGGCACCGACACGCAGGCGGCGATCATGAAGTTCGAGAAGGAGCGCAAGCTTCCGGTCACCGGCCAGGTTTCGGACCGGCTGGTGCGCGAACTTTCGGCCGTCACCGGCCGGCCGATCGAATAGGCGGCGAAGCCGCTTTCCCTTTCCGGCGTCTTGCCATACAGCAGTCCGGTCTTTCGCCGGAGCTGCCGCCGTCTCATGCGCCTGAAGTCGAGTATCTGGGTTGCCGCGTATCTGCGCCGCTCCGAAATCGAGGGCGCGTTCGGCGCCGTGCGCCGCCGCGGCGCCGAGGAGGCAGGTGCGATCTTCATCAAGGTGGCGCGGCTCGACGGAACCGCGACGCTGTATGCGCCGGCGCCGCAGACCGAGTACGACGAAAGCCGGCCGCTCGATCGTGTGTTCGTGCCGACGTCGTCTGAACCTGTCTCCGAGCAATCGATCGAGGAGCGGCTGGCGAAGGAAGTCCGGTTCGATCCGGACGCCTGGATTGTCGAGATCGAGGACAGCAAGGGCCGTCACTTCCTCGATATCGCAGGCGAGCGGCGGGATTAGCTGACATCGCTGTGAGAAGCGTAAGCGGCCGCGGTCAGCGGCGGGCGCTGCTCTTGTCCGACTGAATGCTGCGCGGCTGGGCCGGGCGATTCTGGCCGAATACCGGACGCGCGCGCTGGCGTTCGTCGTCGTGCAGCATGGGGCGGAAGCGGGCGCGCGTGATCGCCGCCGACGCATTGCGCCAGACGCCAAGCATGATGAGCGCGGAGCGCTCGCTGATCCGCTCGTAGAGCCGCGCCAGGCGGAACACCGACATCACCGAGGCGCCGACCTCGGGATCGAGGAACAGCAGCACGCGCTGATAGGTCTCGCCCGGCATGCCGAGCGCCTTCATGGCGACGGCGAGGGGCTCGCCGCTCTGATCGCTGACGATCTGTCCGGCGAGCTGCTGCGGCAGCAACAGAGCATCGCCGACCTCGCGGGTGAAATTCTCGGCATCGACGGCGAACGCCGCCATCTCCAGCGTTTCGATCGAGCGCTGGCGGCGTTTCGCATCGGTACGGCCGGCCTGCTTGAGCGGAGAATCGTCAAGGCTGTCGAGAATAGCGATGCGCTCCTTCGCGCCGGCCTTGAAGAACGTCTCGTGCAGCGAGGACGTGTCGTTGAAATCGGGAACGAGGGGCGGCGAAACTGTCTCGACCGGCGGGCTGGCGGGTGCAGCTGCAGGGGCGACGACAGCCGGCGCCGGTTGCGGGCGGCTGACGGCATGCAGGCTCAGCTTGTCGCGGATCGCATCGGGCGTGTGCCGGTAGATCGCAAGGCGCGCACGCACCGCGGCGCGGGTGGCGTCATCGACCTCGTCGATCAGACGCGAGGTCAGTTCGACGAACTGGCTCTCTTCATCCTTGGTGTGGGTTCCCGCCTGAACGTAAAGGTCGGTGAGGACGCGCAGCAAGGTTGGCCGAATGTCGACGCCTTCACGGCGCGACAGTGTCATCAGTCCGTCGAAGCCTGGAAAAAGTGAGTCCTTGGTCATGCCGATAACGCAACGAAGTTGGAGGTCCGCTTTGATGTTACCGGGATTGGCTTAAGGGGCCGTTAAGGAAAACGTTTCGTAAACCAATCGACGAAAGCTGCGGACCGCAAAGACACACCGTGCAAGCCAGTACCAAAAACAAACAGCGGAGCGGCTTCGATTAAGAGGCCGTTAACCATGACCATCTCAAATCGATCGTGCGCCGATCGCTTCAGTTCGGCGAGGAGAGACTGCCATGGGCACAGTCATCGATTTTCCGGCCGGTTCGGCGTCGCGCCGTTTGGGATCGGAGCTGGACAGCATGCCGCGCGAAGGGCTCGGGACGCTGCTGATTCTTCCAGTGGTTCGCGTGGAGCGTCTGATCGAAGAGCCGACCGGCAATGGTCCCGAGCAGGGCACCACACCGGGCGGCGGCCGCCGCCGTCGCGCGCGATCCTGATCCGGAGTTGAACGTAGTGCCGGCCCTGTGCGCGCCGCGCCCGGCGAGGCCCCGGCGTTTCAGATCGCTCTGTTTGATCGCGCTTGCCGCTGTCATGCTCGGCGGCTGCGCCAGCGGCGACTTCGGACGCACCCGCGATTCCGCCAAGAGCGACGACATGCATCGCTGGCTCGGCGCCGAAGCCAATGCCAGCCGCGGAATGGCGCCATCCCAGTTCCAGCTTACCGAACTCGAGCGGCAGCTTCGCGACCAGGCCTACTTCTTCATCGAGCCGCCGCGCTCGCGCCCCGCTTGGAAGAGCGTGTTCGGCGACTATCAGCCGGGTCCCGCGCCGTGGCGGCAGCAGGTCGCATTCGATCGCACCGGCTATGGACGCCTCCTGATCGACGAACCGCATCGTTCGCACATGTCGCGCTATAACGTGCTGATGGACGACGTGCGCAGCGATCTGACGCGGCTCGAACCGTTCTTCATCACCGCCGCGCGCGTCAGCGATCTCGACAAGAAGCGCCAGGAAGCGTTCAAGCTGGTGTCTGGGATGACGCCGCGCGAACGCGACGACGCGGTTGCGCGGATGAAAGAGAATGCGGCGATCGTGCAATGGGCTGAGATCGCGCTTGAACAGCGCGTTGCGCTGTATCAATGGGCGCTGCAGCGGCTGGTGCTGCAAACGCCCGACAACATGGCTGCCGATGCAGACCGGCTGATCGCCGAACTCGCCGCACGTCTGAAGCGCCGTGGTCCGGGCGTGCCGCTCTCGGATGCCGGGCCCGCGATTGTCAGCAAGGGGTAGGCGGCTATCGCTTCGCCGGTGCCTGCGGCTCGGTCTGCACGCGGCAATTTGCAGCGGTGAGCGTTGCTTGCGCCTGCGTCATCAGACTGGGTTCCGCGGCCAGCGCCTTCATCACGATCAGGCCCCTTAGCGTCGGCGACTCGATGATGAGCCGGTCTGCCGCGGTGATTTCCTCGTCTTCCGGCAGTTCGGCTTTCTGTTCCGGAGTCATCAGATCGAGTTCGATGACGCGGCGGCCTGCGGAGCGATCGTTGATCGCGTAGTAGGCGACCTCGTTGCGGGTGTAGAACGAGACGGACGTATAGGCTTGGCTCACCGGCACCGTCAGCTTGATCGAACCGCCGGACAGGTCGTAGCGGCAGACGGCGGTGGCAAATGCCGGGTCCATGAACGGCATAGGTGCGTTGCCGGGTTCTGTTGCGGGCAGTTGTGTCACCGCATTGAGCTTCGTGATCGGTTCGAGGCGCGCATACGCATCCTGCGAGGCGATGCGCGGCAGCGCCAGCACGCTGACGAGATGCACGATGACGCCGAGCACGATACCGGCGACGAGCGTGAAGGCGATGCGGATCATGGGCACCCCATCGTGGTCACCGACGGCATCGGCGCGTCCTTCTGGGTGCGGGTGGCAACGCCGACGGGCGTGTCGTAGAGGCGCAGCGCCAGCACGTATTTGTCGAGGCCGCCGGTCGGCAGCCAGTTGCCGGCGCGCGCGCGCGCGGCGATCCGCACCTCGAAACTGCCGTCCGAGCCGCGGACGATTTCCTGGCTGGTGAAACCGTAACGTTGCAGCGCGTTGGCAACGAGGCGGCCCTTGGTGTCGTAGAGCGTCATGGTCCAGAAGCGCGCGGCCGGCGTGACGCCGGAGACGACGACGTCGCAGCGCCCGTCGAGCGTGCGCTTGGCGTCGTCGGTCGAGGCGAGGAACGTCACGCCGTCGCCGCTGCCGACCGGCAGCTCGCCGCTGCGTGCGATCGACGCGCGTGAGTAGGGATCGATATCGGCGGTGCCGGTGCGCGGACGCGCGGTCCATGCGCCAATGGTGACGGTGCCGACGTCCGTGCCGCGCGTGGCTGTCGCCCACGTCAGGCCGAGGCCGACCGAGGTGGCGAGCAGCAAGACAACAAGGGTGACGACAATCAGCCGCACGATTCCGCCGCCATCATGTGAGTATCAGTTCTTGAGCGCCGCCGGATCGGCCGGTGCAGCCGCGAAGCTTTCCGGCGCGGAAAGGCTGCTCGACGACGAGGGCCGCGACGGTTTCTCCGGCTCGCCGGAGAGCACCTTGCCCGGTCTGCCGGCATCTTCCATCAGCTTTTCGACGCGCACCAGAATATCGGCGCCGCGCTTGGTGAGAACCGGCGGCGCGCCGGATTTAATCTCGCCGGCTCCGGCCCGGTTCGCCGATGCATTCGCCATCGCCTGGCCCGGCGCGGTCCTTGCGGCAGGGCCGACGCCCGGAATGTCCTTGATCTCGACGCCCTGATGCGCGGCGACCATGATCTCGCGCCAGGTCTGTGCGGGCAGCGAACCGCCGGTCATGCGGTTGGTCGAGGAATAGTCGTCGTTGCCGTACCAGACTGCGGCAGTGAAGTTGCCGGTGAAGCCGGCGAACCACGCATCGCGGAAGGCGTTGGTGGTGCCGGTCTTGCCGGCGGCCGGAATGCCGTCCAGGCGCGCGCGCTTGGCGGTGCCTTCAATCACGACATGGCTCATCATCTCCGACATGTCGGCGGCGATGTTCGGCGGGATCGCCTGCACCGGCTTCTTGCCGTCGCGATCCCAGCGCCAGACCAGTTCGCCCGCGCCGGTGCGCACTTCGAGCACCGCATGCGGCTTGTTGGCTTTGCCCTTGTTGGGGAAGGTACCGTAGGCGACCGCATGTTCGAGCACGTTGACTTCGCCGGAGCCGATCGGCAGCGACGGCGTATCGAGCAGCGGCGCGGTGATGCCGAACCTGCGCGTGACCTCGACGATCTTGGCGCGGCCGCGCTTGGCGGCTTCCCACTGGTTGTTGCTGCGGGGAATGGTGCCGATCGCAACCGACAGCTTGACCGGGATCACGTTGATCGACCGCGTGATCGCGGTGGTCAGCGTCATCGTGCCGGAGTAGGAGCGGCCGTAGTTCTGCGGGCACCAGTTGCCGAGACAGACGGGACCGTCGACGACTTTCGAGTCCGGCTTGAAGCCGTTCAACAGCGCGGCAGTGTAGACGTAAGGCTTGAACGACGAGCCCGGCTGACGCATCGCGTCGACCGCGCGGTTGAACTGGCTGGCGCCGTAGTCGCGGCCGCCGACCATCGCGCGCACGCCGCCGTCGAGATCGGCGAGCACTACGGCCGCCTGCGTCGCGTGATAGTCGCGGCCGAACTGGCGCAGCTGGTTCTCGACCGTTTCCTCGGCGACCTTCTGCACGTTCATGTCGATCGCGGTGCGAACCACGAACACGCGCTCGGTGTACGACTTCGGGAACGTCAGGACGAGCTTGCGCATCTCGTCGAACGCCCAGTCGAGATAGTAGTTCGGCGAGTTCTCGTCGCGGCGGTCGACGGCGTTGGCGGGATTGCGCCGCGCGCCGAACACCTGGCCTTCGGTCATGAAGCCGGCATCGACGAGGTTGTCGAGCACGACGTTGGCGCGGGCGCGCGCGGCCGGCAGGTTGATGTGCGGCGCGTAGCGGGTCGGGGCCTTGAACAGGCCGGCGAGCATCGCCGACTCGGCGAGGTTCACGTCACGCGCCGACTTGTTGAAGTAGAAGTGCGCCGCGCCGTCGACGCCGAAGGTGCCGCCGCCCATGTAGGCGCGGTCGAGGTAGAGTTTGAGAATCTCGTTCTTGGTCAGGCGCGTTTCGAGCCAGATCGCAAGGAAGGCTTCCTTCACCTTGCGCTCGATGGTGCGCTCGTTGCTGAGGAAGAGATTCTTCGCCAGCTGCTGGCTGATCGAGGAGCCGCCCTGGCGGACGCCGCCAGCCTGCGCGTTCGTCATCAGCGCGCGGGCCGTGCCGGGAATGTCGATGCCGAAGTGATCGTAGAAGCGGCGGTCTTCGGTCGCGAGCGTCGCCTTGATCAGGTGATCGGGAAAGTCCTCGAGCGGAATCGCATCGTTGTGCTTGATGCCGCGGTTGCCGATCTGGTTGCCGTAACGATCGAGGAAGGTGACGGCGAGATCGGATTTCTTCAGCCAGTCGTCGTCGGCGGTTTCGCGAAACGCGGGCACCGCGAGCGCCAGCATCAGCACGAGGCCGGCCGAGCCGATGGTTGCGCCTTCGGACAGCGGTTCGATGAAAACCCAGCGCTTCCAGTGGCCGACATGGAAGCGATCCATGAACGCACTGTAGCGCTCGAACAGTTCGCGTGCGCCGGCGCCGGACGAGAACAGGGTGGAATCGATACGGGCGTCGAGATCCAGCAGGACATGCCGGATTCGCTTCGTCCATTCCG
This sequence comes from Pseudomonadota bacterium, assembly GCA_049323835.1. Classification (GTDB taxonomy): domain Bacteria; phylum Pseudomonadota; class Alphaproteobacteria; order Rhizobiales; family Xanthobacteraceae; genus SG-bin9. The sequence goes on along the minus strand of JBMOOJ010000089.1, from coordinate 75,201 downwards.
ATGGCAGCAAGTTGCGCACCGAAGTCCCGTTTCAATTGCGACGCAAGGCGGCTCATCGCGCGCTGCCCAGCGTCTTGCGTGAATGTTGCGGCAATCCCAAGGCGTGCCAAATCCGGCCCCGGGTGACTCGCTCCTTGTATCCGAGACGCTGCTGCAAACCAATGGTTCGACAGGCATTTTCGGTTCACAGGGCTAATATTGGCCATGTGCCGGGAAGGGTGTGGCCGCCTGTCCACAAGAGCCGGGAGGACGGCGCGCGGAATCGGCGCTACAAGGCCGCTGTCGCAAGCTCTTTCGGGTGCCACAGGCATGACGGACCAACCCGGCAAACCGCCGGATCAGACCAATTCTTTCTGGAAAACCAAGGCGTTGGAGGACATGACCGACGCCGAGTGGGAGAGCCTGTGCGACGGCTGCGCCCGCTGCTGCCTGGAAAAGCTCGAGGACGAGGACACGGGCAAGATCTACTTCACCCATATCTCCTGCACCTTGCTGGATGCGGGGCTCTGCACCTGCAAGGACTACCCGAACCGCTCCGCCAAGGTATCCGACTGCGTGCGGCTCACTCCCGAAAACGTGAGGACGCTGAACTGGCTGCCGCCGAGCTGCGGCTACAAGCTCGTCGCCGAAGGGCGCGATCTCTACTGGTGGCACCCGCTGATCTCCGGCGATCCGAACACGGTGCATGAGGCGGGCGTGTCGGTGCGCGGGCGCGTGTGGGGCAGCGAGGATGAGGTCGCGGAAGCCGACCTCGAAGATCACATCGTGCAGTGGCCGGGACTGTTGCCGAAAAAGGCGCGGCTGAAGAAGCGGCCGGTGAAGTAGACGGCAAGCCCGTAGGGCGGATGAGCGGAGCGTCATCCGCGGTTCTGCGGCGATTGACCCGTCCCACGATTACCAAAGATCGGCATTGCCAATGTTGAGAATTGGCCGAAGAACTCTGAATGAGAATTGTCCGGAGACGACGATGGGGAAGAGTGCGGCGGCGAAGCGGGCCGGGAATGAAAACAGCAAGCGTAGCCCGGATGAAGCGCAGCGCAATCCGGGACCGCATGCGAGCGCCGGCCCGGCGTTCGGCGACGCCGCGCTGCGGGCGGCGCTCAATGAACTGGGCGCCGCGAAGCCGCAGGTGAGTTACTCGCCGCAGGATATCTCGCAGCCGGCCGCGAAGACGGTGGCGCAGGTGCTCGGCGAAATCACCTGGTTGATGACGCAATCGCCGCGCCACAAGACGATCCAGCTCGCCGATCTCGAATGGATGGTGATGGCGCCGGTGCTGCTGAAGCAGTTCCGGATTTTTGACAAGGGCGAGCAGGCGGTGGGAGTCGCATTCTGGGCGCTCGCCGATGACGCGGTCGCGAAGCGCATCGACGCGGGCGATAAGCGCCTCGCTGCCGCTGAGTGGAAGAGCGGCCCCATCAAACGCATCGTCGACATCGTCGCGCCGTTCGGCGCCGAGGCCGAGATGCGCGAGCAGGTTTCGGGAAGTTAGCCATGAAGGCGCTTCGAATCCTGGGCGGCGTTACTCTCGCGCTGGGTTTTATTGCTGCGCTAGGAGTGTTTGGGTTTGCATACAGCAAGAACAATCTTTGTGGATCAGGAGAGAGAGATCGTGTCGCAGGAGGGAGCGGTCGAAGCGGCGAAACGCTTGATTGCCGAAGACGGCTTTTTTGAAGAGAGAAAGTTCGCTAGTGCGAGTGAGCTTCCTGCGTTGATCAATCAAACCGCCAACTGTTGTGCCGCGACAAGAGTTCGAAACGAATTTTTCGTGATTGAGTGGCGCGTTTCGGTGGTCGCTGAAAAAGGCAATCAGCGTCTTGTCTCGAATATGACGTTGTCTAACTGCGGCGCGATATTTTCCGGGACGAGGTTCCAGATCATAGAAGCAAGGCGATAAGTTGAGCAAGCGTAGCCCGGATGGAGCGCAGCGAAATCCGGGAATCAGGTTATCTTTCCCGGATTGCGCGCTCCGCGCTCCATCCGGGCTACGTGTGAGCCCGTAGGGCGGATGAGGCGAAGCCGTTATCCGCCGTTCCGCAATTCGCCGCGTCGATTTCCGCTTGGCGGGTTACGCTGCGCTAACCCTCCCTACGTATCTACAGCCGCCAGCGATCGGAGCGATGCTAACCCGCCCTGCGGAATCCCTCAGACCACGGTCCGCCCCATCTGTGTACTATAGTTGACATCGCCGGAACAGGCCGTGTATTGAAGTACACATGATCGAGGTCCGCCAGACCGGGGTGTTTGCCGAGTGGCTCTCGCGCCTGTCTGACAATTCTGCCGCCCGGATCGTCACCCGGATTCGCCGTATGGAAACCGGCAATTTCGGCGATGCAAAGTCTGTGGGAGGCGGCGTCAGCGAGCTTCGTATCGATTACGGTTCTGGCTTCCGGGTTTATTTCACCCGGCGCGGGAATACGATCGTGATCTTGCTCTGCGGCGGCGACAAGAAAACCCAAAGGCGGGACATCGCAAAGGCGCAACAGATGGCAAAGGAGGTCTGACATGTCCCTCAAGACGACCAAGTTCAGCGTGCTCGATCACCTCAGGACCAAGAAGAAGCAGATCGCCTATCTGTCCGCAGCACTCGATGAGGACGATCCTTCATTCATCGCAACTGCGATCGGCGACGTCGCCAAGGCGCGTGGGATCAGTTCGTTTGCCGCTGAAACCGGCCTGAGCCGGGAGGCAATCTACAAATCCTTCAGGCCAGGCGGAAATCCGACACTGGAAACGATGAACAAGGCGCTGAAGCCTTTGGGCTTGCGGCTCGCCTTGGCTGTGAGCACGGCGGCTTGAGCGTTGGCGCGCAGACGAGGTTGCCGAACCAAGCGTAGCCCGAATGAAGCGCAGCGAAATCTGGGGACGGAGCATGCATTACTGTCCCGGATTGCGCGCTCCGCGCTCCATCCGGGCTACGTGTGAGCCCGTAGGGCGGGTGAGGCGAAGCCATCATCCGCCATTTGTATTTCGCCGCCTTCTCTAGAGACTGCCTACGCTAATAGGAAAATATCCCTTGACAGCGTGACGCTGCCGGAGTAGGGTTCCGGCATGCTCCAGAATTGCGAGTGAGCGGCGAGCCGGTTCCTTCGCGCAGTCCTTGCCTTCCACATCCACATCCACATCCACACCCAAATCCACATCCTTTCTGCTCATGCTCGTTCCCGCGGTTCCACGCCGCGCGGAACATCGCACCAGACCATGCGTTGATCCTGTCGATGGACACGTCCGGCGATCCGCCGGAGGAGGACGCGATGGCAAAAACCGAAGATGGCCGCATCGTCGAGACGGCAAGGGAAGCGCGGCAGGCCGAGCCCGGGCCGTCGATCCTTCTCGTGCTGACGGTCAGCCTGACCGCCGTGATTTTCATCCTCGCGCTGGTGTGGCTCATCTTCTTCAAGACGTAGGCACGGCGGCCCCCGCCGCCCGCGGGGACGCCGGTTCATGATCATCGACAAGCTGCAGGCTGCGGCGCGAGCGCTGACGCGAAAAAAGATAGCTGCGCCAACACCCGCACCTTCAATGACGGAAGAGCCGCATCCGCCGGTGCCCGGCGAAGCCGCGGTGGATTCAGTCTCCCGCGAACCTCCGCCCGATCCACCGCCATCAGGCGGCGCACGCCACAGGCGGCTGGTGATCGCAACGCCGGAGGAAGCCGCGAAGATCGTTTCCAGTCCGGACGACGAGGCTGCGCAACGCGCGGTAGCGAAAGCCAGAACCCGGACCGCAAAGAGGCTGACAGCAAAGAGCGGGCGAATTCCCTCACGCAAGCCTGGCGGCACGCGCGGAAAAAGCTCTCCGCGCCGAACCGCCGTCGACCGCCTTGACGATCCTCCGCCTGAGACGGGCGCAGCGCTGATCGCGCGCGTCAGCCGCGCGGTGGAGCGCGAACTGAACCAGATCGAGATCATTGTCGGCGGACATCACGTCAAGCCGAGTCAACGCACCGAAGCCGAGCGGCGTGCGCGCACGCTCGCGAGCCTCGCCCGGACGCTCGGCGAACTGAGGCGTTTGCGTGCGGGGGAGCAGAAGGCAAAGCCGGACGATGACGACATGCCCCGCGACCTCGACGAATTCCGCCGAGAGCTTTCGCGCCGACTGGAGCAGGTGGTCCGAGGACGAGAGGCTGCTGCTCCTGAAGGGAATGAGTGAGGGAGAACTCGGCTACCTTTTCTCGCAGTGGAATATCTACGCGCACGATCATCAGGTGCCGCCGCCGCATGCGCCAAACGGCGAGCCATGGCTGACCTGGCTCCTGATCGGCGGGCGCGGCGCCGGCAAGACGCGCGCGGGCGCGGAATGGATTCGCGCGCAGGTGCTCGGCCTTGCGCCGCTCGCCGATGCCAAGGCCGGGCAGATCGCGCTGGTTGGCGAGAGCGAACACGATGTGCGCGAGGTGATGATCGAGGGCGTATCCGGCATTCTCGCCGTGCATGCGCGCTCTGAGCGTCCGGTCTGGACGCCGTCGCGCCGCCGGCTCGAATGGAGCAACGGCGCGCTCGCCTATGCGTTTTCAGCGGAAGATCCGGAGAGTTTGCGCGGACCGCAATTCGATTGCGCCTGGGCCGATGAACTCGCGAAGTGGCGCTATGCGGACGCCGCGTTCGACATGTTGCAGTTCGGATTGCGGCTGGGCAGCCGTCCGCGCCAGCTGATCACGACGACGCCGCGGCCGATCCCGCTGATCCGGCGCTTGATGGCGGACCCGTCGACGGCGGTGACCCGCGCGCCGACACAGGCGAATGCGTTTCATCTGTCGCCGGCGTTCCTGAAGAATGTGGTGGCGCGCTACGCGGGCACCCGGCTCGGGCGGCAGGAGCTTGACGGCGAGATCATCGAAGACCGGCCGGATGCGCTCTGGTCGCGCGCGCTGATCGAAACGTGCCGGGTGCGCGAGGCGCCGCCGCTGTCACGCATCGTCGTCGCGGTCGATCCGCCGGCGTCATCGGGCAAACGCGCCGATGCCTGCGGCATCGTTGCAGCGGGGTTGAGCGGCGAGGGCGGCGTCTACGTCATCGCCGACGACACGATCGCGGGCGTGACGCCGGCGGTGTGGGCCGCGAAAGCGGTCGCGCTCTTTCACAGATGCGAGGCTGACGCGCTCGTCGTTGAAGTCAATCAGGGCGGGGAAATGGCCACCACGGTCATCAAGCAAATCGACGCGGGCGTTCCGGTCAAGCCGGTGCGGGCAATGCGGGCCAAATGGGTGCGCGCCGAGCCGGTGGCGGCGCTCTACGAACAAGGCCGTGTGCGGCACGCGGGCAGCTTCGCGGCGCTCGAAGACGAGATGTGCGACTTCGGCGTCGGCGGATTGTCGTCCGGCCGCTCGCCGGATCGTCTCGACGCGCTGGTGTGGGCGATCTCCTCGCTGGCCCTTGCGCCGCGCGGCGAACCGCGGGTGAGGGGGTTGTGAGGGGAAACTGGCGATTGATTTGAGCGTCATGCGCGGGCTTGACCCGCGCATCCATCAGATCTTCAAACAATCGATTTATAAAGATCGGTCCAGTCCGGATTCCCGCTGACGATCAGATCAATCTTCCATTCCCGCGGCCAATGTTTGATGTTCTTTTCACGTTGAATAGCACCGATCGCTGTATCATGCACCTCGAAGTGAACGAGGCGCTTGACGCCGTACTTGCGCGTGAAGCCGTCGGCGAGGCCCTGCCGGTGCTCGTAAATGCGACGAACAAGATTGCTCGTCATTCCTACGTAGAGCGTGCCGCCAGGCGCGCTTGAAAGAATGTAAACCCAATAGCTCATTCAAGAATGATGGATTGCCGGCATAGGCGTTCGCAAGAACGCCGTTCTTAAGAACGGCTGTGCCCGGCAATGACAAGTTCTTGTATGCCGAGGCTCAGGAAGATTTATGTTCGAACGCTTCAAGCAATTGATCGCTCCACCCGAAACCAAGGCCAGCCGCACAGCACAGGTGCTGGCGTTCGAGAGCGGCGGGCGGGCGCGCTGGACGCCGCGCGACTACGCGGCGCTGGCGCGCGAGGGCTATCTCGCCAACGCCATCGTGCATCGCGCCGTGCGGCTCGTCGCCGAGAACGCGGCGGCGTGCAGCTTCCTCGTTTACGAGGGTGCGCAGGAGCAGCCGGCGCATCCGCTGTTGCAGCTGATCGCGCGGCCCAATCCGCGCCAGGACGGCGCGAGCTTTTTCGAGGCGCTGTACTCGCATCTCTTGCTTGCGGGCAACGCTTACATCGAAGCCGTCTCGCTCGGCGAGGAGGTGCGCGAACTCTACGCGCTGCGGCCGGATCGCATGAAAGTGGTGCCCGGTCCGGATGGATGGGCCGAGGCGTATGAATACGGCGTCGCCGGGCGCAGCGTGCGTTTCGACCAGACCGCATCGGCGATCCCGCCGATCCTGCATCTGACGTTCTTTCATCCGCTCGACGATCACTATGGTCTCGCGCCGGTCGAGCCCGCCGCTGTCGCGATCGACACGCACAACGCCGCCGCGCGGTGGAACAAGGCGCTGCTCGACAACGCGGCGCGGCCGTCCGGTGCGCTCGTCTATGCGGGACCGGAGGGCGCGGTGCTGTCGGATTCGCAGTTCGACCGGTTGAAGCGCGAACTCGCCGATACGTATCAAGGCGCGGCGAACGCCGGCCGGCCGTTGTTGCTGGAAGGCGGGCTCGACTGGAAGGCGATGTCGCTGACGCCGAAGGACATGGACTTTCTCGACGCAAAGCAGAGCGCCGCGCGCGAGATCGCGCTCGCCTTCGGCGTGCCGCCGATGCTGCTCGGCATTCCCGGCGACAACACCTATGCGAATTTCCAGGAGGCCAACCGCGTGTTCTGGCGGCAGACCGTGTTGCCGCTGGCGACACGGATCGGCGCTTCGATTGGCCGCTGGCTGTCGCCGCAGGCGGGGGAGGAGCTGCGCGTCGTGGTTGATACCGACCGCATCGACGCGCTGGCGTTCGACCGCGTCGCGTTGTGGGAGCGTATCGCCGCCGCGCCGTTCCTGACGCTGAACGAGAAACGCGAGGCGACCGGCTACGCGCCGCTCGAGGGCGGCGACCGGCTGGGATGAGACGTTGCTTGCTGTAGCTCCCTCTCCCCGTTCTTACGGGGAGAGGGTTGGGGTGAGGGGCCTATCGCGAGCAGCCCCTCACCCGGCTCGCGCGCTCGCCGACCTCTCCCCGCGAGCGGGGAGAGGTGGAAGAAAAAATGACCGACCTGATCCGCACATTCACCGAGCGCGGCGATCTCGCGCATCTGGCGCTGTTCCTGTGGGCGGCGGCGGCAAGCGCGGCGCTGTTTGTCGTGCTGCGCGAGATGTCGGCGAGCGCGAAACGTTTCGATGAATTCGTCCGTGAACTTTCACTGTTCAACCGGCGCGCCCGCAAGAACTGACGCGCGCCCGACTTCGGGGTCTTTGATGGATACATTGCATACGGTTCTGCGCACGATCAGCTCTGAGACCAAGTCGCGGCGCGATCACCTCAGCGTCTTCCGCGAATTCCTCGCCCATCTCGATCGCATCAAGCGCAAGGCGCCGCCGTCTCCGCCGCGCCGCAAGGCGGCGCAGCGCAAATCCACGAAACGCTGATTTTCGTCATCCTTCGAGGCTCGCTCCGCTCGCACCTCAGGATGACGCCACCATCCTCCCGTTCTTTTTCAGCTTGCACCGTTTGCGAGAACGCTCATGCACGCCCCGTTGTCATCCGCATCCCGCGTCGCGCTGTATGGCGACGGTACGGTGGAAGGATACGCCAGCCTGTTCGGCGAAATCGACCAGGCGCGCGACATGGTGATGCCCGGGGCGTTCACGCAGACGCTGACGACGCGCGGCCTGCGCCGCATTCCGATGCTGTTCCAGCATGATCCGTCCGAGCCGGTCGGCATCTGGCATGAACTCGTCGAGGATTTTCGCGGCCTGCGCGCGCGCGGCAAGCTCATTCCCGACGTGGCGCGGGCGCGCGAACTGCTGGCGCTGCTCGACGCCGGCGCGATCGACGGGCTGTCGATCGGCTACAAGACCGTGCGCGGCCAGATCGACCCGAAGACGCGCGTGCGCAAGCTCTACCAGGTCGATCTCTGGGAGATTTCCATCGTCACGTTCCCGCTGCTCGCGGGCGCGCGCGTTCGCAGCGTGAAGCAGTGTGCTGTCCGCAAAAGCGGATCCCGGTTTTGCGGACCGACAGCACACCGGAGCGAGGTCGCCCCCAGGCCTGCGCTCTCACGTTCGCGAATGCGCGCTGAGCGTGAGTGGCGGCTGCTCGGCGCAGAGCGCTGACAGTGCGAAAAGCTAGCGGAAACGGTCGTCGTAGACGTGAAGGCCGAACGGCGGCTTGTAGAAATGCATCCTGTTCACTCCGCTGAACGGAGTGCATACGGTGACCGCCCGATTGACGCGGGTCGGCAGGCGGGCATGCCGGCCTGAGATGACCTCGGCATAGACCTTCAGACGGTCGCGTAGCCGCCACTTGCCCATGTCCCAGAACAGCTTTTGCGACTGCGGCGAGAAATAGACTGCCCGCAGCATCATATCGAGGTTCTCGAACGAGGGAACGAATACGGGCCAGCTGTGCTCCTCGGTGATGTGGATATGGGACGTATTCGTCCGCAACCCGCCCGTGATGTCGCCCTCGAAAACGACAATCGTATCCGGGTGGCAGAGATGCCTGACCTGGGCGAACGCATAGAACGGATCGACCAGGTGATAGTAGACGCCAAGGCAGAGGATGATATCGAACCGGTCCTTGACCGGCGTCAGGTCGTAGATTGAAACGTCCAGCCTGGTCTCGATGCGCGAGTTCAGAAGCTCCTTGGCGAGCGCCAGGCCCTTGCTGCCGGCCCAGTTCTGGCTGGCGTCGTCCGTCGCAAGCACGCGCGCCGCGCCCCGGCGCTCGGCGTAGAAGCTCCAGTAGCCGTCCCAGCAGCCGATATCGAGCACGGTCTTGCCGGCGAAATCGATCTTGTCGAGTTCGGCTTCGATGAATTGCCAAAGCTTCCGGTGGAAACCGGCATCGGACGTGGTTGCCTTTGTGCTGAACCCGCCCGGGAAATCGAACTCGTGATACCAGGAAATCGCATCGATCCGCTTTTGGGTATCGCTCGCGTCCGTCGTCATCAAATCCTCGCCACGAGTGAGAAATGAATACAACTGTCAAGGGTTGGAAAGCGATCAAGCTCAAATCAGGTTACGCATGATAGGCAATAATCTGCCTCGTCGAAATGGGTAGCGGTGCGCAGCGAGGCCGTTCGCTGGGCATCACGCCGGCGAAAAGCGGTCGTCGTAGATGTGCAGGCCGAACGGCGGTTTGTAGGCGTGCAGCGCGTTCTTGCCCCGAAACGGTTTGCAGACCGTAACGGCCCGCGTCAGGCGATGGGGCAGGCGGCCGTACTTGCCGTAGATCGCATCCAGGCTGATCCGCAGCCTGCGGCGCCAGTGCAACGGCTTCATGGCATCGAGAAGCGACTGCGATTGCGGCGCGAGGTACGCCGCGCGCAGCATCATGTCGAGATTGTCCTTGCCGGGCACGAATGTCGGCAAAGCGGGGTCCGTGAAATCGAAATGCGAGGTGTTCGGCCGCAGGCCGTCGGTGACGTCGCCCTCAAGCACGACCACCGTGTTCTCATGACACACATGCCGGATCTGGGCGAAGGCAAAGAACGGATCGATGAGATGGTAGTAAACGCCGAGGCACAGGATGACTTCGAAGCGCTTCGACAGCTTCTCGAGTTCGTAAATCGAGACGCCGAGATTTGTCTCGACCTTTGACTTCAACAGTTCCTTTGCGAGGATCAGTCCCTTGCTGCCGGCCCAGTTCTGGCTGGCATCGTCGGTCGCGAGCACATGGGCGGCGCCGCGGCGCTCGGCATAGAAGCTCCAGTAGCCGTCCCAGCAGCCGATATCGAGCACGGTCTTTCCGGTGAAGTCGATGCTATCGAGGTTCGTCTGGATGAATCGCCAGAGCCTGCGGTGGGCATCGGCATCGTGCGTGGCCGGCCCGGCCCTGAAGCCGCCCGGAAACTCGAACTCATGATACCAATCGATGGCGTCGATCCGCTTCTGGGTGTCGTCTTTCTCAACGGCCATTGATGCCCATGTCAGAGTTCTGCGTGAAACCGCTGCGGCACATTAGTGCCTTTGACGGAAACCGCAATCGCTCGCGCCCGCCGCGGATGCCGCGGATACGCACAAGACGCGGCTGACGCCGCCTTCCGGCATCAAAACCCGAATTCCCAGGCGAACCGGCGCGCTGCCGTCCTCGCATGGCCCACGCGCGTCCATCAACAAGGAGATCTTCATGGACATCGAACTGCATGACCAAGCACCTGAGCAGAAGGCCGGCATCGCTTCCGGTCATCCGGTGACTCACGACGAACTGATGCGAACGTTCGAAGCCTTCAAGGCGGCGAACGACGAGCGGCTCGCCGAGCTTGCTCGCCGCGGCGACGTGCTGCTGGAGGAAAAGGTCGACCGCATCAATGCCGCGCTCGATACGCAGCAGCGGCGTCTCGACGAGGCGGCGCTGAAGAGCGCACGCCCCGCGCTCGAAACCAGTCTGCGTTCGCGCAGCCTTGCCAGCCGCGAGCACAAGAGCGCATTCGATGCCTATGTGCGCGGTGGCGAGACGGCGGCGCTGCGGGCGCTCGAAACGAAAGCGCTGTCGGCCGGTTCCAATCCCGACGGCGGCTACCTCGTGCCGGTCGAGCTCGAACGCGAGATCGGCGCGCGGCTGGCAACCATCTCGCCGATCCGCGCGCTCGCCTCGGTGCGCGAGATTTCCGGCAACGTCTACAAGAAGCCGTTCATGCTGACCGGCCCCGCGACCGGGTGGGTCGGCGAGACCGACGCGCGGCCGCAGACGGCGTCGCCGACGCTCGATGCGCTGTCGTTCCCGGCGATGGAGCTCTACGCGATGCCGGCGGCGACCGCGACCTTGCTCGACGACAGCGCGGTCAACATCGACGAGTGGATCGCCTCCGAGGTCGAGCTCACGTTCGCGGTGCAGGAGGGCGCGGCCTTCGTCAACGGCGACGGAGTCAACAAGCCGAAGGGCTTCCTCAACTACACGGCGGTCGCCAACGCCTCGTGGACCTGGGGCAATCTCGGCTATATCGCCAGCGGTGCGGCCGGCGCGTTCGCGGCGAGCGATCCCTCCGACAAGCTGGTCGATCTGATCTACGCGCTGAAGGCCGGCTACCGGCAGAACGCCGCCTTCGTGATGAACCGCAAGACGCAGGCCGCGATCCGCAAGTTCAAGGACTCGGGCGGCGCGTATCTGTGGCAGCCGCCGGAGACGGCGGGGGCGCGGGCGTCGCTGATGACCTTCCCTCTGGTCGAGGCCGAAGACGTTCCCGACATTGCCGCGAACAGTCTCGCGATCGCGTTCGGCGATTTCCGTCGCGGCTATCTGATCGTGGATCGTACAGGAGTTCGCGTGCTGCGCGATCCGTATTCCGCCAAGCCGTATGTGCTGTTCTACACCACCAAGCGGGTCGGCGGCGGCGTCCACGACTTCGACGCCATCAAGGTCATGAAGTTCGCGGCGAGCTGATCTTCCTCTCCCTCTTCCCGCTTTGCGGGGAGAGGGAGAGGTGAGGGGCATTCGTTCGCACCTGATATCAACGGCGCCGGTCCTTGTGGCCGGCGTTTTCTTTTCTCCATTCTCCGACCGCTAGGACCGCGCGCATGCCCGCCCGCGACGCGCTTTGGCGCGACCATCAACGCACGCGCTGGCTGAAGCCCGATGCGCATCGCTGGATCAAGCCGGATGCGGGGCGATTCCTGAAGCCAGGTGTTGCGATCGGCGCGGTGCTTCCCGCTTTCGAGGCGAAGTACAACCCGGACCAGCCGCGTGAGCCGGCCGGTAGCTCCGAAGGTGGTCAGTGGAGTGACGGCAGTGCTGGCAAGGAAGGTGGCGACATCGCATTCGATGAGCCTGATTTCGATCTCAGCGCTTGGCTGGATAGTTTGTTCGAAGATCTGCCGGATTTCGACCTCGCGAGCATCCTCACACTCCTGATCGGCGAATCTTCGGATGGTGCCGGCGATTTCACTTTCATAGTTGGTGATGAGCCTCAGAGTGCGGTCGGTGACGAAACGACGCCGTCCATTCTGCTTGTTTCGGATACGAATAGCTCTGGAAACGACAATGATCTTGAGCCGCTTCCAAAAATCCCAGACCAGCGACCAGCCAAAAGTGAAGACCGCACGTCTGTCATGAAGGACCTCGGGCGATGGTTTGGCCGAAACGTCGGCAAAGCAGCCGGAGCCGCTGGCGTTATCGACGGGCTCGGTGAGCAGTTCGATTACATTGGCAAGCTTACCGACGCGATCAAATCATACGGTGATCCGCCGAAAACTCTCGAAGAGCTGCAGGCATCTGTTGGGTCACCTTCACAACGAGGTTATGAAGATCACCACATTGTTCGCCGAAGCGCGGTCCAAGATGGTATCCCAAAGGCTCAAATTGATAGCCGTGGGAATGTCGTTCGCATCCCTGTCGCGAAGCACCAGGAAATAACCGGATACTACAATAGCAAATATGTGCGTTTACCCGATGGCACTTTCGGCTCGCCGCGAGACTATCTTCGTGATAAAAGTTATGAAGAGCAGCGCGAATTCGGTTTGGAAATTCTCCGTCGATATGGCGTCATGAAATGAAGCGCAGCCAGAAAATTTCTGATCTGACAATCGAGCAACTTCTGGCTTTGTATGCCGAGGTTGGAATTGCTCAAAACGCTGCTGAGAGGAAAGGGCAAATTGCTCGTTTCAATCGGCTAGCGGATAGCAACTCCAAGATTATCAAGGAGCTTATGAGCAGGCCGGGAGACCAGCGCCTCGCGCTGCTTCAGCTTTATAATCATCCAGACATACAAGTGAGGGCAAATGCCGCTCGCGATACTTGGGACGTCGCACAAGTCGAATCTCGCCGAAAGTTAGAAGAATTGGCTGATTCGAAATGGTACCCGCAGGCGGGCGAGGCTGGAATGAATCTCTCGATCCTCGAAGGTAAGTACGAAAAGAAGAAGGTATGAATACCTTCAACGTGTCTTTTCGCATTCTCTCCGCTGCGCGAGCGATCCCTCCGACAAGCTGTCGATCTGATCTACGCGCTGAAAGCCGGCTATCGGCGGAACGCCGCCTTGGTGATGAACCGCAAGACGCAAGCCGCGATCGGCAAGTTCAAGGACGCAGGCGGCGCGTATTTCTGGCAGCCGCCGGAGAAGATTCAAGGTTCTCCAACAATGAGTGCAAATCTGACGGCCCAGCCTATCGATCAGCTACTCGAGCAGTTTCTTGCGATTGCCCTCGCGCAAGATTTGGCAGAACGAAAAAGCAAATATGCTCAATACAGCCGGCTTTACCGGCGTATGGAAGAGATAACGGCAGAATTGAAACGTCGTCCGGGGGACGCGCGCCGCGACCTTTCTCGATTCTTCGATCACCCCAACCCTCAAGTGCGCCTGAAGGCCGCGATTCCCTGCCTGGCGATATTTCCAGATCAAGCTCGGAGCGTTCTTCAAGACCTTTTTGACGGGAGCTGGTTCCCTCAAGCGGCCGAGGCAAAAGGAATTTTGATGTCGATGGACGCTGGTCGATATGTACCGGACTAGACACCGGTGCGACCGGCAACATCTGGGTATTGAAGCGTTGGGGTGAGGCAATCAAGCTAGCGTTTATTAATCAGAGCTCGGCGGTTGCATGAAGCGGGGCATCAAGCTTGCAAATTTGACGGTCGGTCAATTGCTCGAACTCTATACAGAATTGGGACTTGCCCAATACGCTGCAGAGAACCGTGGGAAATTGGCGCAGTTCAACCGGCTGGCGAAGAAAGGCTTTGACGTCGTGGACGAGCTCGAGCGCCGGCCAGGCGATCAGAGACTTGCGCTTCGCCAGCTCTACGATCACCCCAACATGCGGGTTAAGTATAATGCCGCGCGCGATACGTGGTTCGCCTCGAATATCGATTCGCGGCGGAAACTCGAGGAAATCCGAGATTCGAAGTGGCAACCATATTGCGCGGAGGCCGCGATGCAGATTCGGATTTTGGACGGGACTGCATGCAAACCAGATCATGATTCTTCGCGTTGATTCACACATCAACTTGACGATCTGCCCGCGATGGAGCGAGAGCGGTGTTGCGCCAGCGAGATGGCCGGCGCGCGGGCGTCGCTGATGACGTTCCCGCTGGTGGAGGCGGAAGACGTTCCGGATATTGCCGCGAACAGTCTCGCGATCGCGTTCGGCGATTTCCGCCGCGGCTATCTGATCGTGGATCGCACCGGGGTGCGCGTGCTGCGCGATCCGTACTCCGCCAAGCCGTACGTCCTGTTCTACACCACCAAGCGGGTGGGCGGCGGCGTCCAGGACTTCGACGCCATCAAGGCGATGAAGTTCGCGGCGAGCTGATCTTCCTCTCCCTCTTCCCGCTTTGCGGGAGAGAGAGGTAAGGGGCATTCGTTCGCACCTGATATCAACGGCGCCGGTCCTTGTGGCCGGCGTTTTCTTTTGAGCCCAATGACCGCAAGGACCGCGCGCATGCCCGCCCGCGACGCGCTTTGGCGCGACCATCAGCGCACGCGCTGGGTGAAGCCCGACGCGCATCGCTGGATCAAGCCGGATGCAAGTCGCTTCCTGAAGCCAGGTGTTGCGATCGGCGCGGTGCTTCCCGCTCGATCTCAGCGCTTGGCTGGATAGTTTGTTCGAAGATCTGCCGGATTTCGACCTCGCGAGCATCTTCACATTTCTGGCCGGCGATTCCTCCGACGGGGCGGGTGATTTTACCTTCATAGTCGGTGATGAGCTTCAGGTTGACCCGGATTCAGTTCTGCTGGTTCAGAATCGGGATGGTGGGCTGCCGATCGACTTGTTCGAAGAGCAAGCCCTTGGAGGGCACGCTATTGAGCAGCACGTTGGAAGAAGTCAGCAGTCACTCATAGGTGATGTGAGAGACACTTTTGCTTCCTCAGAACGTCGCGGCAACATAGCTGAGGGAGTCAGGCAGGGATCATTCTCGTCAATGGAAGCAGCCAACATGCTGGTAAATTCGACGATCGCACAAAATCCCGATAAGATTGACCGGATTATCCGGGGTGTTTCACCAAAAGAGGAGCTTGATGCAAGCTTCGCTGCCCCGACTGGCTATGAGGCTTACGGACGCAATGCCCGATCGCAGGTCGTTATTCGCGATACCTATGGTGTTCGAGTCGTAGTCGTACCGAGCAGTTCGAGTCCAAGAGGATATCGAGTCGATTCCGCGTTTCCACGTAACAGCGATTGATAGCATCATGTCGAAGTTCAAGACTGAACTCTATGTGACAGGTGTAGTGATGACCATATCGTGGCGTGATGAGGACGAGCATCGGCAGGGCAAAGCATTTCTCAGGGAGCTTGCAGGTGCTCCAGCTACCCGGACCACGACGAAGTGGAATGAACCCGACGAGTGCTACTATCTCCACGAGAAGGATAAGTTCGAGGCGTTGCTGGATTTCAGGAAGGCATTGCGCAAGAAGCGTTCCTCTAAAAAGTGAAGCCGGGTACTGCGCGGGGACGATGTGCGTTGAGTACAGTCCGCCGCGCGGGCACGCAGACAGCGTGAACATCTGCGTGCCCGGTGCCGGATCGTTCAGCTCAACAGCGGCCTTGCATCCGCAGGCCCGGAGGGCAGCCACGGCCGCGCCAGCCGACCTTGCGTCCGCGGCTCCAGCCGTGCGCGCGGCCATGTCCGCGGCCCCAGCCGTGTCCACGGCCACGACCGCCTTTGACTTCGATGATATCTGCCACCGACGCCGTGTCGCCGGCGATGACTTCAAGCGGCGTGCGCGGCATTGCGCTTGCGGGGGCTGACATGGCGATGAACGGGAGTGCGAAAGCTGCGCCGATCAGAAGCTTCTTCATGGGTGTCCTCCTCAGGTTGATATGCAGAACGGCCGGCAGCCCCAATCGGTTCCACGCGCCGACGCACATGACTGTCGGCCCGTGCAGATGAACACCGGATGAAGAGGCGATTCAGGTTACGTTGCTGAAACGGAGTGACGGCGCTCAGCGTCCGCTCCACGCCTTCATCGTTTCGACGATCCAGCCGCGATAGAGCGAGAGCGGCGTTGTGCCGGTGAGGCCGCCGCAGCCGCCGGCGTTGTTCGGCGCCGTCGACCAGCTGACCACGCCGACGATGACATCGCGGCCGTTTTGGTTTTCGAACACGGGTCCACCCGAGTCGCCGGTGCAGGCGCCGAGGCCGGCGCTCTTGTTGTCCGTTGCCGGATCGACCAGGCGGATCTGCAACGTGCCCGGCTTGCTCGTCGCAACCAGCGAGGCGCGGCGCACGGTGCCGCCGCTGCGGCCGTCGCCGCGCACGGTGACGCCGACGCCCGCGATCGCATAGCGGTTGCCGGCCTGGATCGGTGTCGAGGGTGTCGCGGTCGGCGCGATCGTGCGCGAGCGGGTGAGGGGCTCGGCCGCTTGCAGCAGCGCCACGTCGGCGCTGGCGCGATGCGCGGCGATGCCCTGCGCATTGAACTGCGGATGCGAGGCCACGCGCTTGACGTCGATCAGGCGCGGCGGGCTCTCGCCGGGAATGACGATCTTGTAGGTCGCGCCCGCCGGCACACAGTGCGCGGCCGTGAGCACGACATCGGCGGCGATCAGCGCGCCCGAGCACAAGTTGCCGCGCGAGCCGACGATGGTGACGACGCTTTTGCCATTGCCGTCCCTGTCTGCGGCCGCGCCGCCGACCAGCGCATGCGCTGAGACGGACAATGTGAACATGGTGACGGCAAGAGCGGCGATACGTTTGAACATCAGGTAACCGTTTCAGCGATGCGTCATCCTTCGAGACGGCCGCTCGCGCGGCCTCCTCAGGATGACGCCTTCGTTGAGCCGCGCCGCGAAAGCTTTGTCAACATCAGAAAAAGGAGCGGGCATGGCCGCAACATTACTGAGCGCACCGGCGCTCGAGCCGCTGACGGTGGCAGAGGCAAAGAGCTACCTGCGGGTCGAGACCGGCGACGACGACGCGGTGATCGCGTCGCTGATCGCGGCGGCGCGCAGCCATGTGGAAGCCATCACGCGCCGTGCGCTGATCGCACAGACCTGGCGATACGGCCTGGATACGTGGCCGCCCGACGGGCGTCTGCGCCTGCGCACGGGACCGTTGCGGGCGCTGATTGCTGTGCGCGTGTTCGATGCGGACGGAAATGCGGCTTCAATCGATACGGCAACCTTCGTTCTCGACAAGGCGGCCGATGTTGTCGCGGCGCCGGCCTGGGCGTTACCGCAGCCGGGCCGCGCGGTCGCGGGCATCGAGCTCGATATCCAGCTCGGCTACGGCACGGCGGCGACGGATGTTCCGGATGCGTTGCGTCAGGCCATTCGCGTGCTGACGGCGCACTGGTACGACAACCGCGGCCAGGTCGCGATCGGACAGTCGGTGCAGATGATGCCGGCCGTCGTCACCGCCATCCTCAACTCTTTCCGGGTGTTGTCGCTATGACGGACGCGGGCGATCTGCGCTGGCGTGTGGTGGTGGAAGCTCCGCTCGGCACGCCGGACGATCAGGGCGGCGAGGTGCGCACCTACGTCAGCGTCGCCACCGTGTGGGCGGCGATCGTGCCGCTCAAGAGCACGACCGATGTCGAGGCCGATGCGGACGGCGTCACGCTGCGCTTCCGCATCATCGTGCGCGCGCCGCTCGATCTGACGCTGCGGCATCGTCTGCGGCAGGGCGAGCGCAGCTATCGCATCGCGAGCTTCCACGAGAGCGCCGACCGGCGGCTCATTCTGATCGACGCCGAACAGCGCATCGACTGATCCCGTTCAACAAGGACACTTCGCATGCCCGCAGCACACGTCGCGCTTCGCGCCGCGGTTTACGATGCCTTGCGTGCGGATGGCGCGCTGACATCCGCGCTCGGCGGAGCGCATGTCTACGATGAGCCGCCGCGCAGCGCCGACTTTCCTTACGTGACGCTCGGCGAGGCGCGCTTAAGCGAAGCGTCCGCGGATGGCGGAGCCGTGCAGGAGCATCAGCTCGTGCTGCACGCCTGGTCGCGCAAGGGCGGGCATCGCGAGGCGCATGTGATCGCGGGCGCGCTGCTGCAAGCGCTCGACGATGCGCCGCTCGATTTGCCGGGACACCGCCTCGTCAATCTGCGCTTCACCATCGCCGACATCCGGCGCGAAGCCGACGGCCGCACCTATCACGCGCTGGTTCGTTTTCGCGCACTCACAGAAGAGGAATGAAACTACATGAGCGCACAGAAGGGCAAGGATCTGCTGCTGAAGATGCATGACGGCACGGGGTTCGTCACCGTCGCCGGTCTGCGCAGCCGCAAGATCGCATTCAATGCGGAGACGGTCGATGTCACGCACGCGGAATCCGCCGGGCGCTGGCGCGAACTGCTGGAAGGTGCGGGCGTCAAGCGCGCGTCGGTCTCCGGCCGCGGCCTGTTCCGCGACACTGCGTCGGACGCGACGGTGCGGCAGGCGTTCTTCGACGGCGTCGTGAAGGCATGCCAGGTGATCGTGCCGGACTTCGGTACGATCGAGGGTGCGTTCCAGATCACGAGCTTCGAGTTCGCCGGCGAGCACAATGGTGAGGTGACGTTCGAACTGGCGCTCGAGTCCGCCGGCGCGCTGACGTTTACGGCTGCTTGATGGCGAACAAATACCGCGGCGAGATCGATGCCGACATCGGCGGCAAGCCGCGCCGCCTCGTGCTCACGCTCGGCGCGCTGGCCGAGCTCGAAGCTGCGTTCGGCGCGACCGACCTGCCGATGCTGGCGGAGCGCTTCGGAACGGGGCGGTTGTCCTCACACGACCTGGTGCGGATCATCGCGGCCGGCCTGCGCGGTGCGGGCGAAGCCGTGACCGACGAGGATGTTGCGGCGATGGCGGTCGACGGCGGTGCGGCGGGTTACGTCCGCGTCGCGGCCGCGCTGATCGCGGCGACGTTCGGGGACGAGAGCTGATGACACCGTTTCCATGGGTCGACGCCATGCGCTTCGGGTTCGGTATCCTGAAGCTGTCGCCAGATGCGTTCTGGTCGATGACGCCACGCGAACTCGCCCACGCCATCCATGCGGTGCGCGGACACGTGCCCAAGCCGATCGCGCGGGCGGCGATGAACGATCTGATGACGCGGTACCCGGACACAAGGAGCCACGCGAATGGCGATTGAAGGGGATGTGGCGCGGGAGGGCGAGGACACCGATCGCGTGCTCCAGAAGCTTCTGTCATCGACGCGCGAGCTGACGCGCGGCGCCGGCGGCTTTGCCTCGGTGATGACGCAAGCGTTCTCAAGTTCGATATCGAGCGGCAAGCAGTTCGACGACGTTCTGAAGTCGCTGGCGCTCAAGGTGTCCAATCAGACCGTGGCGAATGCGTTCGGGCCGTTCGGAAGCATCTTCTCGATGGGCCTCAGCGGGCTTCCCGTCGCGCTTTCGCAACTCGCGCGCGGCGGCATCAAGCCGTTCGCGTCGGGAGGAGTGGTCGGATCGCCGACGTATTTTCCGCTGCCCTCCGGTGGAACCGGGCTCGCCGGCGAAGCGGGACCGGAGGCGATCATGCCGCTCCGGCGCGCGCCGGACGGACGGCTCGGCGTTGCAGCCAGCGGAGGCGGCGGCAACAGCATCGTCGTCAACATCGCCACGCCGGATGCAGACAGCTTTCGCCGCTCCGAATCCTACGTCGCCGGCCAGATCGCGCGTGCGGTGGCGCGCGGGCAGCGGAGTCTCTGATGACCGCAGCTTTCCATGAGGTGCTGTTTCCGCTCGACATCGCACTGAAAAGCGCGGGCGGGCCGGAACGGCGCACCGAGATTGTCACGTTCGGTTCGGGGCGCGAAGAGCGCAACGCCCGCTGGGCGCATTCGCGCCGCCGCTTCGATGCGGGCTACGGCGTGAAGACGCTCGATGCGCTGCAGACGGTGGTTGCGTTCTTCGAGGAGCGGCGCGGGCAGTTGCACGGCTTTCGCTGGCGCGACCGGCTGGATCATTCGTCCGCATCGCCTGCTGCGCCGGTGACGCCGCTCGATCAGGTGATCGGGAGCGGCGACGGCAGCCGCGCGCAGTTTCAGCTCGTCAAGTCTTACGGCAGCGTTCACGCCGTCTATGCACGGCCGATCGCGAAGCCGGTCGCGGGCTCGGTGCGCGTGGCCGTCGCCGGCGCCGAGAAGGTGAGCGGCATCGATTTCACCTGCGACCCGACCACGGGGCTGGTGACGTTTCTCGCGGGACACGTGCCTGGCGCAGGCGCGAGCGTCACTGCGGGATTTCAGTTCGACGTGCCGGTGCGGTTCGACACCGACTATCTCGAAGTCGATCTTTCGGCGTTCGAAGCCGGGGCCATTCCAAAAATTCCACTGGTGGAGATCCGGCCATGAGATCTGTCCCGCTCGCTCTGCAAACGAAGCTCGATTCCGGCGTAACGACGCTGGCGCATTGCTGGAAGATCATCCGGCGCGACGGCACCGTGCTCGGTTTCACCGATCATGACAACGATCTTACTTTCGGCGGCGTGACATTTCGCGCCGGCACAGGCTTCTCCGGATCGGAGGCGACGAGCCGCTTCGATCTGTCCGCCGGCGGCAGCGAGATCGCCGGTGCGTTCGACGATGATGCGCTGAACGAGCACGATCTTGCGGGCGGGCGCTACGACGCAGCGGCGATCGAGACATGGCTGGTCGACTGGAGCGACGTGTCGCTGCGTCTTCTGACGGCGCGGGGAACGCTCGGCGAAGTGAAACGGGAAGGGCAGGCGTTCACCGTCGAGCTGCGCGGCCTCGCCGATGCGCTCGCGCAGGACAGCGGCCGTCTCTACACCGGCAAGTGCAGCGCCGATCTCGGCGATCAGCGCTGCAAGTTCAATCTCGGCACCGTGGGCTTTCATGGCGCGGGTTCGGTGGCGGCGCTCGCGGGAACGTCGATTGTTTTCGTCTCGGGGCTCGATGCGTTTGCGGGGGGTTTGTTCACCGGCGGCCGCGTGAGCTGGACCAGCGGCGGCAATGCGGGCCTTGCGATGGAGATCAAGGATCACCGCCTGACCGATCATGGCGTGCGTCTGTCGCTGTGGCAGGCGATGCCAGAGCCGATCGCCGAGGGCGATGCGTTCACGGTCACCGCCGGCTGCGACAAGCAATTCGCGACCTGCCGCGACGTGTTCGGCAACAGCGCCAACTTCCGCGGCTTTCCCCATATCCCCGGCAACGACTTTGTCATCAGCTATCCGGTTTCCGGTACGCCCGGAAACGATGGCGGGTCGATGCAGATCGAGGGCGTCTGACGTTTCCTGCTTACCGGCGCACCTGCCCCTGTCATCAGAGCTTCTTCATGTCCTTGACCCGTTCCGCCATCGTCATCGAGGCGCGAAGCTGGATCGGCACGCGCTATCGCCATCAGGCGTCGGTGAAAGGCGTCGGCTGCGATTGCCTTGGCCTTATCCGCGGCGTCTGGCGCAACCTGATCGGCGACGAGCCTGAGCCGGTGCGTGCCTATGCGCCGGACTGGGCCGAGGCGACCGGGGACGAGGCGCTGGCGGATGCCGGCTTCCGTCATCTTGTCCCGATCGATGTCGCGAACGTGGCCGCTGGCGACGTGCTGCTGTTTCGCTGGCGCGCGGGCTTCGTCGCCAAGCATGCGGCGATCGTCAGTGACGACGGCCGCATGATCCATGCGCATGACGGCGCATCGGTCTGCGAGGTCGCGCTTGCGCCCTGGTGGCGCCGGCGGATTGCGTACGCATTCGGTTTTCCCGGAGTGACGGACTGATGGCTGCGCTTGTTCTCTCTGCCGTCGGCGGCTCGCTCGGCGGTAAGGCCTTCGGGATCGTCGGCGCATTTGGCGGACGCATTGCCGGTGCGATCGGCGGCAACCTGATCGATCGCGCGCTCTTCGGCGGCGGCAAGGCCGATCCGAAGACGCGCAACATCGAAGGGCCGCGGCTGACCGACCTCGATGTAATGGCTGCCTCCGAGGGCACGCCCGTTCCGCGCGTGTACGGACGCGCGCGACTGTCCGGCCAGGTGATCTGGGCGACGCGGCTCGAGGAAGTCGTCTCGACGCGCAGCGAAACGTCGGGCGGCGGCACCACCGGCGGACGCGGCGGCAAGGGCGATATCTTCAACGGCGATTCAGGCGGTGGCGGAGGCGCGACAACGCCGGCGACCGTCACGACCACGACGACCTATGCATACTACGCGAACTTCGCCGTCGGTCTCTGCGAAGGCGTGATCGCGCGCATCGGCCGGGTCTGGGCCGACGGCAAGCCGCTCGATACGGCAGCGATCAACTTCCGCGTCTATCGCGGCGATGAAGCACAGGAGCCGGACGGCCTGATCGTCGCGAAGGAAGGTGCGGGGAATGCGCCGGCCTATCGCGGTCTCGCGTATGTCGTGTTCGAGCATCTGCCGCTCGCGGAGTTCGGCAATCGCATTCCGCAGCTGTCATTCGAGATCATCCGTCCGATCGGCCGCCTCGAAACGATGGTGCGGGCGGTGACGCTCATCCCCGGCACGACCGAGTTCGGTTACGACACCGAGACGCGCGTGCAACTGCTCGGGCCGGGCCAATCCGCTCCGGAAAATCGTCACGTTACCTATGCGAGCAACGACGTTCTCGGCGCGCTGGACGATCTGCAAGCGATCTGCCCGCAACTCGAGCGCATCGCGCTGGTGGTCGCGTGGTTCGGCAACGACCTGCGGGCCGGCGAATGCGTGGTGCAGCCCGGCGTCGACAACGCGCTGAAGCAAACGTCAGGTGCGCCGTGGTCGGTTGCCGGTGCGACGCGCGCCGGCGCCCATCTGGTGTCGCTGGTCGACGGGCGTCCCGCGTTCGGCGGAACGCCGTCGGACGACACCGTGATCCGCCTGATCGACGAGATCAAACGGCGCGGCCTGAAGGTCACGCTCTATCCGTTCGTAATGATGGATGTGCCGGCCGATAACGGGCGAACCAACCCCTACACGGGCACTGCGCCGCAGCCGCCATATCCCTGGCGCGGCCGCATCACCTGCGATCCGGCGCCGGGGCAGCCCGGTTCGCCGCAGGGGACCGCGACGGCCGCCGCGCAAGTGGCAAACTTCTTCGCAACGTATCGTCCCATGGTGCTGCACTATGCGAACCTTTCCGTCGCCGCGGGCGGGGTGCATGCGTTCCTGATCGGCTCGGAACTTGCTGCGCTGACGCGCGTGCGATCGGGGGCGGGCATCTATCCGGCGGTCGAACATCTCGTGTCCTTGGCGGCGGAGGTGAAAGCGATCGTCGGATCGGCGACAGTCACCTACGGGGCCGACTGGACGGAGTACGGCGCCCATGTCATCGACGATGACGCCTCCGAGGTGCGCTTTCCGCTCGATCCGTTGTGGGCATCGGGTGCGATCGATGCGGTCGGCATCGACTATTATGCGCCGCTTGCCGACTGGCGCGACGAGGCTGACCATCTCGACGCGGCGATTGCGTCCTCGACCTACGATCTCGATTACCTCGGCGCGAACCTTTCGCGGGGCCAAGCCTACGACTGGTACTATCCGGATGCGGGCGCGCGTGCTGACCAGGATCGGGTGCCGATCACCGACGGTCTCGGCAAGCCGTGGACGTTCCGGCAGAAGGATCTCTGGAACTGGTGGAGCAATGCGCACTACGAGCGCGTCGCCCATGCGGAGCTCGGATCGCCGACTGCGTGGGTTCCGCGGAGCAAGCCGATCTGGCTGACCGAGATCGGTTGTCCCGCGGTCGACAAGGGCGCCAATCAGCCGAGCGTGTTTCCTGATCCGAAATCATCGGAATCGTTCTTTCCATACTTCTCCAATGCGCAACGCGATGACCTGATCCAGCGCCGCATGCTGGAAGCGGCGCTGAAGACGTTCGATCCGGCGTTCGGCGCGAACGATGTGTTCAATCCCGTCTCGCCGCTCTACGGCGAGCGGATGATCGATCCGTCGGCGATCCATCTGTGGACGTGGGATGCGCGGCCGTATCCGGTGTTTCCTGTCGCCGAGGATATCTGGAGCGATGCAGGCAACTGGCGGACCGGGCACTGGCTGACGGGGCGGCTCGGCAGCGCGCCGCTCGACGATCTGGTCGCGGCAATCCTGCGCGACAGCAATGTGACCGGCGCCGATACATCCGGCTTGCGCGACAGCTGTGACGGTTATGTCGTCGACCGGCCGATGCCGCCGCGCGCCATGATCGAGCCGCTGGCGATGGCCTATGCTTTCGACGCGACCGCGGCCGACGGCACGTTGCGTTTCGTTCAGCGCGGCGGACGGCCGGTTGCGGAGATCGGCGAGGATGATCTTGTCGCACCCGACCGCGGCTCGCTGGCGCAATTGACGCGCAGCCAGGAAACCGAGCTGCCGCGCGAGGTGAGCTTCGGATACACCGACGCTACGACTGACTATCGCCGGGCGGCCGTGACGTCGCGGCGGCTGGTCGGCGGTTCAAACCGCACCACGCGAGCGGATTTCTCCATCGTTACCGACGATGCCGCCGCGTCACGCCGCTCGGACATCTGGCTGCAAGATCTCTGGGCCGGACGGGAGAACGCCGAGTTCGCACTTGGCGCAAAATATCTCGCACTCACGCCGGGGGATGTGATCGGCCTGACCGTCAACGGCCGGCGGCGGCTGGTCGAGATCGATGCACTCACCGATACGCAATCGCGGCAGGTGAGAGCGCGCAGCATCGATCCCGAAGTGTTCTCCGTGCCGCTGTCTCTGCCACGACGCCGCACAGCGGCGGTGCCGCACGCCATCGGTCCGGTTCGTGTTGAGGTGCTCGATCTGCCGGCGCTCGAACTGTCGATGCCGCCGGTGCTGACGCGGCTCGCTGTGTTCGCCGATCCGTGGCCAGGTTCGGTCAATGTCTGGCGTTCGCTCGATGGGGCGAGCTTCGACAAGGCCGCGGTGGCGCTGGCGCCGTCCATCATGGGCGAGACGCTCGATCCGCTGCCGCGCGGTCCGACGAGCCGCTGGGATCACGCCACGCAGTTTCGCGTCAAGCTTTATGGCGGCGGATTGACGTCGGTATCCGACGCAAAAGTACTGGAGAGCGCCAACGCGGCGGCGGTGCGAACAGCCGACGGAGTTTGGGAGGTTTTGCAGTTCGCCCACGCCGAACTGATGGACGAGCGGACCTACCGCCTGTCGCGGCTGCTGCGCGGGCAGGCCGGCAGCGAGTACGCGATCGCCGAACTTGTGCCAGCGGGCGCACCATTCGTGCTGCTCGACGACCATCTGGTTCCGATCGCGCGCGGGCTCGGCATGCTGGCGCGGCCGTTGAGTTTGCGGATCGCACCCGGCGGGCGCAGTCACAGCGACCCGGCCGCCGTGGCGGTGACCGTCACGCCGCGTGCAACCGCGATCATGCCGCTGTCGCCCGTGCACCTGACGGCAGCACGCGCGGCCGATGGCATCCATCTGCGCTGGATCCGGCGCGCCCGCGTCAACGGCGACAACTGGGCCATCGAACCGCCGCTCGGCGAAGACAGCGAAGCCTATGTGGCCGAGATTCTCTCGGGCGCGGCCGTCGTGCGCCGTCTCGAAGTCACGAGTCCCGCTGCGATCTATACAACGGCCGACGAGCTTGCCGATTTCGGCGCGCCGCTCGCGAGCCTGCACGTCCGCATCGCGCAGGTCTCCGCCCAGACCGGGCCGGGCCATCTCACCGAAGCCACCCTCAACCTCTGAGCGATCATGACAGACACAGCCAATCTCGGGCTGCCCTTCATCGAGGGCAGCCAGGCGCAGAAGCACGTCACGCACAACGAAGCGCTGCGCATTCTCGACGCGGTCATCCAGGTCGCCGTGCGCGACACGGATCGCTCTGCGCCTCCGGCCAGTCCGGATGAGGGCGACCGGCATATCGTTGCCGCGGCGCCGGCCGGCGCGTGGGCCGGGCACGCAACCACGATCGCAACCTGGGAAGACGGCGCATGGCGCTTTCTCGTCCCGCACACCGGCTGGATCGCGTGGTCGATCGCCGACGACGTTCTCTTTGTTTTCGACGGCACGGCGTGGCGCGATCTGCGCGAGTTGCCGGTGCTGCTGGACGACATTCTCCGGATCGGCGTCAACACGCCGGCGGATATGGTCAATCGCCTGAGCGTCCGCTCGAACGCGGTGCTGCTCAACGCTATCGCAACCGGCGACGGCGGCAGCGGCGATGTGCGGCTGCAGATGTCGAAGGAGGGGCCCGGGAACACGGCGTCGGTGGTGTTCTCCAGCGCGTTCTCCGGGCGCGCCGAGTTCGGACTGATCGGCTCGGATGCGTTCAAGCTGAAAGTGTCGCCGGATGGCTCGAGCTTCACCGATTCCTTTGTCATCGATCAGGCGTCCGGCAACCTGACCCTGCCAAAGGCGCTGTCGTTAACCGGCGTAATTTCACCGGCGCAGATTACGTCGGATCAGAACGACTACGCGCCGGCGGGGTTCTCGAGTGCGAGCGTTCTGCGCATCTCGACCGACGCGGTTCGTCAGATCACGGGCCTCGCCGGCGGCGGCAATGGCCGGATCGTGCATGTGATGAATGTCGGAGCGTTTGCCGCTGTCCTCAAGGACGAAAACACCGCGTCGCTGGCCGGCAACCGCTTTGCGCCGGGCAGCGATCTGACGCTTGCGCCGGGGCAGGGCGCGGTTCTGCTGTATGATGGAGTGTCGTCGCGCTGGCGGCCGATTGCCGGCTCCGCTGCCGGCGGCGTCACCTCGCTGAACGGCGCGACCGGCGCGGTTACGACCGGGCTGGCGCTGCAGAATGCTTCGCTCGCCGTTTCGGCCAGCGGCGGTGCATTGACGATTGCCCTCAAGGACGCGGCCGGCAACGATCCGTCGCCGGCCTCGCCATGCGTGATCGGCTTCCGGAACGCGGCCGGACCAAACGGAACCGGCGTGACCGTGCCGGTGACGGCGGCGACGTCGCTCGTTGTCTCCTCCGGGTCCACGCTCGGCGTGACGTCGTCGACGGGCTTTCGCCTGTGGGTCGTCGGCTTCAATGACGGCGGGACATTCAGGCTGGGAGTCATCAATTGTTCGACCTATAGCGCCGGAACGTTCAATGTCTATCCGCTGAGCGAGTACACGGCTGCATCGTCAACGGCGGAAGGCGGGGCTGGCGGCGCCGACAGTGCCGGCGTCTTCTACACGGGCACTGCCGTTGCCGCGAAAGCCTATCGCATCCTCGGCTTTATCGAGTGGGGCGCATCCGGCCTCACCGCCGGCACATGGACGACAACGAACCTCGTCACGGTGCAGGCTTTCGGGCCGGGAACGCCCCGGCCCGGCGATGTCGTTCAGCAGTTCAACACGCAATCGAACTCGACGACGACGACCACAAGCACGTCTTTCACGTCAACCGGCATCAGTGCCGCGATCACGCCGCGCTCGGCGGCTAATCCGATACGCATCAGTTTTTCTGGGGGCGGTGACTGCGACACGCAGGGAAATACGCTGTCGCTGGACGTTGATCGAGGCGGCACATCACTGGCCGGAGTTTTCGGGCGCGACAACGTTTCGAGTGCGGCCAAACAGGGCGCCAGCAGCGGTGTGATTCCGCAGTCGTTCGCCGTGCATGATCGTCCCAACTCGACCTCCGCTCTGACCTACACCCTGCAATGGAAGACGACATCAGGTACGGCGACGCTGGGGGCCCGCAACGGCGGTGCGCTCTCGCAACCGACGTGCTTCGGTGCTCAGGAGATCATGGGGTAGGCATACTGCCAAACTGCTCTCCATCCAGCCGCCCGCCGCAAAGGGGCGGCTTTTTCTTTGCCTGGAAGACGATCATGGCCGCCACGCACAAGCTCCCTGCGGTGCCGCGATGAGCGCATCATCATGGGATCGCGCAATCGCTGCGTTGCTGGCGAGCGAGGGTGGTTATGTCAATCACCCGGACGACCCGGGCGGGCCGACCAGATGGGGCATCACGCTTGCCGATGCACGGCGGCACTGGAAGCCCGGTGCGACCGCTGACGACGTCCGGCGGATGCCGGAAGCGGCGGCGCGTGCGATTTATCGCGAGCGCTACTGGAATGCCCTGCGTTGCGATGAGCTGCCCTCCGGGATCGATTATGCCGTGTTCGATTACGGTGTGAACTCGGGTGTCGGCCGCGCTGGCAGGGTGCTGCGCCGGGTGCTCGGCTTGCCCGATCGCAGCGGCGCCATCGATCGACCGGTGTGCGACGCCGCGCATGCGGGCGATGCAGCCGCCCTCATCAATGCGATCTGCGCGGAGCGGATGGCCTTCCTGCGCAGCTTGAAGACCTTTGCCGTGTTCGGCCGAGGCTGGACGCGGCGGGTCGCACATGTCCGCAGCACCGCGCTTGCGCTGGCCTCGGAGGCGGCGTCACCGTCAGCGGAACGCGCATCACTGCCCGCACCGCCCGCGACGCGATCTCGCGACATTGTTGCAGGCGGCGCGGCCGCAGGCGGTGCGGCCGCGACGGCGGCTGCATCGGCGCATCACGCCGGCATCTGGTTTGCGGCTTTCGCGGTCGCGCTGACGGTCGTCGTCGCACTGATAGTGCTCTGGCGCCGGCGCCGGCGGGACGCGGCCGCACCGGTCGCGATGATCAAGGAGGACGCGCATGGACTGGAGTGATGTGGCGAAGAAGGTCATCGCGCTCGGCGCGCCGGTGCTGGGGACGGCGCTGGGCGGTCCGCTTGGCGGTGCGGCAGGCGAGATTCTGGCCGATGTCATTGGCGCTGCGTCGGCGACGCCGCGCGATGTCGGCGCGGCGCTGCCATCCTGTCCGGCGGAGCGGATCGCGGAGGCGGAGAACCGCTGGGCGGAGGTGATCCGCGCCGAGGCGGAAGCGCAGCGCGTGGCCATCGCCGAGACGCAACAGACGATCCGCGCCGAGATCACCAGCGACGATGTCGTGCAGCGCTGGTGGCGGCCGCTCTACGCGGTGGAGCTGACCCTCGAATGCGCGGCACTGTGGGCGGTGCTGGTGCACGAGTTCTGGACCGGCGACCTGCAAACGATCCACGCGCTCGTCGGCGCGACCGCGCTGCTCGTTGCCTACTGGGGTTTCCGCTTCGGCGTGCTCGGGGTCTACATCAGCGGCCGGACACGAGAGAAGGTCAGCGCGGCCACCGGACAGGACGCGCCCGGCGCACTCGGCCAACTGGTCAAAACCGTCATGAAGAAAAAGTAAGAATCGGGACCCACCCGTTCATCGCGCGTTCACGCCGCGCCATATGAAATTGGCATGCCTGCGAAAGCGGCGGTATGATCGCCGCCGTTCGCGTGCGGCGTGAGTCGGCCGCCCGCCGGCATGTGACTGCGGAGACCGGATTTGCGCCTGCTTGTCGTGGAAGACGATCCCGACCTCAATCGTCAGCTGGTTACGGCGCTATCCGACGCCGGTTATGTGGTCGATCGCGCGTTCGACGGCGAAGAGGGGCATTTTCTCGGCGAGAACGAGCCGTACGATGCGGTGGTGCTCGACATCGGCTTGCCGAAGATGGACGGCATCTCCGTGCTCGAAGCCTGGCGGCGCAACGGCCGCTCCATGCCGGTCCTGATCCTGACCGCGCGCGACCGCTGGAGCGACAAGGTGCAGGGCTTCGACGCCGGCGCCGACGATTATGTCGCGAAACCCTTTCATCTCGAAGAAGTGCTGGCCCGCATTCGCGCGCTGCTGCGCCGCGCCGCAGGCCACGCGCAGAGCGAACTCGTCTGCGGCCCGGTGACGCTGGATACCCGCACCAATCGCGTCAGTGTCAGCGGTAATCCGGTCAAGATGACGTCGCACGAATACCGGCTGCTGGCCTATCTGATGCATCATTCGGGGCGCGTCGTCTCGCGCACCGAACTCGTCGAGCATCTGTACGATCAGGACTTCGACCGCGACTCCAACACCATCGAGGTGTTCGTCGGCCGTATCCGCAAGAAGCTGGACGTTGACATCATCCAGACCGTGCGCGGGCTGGGTTATCTGCTCGCGCCCCCGGCCGATGCGCGATAGTACCGCCGATCTGAAGTTCCTGCGCCATCGCTGCAAGGCCACCTTCAGGAACTTCAGATCGAAGCGGTACTATAGTTTCAATTGCTAGCATCCTTTGGTTTCCGAAGTTCGTGTAAGAGATTGCTGCGATGAGTTACGAACTTCGGAAACCGGATGCTAGTTCGCTCGCCACCCGGCTGTTCCTCTCGGCAACCGCCTGGGTGGTGATCATTCTCGTCGTCACCGGGATCGCGCTGTCGTCGGTCTACCGGCAGGCGTCGGAGCGCGCCTTCGACCGCCGCCTCAACCTCTATCTGCGCACGCTGATCGCCGAGATCGCCACGCCGGACGATGCGACGGAGAAGGACAAGGACACGCAGTCGCTCGGCGAGCCGCTGTTCGAACTGCCGCTGTCCGGCTGGTACTGGCAGATTACCCGCATCGACGGCACCAAGCAGGAGGTGCGCGCATCGCGCTCGCTGTGGGACAAGAAGTTGCCGCGGCTGGAAGACGAGGCGATCGAGCTCAACACCGCCGGCCTGCGGATCGGCTACATCACGGGCCCCGAAGATCAGCGGCTGCGCGCGGCCGAGCGGCCGGTCGATCTCGGCACCGATGGACGCTTCCTCGCTATCGTGGCGGGCGATGCGACGGAGATTTTCGAAGAGACGCGCGCGTTCGACGTCTATCTCGGCGGAACGTTTCTCGCGCTTTCGATCGGCCTGATCATCACCACCATCTTCCAGGTACGCTACGGCCTCGCGCCGCTGAAACGCATCTCGCAATCGCTCGCCGATATCCGCTCCGGCCGCGCCGAGCGTCTCGAGGGACAGTTTCCGCTGGAGATTGCGCCGCTGGCGCGCGAGACCAACGCGCTGATCGACGCCAATCGCGAAATCGTCGAGCGCGCGCGCACGCATGTCGGCAACCTCGCGCATGCGATCAAGACGCCGCTGTCGGTGATCGTCAACGAAGCCAACAGCCATGGCGGCGATGCGTTCGCCTCGAAGGTGCTGGAGCAGGCGGACGTGATGCGCAGCCAGGTGGCGCACCACCTCGAACGCGCGCGGATCGCGGCGCGGGTCACGGCGGTCGTCAGCGTCACCGAGGTCAGCCCGGTGATCGAGGCGCTGCGGCGGACGATGGAAAAGATTCACCGCGACCGCGGCATCGTCGTCGATGCGATCGTGCCGCCGGACCTGAAGTTCCGCGGCGAGCGGCAGGACCTCGAAGAGATGGCCGGCAATCTCGTCGACAACGCCTGCAAATGGGCGCACGAGAAGGTGCTGATCGAGGTGCTGTCCGAGCGCACGCCCAACAGCGATCTCGATCCGGCGCTCAAGATCATCGTCGATGACGACGGCAAGGGGCTCTCCGCCGAGGAGCGCGACCAGGTCGCCCGGCGCGGCCAGCGGCTCGACGAGTCCAAGCCCGGGTCCGGCCTCGGCCTGTCGATCGTGGTGGAGCTGGCCGGGCTCTATCGGGGGCGGCTCGAACTGGGCACCGCTCCGGCGGGCGGATTGCGGGCGGTTTTGACGCTGCCGGGGGTGTGACGAACTGTCTTCGGCTCATCCTGTCGCGCCCGGCAAACCGCCGGTTCCAGTACCGATTTCCCGCCCCAACTCCCTGTTCCTCAACGGCTTCTTAACGCAGGCCTTGCTAATACTCCCGATGGGTGCGTGCGCGCCCCAATGGGTCGTGAGCAAATGGGGCCACAGGCGATTGATCGTCTAAGAGAATTTCTCGCACAGCTGCCGCCGCAATCGCAGGCGCTGCTGATGCGGGAGTTCGAGCGCGCCGTCGAGAGCGGGCAAGACGTCGCCGTCGCCAACCTGGTCCTCGAACAGCTGCGCAAGGTCGTCCGCCGGGACAGCGACAACGAGCGGCCGCGGGTCGCCGATGCCTCGCGGCTGGTTCTGGAGCCGCTCGAACCCTTCCTCTGCGAGACCAGTCACAGCGCTCCCGGTCAGGTTCGGCGCTCCTCGCTGCTGCCGATCTGGCAATGGCTTCATCGCGAGGCCATTCCGGACGAGACGCGCAAGCTCGAGGCGGCGATCGAGGCCGACAAGGACGTGGACAAGGCGATCCGGGCGTTCCAGCTTGCGGCGTCCGATGTCATCGCCAAGGCTGTTTCGCCGACGGGCGGGCCTGAGAGCCGGTCACTCGGCCGCATCGGCGCGCCCAGCGTCGTCGAGGATCTGATGCCGGTCGGCGCCGTGCTCGGCGCCCGCGAAGCGCTCGATACGCTCGGCAATCGCCTGCCGCGAACGCTGCGTACGTTCGCCGAGTCGCATGTCGCTTCCACCATGGATGCGCTGAACGTGCCGACTTTGCAATCGGCAACGATCCTGCCGTTCGCGCTCGCCATGGTGATGCAGCGGCTCGGCTCCTCGTGGCACATCGTCCGGCTTGCCATCAAGGTGGCCGGCTCCGACGACGAAATCCGCGTGGCCGGCACGCCGTTCGGCGTCGCCGTCAGTATGGCGATCCACGATCTCGCGCGCGTTGCGCTCACGCTGCGATCCGATATCAAGCGCGGCCGCTTCGACGATATCTCCAGCCATCTGAAGACGGTCCATGACGGCATTCGCGGTCTGCGCACCGAACTCGATATCCGCAGCGATTCCGCCTGGGGTCGTCAGCTCGCCTCCATCCGCGTCGAAATCTCCAGCGCCTTGCAGTCGGAAATCGAAAGCGTGCCGGGCCGGGTGCGCCGCCTGCTGCGCCAGCGGCCCGACAAGGACATCACCGCCGCCTCCAAGATCGACACGATGGACGTCGACGAGACGGTCGCCCTGATCGATTTCGTCGCAACCTGCCGCAACTACGCGAGCGAGCTCGCGATCAACGAGGTGACGCTGCGCACCTATTCCGAGTTGCAGCATTACGTCGAGCGCTCGACCGAGGCGCTCGTGGCCTCGCTGCGCACGCCCGATCAGCGCGTGCGCGCCTTCCGCAAGGCGCAGGTCGATGCCGCCGTCCGCTTCTGCGAAATCCTGTTCGGCTTCGACTACGCCTCGCTGATGAGCAAGGCGGCGGACAACGCCGTCTATGTCGAGCGCAAGGCCGCGCCCAAGGCCAGCTGATCCCTCCCTGATCCCTCCCGCCCCTCTCTTAAAAGTCATTCTAATCTGCCTTGCGGCGGCCCGTCTGCCATGGTGTAAGGCGGTGGACTTGCGCGTTTTTTCAGCCGCGCCGGCACTTCTGGAACCCTGCGGAACAGCCGCCCGATGGCGCTTTGGTTTGTGCTTGGACTGATGACGGTGGCTGCGGCGTTCGCCGTGCTCTGGCCGTTGAGCCGGAGCGCCGCGGCAACGAACGCGGGCAGCGAACTGGCGGTCTATCGCGATCAGCTGGCGGAAGTGGATCGCGACGCCGCGGCTGGGCTTATTTCCGGACCCGATGCTGAGGCCGCGCGGGTCGAGATCAGCCGGCGGATGATCGCGGCGTCGGAAGCCGCGCCAGCCGAGTCGTCATCCATTCATCTGCGCGCACGCCGCGCCGTCGCCATCCTCGCACTGACGGCCCTGCCGCTGCTCGCGGGCGGCGTCTATCTTAAGCTCGGTTCGCCCTCGCTCGGCGACTTTCCGCTGGCGGAGCGCCAGCGCGCCGAAGTCGCGACCGCCTCGCTCGACCGGCTCGTGGCGCAGGTCGAGGCGCATCTCGAAAAGAACCCGGCAGATGCGCGGGGCTGGGAAGTGCTGGCGCCGGTGCTGTTCAAGCTCGGCCGTTTCGACGATGCCGCGCGTGCGTTCCGCAACATCATCATCCACAAGGGCGAGAACGCCGCGCGGCGCGCCGATCTCGGCGAGGCATTGTCCGCGGCTGCGGGCGGTGTGATCAGCGCCGATGCGAAGAAAGAGTTCGAGCGCGCGGTGGCGCTCGATGCCTCCGAGGTCAAATCGCGTTACTTCCTCGGCGTCGCCGCCGATCAGGACGGCCGTCCCGCCGACGCCCGCAAGATCTGGCAAGAGATGCTCGCGACTGCGCCGGCCGATGCGCCCTGGCGGCCGCTGGTCCAGGCCGCGCTGGATCAGGCGGGCGGTGCGGTGGCAGCCAACACCAATGCGGGCGTCGCACCGGGCCCGACGGCCGACGATGTGGCTGCGGCCAAGGACATGACCGAAGCCGATCGCAACGCGATGGTCCGAGGCATGGTCGACCGGCTCGCGACGCGGCTGAAGCAGGATGGCAACGACGTGCAGGGATGGCTGCGGCTGGTGCGCGCCTATATGGTGCTCGGCGATGCCGATACGGCGCGGCAGGCGATCGGCGATGCGCGGCGCGTGTTCGAGAAGGACGAGGCGCGGCTGCGCGAACTCAACGACGGCGTGAAGCAGCTCGGGATCGGCGGATAAACATGACGCGCAAGCAGCGGCGATTGACGATGATTGGCGGTGCGATGATCGTGCTGGCGATTGCGGCCGGTCTCGTCCTTAACGCGCTGCGCGACTCGATCCTGTTCTTCACGACGCCGGCGGCGGCTGCAGAGAAGCAGATCCCGCCCGGCAAGCGTTTTCGCCTTGGCGGACTGGTCGAAAGCGGATCGCTGGTGCGTGGCGACAATCTCGCCGTCAGCTTCAAGGTGACGGACGGGACCGCCACGTTGCCGGTAGCTTACAGGGGCATTCTGCCCGACCTGTTTCGCGAGGGGCAGGGCGTGATCTCCGAAGGTGCGCTCGATGCGTCCGGTGTGTTCCGTGCCGACACGGTGTTGGCCAAGCATGATGAGAATTACATGCCGAAGGAGGTTGCGGACGCGCTGAAGAAGCAAGGCCACTGGAAGGACGACTACGGCGCCAAACCGGGAGCCGCGAAGTGACCGCCGAAGCCGGACACTACGCGCTCGTTCTCGCGTTCGGCCTCGCGCTGATCCAGTCGGTTGTGCCGATGCTCGGCGCGCGCTGGGGCGACGCTGCGCTGATGAATGTCGGCCGCTCAGCCGCGCTGGCGCAACTGCTGTTCGTTGCGATCTCGTTCGTGGCGCTGACGGCGCTGCATGTGTCGTCCGATTTCTCGGTCGTCAACGTGTTCGAGAATTCGCATTCGCTGAAGCCGCTGATCTACAAGTTCACCGGCGTGTGGGGCAATCACGAAGGTTCGATGCTGCTGTGGGTGCTGATCCTGGCACTGTTCGGGGCGCTGGTCGCGGCGTTCGGCAGCAACCTGCCGCTGTCGCTGCGCGCGCATGTGCTGGCGGTGCAGGCCTGGATCGCCGCCGCGTTCTACCTCTTCATTCTCGCCACCTCGAATCCGTTCCTGCGCATCGCTTCGCCGCCGATCGAGGGGCGCGACCTCAACCCGATCCTCCAGGACGTCGGCCTCGCGATCCATCCGCCGCTGCTCTATCTCGGCTATGTCGGCTTCTCGATCTCGTTTTCGTTCGCGGTCGCGGCGCTGATCGAAGGCCGCATCGATGCAGCATGGGCACGCTGGGTGCGGCCGTGGACGCTGATGGCGTGGGTGTTTCTCACCCTCGGCATCGCCATGGGCTCGTACTGGGCCTACTACGAACTCGGCTGGGGCGGCTGGTGGTTCTGGGATCCGGTCGAGAACGCCTCGCTGATGCCGTGGCTGTCCGGCACGGCGCTGCTGCACTCGGCGGTGGTGATGGAGAAGCGCAACGCGCTGAAGGTCTGGACGATACTGCTCGCCATCGTCACCTTCTCGCTGTCGCTGCTCGGAACCTTCCTTGTCCGCTCCGGCGTGCTGACCTCGGTGCATACGTTCGCAACCGACCCGAGCCGCGGCGTCTTCATCCTGATGATCCTCTGTTTCTTCATCGGCGGCAGCCTCGCGCTCTACGCCTGGCGTGCGCCGTCGCTGCGGCAGGGCGGGCTGTTCGCGCCGATCTCGCGCGAAGGCGCGCTGGTGCTGAACAATCTCTTCCTGACCACGGCCTGCGTCACCGTGCTGGTCGGCACGCTTTACCCGCTCGGGCTCGAAGTACTGACGGGCGACAAGATTTCCGTCGGCGCGCCATTCTTCAACCTGACATTTGGACCGCTGTTCGTGCCGCTGCTGATCGCCGTGGCGTTCGGGCCGTTGCTCGCATGGAAGCGTGGTGACTTGTTGGGTGCCGCGCAGCGTCTGTTCGCAGCCGGAATCGCTGCCTTGCTGGCGGTGGCCGTCGCATGGGCATGGGCGAGGGGCGGGGCAGCGCTAGCGCCGCTCGCGATCGGCCTTGCGGTGTTCGTGATCGCCGGCGCGGCCGTCGATATCATCGAGCGCACCGGACTGTTTCGCGTGCCGTTCGGGACGGCCATCCAGCGCGCGATCGGTCTGCCGCGCTCCAGCTGGGGTACGGCCTTTGCGCACGCCGGGCTTGGCGTTGCACTGATTGGCATCGTCTGCGAAGCCACCTGGAATTCCGAACAGATCGCGACGATGAAGCCGAACGATACCGTGACCATCAGCGGCTATGCGGTGAAGCTCGACAGCATCGTCCAGCGCCAGGGTCCGAACTACCGCGAGCAGGTGACGCGGTTCGTGATCTCCGAGGGCGGCGAAACCATCGGCGTGATGACGCCGTCGAAGCGCAACTTCTCGACCCGCGGCATGTCGACCACCGAGGCAGCGCTCCTGACCCGTGGCGGCATGAGCCAGCTTTACATTTCGTTGGGAGAGGCCGGAGCCGATGGCTCGATCGCCGCACGCATCTACTACAAGCCGCTGGTGCTGCTGATCTGGATCGGTCCGGTGCTGATGGCATTCGGCGGATTGCTGTCGCTGTCGGACCGCCGTTTGCGCGTCGGTGCGCCGAAACCCGCGAAGCCCGCGCGCGGCCTGCAACCGGCGGAGTAAAGGCCATGCGCCGCGTGCTTCACGCCATCTCGGTTGCCGCGATGCTGATGGCTGCTCCGGCCTACGCCGTTCAGCCCGACGAGGTGATGAGCGATCCGGGGAAGGAAGCGCGGGCGCGGGCGCTGTCGCGCGAATATCGCTGCATGGTCTGCCAGAACCAGTCGATCGACGATTCCGATGCCCCGCTGGCGCGCGATCTGCGGCTTCTGGTGCGCGAGCGCATCGCCGCCGGCGACACCGATGCGCAGGTCACGGATTTTCTCGTCGCCCGCTATGGCGAATTCGTCCTGCTGAAGCCGCGCGTCAGCCGCGAAACCTTGCTGTTGTGGTTACTGCCTCCGGCCGTGCTGGCTGGCGGCATATTGGCGCTGTGGCTGCATCTGCGCCGGCGACGGTCAGGCGGGCGGGACGATGTCCTCACCCTGACGCCGGAAGAAGAAGCCAAGATCGAGCGGCTGCTTGCCGCCGTGCCGCCGGGGCGGCAACCGAAGGCCTGAAAAGGACCGATTTCGCCTAACGACCGGGTTGTCTGCCGGTCTCGGCAGGTGTATATCCATTGTATCTACACGCTGGACTGATGAGGCCACCGCTATGAACGGGCAGTTTGCCAAGTGGGGTAACAGCCTCGCACTTCGCATCCCGAACGGGATCGCCAAGGAGCTTCAGATCGTCGAGGGCAAGGTTGCTGAGATTTCGGTTCGCAAGGGCTCACTGGTCGTCACGCCGGTTGACGCCGCGCCGAGCTATGACATCAATGCGCTGGTTGCGAAAATGACACCAGAGAATATGCATGGCGAAGTTGACGCCGGCGCGGCGGTCGGCAACGAAGTCGGCTAGCTCACCCTACTGCCCGGACGCAAACGAGTTCATCTGGCTTCAGTTCAACCCGCAGGCGGGGAGCGAGCAGGCGAACCGTCGTCCTGCTCTCGTGCTTTCGCCCCGTGCGTACAATGCCAAGAGCGGGCTATGCGTCGTTTGTCCGACAACCAACCAGAACAAGGGGTATCCGTTCGAGGTCCGGTTACCTGATGGATTTGCGGTCAGCGGCGTCATCCTTTCCGACCAGATCAAGAACCTGTCCTGGAATCATCGCGGTTCCACATTCATTTGTCCGTGCCCTCAAGACATATCCGCGGACGTTCTCGCCAAGGTGAGGGCCCTGTTGGGAATTTCCTGACCGGTTTTTCGCGTTCGGGCTTTGTTACAAAAGATTAATTCCCCCGACAGTGCGCGGTAAGGCTGCGCGCCCCATCTTCAGGACCACAAGGTGCACAACAGCACCGCGAGATTCGCTTGGTCCTTTTGGAGATGTTGGATGTCTGATCGCCCCGATTTTCCCCCCGCGCACCGGTCCGTTCGTGGGTCGCTGCTGTCGCTGCGCAAATTTGCGTTGATGGCTTCCGTCGTCGCCGGTCTCGGCGCGGCCGGTTACGCCATGAGCCCGTCATTCGATAACGCCGACATTCTCACCACCCGCGCGGTCGCGCAGGTGAGCAAGGATGTGCGCAAGGTCGAGCAGCCGACCGGCTTCGCCGATATCGTCGAGCGCGTGAAGCCGTCGGTGATCTCGGTTCGCGTCCGCCTCGCGGAGAAATCGTCGGGCGACCTCAAGAACAACGAAGACTCGCCGTTCTCGCCGGGTTCGCCGATGGAACGCTTCTTCCGTCGCTTCGGCGGTCCGGATGGCTTGCCGCCGGGCATGCAGGGTCCGCGTGGAGGCCGTGGCGGTCCGTCGATGACGGGGCAGGGCTCGGGCTTCTTCATCTCGGCCGACGGCTTTGCCGTGACCAACAATCATGTGGTCGACGGTGCGGACAAGGTCGAGGTGACGACCGACGACGGCAAGACCTATACCGCGAAGGTGATCGGCGCTGATCCGCGCACCGATCTCGCGCTGATCAAGGTCGATGGCCGCACGGACTTCTCGTTCGCGACGCTGTCCGAAGGCGCCCCGCGCATCGGCGACTGGGTTCTCGCCGTCGGCAACCCGTTCGGTCTTGGCGGCACCGTGACCGCCGGCATCGTGTCGGCGCGCGGCCGCGACATCGGCAACGGTCCCTACGACGACTTCATCCAGATCGACGCGCCGGTGAACAAGGGCAACTCCGGTGGCCCGACGTTCAATACGGGCGGCGAGGTGATGGGCGTCAACACCGCGATCTATTCGCCGTCGGGCGGCAGCGTCGGCATCGCATTCGCCATTCCGGCCTCGACCGTGAAGACGGTGGTGAAACAGCTTCAGGAGAAGGGCACCGTCAGCCGCGGCTGGATCGGCGTCCAAATTCAGCCGGTGACGCCGGAAATCGCCGACAGTCTTGGCCTGAAGAGGGCCGGTGGCGCGCTTGTGGCCGAACCGCAGGCGAACAGCCCGGCCGAGAAGGCGGGCATTGCCTCGGGTGACGTCATCACCTCGGTCAACGACCGGCCCGTGCGTGACGCACGCGAACTGGCTCGCACCATCGGCAGCAT
Organism: Pseudomonadota bacterium; assembly: GCA_049323835.1. GTDB lineage: Bacteria > Pseudomonadota > Alphaproteobacteria > Rhizobiales > Xanthobacteraceae > SG-bin9. The sequence goes on along the minus strand of JBMOOJ010000089.1, from coordinate 36,023 downwards.
GGCGCCTGGCGATCAGGTCAAGCTCAACGTGCTGCAGAAGGGTCAGGACAAGACCGTCACGGTGACGCTCGGCGAACTGCCGAATGCGAAGGAGGCGAAGGCCTTCGATCGCGGCGAGCGTTCGTCGCCGCGCGGCAACGAAATTCCGCGCCTCGGTCTCTCGCTCGCTCCGGCCAACACCGTTGCCGGCGCCGGCAAGGAAGGCGTCGTCGTCACCGGTGTCGATCCGCGCAGCCCTGCGGCCGAGCGCGGCTTCAAGGAAGGCGATGTCATTCTCGAGGTCGGCGGCAAGACCGTGGCCGACGCAGGCGAAGTGCGCTCGGCGCTCGAAACCGCCCGCAACGAGAAGAAGAACAGCGTGCTGATCCGCGTGCGCTCCGGCGATGCGTCGCGCTTCGTCGCGGTCCCGCTCGAGCGCGGTTGAGATGGGGAGAGTCGCCGGCAAACGTCGCCCCCGCTGACGGCTCTTTCCGGGGGCGGGCTTTAGCCCGTCCCCTCGGTTTCCTTCCGATGGAATACGCCCCCCTCCGTTGGAAGGCGTCGCGGGCGATGGAGTTCCCCCAGCTCCATCGCCCGTTTTTCCGTTTCCGGGGCGCCCGTTCGTGGCTTGCACCGAAGCAAGCCGCACGCCATGGTGACACACGATGGGTTCGCCCTTGACCTCGTCAGACGGTGACATGCGACTGCTCATTATCGAAGATGACCGCGACTCGGCCGACTATCTGGTGAAAGCGTTCCGTGAAGCCGGACACGTCGCAGACCATGCAGCCGATGGCGAAGAGGGCCTGTCGCTTGCGGAGGGCGGCGGCTACGACGTGCTGGTCGTCGACCGCATGCTGCCGAAGCGCGACGGCCTGTCGCTGATCGGCGCGCTGCGTGACAAGGGCGATCGCACGCCGGCGCTGATCCTCTCGGCGCTCGGACAGGTCGACGATCGCATCCGCGGCCTGCGGGCCGGCGGCGACGACTATCTGCCGAAGCCCTATGCGTTCGCTGAGTTGCTGGCGCGCGTCGAGGTGCTGTCGCGGCGGCAGGGCGGGCCCGCGGAAGAAACCGTCTATCGCGTCGGCGATCTCGAACTCGACCGCCTGTCGCATCGCGTCACGCGCGGGCAGGACGAACTGACGCTGCAGCCGCGTGAATTCCGCCTGCTTGAGTATCTGATGAAGCACGCGGGGCAGGTGGTGACCCGGACGATGCTGCTGGAAAACGTCTGGGATTATCACTTCGATCCGCAGACCAACGTGATCGATGTGCATATCTCGCGGCTGCGCTCCAAGATCGACAAGGGGCACGAGCGGACGTTGCTGCACACGATCCGCGGCGCCGGATACATGATCCGTGACGGCGTTCGGTAAACTGATCCGCACGACGGCGTTCCGGCTGACGCTGGCGTATCTGTTCCTCTTCGCGCTGTTTGCTGCGTTTCTGCTCGGCTTCTTCGCGTGGAACACGCGGCGCATGGTGACCGAGCAGATCACCGAAACCGTCAATGCCGAAATCGATGAACTCGGCAGCGAATTCGCCCGCGGCGGACTTCGCGGGCTGGTCTATGCCATCGAGACGAGAGCGCTGCGTCCCGGCGCCAACCTCTACCTCGTGACGTCGTCGGCCGGGCAGGCGATCGCCGGCAATGTGGGATCGCTGGCGCCCGGCGTGATGGGACGCTCCGGCTGGAGCGAAACGGTTTATCGCCGGCTCGAGGATCAGGACACGATCGATCACCGCGCGCTGGTTCGCGTCTCGGACGTGCCAGGCGGCTTGCGGCTGCTCGTCGGCCGCGATCTCGAGGAGCGGCGGCGTCTGTTCCTGATCGTCGCGTCGGCAGCGCAGTTCTCGGTGCTGGTCGTCGTCGTCCTCGGGCTTGCCGGTGGTATCTTCGTTGCCCGCAGGGTGCTGCGGCGGATCGATGCCATGACCGGCACGACGCAGCGGATCATGGCCGGCAACCTCAGCGAGCGGCTGTCGGTCGGCCGCAGCGGCGACGAACTCGATCGCCTCGCCAGCAACCTGAATGCGATGCTGGAGCGGATCGAGGCGCTGATGTCCGGCCTCAAGGAGGTGTCCGACAATATCGCGCATGATCTCAAGACGCCGTTGACGCGGCTGCGCAACAGGTCCGAGGAGGCGCTGGCTAACGCAAAAACCGAATCGGAGTACCGCGCGGCGCTGGAGCGGACGATCGAAGAATCCGACGGCCTGATCCGCACCTTCAATGCGCTGCTGATGATCGCGCGCGCCGAATCCGGTCAGGCGCGCGACAACATGAGCGGTTTCGACGCTGCCGAGGTCGCCGCCGGAATCCACGAACTCTATGAGCCGCTGGCCGAAGACAAGGGGATGTCGCTCGAACTCAAGACCGGTGCGGCGCCGGTGCATGGCAATCGCGAGCTGATCAGTCAGGCTCTCGCCAACCTTGTCGAGAACGCGATCAAGTACGGGCAACCGCTTGCCGTAGCGGGCTCGTCCGCCAGGCCCGAGATTTCGATCGAGGCGCGGCGCGAGGGCGACCGGGTGCTGCTCACCGTCGCCGACCACGGACCCGGCATTCCGGAGGCGGACCGCCGGCGCGCGGTCGAGCGCTTCGTCCGGCTCGAAGCCAGCCGTACCCAGCCGGGCTCGGGCCTCGGGCTCAGCCTGGCGGCCGCTGTGGCGACACTGCATGACGGCAGCTTGCAGCTGTCGGACAACAATCCCGGATTGCGGGTGACGATCTCGCTTCCCGCGGTTCCAGCGGCAAACAGTGCGGCCACGCGATCGAGAGAGACGGGGCTTGTCAACGGCGCGCCTGCCGTGGAACACAGGATGGCATGAGCCCATCCGAGAGAGGCGCGGCGGAGTCCCGTTCGCTGGCCGCCCGATTTGCCACAGCACCCACACTTCACGCGCCGGCAGACGCCCAGCAGCGGCTTGCCGGCTGGCTTCATGATGCGCCTCGAGACGATGCCGATGCTCTGCGTGGCATCCTTGATCGGCACCCGACGGCGGCAACCATCTTCGAGGCCATCGCCGAAGCCTCGCCGTATCTGTTCGACCTGATGCGGGCCGACGCGGCGCGCGTGGCGCGGCTGCTGCAAACCGATCCGGATCCGCACATCGGAAATCTGATCGATTCGACGGCCCGCGCGGTCGCCGCATCGCCGGAAGAGACCGATGTGATGCGGGCGCTGCGGCTGATGAAATCGGAAGCCGCGCTGTTCATCGCGCTCTGCGATATCGGCGGCGTGTGGCCGGTCATGCGGGTGACGCAGGCGCTGACCGACATCGCCGGCAGCGCCGCGCAAATGGCGCTGCGCTACCTGCTGACGCAGGAAGCTGCCCGCGACCGCTTCCGTCCTGCCGATTCGGAGAAGCCGGAAACCGGCAGCGGCCTTGTGGTGCTGGCCATGGGCAAGATGGGCGCGGGCGAACTGAACTATTCCAGCGATATCGACCTGATCGTCTTCTACAACCTCGACTGTCCGTTGCTGGTCGACATCGAACCGCAGCGCTTCTTCGTGCGGATCACGCAGGGACTCGCGCGCATCCTTCAGCAACGCACGGCCGACGGATATGTCTTCCGCGTCGATCTGCGGCTGCGGCCCGATCCCGCTTCGACGCCGGTCGCGATTTCGACTGCGGCTGCGCTCGATTATTACGAGCGGGAAGGGCGGACGTGGGAGCGGGCCGCCATGATCAAAGCGCGGCCATGCGCCGGCGATCCCGTGGCCGGCGAGGCGCTGCTCGCAGACATCGCGCCGTTCGTCTGGCGCAAGCACCTCGATTTCGCCGCGCTGAACGATGTGCACGACATGAAGCGGCAGATGCAGTCGTTCAAGGGGCACGGCGAGATCGCGGTCGAAGGGCACAACGTCAAGGTCGGCCGCGGCGGCATTCGCGAGATCGAGTTTTTCGCGCAGACCCAGCAGCTGATCGCCGGCGGCCGTCATCCGGAGCTGCGTGTGCGGCCGACGCTCGATGCGCTAGACGTTCTCGCGGGCAGCAACTGGATATCCTTCGAGGCGCGGGACGAACTTGCAGAGGCCTATCGTTTCCTGCGCAAGGTCGAGCATCGGTTGCAGATGATTGCCGACGAGCAGACGCATACGCTTCCCGACGATGTGGACGCGATGGAGCGCTTTGCGAGGTTCCTCGGCTACGCCGACCGCGCCGCCTTCGCGGATGAGCTGCTCGGCTATCTCAACCGCGTTCAGCGCCACTACAGCAAGCTGTTCGAAGGCGATCCGACCGGGACGGTGAAGCTGCCGGACATCAACCTTGGCGCCGGCCCCACCGATATGCGGCTGCTCGAACATCTGCTCGGTCTCGGCTTCAAGCAGCCGAAGACGGTGGCGGAGACGCTACAGCACTGGATCGCAGGCGATTATCGCGTGCTCAAGGTCGAGACGACGCGCAAGGCGCTCGAGGATTTCCTGCCGCAGCTGATCGCGCGGCTGGCGCTTGCGGAGGAGCCGGACGCCGCAGTCGGCGCGTTCGACCGCTTTCTCCAGGCGTTGCAGCGGGGCGGGCGGCTGATCTCGCTGCTGTCGCAGAACAGCGACCTTGTTGGACTGGTCGCGCTGATGCTCGGCGCGGCGCCGCGGCTTGGCGACATGCTGGCGCGGCAGCCGCAGCTGATGGACGGACTGATCGATCCGCGCTTCTTCGGTGCGATGCCGGATCAGGCGGAACTGTCGCAGCGGCTGACTGCGACGCTGGCGGATGCGAACTCCTACGAGGAATTCCTCGACCGGCTGCGGCTGTTCGGGCAGGAGAGCCTTGTTCTGATCGGCGCGCGCATTCTGTCAGGAACGGTCTCGGCAGCGCAAGCGGGCGTGGCGTTCGCCGATGTCGCCGAGGGCATTGTCGATACGGTGCATGGGCTGGTCGCCGATCAGTTCGCCACGCAGTACGGACGGATCAGCGGGCAGGAGACCGCGATCTTGGCGATGGGGAAACTCGGCAGCCGCGAAATGACGGCTTCGTCCGATCTCGATCTGATCCTGATCTACGAGTTCGACGAGGACAAACCGGACTCCGACGGCCCGCGCACGTTGCAGGGCGCGCAGTATTTTGCCCGATTCACGCAGCGCCTGATCAGCGCCTTCACCACCCGCACCAACTACGGTGTCCTCTACGAGGTCGACATGCGGCTGCGGCCATCCGGGCGGGCGGGTCCGGTGGCGTCGCGGATCGATGCGTTCGCGTCGTATCAGGACGCGGAAGCCTGGACCTGGGAGCATATGGCGCTGACGCGCGCGCGCGTCATCTCGGCGTCGCCGGCGTTCAGGGAGAAGATCGAAGCAGTCATCCGCGACGTGCTGACGCGGCCGCGCGAGCGCTCGATCATCGCCAACGATGTCGCCGAGATGCGCAGCGCGATCGCGCAGGAGAAGGGCGACCAGGACATCTGGGATATCAAGTACGCGGCCGGGGGCATGGTCGATATCGAGTTCATTGCCCAGTATCTCCAGCTCGTTCATGCGCACGACAAGCCGGAGATTCTCTCTCCCGGCACGCTTCAGGTGCTCGACAATGCGGCGCGGCTCGGCGTGCTGCCGCACGCATCCGCCGAAATCCTGCGCCGCGCCGAGCGGCTTTATCACGACCTGACGCAGATTCTGAGATTGTGCGTCAGCGCCGGGTTCAAGCCCGAGACGGCCGGCGACGATCTGCTACGCATGCTGACGCGCGCCGGCGACGAACCCGACTTTTCTTCGCTGGAGGCACGGGTGAGGGAGACGCAGGCCGAGGTGCGGCAGGTCTTCTTCGATGTGTTGCAGGTGGAGCGTTAAGCAGGCCGGTAGCCCGGATGAAGCGCCGCGAAATCCGGGGCCTCTCTAATCGCCGAGATCAATCCCAGGGTTTCGTTTCACTTCACCTGGCTACAAGCTTCAGGCGGCGACTGCGGCGCCGGCCGGCGGACTGACGGGAAGGGTGACGAGAACCACCGTGCCAGCGCCGGGCTTCGAGCGCAGTTTCATCGATCCGCCGTGCAAGCCGACAAGCGACTTGGCGATGGCGAGGCCGAGCCCCGACCCCGGATGAACCTTGGTGAGCTGACTTTCCACCTGCTCGAACGGCCGTCCGAGCTTTTGCAGGGAACTGCGTTCGATGCCGATGCCGGTATCGGCGATGGCGAGGCGGATGGTGCCACCGGTCGTGCGGCTGCGCACGATGACGCGGCCGTGATCGGGTGTGAACTTGACCGCGTTCGAGAGCAGGTTGACGACGATCTGTTTGATGGCGCGGCGGTCGGCGGTGAGGGGGATGTCGTCCGCAAAATTCGCGACGAGCTGCAAACCCTTGTCTTCCGCGCGGCCCGACACCACGCGCAGCGACTCGGACAGCGTTTGCGACAGGTTGAGCCGCTCCGGATCGAGCTTCATGCGGCCGGCCTCGATCTTCGACATATCGAGGATGTCGTTGATGACGTCGAGCAGGTATTTGCCGCTGGTCAGGATGTCGCTGCAATACTCGGTGTACTTGTCCGAACCGAGCGAGCCGAACATCCCGCTGCCCATCACCTCCGAGAAGCCGATGATGGCGTTGAGCGGGGTGCGCAGCTCGTGGCTCATGTTGGCGAGGAACTTCGATTTGGTCTGGTTGGCTTCCTCGGCGCGAATCTTCTCGTCGGCATGCTTCTGCGCGAGGTCCGCGAGTTCGTGGGCCTGACGTTCCAGCATCATCTGCGTGCGCTTGAGATCGACGACGTTGGCGCGCAGGCGGATGTCGTTCTCGACGAGCTTCTGCTCGTGCAGCTTGATCTGGGTGATGTCGGTGCCGACCGAGACGTAGCCGCCGTCCTTGGTGCGGCGTTCGGAGATGTGCAGCCAGCTTCCGTCGTCGAGCTGGGCTTCGAATATTTTCGCGCCGGGAATGGCGTGGGTGTTTTCCGTGAGGCGGGTGCGCACCTGCGGCATGCGGCCGACCTCGATCACGGTCTCGTAGGAGGTGCCGGGCGTCACGGCGCTGTCCGGCAACTTGTGCAGCCGCTGGAAGTGCGAGTTGCAAAGGACGAGGCGGTTTTCCGCATCCCAGAGCACGAAGGCTTCGGGAATTGTCTCGATCGCATCGCGCAGCCGCATGTCGGCTTCGATGCTTTTTTCGGCGAGGCTCTGCTGCTCGGTGATGTCGACGGCGATACCGATCAGGTGCAGGCCTTCGTCCGCGACCTGGCTGAGCTCGCAGCGGACGCGCAGCCAGATCCAGTGGCCATCGGTGTGGCGCATGCGGAACGTGTGATCGATGTGATCGCGCTTCGACGAGATCAGCTGGTTGGCGATGTCGAACAGGTCGATGTCGTCCGTATTCACCAGCGCGTTGACCTCGCCGAAGGTGAGGAGATCGCTGCGGCTGTCGAGGCCGAGCAGGGTGAACATCGACTGCGACCAGAAGATCCGGCCGCGCGACAAATCCCAGTCCCACAGGCCGCAGCGGCCGCGGTTGAGTGCGGTATCGATGCGTCCGCGCACCGTGTCGTTGATGAGATCGCCTTCGCGGGCGCGGCTCGATTGCCAGTGGAAGGCAAAACCGAGAATGAGCACGACGAAGCCGGTGGTCGCCGAGAGCGTGATCTGCAAGGCGGCGTCGGAGCGCCACAGCGAATCGGCATGTTCCTGGATGATCAGAACCTGGCCGGGCAGCGACTTGACGATCCGCTGGGTGGCCATGGCCCTGCCGCCGTTCGGCAGGCTGATCTCGGACACCACGGACGGATTGGCTGCGGTTGTCAGCGGCTGCGCGGCGCTGAGAACATCGAGGATGCGGCTAGCGTTGTTGTGCGGCGTGTCGGTCGGAATGCGGGCCAGGATGCGCTGATCGGCATTGACGACGATGATGTGCCGGCCGTTGGCGATCCCCCAGGCGGGGATCAAGCTGGGCAGAAGATTCTGCAAGCGCTCGGATGAGATCGCGCGATCCAGCGAGGCGCGGCTGTCGCGCGAGACGCCCGCGCGATCGAGACGCTCCGCAAGAAGATCGGCGAGCGACAGCAGATCGCGCTTCATCGCGGCGCGCTTCTGACGATGCTGATCGACGATCTGGACGAAAGCGCCGATGAAGATGGTGACGAGGAAGGCGATGATCAGGGTGGGGACGGCGCGCCGCAGAGCGGGTTCGGCAACGAGTAACCGGTGGTAGGCTGGTTTAGCGATCGATTGCGCCAATCCCTTGATCGAATCGGATTGGACGCCACCGCTCGCCGCGGTCGCGCGCGCCATGCCTGTTCCCCCTTGGAGTGTCTTTCTGCACCCTGACCGGAACGAAGACCCCAGCGCTCCGAATCAAGAACATTTGAATCCACTTTCCCGCACCTGTCGAGAGTCAACGATTCGTTAATGCGAAATAATTCTTGTCCAACGAAGAATCGATTGCGTTTCGCGTTCACAAAACGAGTCCGAAGCAGGAACACGGCGCGGTTTTGACTTGTGGAGCGGTTTGAGTCGTCAGCGCGCGGGCTCGGCGTGGCTGATGACGCGCTTGACCGAGGGGAAGGCGCGCCGCAACGCGCGCTCGATGTCATCGACATGCCCGTGCACCTCGATGACGCTCATGGCTGGGTTGGCGCGGCAATGAAAATTGACGATTTCGCCGCCGGCGGTATCGCGAACCCGGACATTGTGGATGTCGTGAACCGATCCGTGTTCCGCCGCGAGGCGGGTCAATGCTTCGCGAACCTCCGCAAGCCGCTGCGGCGCGACATCCGATCCGTGCGGGAGCTCGGGCTCGAGCGGTTCGATGTGGATATCGACTTCGAGATCGGCGCCGAAGTCGTCGCGAATGGCGCGTTCGAGGTCGTGCGCGACATCATGCGCGGCGTGCAGCGGCATCCCGCCATCGACTTCGAGGTCGATGCTCACCGTCAGATGCCCGCCAAGGTCGTGGACGGTGATATGATGGATGGCAAGTCCGCTGTTGCGCGCGATCACCATGATGCGGTCGCGCACGCCTTCGTCGTCGAGCGCCACCGGGATCGCGGTGAAGGTCAGGTCGGCATCCTTCATCGCAAACGTGACGGCGCGCTCGGCATTGCGCTTAATCTCCTCGATGCGGTCGATCGGCAGGGTGCGCGGCACCTTCACGGCGGCATCGATGAAATAGGTCGGTCCCACCTTGCGGACCCGGATGCGCTCGACGCCGACGACCCCCTGCAATCCGCTGATCGCGGCCTCCGCCTTGTCCGCCGCGCCGGCGGGCGCCTGATCCAGCAGCGTCTCGACGGTCGAGCGCGCGAGCTTCAGTCCGAGCAGGCCGATGATGATGGCGACCAGGATGGCAGCTGCGGCATCACCCCACGCATAGCCGTAGGCCGCGAGCGCGAGACCTGCTATTACCGCGAACGAGCCGTAGACGTCGGATGCGAAATGCAGGGCATCAGCAGCGAGCGCCTGGCTGCTGGTTTCCTTTGCCGTCTTGTGCAAAGCGCGCGCGCGCCAGTAGTTCACGGCGATATCTACCACCATCACAATGAACGGTACGGCTGTGATCGAGGAAGGCGCCACGCCGTCGCGCAGCCGGCTGAACGCTTCGACGGCGATGCCGCCGGCCAGCACGTAGAGAAGCGCAATGACGCCGAGCGCCGACAGGCTCTCCAGCTTGCCGTGCCCGTAGTGATGCTCCGCATCCGCCGGCTTGTCGGAGACGCGCACGACGATCCAGGTCACAACCGTCGCCAGCAGATCGGTCGTAGAATGCAGGGCGTCGGAGATCAGCGCGATGCTGCCGATCGCGAGGCCCACGGCGAACTTGATCGCCGCCATGCTTGCGCTGGCGACGATGGAAATCGCGGCGACACGTTGTTTGATAGCGCTCAATTTGAATGAACTCTTGGATGCCTCGTGAGGCACCCCTTAGAGCATTCCGGTACGCAGAGAAACCGTAAATGACGCAATGCAAATGCAAGCAAGACGCAACTGAGATGAGTGGCGTCTCTTGCGTATCAGTTGCAACAGTGTGACGCGCGATCAGAGCGTCACGACGATCTTGCCGAGATGCTGGTTGGCTTCCATGCGGGCGAAGGCATCACCGATCTGCGCGAACGGATAGACCTTATCGATCGGCAATTTGAGTTTGCCGGATTCAACCGCAGGCCAGATGTCAGCGCGCACGCGCGCGAAGATATCGCGGATCTCCTCGATCGTGCGGGTGCGGAACGTGACGCCGATGTAGTTGATGCGTCGCGCCGCATGCAGGTCGAAGTTGAAATCGCCGTGGGTGCCGCCGAGCCGGCCGACATTGACGATGCGGCCCTTCACCTTGGTCGCGGCGATGTTGCCGTTGGCGGTCGGCCCCGACACCTGATCGACGATCAGATCGACGCCCTTGCCCTCAGTGGCCTTCAAGACCTGTTCGACCCAGCCGCTCTCGCTCGAGTCGATCGCGAGATCGGCGCCGAATTCCTTGAGACGGCCACGGCGTTCGGCATTGGTCGATGAGCCGATGACAAGCTTCGCCCCCTTGTGTTTCGCAATCTGAAGCGCCATCAGGCCGACGCCCGAGCTTGCGCCCTGGATCAGCACCGATTGTCCGGCCTGTAACGCGCCGTTGGTGACGACGGCGTCGTGCATGGTGGCGAGTGCAATCGGCAACGTCGCCGCCGTCTCATAGGACATGCCGCCCGGAATCGGGAACACGCGCGCGTGGTCGGTGACCGCGAACTCGGCAAACCCACCGGCGCCCGATCCCATGACGCGGTCGCCGATCTTCACTTGTGTCGCGGCAGGGCCAAGCTCGACGACTTCGCCCGCCCACTCCATGCCGACGACGGTGCCGGCGCCGCCGATGGCGCCATGCGCGTGGCCCTTGGCGATGCCGATGTCGGCGCGATTGAGGCCGCAGGCGTGAACCTTCACCAGGATCTGGCTGCCGGTGGGCGAGGGCTTTTGCGCGTCCGCAATGGCCGCGCCCTTGTCGCCGACAACATATGCTTTCATCCGGCTACCCCGTGCTCAGGCGGCGGCGTTGCGCGCGGAGCCCACGGCAAAGCGATCGAGCCGCTGGCGGATGATCTCTTCGGCCTCGCGCACGATCCGTGACACCAGTTCGGCGCAGCTCGGGATGTCATGGATCAATCCCTGCACCTGACCCGCCGACCAGATGCCCGCATCCGGATCGCCCTTCTCGTACACCGTGCGGCCGCGCGCGCCGGCCACAAGATCCTTGATCTGCTCGAAGGTGACGCCTTCCTTCTCCATGCCGACGACCTTCGTGCTGACCACGTTCTTCGCCACGCGCGAGGTATTGCGCATGGTGCGGAAGATCAGCTCGGTCGCGCGCTCGTCGTTGGCGACGATCTGCTCCTTGATGTGCTGATGGATCGGGCTCTCCTTGGTGCACATGAAGCGCGTGCCCATGTTGATGCCTTCGGCGCCGAGCGCGAGCGCAGCCACAAGGCCGCGCGCGTCGCCGAAGCCGCCGGATGCGATCATCGGGATTTTCACTTTATCCGCCGCGCAGGGGATCAGGATCAGCCCCGGCGTATCGTCCTCGCCCGGATGGCCCGCGCACTCGAAGCCGTCGATCGAGATCGCATCGACGCCCATGCGTTCGGCGGAAAGCGCGTGGCGGACGCTGGTGCACTTGTGCACGACCTTGACGCCGTGCTTCTTGAACTCGTCGACATGCTCCTGCGGCTTGTTGCCCGCGGTCTCGACGATCTTGATGCCGCTTTCGATGATCGCCTGACGGTATTCCGCATATGGCGGCGGCTTGATCGCGGGGAGGATGGTGAGATTCACGCCGAACGGCTTGTCGGTCATCTCGCGGCAGCGCTTGATTTCCTTTGTCAGGTCTTCAGGCGTCGGTTGGGTCAGCGCCGTGATGAAACCGAGGGCTCCGGCGTTTGCAACCGCGGCCACCAGCTCGGCGCGGCCGACCCATTGCATGCCGCCCTGCACGATCGGGTGCTCCACACCGGCCAATTCGGTGAATCGTGTCTTCAGCATCACGCCTCCCAACAACTCTTTTGATTGTCACGCCATCTTTCGGGCATGAATTTGCCGATCCGGGAAAGCCTTGTCTATCGGGTTGGAATGGCTTTTCCGAAGAGCCCTCATGCGGGCATGGGGGTGGCGTGTTCACGCTTTTGCAGGGTGCGGCGCCTGCGATCGTTCTCTATGCTGCGCCCGGATTCGAACGGCATTCGCAATTGTAAGGAGAGGCAAAGTGCGGCAGTTTCAGCCCAAGCGCATCGCGGCGATCACGTTGCTCGCGGCGTTATCCATTGCCATGACGGCGATCACCCCGATCGCTGCCAGCGCCCAGACCCAGGGAGCAAAAGTGACCACACTTTCAGGTTTGCAGATTATCGACGGCCAGGTCGGGACGGGCGCATCGCCCAAAACCGGGCAGACCTGCGTGATGCACTATACGGGCTGGCTCTACGAGAACGGCCAGAAGACCAAGAAGTTCGACAGCTCGCTCGATCGCGGGCAGCCGTTCGAGTTCCCGATCGGCACCGGGCGCGTCATCAAGGGCTGGGACGAGGGCGTTGCGACCATGAAGGTCGGCGGCAAGCGCACGCTGATCATCCCGCCGGACCTCGGTTATGGCGCGCGCGGTGCCGGCGGCGTCATTCCGCCGAACGCAACGCTGATCTTCGACGTCGAACTGCTCGGCGTGAAGTAATCGGCGTGAAGTAAGCCGCGCGGCGGCGGCTCGTCTCAGACCACATCCGCGACGGGCTGCATGTCGATGGCGAATGTTTCGAGAAACTTCGACGTCATGACGTAGAAGCCGACCGATATCTGAAGCTCGACGAGCGCCGCCGGGGTCAGCCTGGCGGCGATGTCGTTGAAGGTCTTGTCGGACGGCTTGTGCTGCGTGACGATCTCGTCGGTAAATGCCAGCGCGGCACGCTGCGTGTCGTCGAAGCAGGATGCCGCCTGCCAGTTCTCCAGCGCGTCGTTCTGCGCGTCGGTGACGCCGACGCCCTTGCCGATCCGCTTGTGGGCCACGATTTCGTAAGGCGCCCTGCACAGGATGCCGGTGCGGGTGATCGCAAGCTCGCGGATCACCGGATCGAGTTCGCCCTTGTAGCGGATGGCGTTGCCAAGTCGGCAGTACTGCTCGAAGTAGGACGGCGAGTGCGCCAGCATGCGAAAGATGTTGGCGTTGCGGTTCTTGCCGAGAATCTCGCGTGTCCGCTCGTTCGCCTTCGCAGGGTCGCAGTAGTCGATCCGCGCCATGGTCTCTCCCTTGCATCCTGATCGTCGATTGGATCGTTCTTAACCCGATCGGCGGCGCTCGACAAAGAAGATAATTCGCGGGACAGTCCGTTCCAACCTTGCGGTTGAAGTCGGGAGACAATGATGTGGGAGCGGCCGTTCTTTCACGAGGGCATGCGGGAGTTTCAGGACCGGTTCGACGGACGCCGCGTCGCCGAAGCCATCGAGCGAAACCGCAAACATTACGCATTCTGGGATAGCGAGCGGGAGCTGATCGAGACGTCGCGATTCTTCTTCATCGCCACGTCCTGGCAGGATTATGTGGATTGCAACATCAAGTCCGGCGACCCGGGCTTCGTGAAGGTCGTCGGTCCGAACGTGATCGAGTTTCCCGAGTACGATGGAAACTCGATGTATCGCACGATCGGCAATATCGCGCGCAATCCGAACGTCGGGCTCCTGTTCGTGCGGTTCGACGGCAAGAGTCTGCGCATGCGCGTCAACGGCCGCGCGGAAATCGTGGACGATGCGGCGTCCCTTGCACGGCACTTCGGCGCAAAGGTCGTCGTGCGGGTCGAATGCGAAATCTATCCGAATTGCCCGCGCTATCTTCCCGACCTCGAGAATGGCCTGCCGTCGCCGCATGTGCCGCGCGAGGGGCAGGGCACACCGATCGCCCCGGAGTGGAAGAAGCGCGATTACATCAGGGACCTTCTGCCCAGGGACGATCCGCACATCGCGATGGTAAGGGGCGTTCAGAAAGATTGAGCCGCTTTCGGGCTCGCCGGCTCAGTCGCGCTTCTTGTCCCTGGCCTTGGTGGCGAAGATCACCGGCGGGGTGCTGCGGTCGACGATCGCGCGGAGCGCAAAGCTCGATTCGATGCGGGCGATGCCCGGCAGCCGCGACAGTTCGGTCCGGTGAATACGCTCATAATCCTCGATGTCGCGCGCCAGCACAGTTACCACATAGTCGTCGCGTCCCGACATCAGGAGGCAACGGATCACCGACGGGCAGTTGGCGATCCGGCTCTCGAACGCGCGCAGCGCTTCATCACGCTGGCTGTCGAGCGTAATCCGCACCACGACCGTCGTGCCGAGGCCGGGGCGTTCGAAGTTGAGCATCGCCTGATAGCCGCGAATGTATCCATCCGCTTCCAGCGCGCGCTGTCGGCGCGCGACCGCGGTTGGTGACAGGCCGGCGGCTGCGGCGAGGTCTGACTGGCTCGCACGGGCGTCATTGGCGAGCTCGCGAAGAATCGTGAAATCGGCCCGGTCCATCTGCATGTGATTTCCTGCGTTTCCAAGCTGCTAATCGTTGAAAATATGCACTGAAAAGTCGTTATCTGCCGATCTTCGGCGAAAATCAAACGCCGGGCCGCGCTATGAGACAGGCTGCGGAATGGAGATCACGGCGATGCGCATCGGTGTGCCGAAGGAAATCAAGAAGGGCGAGTATCGCGTCGGGCTGACGCCGGGCGCCGTGCGCGAATACGTGCGGGCCGGACACAGGGTTGTCGTCGAGGCCGGCGCGGGTGCGGGGATCGGCAGCCCGGACGACAGCTATCGCAAGGCCGGCGCGGCGGTGGTCGAGACGGCCGTGGAGGTGTTCGCGGCATCCGACATGATCGTCAAGGTCAAGGAGCCGCAGGAAGCCGAATGGAAACGGCTTCGCGACGATCAGATCCTCTTTGCATACCTTCATCTGGCCCCGGACCCTGAACAGGCGCGGGGCCTTTTGGCATCCGGATGCACCGCGGTTGCCTACGAGACGGTGACCGATGCGCACGGCGGACTGCCGTTGCTCGCGCCGATGAGCGAGGTGGCCGGCCGGTTGTCGATCGAGGCGGCGGCGGTCGCGCTGCGCATCACCAGTGGCGGCCGGGGCATTCTCATGGGCGGTGTGCCGGGCGTTCCGGCGGCGCGCGTGGTCGTAATCGGCGGCGGCGTGGTCGGAATCCATGCCGCACGCATGGCGATCGGGCTCGGCGCCGAGGTCACGGTCATCGACCGCTCGCTGCCGCGCCTGCGCGAACTCGACAGCTGGTTTGGCGGGCGTGTGCGGACCCGCTATTCGACCCTGGATGCGATCGAGCAGGAGCTCGCATCCGCGGATGTGGTGATCGGCGCCGTACTCATCGCCGGGGCGAGCGCTCCGAAGCTCGTGACGCGCAGCATGCTGGGTCTGTTGCGGCGTGGCTCGGTGATGGTCGACGTTGCGATCGATCAGGGCGGCTGCTTCGAGACCTCGCATGCGACGACGCACAGCGAGCCGACGTTCGAGGTCGATGGCATCATCCACTATTGCGTCGCCAACATGCCGGGCGCGGTGCCGATGACATCGAGTCACGCGCTGAACAACGCGACGCTGCCGTTCGGCCTGGCGCTGGCGAACGGCGGACTGGCTGCGGCTTTCGACAACCCGCATCTGCGCGCGGGCGTGAACGTTCATCGCGGTCGTGTCGTTCACCCGGCAGTTGCGGAATCGCTCGCGGTCGCCTGCACGCCGCTGCAGTAGGTCGAAGGATTTTCGTCGAGGATGCCGCTGACGCTCGACCGAAGCAGGCGTCCTTGGTGACCTTCTCGTGGAACCTTGCTAGCGTCTTCTTTGTTCTTAACCGCAGTGCGATGCAGCAATGCCTTGGGTGAGTTCTCGGGCGGCTGCGGACATGCTCAAGAGCAGGAGGAAGCCGTTTGACGCTGGACAATCCTTCCATCAACCCGAACGACAGCTACAGTCTGGGCCGTCGGATCTTCCGTAAGCTTGTTCACTTCTTCTCCTATCATTTCATCATCGACCGTAACCGCACTGCGTTCACCGAGGTCGCAGGTTTGCGCTTGAAGGTCGGGCCTGGCGTTTTCCACCCGAAGATTTTTCTGACCAGCAAGTTCTTCGCCGAGTTCCTGCAACGGCAGGATTTCCGGGGCCGCAGCGTGGTCGAGGTCGGCACCGGCTCGGGCATTCTCGCTTTGTCGGCAGCCAAGGCCGGTGCCGTATCGGTGCTTGCGCTCGACATCAATCCGCAGGCTGTTGCCACGGCCTCCGCCAATGCCGAACTTAATGGCTTGCCACAGGTCGAAGCGCGCCACTCCAATCTCTTCTCGGCCGTCGGCGAGAACGAGAAATTCGATGTCGTGCTGTCGAGTCCGCCATCGTTCGGCGGTGAGCCGAAATCGATGGCCGACCGCGCCTGGCACGCGGGGCCGGGCTATCGGGACATTCTGCCGTTGTTCGATCAGGCGGCGCGGCGTCTCAAGCCGGGCGGCGCGATGTATCTCCTGATTTCGTCCGACAGCAACGCGGCGCTGTTCGATCATCTGATCGAGAAGGCGGGGTTCGTCGCGACGCGGATTGCGACCCAGTCGATCGTTATCGAGGAGTTCTATCTCTACGAACTGCGTCAACGGACGGCGGCCACCGCCATGGCTGCGGAATAAATAGACGCGCCGCCGGCTGAGACCCATGCAGTGAGGCGATTAACCGCTCCGCCGCTGGCGTCGACTGCGACCTGTGCATCAGGGTATCAATGCGCTAGAAGCGTCCGGAATGGCCGCCAGCCAATCCGGGCGGGCGGCTGAACTGGCTAACAATTTGAACAAGCAAGATTTTCTCTTTTCCGTCGCGCCGATGATGGACTGGACCGATCGGCATTGCCGGGTGTTCCACCGTCATCTGTCGCGGCGCGCGAGGCTCTATACCGAGATGGTGACGACCGGTGCTGTGATTCACGGCGACCGGCAGCGGCTGCTCGGTTTCGATCCGGGCGAACAGCCGGTGGCGTTGCAACTCGGTGGATCGGACCCGGCCGATCTCGCGACGAGCGCGCGGATCGGCGAGGACTTCGGCTACGCGGAAATCAATCTCAACGTCGGATGTCCGTCCGACCGTGTGCAGAACGGCCGCTTCGGCGCGTGCCTGATGGCCGAGCCGCAGCTTGTCGCTGCGGGCGTCGCTGCCATGAAGCGCGCCGTGCGGATTCCGGTTACCGTGAAGTGCCGCATCGGCATCGACGACCAGGACCCCGAGGTCGCACTCGACACGCTCGCGCGTGCGGTGGTCGACGCGGGTGCGGATGCTCTGATCGTGCATGCGCGCAAGGCGTGGCTGAAAGGTTTGTCACCGAAAGAGAACAGGGACATTCCACCGCTCGACTATGGCCGCGTCTACCGTCTGAAGCAGGCGATGCCGCATGTGCCGATCGTCATCAACGGCGGCATCCCCGGCATCGCCGAGGCGAAACAGCATCTGGCGCATGTGGATGGCGTCATGCTCGGCCGCGCGGCGTATCAGGAGCCGTGGCGGCTTCTGGCGGCCGATCCGGAGCTGTTCGGCGCGGCGCCGCCGCACGCCACGATGAAGCAGGCGATCGCGGCGATGATTCCCTACATCGAGGACGAGCTGTCACGCGGCACGCGCCTGCATGCCATCACGCGGCACTTCGTTGGCGCTTTCCACAGCGTCCCCGGCGCGCGGGCGTTCCGCCGTCATCTGTCCGAGCACGGCACGAAAGCCGGTGCGGGCGCCGATGTGTTGCGCGATGCGGTTGCGATGGTGAGCGATGCCGCTACAATCGCGGTTGCCGCATAGAGCATGATCCGGGGCTGTTACGGATAGCCGCGCAGCTTCAGCCTGTCGGCGCGCACTTCCCAGCTTTCCAGCCGGTCGAGGAAGCTCATGCCGAGCAGATTGGTCTTCATCTGACCTTTCGGCACCACCAGCGCCGGCACGGAATGCTCGACCAGTTTGCCGACGGCGAGCTTGTCGATCGTCAGCTTCGCGGCGCGGGTGCGGCCGCCGGCGGTTTCGAGATCGACATTGAAGTCGAGCAGTTCGAGGGGAAAACCCGCGGCTTTCGCCGTTTCATAGGTCAGCACGACCGATGTTGCGCCGGTATCGATCACCATGGCCGTACTGACGCCGTTGATGCTCGCACGCAGCCTGAAGTCGCCGTTGTCGCGCCGTTGAATTTCCACGGTCCGCAGCGGCTGCCGGTCATGATTGCCGGAAGCGCTGGTCAGGGCATGGGTGATGGACTTTGCAGTTTGCGCCAGCTGGTGCGGATCGCCATAGGCGAGCACGGCGCCAAGCGGCGCTGCCACGACCAGCAGAGCGAGAACGAGGCGGATCATGCCCGGCCTCTCAGGCTTGCCCGGCTTTGCTCCGGGTGCGGCTCGAAACCGGCATGCCGGCGTCGGCCATGCGCTGCGGCAGCGTCGCCATGATGGCCAGACGCTCGGGGGTGTCGATGCGATGCCACCTGGCGATCTCCGGCAGCGTTCGCCCGCAGCCGGCGCAAAGATCGGTCTGCGGATCGATGAAGCAGACCGCGATGCAGGGAGTGTCGTTCGCCATGACCGGTATAGAGGTCAATCCGCGCCAACACGCAAGTCCCGAGAGTGGCGTGCTGGATAACCGATACGCGACCTGCTTGCTTGCACATGTCGACTGTCAAACGCTTGCGGCTACGGGTTGCGGACCATTCACAGACCGGTCCCGGCATTCATGATGGGCTTTGGACGGACAGGCTGGCGGCTGGTGAGAGCTTGATCCTCAGGCCACTCCGGCTGCAACGCCGGCGCTGGTTCCTGGACTGGCGCCAGCGCGGACATCACGCGCTCGGGCGGGAAGGTGACGATGACCTCGGTGCCGATGCGCAGCTTCGACTTCAGCGTGAAGGTGCCGCCATGCATGTCGATCAGGCTCTTGGCAATCGGCAAGCCAAGGCCCGCGCCTTGCTCCGCTGACTTGATCGAGTTCGAACCCTGGCCGAACGAGGCGAGCACCACGGGGATTTCGTCGTCCGGAATGCCGGAGCCGTTGTCCTTGACGCTCAGATACTGGCCGCCCGATGCGGTCCAGCCCACCTTGAGCCAGATCTCGCCGCCGCGCGGCGTGAACTTGATCGAATTCGACAGCAGGTTGAGGACGATCTGCCGCGTGGCGCGCTCGTCGGCCCAGACGCGCGGCATGCCCTGTTCGAACACCTCGTGGATGGTGATGTCGCGGCTCGAGGCGCGCAGCTTCAGGAGATGGTGGCAATCGGCGACGACGTGCGCCACCGACACCGCTTCTTCGTTCAATTCGTAACGGCCGGCCTCGATGCGCGAGAGATCGAGAATTTCGTTGATGAGGTTGAGCAGGTGAACGCCCGAATTGTGGATGTCGCTGGAGTAATCCTTGTAGACCGGTACGGCATGCGCGCCGAAAATCTCGCTCTTCATCACTTCGGAGAAGCCGAGGATGGCGTTGAGCGGCGTGCGCAGCTCGTGACTCATCTGGGCGAGGAAACGCGACTTCGCGACGTTGGCGGCTTCCGCACGAAAGCGCGCTTCGTCGGAAATCGCTTTCGCCTGTTCGAGTTCGCCGATCAGCGCATCCTTTTCCGCACGAGCTTCGAGCGTCGCCAGCGTGGTCGAGTGCAGGCGATGCGCGAGCAGGGCGAAGTAGCCCTCGGCGGCGACGGCAAGCAGGGCGAGGATGTAGTTATCGATCGAGCCGCGAAGCGCGAAGGTCAGGGCGATCGCCGACGTCACCGGCACGGTGGCGGCGAACGCAGCCATCGGCAGATTGGCGGCGACCATGCTCGACAGGGCGACGACGAGCAGCATCACGAACATCATCAGCGTATTCGAGATGAGGTCGGTGTTCGATGGCAGCACCAGGATCGCCGCCCAGGCGAGACCGTAGAGCAGGTCGAGCAGGATGAACCGCTGCCGCCACTTGCGCGCAGACGTCTGCGTCGGTGCTTCGGCGAGGTAGGTCTTGCAGCAGCGCAGGATAATCAGGTGAAGCAGGAATACGCCGCTCGTCCAGGCGGCTGCGTTCGCGGGCTCGATCCAGAAGCTGAACAGGATGCCGTTGGCTGCCGCCAGCAGCAGGATCGCCAGCGAGGCGGAGATCCGCGTCTGGGCGTATTGCCGCAGCAGTTCGTGGTCGAAGGCCGGCCGGGTTCCGCTGGTCGAGGTGATGCGGTCGCGCGCCTCGCGCACGCGCTGCGCCGCCGTCCTCCGGCGCACCGCCGGCGGGGTCGCAGCGTCGTCGGAAACGTCAACGACTTCGGGCCTTTCGGCAGGTTCACTCATCACTGGACACAGAATTAACGACGCGCACGCAACTGGATTTTTGCCGGTTTCTATCTCTGGCGCGAAATCATTAAGGGCTGACTTAAACACCAAGATAATCGCGTTAACGGCGGGTTAATCCGATCGCGGCGGCGTGCGAAACGGACCCGTTTCGAGCGCTTTTGCACCGGGTTTGAGCCACTTGAACCCGCAGGGGCTGGATCGCGACGAATTCGGCAGGAGAAATCTTTTTAACAGGGGAAGACCATGTGCGGACTGAAGCGCGCGCTGGTGTCATGTGGACCGGTACTTGGATTGGTTCTTGGCCTTGCCGTTCTGCTGGCGGCCGGTCCCGTTCATGCGCAAGGCGAAAGCCGGACCATTGACGTCGTGCCGGCCGAGGGCAGGGCGTCCGACGCGCCGCAAGCCGCGCGCGACACGCCCGCGCCGCACCCGGCCAATGTCGGCAACCCGCAAGCCAAGGGACCGGAGCAACGGGTCGCGCTCGTCATCGGCAACGGCGCCTATACGGGGGCGACGCCGCTGGCCAATCCCGTCAACGACGCCAGGCAGGTCGCGGAGTTGCTGACGGCGGCCGGATTCGAGGTGATCACAGGAACCGACCTCGATCACGACGACATGATCCAGGCGATCCAGGATTTCGCCGGTCGGATCGCCAAGCGCGGCCCGAACACGGTCGCCTTCGTGTACTACGCCGGGCACGGTCTTCAGGTCGCGGGCGATAATTTCCTGATCCCGGTCGATGCGAAGATCGCGCGTGAAGCGGACGTCGAGTCCACGTCGATCCGCCTCGTCGATATCATGGCCACGCTCGAAGCCGTGCCGAGCCGCATGCGCATCGTCGTCCTCGATGCATGCCGCAACGATCCGTTCGACAGCCTGAAGGATGATGGCCGCGGCCTTGCGATCGTCGATGCGCCGAACGGCTCGATCGTCGCGTATTCGACTGCGCCGGGCACGGAAGCCTATGACGGTTCGGGCCGGCACAGCCCTTATACGGCGGCGTTTCTGCGCCTCGCGCGCCAGCCGAACGTGCCGATCGAACAGTTCTTCAAGCGTGTCCGGCTGCTCGTCAACGACACCACCGACGGCCGCCAGACGCCGTGGGAAAGCTCGTCGCTGACCGGCGATTTCTATTTCTTCGGCGACACGGCGATCGCGTCCGCCAAGGCCGCGCCGGTCAAGACCGCATATGCGCCGCAGGCGCTGCGCGCGCGCCCGGCGCGTGAAGCCTACGACTACGTGATCGCGGAAGACACAGTCGAGTACTACGAGGAGTTCATCCGGCTCTACCCTGCCGATCCGATGCTGATCCGCATCCGCGCGCTGCTGGCCGCGAAGATCGTGTCGATCGCCTGGTACAATGCGGTATTGGCCAATTCGCCTCTCGCCTACCAGTCGTTCTACAGCAAGTATTCGAGCAGCCCGTATGCCCAGGCCGCGCTGAAGCTGCAGGCGCAGCCGAAGCCCAAGCCGCTCTATCAGCCGTCGAACATCATCGTGCCGGCGCAGATCGCGCCGCAGATCAAGCTGATCTCGCTGCCAGCACCGCAACCGAAGCCGCTGCCGAACCTGCAAGCCGACGTGATCAAGCAACTCGACTTTTCGAAGCCGCCGGCGAGTTCGAACGCAAAGCTCCCGCCGGCCGCGTTGCCGAAAGGCCAGCAAGCCGAACTGCCGAAGGGGGCCGTCATCACCCCGCCGCCGGGCAAAAGCCTGCTCGACGTCAAGCTTCCGGCCAAGGACAGCGATCGCATCACGACGCCGTCAACGGCGGTGCGCCCGGGCGACGGCAAGATCGTCACCCTGCCGCCGAATGACAGCAAGCGGCCGAACGGCATTGACGTCCGGCGTCCCGACAGCGCCGAGAAGCGTCCGGATGTGAGTATCAATCCGAACATCCGCATCGTTACGCTGCCGAACGGCAGCACCATCAAGGTGGGTCCGAAGGTCGAAGACACCGGCCGCCGTCCGCCGCGGGTGATCGATCTGCCGCCGCGCCCGGCGCCGCAAATTCAGGGTGGCTTGCGTCCGCAACCGCAGGTCAATCCGTCCCAGCGCTTCCAGCCCGGCGCGCGGATGCCCGGCAACCAGGCGGTCGTGCCGGGTCAGCGTGGTCCCGGTCAGGTGCAGTTCCGCGGGCCGACGTCGCAGCCGGTTGCGCAGGGCGGCCGCCGCTGCGCCATGATCGAGGGGCACATGGTGTGCCGCTGAGCGGCTGACGATTTGTTGCGTGGAGAGTTGTTGACCGGGCGGATGCAGGGCGTCATGACAGCGGCGCGGGCATCCGGTCCGGGAGGCATGTTTTGGCGGCTACGAAAGATCAGGTTCTGGCGGCGCTGGCCGCGGTGACGACGCCGCGCGGCGTGCCTTTGACCGATGCCAAGGTGCTGTCGGACATCATCGCGAACGACGGCAAGGTCTTCTTCTCGATCAACGTCAATGCGAACGAAGCCAAGGCGTGGGAGAGCGTCCGCGCCGAAGCCGAAGCCGCGGTCCGCGGGATCGCCGGCGTCACCACTGCGCTCGTCGCACTCACGGCTGAGCGGCAGGGCGGGACGCCGCCGCGGCAAGGCGTTCCGCCGGCCGGCGCGCCGCGCGGCGCGCATCAGCACGCACCCGCGCACGGCAGCAGACCCGCGCCGATCCACGGCGTCGCGGCTGTCATCGCTGTCGCGTCGGGAAAGGGCGGCGTCGGCAAGTCGACGACCGCGCTCAATCTCGCGCTCGGTCTGCGCGATCTCGGATTGCGCGCCGGATTGCTCGATGCGGATATCTACGGTCCGTCGGTGCCGCGGCTTATCGGCGTACAGGAGAAGCCGCAACTCGACGACGACCGCCGTATGATTCCGATCGCGCGCTTCGGACTTGCGATCATGTCGATCGGCTTCCTCGTCGCCGACGACATGCCGATGATCTGGCGCGGCCCGATGATCATGTCGGCGATCACGCAGATGCTGCGCGAGGTGGCGTGGGGCAAACTCGACGTGCTGGTGATCGATCTGCCGCCGGGCACCGGCGATGCGCAGCTGACGCTGTCCCAGCAGGCGCCGCTGAACGGCGCGGTGATCGTGTCGACGCCGCAGGATCTCGCGCTGATGGATGCGCGGCGCGGCATCACCATGTTCCGGCAGGTCAACGTGCCGGTTCTCGGTGTGATCGAGAACATGAGCTATTTCCAGTGCCCGGAGTGCGGCGCCCGTTCGGACATCTTTGGCCACGGCGGCGCACGCAGTGAGGCCGAGCGGCTCGGCGTGCCGTTCCTCGGCGAGGTTCCGCTGGATCTGGCCATCCGCACCACGTCCGATCAGGGCAGGCCCGTCGTCGACAGCGCGCCGGAGGGGCCGCACGCCGCGATCTATCGCGCCATCGCGGAGCGCGTAAGGGATGCGCTGCGTCCTGCCGCAGCGTCCGCATAAACCCTCTGGATTCAGCCTCTTGAGACTGCTGTCTACGACTTTGGTCGAAAACGGGTTTTGACGTTGTCCCATGCGTTCAACGCATGCATTTCCGTGGTACAGACCCCTTTCCCAGAGTGATTTGGCAGCGAACAGACGCCCACGTTCGCTGATCCGCTCCAGGCGCTAACAAACAGCTCAAAAAGGAGATGCCTCAATGAAGCGTCGTGATTTTCTCAAGGTGACGGCAGCTGGCGCGGCGGCAACCGCCGTCGCATCGCCGGCCATCGCCCAGTCCTCGCCCGAGGTGAAGTGGCGCATGACGTCCAGCTTCCCGAAGTCGCTCGATACCATCTATGGCGGCGGCGAGTATCTGGCGAAGCAGGTCGCCGAGATGACCGACAACAAGTTCCAGATTCAGGTGTTCGCGGCCGGCGAAATCGTCCCGGGCCTTCAGGCGCTCGATGCGACGACGAACGGAACCGTCGAAGCCTGCCACACCGTCTCGTACTACTACGTCGGCAAGGATCCGACCTTCTCGGTCTTCGCATCGGTGCCGTTCGGCCTCAACGCGCGCCAGCAGAATTCCTGGCTCTATCAGGGCGGCGGCAACGAACTCGCAAACGAGTTCTTCAAGAAGTTCAACGTCGTCGGTTTTCCGTGTGGCAACACCGGCACGCAGATGGGCGGCTGGTTCCGCAAGGAGATCAAGACGCCGGCCGACCTCGGCGGTCTGAAGATGCGTATCGGCGGCATCGCCGGCCAGGTGCTGCAGAAGCTCGGCGTCGTGCCGCAGCAGATCGCCGGCGGCGACATCTATCCGTCGCTCGAGAAGGGCACCATCGACGCCGCCGAGTGGGTCGGTCCGTATGATGACGAGAAACTCGGTTTCAACAAGGTCGCGCAGTACTACTACTATCCCGGCTTCTGGGAAGGCGGCCCGACGGTGCATGCGTTCGCCAACCTCGAGAAGTTCAATGCGCTGCCGAAGCACTATCAGGCGGTGCTCACCAACGCGGCCGCGAACACGAATTCGTGGATGACGGCGCGCTACGACATGCAGAACCCGGCAGCGCTGAAGCGTCTGGTCGGCGCGGGCGTGCAACTGCGTCCGTTCTCGCCGGAGGTGCTCGATGCCTGTCTCAAGGCGACCAACGAACTCTGGAAGGAAATTTCGGAGAAGAACGCCGAGTTCAAGAAGGTGATCGACGCCATGCAGGCCTATCGCTCCGACGAGTATCTGTGGTGGCAGGTCGCGGAATACACCTACGATACTTTCATGATCCGCTCGCGTACTCGCAGCTGATCAAACTTTCGGCACGACGCCACCAGCCCGGTCCCCGAGGGGGCCGGGCTTTTTTGTGTTTAGGCCTCAGGGCTTATGGATTCTTCCCGCCATTTGTTCCATGCTCCGGAAAAAGCCCCGCCAAGAAGGGCATCGGAACAGGTCATCCAGGAGGAATTCTTTCATGAAGAGGCGTGAATTCATAAAAGCGGCCGGACTTGGCGTTGCCGGCGCTGCGGTGGCGGCACCCGCCATTGCGCAGTCGATGCCGGAAATCAAATGGCGTCTGACGTCGAGCTTTCCGAAATCGCTCGACACGCTCTACGGCGCAGCCGAGGTTTTTGCCAAAGCTGTCAGCGAGGCGACCGACAACAAATTCCAGATTCAGGTGTTCGCAGCCGGTGAAATCGTACCCGGTCTTCAGGTGGCCGACGCGGTGTCGAACGGCACTGTCGAAATGGGCCAGACCGCCTCGTACTACTATATCGGCAAGGATCCGACGTTCGCATTCGGTACCGCTGTGCCGTTTGGCTTGAACAGCCGCATGCAGACGGCGTGGCTTCAGACCGGCGGTGGCGCCGAGCTGATGAACGAGTTCTACAAGAAGTACAACATCATCGCGTTCCTGGCCGGCAACACGGGCTGCCAGATGGGCGGCTGGTACCGCAAGGAGATCAAGGAGCCGTCCGATCTCAGCGGTCTCAAGATGCGCATCGGCGGCTTCGCCGGCCGCGTTCTCGCCAAGCTCGGCGTCGTGCCGCAGCAGATCGCCGGCGGTGACATCTATCCGGCGCTAGAGAAAGGCACGATCGACGCAGCCGAGTGGGTCGGCCCCTACGACGACGAGAAGCTCGGCTTCAATAAGGTCGCCCCGTACTACTACTATCCGGGCTGGTGGGAAGGCGGGCCGTCGCTGCACAACTTCGTCAATCTCGCCAAGTGGGAGGCGCTGCCGGCGGCCTACAAGTCGCTGATCAAGACGGCGTCGTCGCTCGCGAACGAGACCATGCAGGCGCGTTACGATAACCTCAACCCGCCGGCGCTGAAGCGGCTGGTTGGCGGCGGCACGCAGCTGCGGCCGTTCTCGGCGGCCGTGATGGATGCCTGTCTGAAAGCAGCCAACGAGGTCTACGCGGAAACGTCGGCAACCAATGCCGACTTCAAGAAGATCTACGAGCATATGGCCGCTTACCGCAGCGATCAGTATCTGATGTGGCAGGTCGCCGAATACTCGTTCGACACCTTCCAGATCCGCTCGCGCACGCGCAGCTGATCGTCCATACCGCAACGTCAAAAGCCCGGCCGTATGGCCGGGCTTTTTTGTTGCGTGCGTTTGCGCGTCTATTTGATGTTGAGATCGAGAGGCGGCAGCTCGATCTGGGGGACCTCGATCTTGATCGTCGACGGATCGACCGTCGCGCCGGTGCCCTTGTAGTGCATCACCATCGCCGGGAACGCGATGACGAGGCCGACCATGATGAGCTGGATCACCACGAACGGCACCGCGCCCCAGTAGATCTGCCCGGTCGTCACCGGCTCCATCTGCTTGCCGCTGACCTTGTCGATGTAGCGCTCCTTCGGCGCCACCGAGCGAAGGTAGAAGAGGGCGAAGCCGAACGGCGGGTGCATGAAGGACGTCTGCATGTTGACGCCGAGGATGACGCCGAACCAGATCAGGTCGATACCGATCTTCTCCGCCGCGGGACCGAGCAGCGGGATGACGATGAAGGCGAGCTCGAAGAAATCGAGGAAGAACGCCAGCAGGAAGACCATGGCGTTGACGAAGATCAGGAAGCCGATCTGGCCGCCCGGCAGCGAAGTCAGCAGTTCCTCGACCCAGCGGTGTCCGTCGACGCCGTAGAAGGTGAGGGAGAAGACGCGGGCGCCGACGAGGATGAAAATGACGAACGCTGACAGCTTCGCGGTCGCTTCGGCGGCCTGGCGCGTCAGCAGCCACGACAGCCGGCCTTTCATGATCGCCAGCAGCACGGCGCCGGCCGCGCCCATCGCGCCGCCTTCGGTCGGCGTCGCCACGCCGATGAAGATGGTGCCGAGGACCAGAAAGACGAGGCCGAGCGGCGGCACCATGACGAAAACGACCTGCTCGCAAAGCTTCGACAGCAGCTTCAAGCCGATGAGGCGGTTGATCGCCGCGAGCGCGAACGCGATCGCAACCGTGATCGACATGGTGAGGACGACGTAGTCGGCGCCGGCTTTTGTCTTGGTGAAGGACATTGCGATGATGGCCAGCGTCGTCGCGCCGACCAGCAGCACGAACAGCGAAATCGTCAGCGTGCGGACGATGCCGATGAAGGGCTTCACAAGCACGCCGAACAGGATCGCAAACCAGAACCCCTGCCGCAGAATCGCGCTGGATGAGATCATGTTGAAGACCGGAGCTGTCCAGTCGAACAGCCCGAGTTTGACGACAAAGAAGTAGGAGGCCGCGGCCGCCGCCAGCAGCGCCAGCGGAAAAATCAGCGGGTGACGTGCGGTTTCCGGCTCGCGCAGCGTCTGGGCTTCCAGCGGCAGGCCCGGCGCAGCCTGCGGGAAAAATACGGTCACGAGGAATATGTAAGAGGCATAGAGTATCGACAGCACGATGCCGGGAATGAAGGCGCCTTCGTACATGTCGCCGACCGAACGTCCGAGCTGGTCGGCCATGACGATCAGCACGAGCGAGGGCGGGATGATCTGCGCAAGCGTTCCGGATGCGGCGATGACGCCCGTTGCGACGCGCCGGTCATAACCATAGCGGAGCATGATCGGCAGCGAGATCAGGCCCATCGAAATCACGGATGCGGCGACGACGCCCGTCGTTGCCGCGAGCAGCGCGCCGACGAAGACCACGGCGTAGGCAATGCCGCCGCGAATGCTGCCGAACAGCTGGCCGATCGTCTCCAGCAAATCCTCGGCCATCCCGGAGCGTTCGAGGATGAGACCCATGAAGGTGAAGAAGGGAATGGCCAGCAGCGTGTCGTTGTTCATCACGCCGTAAATGCGCTCCGGCAGCGCCTGCAGGAAGTCCGGCCGGAACAGGCCGAGCTCGATGCCGATGAGCGCGAACAGCAGCCCGTTCGCCGCGAGCGAGAATGCGACCGGATAGCCGAGCAGCAGGAAAACAACGAGCGACGCAAACATGATCGGCGCCATGTAGTGGATCAACATAGCGGCCATTCAGAACACTCCCCCCAGTATTTCCAAGGCTCGCCCGATCAAGGCTTGTCCTGTTTGATAGCTTCGGCGAGGCGCATGGCCTCGAGTGCGGCGGCCTCGTGCGAACTGACCGACGAGGCGTTCGAATCAGGAATGTCGCCGCGCATCATGGCGGCGCGCTTGATGATCTCGGAAACCGCCTGCACCAGCAGCAGCAGCGCAGCGACCATGAGCAGCGACTTGGACGGCCACTGCGGCAACCCGCCGGCGCTGAACGACTGCTCGTTCTGCTCATACGAGCGCAGGAAGAACGGGATCGACGTCCAGAGGAGGTAGGCGGCGAACGGCACGAGAAAGAAAACGTGGCCGACCATGTCAATCCAGCTTCGCACCTTGAGCGGCAGGCTGTGATTGATGATGTCGATGCGGATGTGCTCGTTGCTCAGCAGTGTCCACGGAGCGCACAGGAGGAATACGATGCTGAACAGCACCCATTGCAGTTCGAGAAACGCATTCGAGGATGTATCGAGGAGCTTGCGCACCACTGCGTTTGCGGCGGATACCACAACCGCAACGACAATCAGCCAGGACAGCCATTGGCCCACGCGCGTATTGAAATTGTCAATCGCGCGGCTCAGCGAAAGCAGCGATCCCAAGACAAACCTCCCCACCCAGTTGCTCGGCGCATTATCGCACGGCGGCCAATGAGGCCAGCCTGGCACCGATTTCTTCGGGCGGGCGCTTCAAGCGGTCTCACCAAATCAGCGACATGCGCAGCCGTCAATTGAAAGTTTTTGACGGGGCCGGATATCAAGTCCTTGCCGTTACGGATCATTCTGCCGGCGATCAACCGCCGGTAACGCTCATGTGCCGGCTGACGCTCGGCCGGTTGTGGCGGCGGTCGATGATGAAATCGTGCCCCTTCGGCTTGAGGCCGATTGCCCGGTCGATCGCCTGAGCCAGGAACCCGTCGTCGCTGGAGGCCCGCAATGGCTTGCGCAGGTCGGACGCATCCTCATGACCCAGGCAAGTATGCAGCGTTCCCGTGCAAGTAATCCGCACCCGATTACAGGATTCGCAGAAGTTATGGGTCATGGGCGTAATGAAGCCGAGCTTGCCGCCCGTCTCTGCAATGCGGACGTAACGTGCCGGGCCGCCGCTCGATTCATCGAGGTCGGTGAGCGTGAACTGTTCCGCAAGCCGCGCCCGCACCATCGATAGCGGAACGTACTGATCGATTCGCATCGCGCCGATGTCGCCCATCGGCATGACCTCGATCAGGGTCAGATCCATGCCGCTGCCATGGGCCCATGCCAGCAGGGACGGGATCTCGGCTTCGTTGAGCTCTTTCAGCGCGACGGCATTGATCTTGACCTTGAGGCCGGCCGCGCGTGCCGTCTCGATGCCGTCGAGCACCTTGGCGAGATCGCCCCATCGGGTGATGGCGCGGAACTTGTCCGGGTCGAGGGTGTCGAGCGAGACGTTGATGCGGCGCACGCCGCAATCGGCGAGCTCGTGCGCGAAGCGGGCGAGCTGCGAGCCGTTGGTGGTCAGCGTCAGTTCATCAAGCGCACCGGTACCCAGATGTCTCGACAGCGAGCGCACCAGCGACATCACGTTGCGGCGGACCAGCGGCTCGCCGCCGGTGAGGCGTAGCTTGCGCACGCCCTTGGCGATGAAGGCCGAGCAGAGCCGGTCGAGCTCTTCGAGCGTGAGCAGGTCGGCTTTCGGAAGGAACGTCATGTCTTCCGACATGCAATAGAAACATCGCAAGTCGCAGCGATCGGTCACTGAGACGCGCAGATAGCTGATGGTGCGTCCGAACGGATCGACCATCGGCGCGGCGCGTGATGTTTCTGATGCGAGATCGAGCACGATACGGAACCGCCTCACTGGAACGCATGCCAACGGCATAACCTGCGGTCAACCGTGACGGCAATCGCCGTTCAGGAACCTGCCTCACCAAATCTAGGTGCAGAACCGCCCGCGCACAATCGGGCGCATCGGCTCAGCGCGGGTTGGGGAAGGGTGAGGGCGATGCTGCGGGCGGGGGTGCGCCGGCGGCCGCTTGCGGCGCGCGGCGCGGCGCCCGCTTGGCCGGACGCTTGGCGGGCTTGACCGGCTGGAGTTCGGCCAGCACGGGGTTGGGATCGGCGACGACAACCGGCGGCGAGCCGAAGTCCGCCGGCTGCTTGATGATCTGAACCGGGACGGTTTCCGGATTGAACTTGTTGAGATTGAACGTGACCGTCAGGTTCTCTGCCGCGGGGACCGTGACGGAGCAAGGGGTCTTGCAGCCCAGCCCGGCGGAGGTGACCGCATCGGCCCCGGGCGGGACGGATTCCAGTTGCAGGTTGACGGTCTGTGGCGCGGGTTTGAAGAGCTCGAATGAAAACGAGGCACATCCGCCCAGGCTCAAACCTGCGAACGCAATTGCGAGAAACCGGTACATGATCGATCCGTCACCTGTTGTGGCAAGACGCCACAGCCCCCGCGCGGACCATAGGGAGATGGCCACACCAGCGCAACCGCCTCAGGCCGCCGTTCATCGTTAATGGTTAATTAATTCGCGTGCGCAGCGGAAGAAAATACCTCCGCTTTTCAGTCGCTTAGACCGGCTTGCGGCGCGCGTGCGCCAGGCCGACGGCGTCCGGAAGCTGCTCCAGATGCGAGATCACGATGTCGGGTGCGAGGTCCCGGATCGGAACCTCCGTGTACCCGTAATCGACGCCGATAACCGGAATGCCCGCGCGCCGGGCGACCCCGATATCGGGGCCGGCATCGCCGACCATGATCGCCGAGGATATGTCGCCGCCGGCGCGGACAACAGTTTGCCGCAAGATTGTCGGGTCGGGTTTGGCGATGCCGAATGTGTCGGCACCACAGATCGCGGCAAAGCGCGGGCTGAGATTCAGCTGATCCAGCAGACGCTTGGACAGCCACTCGAGTTTGTTCGTGCAGACGGCGAACGTGCAGCCGCGTTCAGCGAGAATGTCGAGCGCAGCAATCAGCCCGTCGAACGGCTTCGAATGAACCGCGATGTTATCGGCGTAATACGCGATGAAGTCCTGCACCATGCGATTGAGCGTGTCGGCGTCGATGTGACGGCCGTCGCGCTCGAGACCGCGCTCCAGCAGCGCGCGTGCGCCGGCGCCGATCATTTTTCGCGCAAGTGGCGCGGGGACCGGCGGGATTCCTTCGCGTTCGAGAATGGCGTTCAATGCACCGACGAGATCGGGCGCGGTGTCTATGAGCGTGCCGTCGAGGTCGAAAACCACAAGCGGGGGAGCGGACATGCGCGATCGCTAACCCCGAAAAGCTTGTGGCGCAAGGGTTTTTCGCCTTGGACGGCGGTGCGTCCGCACTATTCCCGCGCGCCGATCGGCGCTAGAAAGGCACCGGAAAATGCGCCGCGCACATCGCCGGATGTGACGGCAAACTTGGGGCACACACGGGCCATGACGCTCGATGAACTGAAACGCCAGGCGGCCGCGCAGGCGGTCGAGCACGTGCGCGACGGCATGAAGCTCGGCCTCGGCACCGGATCGACGGCGAAGCACTTTGTCGAACTGCTCGGCGAGCGGGTGAAGGCCGGCCTGAACGTCATCGGTGTGCCGACATCGGAGGCGACGCTGCGCGACGCGCAACGTTGCGGCATTCCTGTGACAACGCTCGACGAGATCGACCGGCTCGACCTGACGGTCGACGGCGCCGACGAAATCGACGGTGCGCTGAACGCGATCAAGGGCGGGGGCGGTGCGCTGCTGCGGGAGAAGATCGTCGCGGCCGCGTCTGATCGCATGATCGTGATCGCTGACGACACCAAGGCGGTCGAGACGCTGGGCCGTTTCCCGCTGCCGATCGAGGTGATCCCCTTCGGGCTTGCGGCGACGCAGCGGGCCATCACGAAAGCCTTTGCGGAAGCTGGCGTTTCCGGGCAAATGAAGGTCCGGCAGGGAACCGGCGGCCATGCTTTCGTCACCGACGGCGGGCACTGGATCGTCGATGCCGATCTCGGCCGTATCCCTGACGCGCCACGGCTGGCCCGGGCGCTCGCGGCGGTGCCGGGTGTGGTCGAGCACGGACTGTTTATCGGGCTGGCCAGCCTCGCATTGCTGGCCGGGCCCGGCGGAATTCGAACGATTGAACGGCGCTCATAGTCCGATGCGGACCTGCGCCGAACTGTAAGGAGAACGATAATGAACGGATTGTCTCGCGCGCTTTGCGCCGCTGGTCTCGTGATGAGCGTTGCGCTGGCAGGCGTCGCCTATGCCCAGCAGCCGAAGCCGCCGTCCGCGGCGGCGATCGCGACCGCCAAGGAAATCCTGGCGATCAAGAGAGCGCAGGCCATGTACGAGAACGCGGTGCCCGGTCTCGTTCAGCAGTCGAAGAACGCGCTGCTGCAATCGAACCTCAACTACCAGAAGGACCTCAACGAGGTCGCGACCAAGATCGCAAAAGATCTCGCCGGCCGCGAGAAGGAAATCGGCGAGCAGATGGCGAAGCAGTACGCCACCGATTTCACCGAGCAGGAGCTGAAGGATCTGCTGGCGTTCCTGAAGTCGCCGATCGGCAAGAAGATGCTCGAACAGGAGCCGCGGACCATCGACGCCTCGATCTCGTTCATGAACCGCTGGGCGCAGACGTTCGCGGAAGAAATCAACGGCAAGTTCAGGGCCGAGATGAAGGCGCGCGGCAAGGACATCTGACGCGCGTTCTTTTCCAGAGATCAAGAACCTTCAAGCAGCGAACCTTCAAGGCGCCCATGGCCAGCACCGACGTCGACCTGTTTGTGATCGGGGGCGGCTCCGGCGGCGTGCGCGCCGCGCGGATCGCCGCCGAGTATGGCGCGAAGGTCATGGTCGCCGAGGAGTACCGGATGGGCGGCACCTGCGTCATTCGCGGGTGCGTGCCGAAAAAGCTGATGGTCTACGCCTCGCACGTCCTGCATGAGCTGAAGGATGCCGCCGGTTTCGGCTGGACCATTCCCAGCGCGACGTTCGACTGGCCGACCTTCATTCGCGCCAAGGACAAGGAAATCGCCCGGCTCGAGGCGGCCTATGCCACCAATGTCGAGAAGGCGGGGGCAAAGATCGTCAAGACGCGCGCCGTGTTCGAGGACGCGCACACGCTGCTGCTCGGCACCGGCGAGCGCGTCACCGCCACGCATGTCCTGATCGCGACCGGCGGCGCGCCGAACCACGGCAAGGACATTCCCGGCATCGAGCATGTGATCTCGTCGAACGAGGTCTTTCATCTCCCCGAGCAGCCGAAACGCATCCTCATTCAGGGCGGCGGCTACATCGCGCTGGAGTTCGCGTGCATCTTTGCCGGCCTCGGGTCGGCGGTGACGCTGGTCTACCGCGGCGACAACGTGCTGCGCGGTTTCGACGACGACGTGCGCAAGCAGGTTCGCACCGAGATGGAGAAGGCCGGCATCACCATCCTGACCGGCTGCACGGTCGCGAAGGTCGACAGGCAGGGCAGCGAATTCACCTCGCATCTGTCGAACGGATCAAGCGTCGCCGCCGATCAGGTGATGTTCGCGATCGGCCGGCACCCCAATGTCGCCAACCTCGGGCTCGAGAAGGCCGGCGTCGCGATCGATCCGAAGAGCGGCGGCATCGCCGTCGATGGCTTTTCGCAGACGTCCGTGCCGCACATCTATGCGGTCGGCGACGTCACCAGCCGCGTCAACCTGACGCCGGTGGCGATCCGCGAAGGCCATGCGTTTGCCGACACGGTGTTCGGCAAGCGGCCGGTGCGCGTCGATCACGCGGATATCCCGACCGCGGTGTTCACGCAGCCGGAGGTCGGCACCGTCGGGCTGACGGAAGCGCAGGCGCGGGCGCAGCTCACGCACGTCGACGTCTACAAGGCCGAGTTCCGGCCGATGAAGGCGACGATCTCGGGCAGCGAGACGCGCGTGCTGATGAAGCTGATCGTCGACGCATCGACCGATCGCGTCATCGGTTGTCACATCGTCGGGCCGGAAGCGGGCGAACTGATTCAGGTGATCGGCATCGCGGTGAAGATGAAGGCCACGAAGGCCGACTTCGACGCGACCATGGCGGTGCACCCGACCGCGGCCGAAGAACTGGTGACGATGCGCAAACCGTTTGCGCGCTATGTCCGCGAGGCGGCGGAGTAGGCGAGTGGCAGCTCGGCCGCTATGCGAGCACTCCGAAGCACCCGTGCGGCGCATCCTTCGAGGCTCGCCGCCCAAATACTGCCAACTCCCGGAGAACATCAGGGCGGCTCGCGCCTCAGGATGACGCCGATCTCGCGCGTCACTCTGCTCCGTCACCCTGAGGTGCTCGGCGCGTAGCGACGAGCCTCGAAGGGTGCGCTTGCGATGGCCGTCATCCTTCGAGGCTCGCTCCGCTCGCATCCCGGATCAGGTCCGGGACAGGCTCTCAGGATGACGGAGGAGGGCGCGCATCCTGAAGCCTGACCGGAATGAGGTCAGTCGAATGAGGCTCTTTCTCCGTCGTCATGCCCGGGCTTGACCCGGGCACCCATCTTCAAAGCAGCCCCAAAGAAAGCTGGATTGCCGGGACATAGGCGAGTGAAGCGACGCCGTTCTTCGAACGGCTATGCCCGGCCATGACGAAGCTATAGTGAGCTTGCCGAACTTCCCGCCGCCGGTGACCGCTGCGTCTGCAATTCGTGAAAGCGCGTCAGCAGGCGCTCGACATCTGCCGTATCGACGTTCGCCGGTTGCGCCTGCGTCTTGATCTCGATCGCGTCCGCGGGCTTCGCGTCGGCGGTGAGTGCCGGCGTCGCGGTATCGGCAGACGTTTCAGTCTTTGCGGGTGGAGTGGTGGTGGCTGGGCTCTCCGTCGCAGTCGCTTCGCGCTTTCCCGCCTCCTTTGGAGCTTGCGTCGCATGCGCGGCCGCTGCGGGCTCGTCGGGTTTGGCCGCTTCCACTGGCGCCGCGACAGGTTCGATAACTTCCGCCTCGTCGAACAGCCAGTCGCCGGCCTTGCGCCAGAGCGTGGTGCGGTGCTGCGGCCGGAAGAAGCCGAAGTGGCCGATCTGGCCGGCATCGTTGTCCTT
Source organism: Pseudomonadota bacterium (assembly GCA_049323835.1). Classification (GTDB taxonomy): domain Bacteria; phylum Pseudomonadota; class Alphaproteobacteria; order Rhizobiales; family Xanthobacteraceae; genus SG-bin9. Next base: position 900 of record JBMOOJ010000089.1, on the reverse strand, counting down.
CGGCACGATGTCGACGATCTGCGGCTCGATCGATGTGAATCCCGAGCAGAGACTCTCGACCGCGGGCCGCGTCGCCCACAGATCGTCGGTGATGCAGAACGCGCGCAGCTCGCCGCGATACGTCTCGAAGTTGCCGCGGCCTTCGAGGGTCTCGTCGGTGAAGAAATAGCGCGGGTTCATCACCCACGACGACCACTGGAGGAACACACCCTTCGGCATGTCTTCGCCGATGCCGAGGCGGCCTGGAAGATAACCGATCAGTTGCACCAGCGGCCGGCCGAGACGGAGCATCGCATAGACGCGATAGCGTTCCGGTGAGGCGAACTTGCGCCAGTGGGCGGCCGGCGCCGCGATGAAAAGGGCGCGCTGAATCTCGGTGTTGTTCGGAGCGAGGCCGACCGCCTGTCCACCGAACGAGTGTCCGACCACGTTGAGGGGATGTTCCTTGTAGCGCGTGCGCATCCAGTCGATCGCGGCGGTCGCATCGAGACGCGCCCAGTCGCTCATCGTTGCCTGAAATCCCTTCAGCGATTTCGGCCGCGAACCGCCGATGCCGCGATAGTCGTAAGTCAGAACCGCCGCGCCGCGGCCGGCGAGATAGCTCGCGAACCCCTTGTAGATCTTGCGGGGAACGGCGGTGGCCGAGTTGATCAGAATCGCCTGCTTGCGCTTGGCGCGGCGCGGCAGAAACAGCGTCGCCGCAAGCGAATGGCCATCGGCCGCTTGCAGCTTGATGTCGTCGATAAAAACGTCGTCGAGTTCGGCCTCGGCCACCGCAAAAACCCGCCCATTTGCCCCGTTGTTCTTTGGGCCCCTCAATTTTGCGCGTAAGATGTTGAGGCGCAAGGCCGATTTGCAACTGGCGGCGGCGGCGGAGCCTGTGTATAACCCGGCCGCTCC